>CAWJNE010000009.1:0-66675 GCA_963844175.1 uncultured Acidimicrobiia bacterium
GTCGCCGCGCTCGATCTCGTCCGTACGGAGACCGCAACGGACTTCGACGCCATCGGCCCGGGCGATCTGTAGAGCGGCCGTGCTCAGATGGCAACGGATGCCGGCGCGACGCAGTCGGTTTCTGACGGTCCGCTCCCGAGTACGTTTGACGGATCACGCTTCCGGAGATCGCGCGATGACCGACGCATCCGCACCGGCGGAAGCGACGCCTGATCCATTGGCCATTTTGCGGAGCAGGAGCTTTCTCGCGGTGTTGGTGCTCGCGGCGGTCATCGGCGTCGTCGTCTCGTTCGTCTCGTGGGCGTTCCTCGAGCTCGTGCACTACACCCAGCAGGGGCTGTTCACGGACCTGCCGGAAGGCTTCGGGTGGGTCTCCATTCCCTGGTGGTGGTACGTGGTGGTGCTCGGTGTCGCCGGCTTGCCGGTGGCGTTCGCGATCGACCGTCTGCCGGGGGCGGGAGGACACGTGCCGGCCCACGGCCTGCAGATGGGCGGCAACCAGCCCAGCGTCGTGGCGGGCGTGCTACTTGGCAGGTTGGGCCAGCATCGGCTTCGGGGTCGTACTCGGCCCCGAAGCGCCCCTCATCACGGTCGGTGCCGGGCTGGCGATGTACACGGTGGCCCTTGTCCGGCGCGATGCACCGCCGCAGCTCGCGACCGTACTTGCCGCCGCCGGCAGCCTCGCTGCCATCTCGGTCATCTTCGGCTCGCCGATCGTGTCCGCCGTGATCATCGTCGAGGCCGCCGGGCTCGGCGGGTCGACGCTCCCGTTGATCGTGGTGCCCGGTCTCGTCGCTGGCGGCGTCGGTTCGCTCTTGTTCGTCGGCATGTCGCACTGGAGTGGGCTGAGCACCGCGGCCTACTCGCTGGTATCGCTCGAGCTGCCACGGTTCTCCGGCGTCACCTGGGAGGAGATCGGCTGGGCGCTCGCCTTGGGGGTCGCTGGCGCGCTCATCACGTTCTGCATCATGAGCCTGGGGGTCCGGGTGTCCCGGGTCGTGACGTCGACACCGTTCGTCCTCATCCCGGTGTCGGGACTGGTCGTTGCGGCGGCGGCGATCCTTTTCGAGCGGTCGACTGACCACGGCGCCGACCAGGTGCTGTTCTCCGGGCAGGACGCCCTCCCCGGACTGGTGTCTGGCGCCGGCACCTGGTCGGTGGGAGCCCTGCTCATGCTCATCGTCTGCAAGGGTCTGGCATGGGGCGTGTCGCTGGGCAGCTTCCGCGGCGGGCCAACGTTCCCTGCGATCTACCTCGGTGCTGCGGGCGGGATCGCCGCCTCCCACCTCCCCGGCCTCTCCTTGAGCGCCGGCATTGCGGTTGGCATCGGCGTGATGGTCGTGGCCGTGCTGAAGCTGCCGCTGTCGGCGATCGTCATCGCCACCGCGCTGACGGCCTCCGCTGGTCTAGCAGTGGGCCCGCTGATCATTCTCGGTGTCGTCGCCGCATACCTCACCACACTGGCGCTGCAGGGCCGGCTCGGCCCTCCGGGATCGGTGTTCGGAAGGGCCGCGGCGGAGACCCCGCCCCCCGGTGCGCTCGACGGCCGGCGAGGTCCCTGAACAGGACGCTGTGGACCATCGTCGGACTGGTCAGTGGGATCTGACGTCAACGTCCGCTGGGAAGACGGCTGATGAGGGCCTCGTGGTCACGATTCGTTCCGTCGTCCCTGCTGCGGATGAGGCGAGCAGTGCTCGAAGCTCACCGACCGCGGCGATCGCGCTCTCGTCGTCGTCAGCGCACGGGATCACATTGAAGGTTGAGCAACCGGCCTCGATGTAGGGGCGCAGGAACTCGGCGACGTCTTCGGGCGTCCCGTGCGGCGAGTGGCGTTCAAACGGCTCGAAGGGCATCTGATAGAAGCGCTGCATCTGGCTGGCCAGTAGCTCGCGGGCAGCTTCACGTGTCGTGGCGAAGCCGCACCAGACGTTGAGCGCATGTTCGAGCCGACTTGCGTTCCTTCCGGCCTGCTCCGCCTCCCGAGTGATGTGATCCCGCACCTCGGCGTACCGGCGTGGGGAAACCCAAATCCCGAGCCAGCCGTCGCCGAGCCTCGCGGCACGGCTGACCGCCGCATCCGATCGCCCTCCCACGATAAGAGGTATCGACGGTGATGGCGCTGGCAGGATCAGGGCGTCGTCGACCACGAAGAACTCACCTTCAAAGGTGACTGGCGTGCCGTGGGCCAGGCTTCGCAGGATCTGCAGGCATTCGTCCATCCGGCGTCCACGGGTCTTCGGGTTGACGCCGCAAATCTCGATCTCGTGGGGATCCTCGCCGCCGAGCCCGACACCGAACGTGAGGCGACCAGGCGCGAGCTGGGCGATCGTGGCGAGCTGGCGGGCCACCGGGACCGGGTGGCGCAACGGAAGCAAGTACAGCCCGACATACACGGGCAGCTCAGCCTGAACTGCAAGCAATGAGCTGGCGCTGATGAGACCGTCCGATCCCGCTCCGACGAAGAAGCTGACGTGATCGCCGACGCACAGGTGGTCGACACCCGCGTCGGCGACCTGACCGAGCGTCGCTCGCAGCCGCTCCGCATCGCCGTGGGCCAGTTGTAGCGCGTCAGGGAAGAGCCCGACACGAACACTTGTGCGCGATGAGGTATTCGCCGGCACGGGTTGATTGAGCTCGGGCGAGCCGGTGTCACCCATTGCTGGTCCCGATCTGCGCTCGTCCGGCGACGAGCGGTCGTACGATCGGCGGCATTGCAGGCCACGACTCCGCGCGTACGTCGTCGAGCGTCATTCCGCCGGTCACCATCAGCTCTGTGATCGCGCGGTTGCAGCGACAGCCTCTTGCGAAGCGACGCCACGGCTCGGCGAGGCGGTCCTGCCAGGAGGCGAGCCTCGGCGATTCTGAGCGGACGTGCTCCAAGAACAGGAGCTGACCATCGGGCCGCAACACCCGCACGATCTCCTGAAGGGCGACGTCGGGGGCGTCGACGGTGCACAACACGAACGTCGAGACGACCGTGTCAACCGATCGGTCGGCGAACGGCAGCCGCTCTGCCGGCGCATCGACGAGCCGTGCGCGCCGGCTGGTAGCGCTCAGGCGCTTCTGGAGCCGGGAACGCATTGGAAGGTCCGGTTCGACGAGGACCAGCTCGTCGAGCTCATCGGGGTAGTGCGGCAGGTTGAGACCCGTGCCACTACCTATTTCCACCGTGAGTCCACGCGCCTTGCCGAGGACCTCGTGTCGGAGAGCGCGCACTCCCGCCCGCTCGCCGACCCACAAGAACGGGTCGTAGAGGACCGCAAACGCACGAGCCCAGATGGCAGGCTCCTCTGAGGGCGTGGTGTGCGTGATGTTCTTCACGACGGCGATCATGCGGACAGCGCGGCCGCTGCGCATCCCTTGCATGGGCCATCCGATCAGGATGGCCCGTTCCGGTGATGGACCTCAGAGCAGGCCGAGCCGCCCGGCCTCGGCGACCGCCGCCGTACGGGTACCACGCCCGAGCTTGTGGCGGATGTTCGCGACGTGGCGATGGACAGTGTGCTGGCTCACGACCAGCTGTTCGGCGATCTCCCGGTCGCTCAACCCGTTAGCGATCAACCCCAATACCTCGCGTTCTCGACCGGAGAGCAGCCGCACCGCAGGGTCGGCGCCCAGGCGCGCCGTAGGTTCGGGCGCGAGAACCGAACGCAACGCCCGCGCCACCGACTGCGAATCCCCTGCCCATGGAAAGTGAGCGCTCCCGTCGAGCGGGATCAGCGCCGCCATCGGGATTCCCGCTGCGAGTTGGCGGCCGAGCTGATAGGGAACTGCGCGGTCGCCGCGGCGGTGTACAACCAGCGTCGGCGCACGTACTTGGCCCAACTCGGATCGAACATCGTTGCGGTAGATGCGCTCGAGCAACATCGCCGCGGTGTCCGGGCTCGCCGCGGCGCGCTGGAAGCGCGCCAGTCGCTCCTGATCAACACCGTTGGACTCACCCAGGAAGATGTCGGCCAACAATCTCGATCCCAACCCCCAATGGGAACGCACCGTCCCGACGATCGCTTCGCTCACCGCGGGCGACGTGATGGCGAATCCATCGGCGTACGCGCCGTAGAGCAGGAGCCGATCCACACGCTCAGGGAACCGAGCAGCAAACGCGACTGCCGCACAGCCGCCGGATGAGCCGCCAACCAAGGCAACCTTCTGCAGTGCCAGTTCGTCGAGCACCGCACCCAGCAACGCAACCTCAGCGTCCAGTGTGAGATCCCCGACGCGCACCTCGCGATCGGACATCCCGACTCCGAGGCGGTCATAGCGCAACAACGTGTAACCCTCGCCAACGGACTCCCAGAACCCCCGGAATGCCCGATCGGCCCAGTCGAACTCCAGGTGACTCACCCACCATGCCGGGGCAACGAGCGGCGGCCCATCGCCAGTCACGGAGTACGCGACACGACGACCAGCAAACTCCAAGAACCGGATCTCCGGCGCCCGACTCATCGACGCAACAGTAGGACGGCCGCGAGCGCACCCACGAAGAACAAGCACGTCGTCGCCGATCCGGCTTCGCCGCTGATCGAGCGTCAGCGGCGGCGGTACGGTCGGTCGGGTGGAGTGGGTGGAGGTCGCTCGGTCTCTGCAGCCGTTGATCCGGGAGCATGCAGACCGCGGCGAGTACGAGCGATCCCCGCCGGCGGCGGTGGTCGGACCGATGGCCGAGGCGGGTCTGTTCCGACTCGGCAATCCTGCGGTGTACGGCGGTGGTGAAGCCGATCCGTTGACGATCATCGAGGTCATCGAGGCAGTCGCGGAAGCCGACGGGTCCGTTGCCTGGACGCTCATGGTCGGCCTCGAGGCGGGCTTGCTGATCGCGGCGTTGGACCCGGCCGCCGCAACGGCCCTCACCACTGAACAACCAAACCTGGTGATGTGCGGCTCATTCGCGCCGGGCGGGCACGCCAGGCCGACTGAAAGCGGGCTCGCCGTCAGCGGTCGCTGGCCCTTCGCCAGCGGCTGTGCAATCGCCGACTACTTCTGTGGCAGCTGTGTCGTGGTCGACGCTGACGGGATCACGCAACGGACCTCAGAAGGCGTACCTCTCGTCCGCCAAGTGGTGGTGCCGCGTGCGGACTACCGGATCGTCGAGACGTGGACCGCTGCCGGGCTGACGGCCACCGGGTCACACGACGTCGTCATCGCGAACGCGCACGTTGCGAGCGACCGGGTCATCGACATCTTCGGCGTCGGGATGCGCGTCGATGCTGCCCCGTACCGACTCCCTCTGCCTGCCCGTCTTTCGCTTAGCAAGGTCGGTGTCGCGACGGGCATCGCACGCAACGCGCTGAATCTGTTCACCGCGATCGCTGCGGAGAAGACACCGGTGGGATCGAAGACATCGCTGCGGCATTTGCCCGGGCCCCAGCTCGCCCTCGCCGACGCCGAGGCGCGACTCCGCAGTGGACGCGCCTTTGCCATCGCCATGGTCAGCACCGTTTGGGAAGCGATCCTTCACGGCCGCGACATTTCGTCGCGCGATCTGACTCTGCTCCGGCTGGCCTGCGCCTCATGCTGCCGGGACGCCGTCACCGCCGTCGACCTCGTCGCCGCCCAGGTCGGCATGACCGCCAGCACGGGGCCTCGCGCCTTCGCCAGAGCAATTCGGGACGTTCGCGTCGTCCCACAACACTTCTGGGTCGCACCGGCGGCCATCGCCGACGCCGGACGCGTTCTCCTCGGCCTGGACCCACTCACTCCCGCTCCCTGACGGCACCACGACGACCGGGGGCTGCCATCCGGCCTGAACCGAGCGGCCGTGAGCGTCCGCTCGGCGCGTTGTGTATGCCGCCGAGACACGCCCACCCTCGGGCACCATGCGGCGTGGGCGACCGGCCGTCGTTCGCTCACTGGCACCAGCTCAAGCTCGAGCTCTACGGCGGCGACGTCCTCACCTGGCTGGCGACCAGCCGCACAACGGCGGTCAGCTCGACTACGAACGCGCCGATCGTGGTACAGGGTCGATGTGGATCTGGGTGAGTGGCAGCCGGAGGACGGTCTCGGGAGCTTGGACGGCCATCTGCTTCGGCTTCGCCTCCGGTTGGAGCGCGATGCGTCGGCCTCCGGTCGCGCCCGGCGCGCCGTTGCTGACTGGTTGTCGTCGGCGGAGTGCTCGGACGATGTGGTGGAGGAAATGGCGCTGGTCACCTCTGAGCTCGTGACGAATGCCGTGATCCACGCTGCTTCAGCCCCCCATCTCATCGTCGGCCTGCATGAGGGACGGCTGGTGCTCGAGGTGCACGACAACACCCGCGATGCGCCGGTTGTTCGCACCGGTGACGACGGCCGACGGGCCGGTGGGTATGGCCTCCGGTTGGTCGAGGCGTTGACACATCGGTGGGGCTGGGAATCGACCGCGACCGGCAAACGAGTCTGGGTCGAGAAACGGGTCTGAGCCCGCGTCGGTGCTCAGTCACCCGCCGACGACGCTGTGGTCCTCTGCACCTCGAGCACGTCCGCGACACCGCTGAGCTCGAACACCCGGTCCAACTGCGCGGAGGGGTTGCGCACGATGAGCCGCCGCCCCGCGGCGCCGAGTCGACGGTGTGCCGTGACCAGCACGATGAGTCCGGTCGAGTCGAGGAAGTGCACCTCGGTGACATCGAGCGTGACCTCGCCCGTGCTCGCGTCGATGACGGCTTCCAATCGAGCGCCCAGTTCAGGAGCGGTGGCCATGTCGACCTCGCCAGCGATGTCGAGCGTCGTACCGCCATTGGCGTGAACGATGGCGACGCGGAACGCTGGGGCTGGATCTGCCACGTGTGCCTCCGGGGTCTGGAGAGGTGGGTGACTGGTTCAGTCGATGGCGAGAATGTACGCCGTCGGAGGATGACGGCATGTCCCCCGATCAGGGTTACGTCACCTCGCTGACCAGCGCAAGCGCTGGGATGATGATCCGGTGGATGCGGACCTGGTGGGCGCCATCGCCGACGGATACGAACGCTGGGCCGCGACCGGCGACGACTCCGCCATCCGGGAGCTGTTCGCACCGGACGTCTACGACAACGTCAGCCGCAAACGTGGCCTGGACATCTTCGACCTCGTCGGCGGCTGGCAGGACGCCAACTTCGCCGATCGTCGGATCGAGCACCACGCCACGATGACCGACGGCGACCGCGTCCTCATCTGGTACAGCCAGCACGGCCGGCACGTCGGCAACGGGTTCCCTCGCCTGGCGGGGCGTCCGGTCGACGGAGTCGACGTCGCGTGGAAGCAGGTGCACGTGTTCCGGGCCGACCACGGGAAGGTCGTTGAGCACTGGGCCGTGCGGGACGATCTCGGTCTGCTCGAACAGATCGACCGAGCCGCCGGCTGACCGCCGATCGCGCATCCAACGGCGCCACGCGAGCGCCAACTACCTTGCGGCTCGGGCGGCGAGTGCGCCAGAAGGGGTGTCGGATGGCGCAGTGTCACGATCGGGTGTGTCGGTGGAGGCGCGGGCTCGGAATCGCCGCGCTGATCGGCGCGGTAGCAACCGTCAGCTCGGCCGGAACCGCCGTTCAGGTCTGACCGGCGAACCACCGGACGCGCCGAGCCTCGACGGGCTCCTGCTTGCCCTTCAGCACGACCAGTTCGGGGACGCCAACCGGCTCGGTCAGCAGGCGAGCCAGCCGGTCGGTGAGCAGCACCTCGCCCCCGGCGGCGAGGGACTGCAGGCGCGACGCAGTGTTGACGACGTCCCCGACCGCCGTGAAGTCGTGCAGCGCGGTGTCCCCGATGTTGCCGATGAACGCCTCGCCGAAGTCGAGGCCGATGCCGACCACGAACTCCGGTTCACCTGATGTGCCGTAGCCGACGCGATCCAGGAGCTCCCGGGCGTGCCCGATCATCACCTCGGCGATGTGGCGCCGGACCGGGTCATCCACGTCGCCCGACGCTGGCACCATGAACGGCGGCACGTAGAGCGCCATGACCTCGTCGCCGATCAGCTTGTCGATGACGGCCTCCGGGAACAGGACCTTCTCGGCGTGGGCGTAGAAGCGTCGCAGCTTGGCGCTCACCTCGAGCGGGGACTGCGATTCCGACTCGGTCGTGAACCCGCGGAGATCGGCGAACAAGACGCCGACCTCCATCGTCGTCCCGCCCGGCGGCGCCAGCTCGACACAGACGGCGCAGAGGTTCGGCTTCTTGCGCGACGGCCGGTAGCCGAGAGGTCCCACGACCCGAGCGCCGAGGCCGGCGAACGGGGCCCCGCAATAGCCGCAGCGCGGCGTGCTCGGCAGCGCCCGCAGGACTCGCTTGACCGCCCGGTTGCCGCGCTGCGACGCGAACCTCCAGTACGACTCCCAATCAGCCGGGGACAGCGGTTCGCCGGGACGCTTGCGGGCCTGTTTGACCAGACCTTTCAACGCCTGGCGCTGCAAGAAGGTCGGCCGCCGAGGCGGAGCGCCGCGGTCGTCGCTCGTCCTGGCGTCGCGCTCCACCTGCACAGGATGCCCGATCCGCCGGGCGCGGTCCGCTGATCGGGCGCCAACCGAACGTGGGGGTCAGTCAGGTCCGCAGGAGCTCGACGAGCACCAGGAGCGCGGGCTCCGGGTCCGACAGCCCGCACGACCGGCGCACCTCTCGCACCAGCCCGGCGGGTACGGGCACGCGCTCGCTGTCGACGACGAGCGTCATCCGGCCACCAGCTGTCTCGACGACGACCCGGCCGCACGTCACCTTCGACACGCTGCCCATGACGAGCACAGTAGGACGGGGATACGGACGTCCGCCGTTGGGTACGTGGCCGATGCGGGCGGACGACGTGCGGGCCCCGACGACCCCTGGGGCCGGCGCGCAACGGCGTGCCGGGTTCTTCCCACCGAACCCGGCACGCCGTGTTGCGTCGACCAACGACGCCGATGCTTAGGTGACCTTGCGACGCGCCGCGTAGCAGGTCATGGCTCCGCCGGCGACGGCGAGGCCGGCAACGACGACGAGTACGCCACTGGCGCTACCGGTGTCGGCCAAGCCGTCGTCCTCACCGCCGCCGAGCGGCGCCGTGCACGACAGGTGCCAGGTTGCCTGGCCGGCATCGACCCGGAACCCTCCGTTGTGGGTGCCGTCGGCCGGCATGGTGTAGGTCAGGGTCGCCGGGAACGCTCCGGAGTCGACCACCTTGTTCGACCCCGCCGGGCCGATGTCGAAGTAGAGCTCCGTCGCCGTCGGTGTCGCATCCGCCGTGGGCTCGCCGGCGCGGACCGTGATCGTCTCACCAGCGTGGAACGCCATCGGGGCGCCGAGGCTGCCGCTCTGCCCGAGGAAGTCCTCCCAGGTCGGGTCGTTGAACGTGTTGCACCCCTGGCTCGGCCCACCGACCTGCGCCGAGGCGCGTGGGGCGGTTCCGGCGACGACGCCCAAGGCGCCGAGGACGGTCGCCGCAGCAACGCACCGCCCCCGCCGCGTCCACCGTCGGTTTCGTTCGGTGTCGACCATGTCTTCCTCCTTGGCGGTCACGCGATGACCCGGATGTCGAGCAGTTTGGCCACACGGGTCAGCGGCTCGGCGATCGACCTCGAGCGGCCCTCGCCGAACAGCTTGGCCATCTGGCACAACATGTTGCCGAGCAACTTCGTGGGATCGAACTTGCCCGGCTCGGCGGCCAGCTGCAAGCGGAGCTGGTCCAGTTCGACGACCAGACCCGGCCGCTCGACAGCGATCCGTCCGAGGACGACGTCGAGGACCTTGCACGAGGTCGGGGCCGCCATCCCGGTGACCACCACGTCGACGGACTGCCCAGCGATGTCGAGCGAGGCGACCAGTCGGTCGTCCCGCACGACGAACTCGGTGAGCGTCGTCGAGACGAACCCCGGGCTGCCGTTGATCGTCGCCGGCAGCTCGAACGTCAACGGATCGGCGGGTGGTTTGGCCACGGTGTCGGTCGCCGTCGCGCTGACCGGACCGGCCCATGCGCCGACGCCGAGCGTGGTGGCCAGCACCAGACCGAGCCCGGCCGTGAGTCGTCGTCGTTGGTGCATGTCAGCGCCCTCCCTCGAACGGTGCGTCTGCCGACGGCAGGCCCCGTGGCGCTCGCACCGTAGCCCGCACTGGGACATCGTGTACCGCAGCTGAGGCATGCGCTGGTCAGCCGAGAGGTTCACGGATCGGCGCCGCCGTCGGCTTCCAAATCGGCGATCAGGGCCTCCACTCGGGCCGCCCGGGCCGCGGCGTTCCGGGCCTGAAGGACCGGCAGGTAGCGGCGGTACTGCGCCGTCTTGTCCAGCGATTCGAACGCCGACCGCGCGCTGCTGCGGCCCGCCATCGCCGCCAGACGTCCGCCGGCACCGTGGCATCGCGTTGCGACTCGTAGGCCGCGGCCCACCGGCCGTCGGCCTGGGCGGCACGAACCTGGGCCCACCCGGGCTGGCGCATCCTTCCCTCGGCGAGCAGCCGTGCGACCCTGTCGACGTTGACCCTCGACCACAGGCTGCGCGCCCGGCGTGGGACGTACTTCTGCAGGTAGTGGGTCTCGTCGAGCGACCTGCGCTGACCCGACACCCACCCGTAGCAGAGCCCGACGTCGACGACCTCGTCGTCGGTGACCGACGGGATACCCGAGTGCTTCTTGGCCAGCTTCAGCCACACTCCGGCCTCCTCGCCGTGATGCTCGCCCAGCCACGCCTCCCACGCCGCGGCGTCCCGGAACGCGACGACGGGCACCCCATCGATCGCCTCCACGAAGGCCAGTGTGCTCGATCGACCGGCGGTCGGCAGACTGACCGTCGATGGATCTGCGGACCTGGATGGGCACCGAGCACACGGCACTGGCCGAGCGGTTCGAGCAGTCGGTCGTCGGTCCCGTGCCGCTCGAACGCTGGACCGATCGGGCCGGTCCCGGGGGCTCGTCGATCGCCTTCCTCACGTTCCACACCGCCTACCACGCCGACCTCGCCGTCAACGCCGTGCTGTGTCGTCAGCCGCCGCAGCTCGAGACCTGGCGGGATCGGCTCGGCCTCGACGGCGCCGCCGCCCACCTTGGCCTGGCCGAGGCGGAGCCGGTGGAGCTGGCCGCCGTCGTCGACCGGGAGCAGTTGGTCGCCTACTCCCGTGCCGTGCACGACCGGACGCACGGCTGGCTCGAGACCGTCGACGAGACCGAGCTCGACGCCGTCCCCGACGCCGCCTCCCGACTCGCCGCCGCCGGCGTCGAGCAGCCGTCCGTGCCGTGGCTGTTCTCGATGTGGAGCGGCCGACCGGCGTCGTGGTTCGTGCAGTGGGAGGCGATCGGCCACCGTCTCAACCACCTCGGGGAGATGGTGTCGGTCCGCAACCGCCTCGGCCTGTCGCCGTTCTGACCCGGCCGACACGGTGCCGGTCAGTCCGACGAGCTCATCGCCTCCTCGTTGAACGAATAGAGGACCGGACCGGCGCGACGGACGTCGATGCGGCAGACCGACGCCTGCGACAGGTGCGAGCGCCAACCGATCTCGATGCCGCAGCCCAGCGCCCACGCCACGGCGGTCTTGATCGGCGAGACGTGGCTGACGACGGCGACCGTCCGCCCTGCGGCCCGAACGGCCAGCTCCTCCAACGCCTCGCGGACCCGGATGTCGAGCTCGGCCAGCGACTCGCCACCTTCCGGCACCCAGGCCGGGTTGACCCTCCAGTGGTCCCACGCCTCGGACGGCACGTCGGCGTGCGGCACGCCCTCGTAGATGCCGTAGGACAGCTCGATCCAGCGCTCGTCCACGGTGAAGGGCCGGTCGAACGCCCGCGCTGTCTGCTGGGCCCGGACGAGGGGGCTGGAGATCAGCTCGTCGACGGGGCCGACCAGCTTGGCGACGGCGATCGCCTGGCGCTCCCCCACCTCGTCCAACGGTTCATCGACTCGCCCCTGCAGGCGCCCGGTGGCGTTGAGCGCCGTCCGCCCGTGACGCACCAGGATCAGCACGGCGAAGAGTGTTCCACAGCGCCCCTCACCGTCCGCCGAAGAGCTGCCCGGTCGTCCAGAAACGATGGCGCGCCGCCGGTCGCGACAGCTGCGACGAACGCCACACCCACACCAGGATCGCCAGGCCGGCCAGCTCCATCGGCACTGCCCACCACCCTCGCGCCGCCTCCGGGAGCTCGGTGCCCGAGAGGTCGAACCCGCCCAGCGGCCACCAGAACAACCGGGTGTCGGTCCACGCCCCGTCGACCACCAGGTGGAGGAGCAGCCCGATCGGCAGCCCGAGCAGCAGCGGCCGCAGCCGTCCCCGGCGCGACGTGCTGACCATGACGACCGCCAGCACGACGAGGCTGAACACCAGGGTGTGCAGGACCCGGGCGCCACCCATGAGCCCGTCGGCGAGCGGCAGCACGGCGCCGACGACCAGCAGGCGATAGTCGAACCGAGGGTCCTGGAAGACGAACCGCACAATGGCGATGGCCGTGCCGACGAACCAGAGCAGCACGCCGTCCGCCGCTCAGGGCACCAGCAGGCGGCCGCACTGCGGGCAGTCCGCCAGCTCCCCGGCCGGCGTGGCCCGCACGGCCTCCACCTCGGCGGCCGACAGATCGAGGTGGCATCCCGAGCACCTCGTGCCCTCCAGCGCGCCGACGGCGACCCCACCGAACCTGGACCGCAGGCTGGCGTATCGATCGAGGACGGTCGGATCGATCCGCCCGACCACCAGCTCTCGCTCGGCGCGCAATGACACGAGCTCCGCATCGACGGCACCCTCGGCGGCGCCGAGCGTGGCGGACGCCTCATCGGCGGACGACACGAGCCCGGGTCGGGCGGCATCCAGCGCATCGCGTTCGGCCGCCAGCGTGGACTGCTCCTCGAGATGGGCCAGCTCCTGGTCGTCCAGCTCGTCACGGCGGCTGGCCAGCGTGGCGAGCTCGTGTTCCAGCGCCTCGGCTTGGCGGGTCGACGTCACCATGCGGAGCTGGCCTTCCAGCCGCACCCGGTGCTGCTGCAGCCCCGCGCCGTCGCCCTCGAGGGCGGCCACGGCCTCCTCGAGCTCACCGTCGCGGACATCGATCGCCGCTCGTCGGCGGTCGGCATCGGCGAGCGCCTTCCCGGCGACCGCAGCAGCGTCACGCTCGGACAGGTGGGCGTGGCGATACACAGCCTGGTCGATCGAGGTGTCCAGGCGCTGCAGCGCCAGCAGGTCCTCGCTCAGCAAGGTACGACGGCCGCGGTCGCCAGCGGCGCGGACGGCATCGGTGCGCGGGGGTCGAGCACGTCGGGTGGGACCGTCGTGCCGGGCTCGATCGGTTCGGCGCGCGGGGCGGTCGTCGGCGGGACGGTCGGCGCGCCAGCCCGGGACTGCCCACGCGCCGCCGTCGTGACTTGCGGCTGCGACTGCGACTGGGACGGCGCGGCGGCAGGAGCGGGCGTCGCCGGCGTCGGCGCCTCGGCGGCGGGAGCAGCGACCACCGGCGGCGGCACGGTCTCGACGGGCGGCTGCGTCTCGGCCGGAGGCGTCTCGCCCGGCGGCACCACCGTCGTCGGCGCGGCGGCGGACATGAACCCGGCCGGGCCTGCGGGCGCCGTCGTCGACGTGCTGGTGGACGAGCTGGTGGACGAGCCCGGTAGACCGGGCACGATCGGCGTCGCCCGGCGGACCAGGCACTCGTTGCCGGGCAGGTACAGCAGCGCCGCCGGACGGGCGGGCGCCGGCGGCGGCGCCCAGTCGACCACCGGAAGCCCCTCGTGGGCCCGGTCCATGTAGGCCTTCCAGATCTCCGCCGGGTACCGACCACCCTGGACCCGCGAGGCGTTGCGGCCGCCGAACTCCGGGACCTCGACCATCGGGGTGTAGCCGTTCGGATCGCCGACCCACACGGCGGTGGTGATCTGCGGCGTGAAGCCGACGAACCAGGCGTTCGTGTTGTCCTGCTGGGTGCCCGTCTTGCCGGCCGCCGGCCGCTCACCGGCGAGCGAGTTGCCCCGCGCTGTTCCCTCGGTCAGGACGCCCTTCAGCGTGTCGGCCGTCGTCAGGGCGACCCCTTCGTCGAGGACCTGCGTGCCGGCGCTCTCGTGGGTGTAGATCCGCCGACCGTCGGCGGTGTCGATGTACTCCACGTAGTACGGCTGATGGTGGAGGCCCTTGTTGGCGATGGTCTGCGCACCGGACGCCATGTCCAGCGGGCTCATCTCGTTGGCGCCGGTCGAATAGCTGATGTACGGCCGGATCGGCTCGCGCTCCGAGCGCGGCTGGCCGGGGTAGAGGTAGTTGGACTGGGCCATCCGGTACGTGCTGTCGACGACGCGGTTGAGCCCGACGATCTGGGACAGCCGCACGTAGGCGCAGTTGATCGAGCTCCACGTCATCCGAGCGAGCGTGTCGGGCGCTCGATCCGTCGACTCGGAGACGTCGAACGGCTCGTCCTCGTCCGGCACGTCGAACACGCAGCTGTTCTGACCGTCGATGATGTCGTCGGGCTGGGCACCGGCCTGGATCGCCGCGGCCAGCACGAACATCTTGATGCTCGATCCCGTCTGGCGGGGGGCCAGCGCCATGTTCGTCTCCCGCTCGTTGGGCACGAAACCCCGTCCACCCACCATCGCCTTGATGGCGCCGGTGGCCGTGTCCAGCGAGACGACCGCGGCATCGAAGCCCTGGGCGTTGTCGGGGAGCACGTTGCGGGCTTCCTCGGCGTAGGCCTGGGCGAACGGGTCGAACGTTGTGTGGATGCGCAGGCCGCCCCGGTACAGCGTGGCGTACCGTTCGTCGTAGGTCTGGCCGAGCAGGTTCGACTGGTCGAGCAGGAACTCGCGCAGCGCCTCCGTGTAGTAGCCCCGGACGGCGATCCGCCCCGGCGTGGTGCGCGCCCGGTCGGGCAGAACGAAGGCCTCGTCCTCGTTGGCCGCCTCGGCCTCGGTCAGCTCGCCGGCGTCGACCAGGCGGTCGAGGACCTGATCGAAGCGGGACCGGCTGCGCTCCGGGTTGATCACCGGGTCGTAGCCGGACGGGGAACGGACGAGGCCGGCGAGGAACGCCGCTTCGATGAACGTCAGCTGGTCCACCGTCTTGCCGAAGTACACCTCCGACGCTGCCTGGATGCCGTAGGCGTTGTTGCCCAGGAAGACGGTGTTCAGGTAGCGCTCGAGGATCTCGTCCTTGGTCTTGGCCCGGTCGAGCATCAGCGCGTAGTGGACCTGCAGCAGCTTGTAGCGGCCGTCGCGCTCGAGCCCGGCGAGGAAGTCGTTCTTGACGACCTGCATCGTGATCGTGGAGGCGCCCTGCTGGGCGGCCTCGTCGGACGAGAAGTTGGACAGCGTCGCCCGCACCAGGCTGCGCAGGTTGACCCCGTCATGGTTGTAGAACTCGCGGTCCTCGACGGCCAGGAAGGCGTCGATGACGTGCGGCGGGACCTGTTCCAGGGACACGGGTTGGCTGTTCTCGGCCTGGAACACGGCCAGCTCGTTGCCGAAGATGTCGTAGGCGTAGGACCGCTGGGCCAGCGGTTGGAAGGCGGGGAGGACGACCGGCAGCTCCTCGTGGGCGTTGGCGATCTGCCACACGCGCGGTGCGACGGCGACCACCACCGCCGTGAGCAGCAGCGCGCCGCCGCCGACGATCAGCCCCAGCCGACCCAACCAGGCCAGGGAGCGAGCTGGGGGGTTGACGAGCCGCACAGTGGCCCGACGCTAGTGGTCGGGTTCTGGCGATTCGCGGCAGGTCCGTGCCGCTGCGTGGATGGCTCGCTTCGCTCGCGTGTATCGCTGGGGCTCGACCTGACCACCCATTCGCGCTGCCGACCGAACGCTCGGGAACCCCGCTGACTAGCTTCCGGGCGTGAGCAAACCGTTCCGCTTCGGCGTCCAGGTCTCCGGTCCGTCGGACGGGGCCGGCTGGGTGGAGCAGGCCCGCCGCATCGAGGGCCTCGGCTACTCGACGGTCACCATGCCCGACCACTTCGGCGACCAGCTGGCGCCGATGCCGGCGCTGGCGGCCGCCGCCGCAGCGACGACCACGCTGCGGGTCGGCGCCCTGGTCTTCGACAACGACTACAAGCACCCGGTCGTGCTGGCCAAGGAGCTGGCCACGATGGACGTGTTGAGCGGGGGCCGGGTCGAGATCGGCCTCGGCGCCGGCTGGATGACGAGCGACTACGAGGCGTCCGGCATCCCCTATGACCGCGCCGGTGTCCGCATCGACCGCTTCGAGGAGGGGCTGGCCGTCATCAAGGGCGCATTGGCCGAGGGGCCGTTCTCCCACCAGGGCGAGCACTACACGATCAGCGACTACGACGGTCTGCCGTTGCCGGTCCAGCGCCCGCACCCGCCCATCCTGATCGGCGGCGGTGGCCCGCGAGTCCTGTCGATCGCCGCCCGGGAGGCCGACATCGTCGGGATCAACGGGAACATGCGGGCCGGCGTGATCGGCCCCGACGCCGTGGCGTCGATGACGAGCGACGTCGTCGCCACCAACGTGGCGCTGGTGCGCGAAGCGGCCGGCTCGCGGATCGACGAGATCGAGCTGAACATCCGCGCCTTCATGGTCTCGGTGACCGACGATCGCGCCGGCGCGCTGCGAGGGGTGGCCGGGATGGTCGGCGTCGACGAGTCGATGATCGATGCCACCCCGTTCGCCTTGATCGGCAGCGTCGCGGAGATCGTCGAGCGGTTGCAGCAGCGCCGGGAGGAGCTCGGGTTCAGCTACGTGATCGTCGGCGGTGACGACGTCGAACCGTTCGCCCCCGTCGTGGCCCAGCTCGCCGGCACCTGAGCATCGCAGCGTGGATCAGAGCTTGCGGTCCTTCTCGATGACGGTGATGCCCTCGGTGCTCACCGAGAAGCGCTCCCGATCGCGTTCGGCGTCGAGGCCGATCCGATCCCAGTCCGGCACGACCACGTTCTTGTCGACGATGCACCGCTGGAGCCGGGCGCCGGGACCGACCCGGACACCGGGGAACAGGATCGAGTCCGTCACGTGGGCGTCGTGGTCGACGTACACGCCCGGGGCGATGATCGACCGCTCGACGTGGGCGCCGGAGATGATCGACCCCTCGCACAGCAAGCTGCCGTCGACGTAGGACGGCTCGCCGCCTGATCCCCTGGACACCTTGGCCGGCGGTTCAGCGGCGCGGTACGTGTACACCGGCCACCGGCTGTTGTAGAGGTTGAACACCGGGTGTGGGGCGATCAGATCCATGTTGGCGTGGTAGTAGGCGTCGATCGTGCCGACGTCGCGCCAGTAGCCCCGCTCCCGTTCGTCCTGCCCGGGCACGACGTTGGTCGAGAAGTCGTAGGCGTGGGCCACGCCCGCCCGGGTCAGCGCCGGGATGACGTCACCGCCGATGTCGGTGTACTGATCCTCTCGGGGGGTGACGATCTCGATCAACGTCTTGGTGTCGAACACGTAGTTGCCCATCGAGGCCAGGCAGCGCGAATCGTCCCCCGGCATCCCGGGTGGGTCGGCGACCTTCTCGTGGAAGTCGAGGATCCGCCAGCCGTCGTCGACCTCGATCACCCCGAACGACGACGCCTCCCGGCGCGGCACGGGGATCGCCGCCACGGTGACGCCGGCTCCGAGGGCGAGGTGGTGGTCGACCATCTGGCGCGGGTCCATGCGGTAGATGTGGTCGGCCCCGAAGACGCAGACCAGGTCGGGCCGCTCGTCGTAGATCAGGTTGAGGTTCTGGTAGATCGCGTCCGCCGACCCCTGGAACCAGAACGGCCCCCGGCGCATCTGCGCCGGCACCGGGGCCACGTACTGGTTGAGCAGCGTCGAGAAGCGCCACGTCTGGGAGATGTGGCGGTCGAGGCTGTGGCTCTTGTACTGCGTCAGGACGACGATCTTCAGGTACCGGGCGTTGGCGAAGTTCGACAGCGCGAAGTCGATCAGCCGGTAACAGCCCCCGAACGGGACCGCCGGCTTGGCCCGGTCGTTGGTCAACGGCAGCAGCCGCTTGCCCTCTCCTCCGGCCAGCACGATGACGAGGACGTTCGGATCGGCCACTGCTCGGCAACATAACGGCGCCGACCCGCGTGGTAGTGATCTCGCCATGCAGCTCGGTGCCGTCCTCCCGCACGACG
Organism: uncultured Acidimicrobiia bacterium; assembly: GCA_963844175.1. Taxonomy (GTDB): domain Bacteria; phylum Actinomycetota; class Acidimicrobiia; order Acidimicrobiales; family Ilumatobacteraceae; genus JALZMG01. Next base: position 17,954 of record CAWJNE010000009.1, read on the forward strand.
AGATCGGTACGGATCCCGGCGCCATCCGCGCCTACGCCCAGGGGCTCGAGGACCTCGGGGTCGTCAACCTGCTCGTCTACGACCACGTGCTGGGCGCCGACCGCGACCGCCCGGGCGGCTTCGAGGGGGTGTACGACGCCGACGTCGCCTTCCACGAGCCGTTCGTCGTGCTCGGCTTCATCGCCGGCGTGACGCAGCGCATCGAGCTGGTCACCGCAGTGCTGATCCTCCCCCAGCGCCAGACCGTTCTCGTGGCCAAACAGGCCGCCGAGCTGGCGGTGCTGTCGGGGAACCGGCTGCGCCTCGGCATCGGCACGGGCTGGAACGCCGTCGAGTACCTCGCCCTCGACGAGCCGTTCCACCTCCGCGGCAAGCGCCAGGCCGAGCAGGTCGAGCTGCTCCGCCGGCTGTGGTCGGAGCACACCTTCAGCTTCGACGGCGAGTTCGACACCGTCGAGTACGCCGGGATCAACCCCCGGCCTTCGGAGCCGATCCCCATCTGGTTCGGTGGCTCGGCGCCCGTCGTGCTCGAGCGATGCGCCCGGCTCGGGGACGGATGGGTACCGCTCGGCACCCCGAACGAGTCGTCGCGTGAGCGCCTCGAGGTGATCCGTCAGCACCGCACCGCCGCCGGGCTGTCGATGGACCGTTTCGCCGTGCAAGCCCAGGCCCAGTACGCAGGCGGCGACCCGGACCGCTGGCGCACGCACGCCGAGCGGTGGCGGGCCCTCGGCGCCACCCACCTCGCCGTCGCCACCCACCGCGCCGGGCCGACGGACGCCGACGGTCACGTGCGGCGGGTCGCCGAGTACCTCGACGCCGTCCGCGACGTGGCCGGCTGAGTCGACGGGCCAGCGGTTGACGGACCGGGCGCCGGACGCGAAGGTGCAGCCGTGACGTCGTCGCCGCCACCGGCGGGCACCGTCGCCTTCACGGCCATGGCCGATGGCACGGCGGCCGACTACGAGCTCGTGTTCGCCCACGAGCAAGCGCAGATCGACGGCCAGGCCGACCGGGTGCTGCAGTGGCTGGGCGAGATGGCCGGCCCGTCCCCGTACCGCGTCTCGCGACTCGAGCACGTCCTGCAGTCGGCGACGCGCGCCGAGCGCGACGGGGCCGATGACGAGACCATCGCCTGCGCGCTGCTGCACGACATCGGCGACGTCCTCGGGACGGCGAACCACTCCCAGGTCGGCGCGGCGCTGCTGCGCCCGTACGTGTCGGAGCGCAACTGGTGGATCGTCCACCACCACGGGCTCTTCCAGGGCTACTACTGGTTCGCCTACGCCGGCCTCGACCCCGACGCCCGAGACGCCTTCCGCCAGCACCCCTACTACGACGACACGGTCCGTTTCTGCGCCGACTGGGACCAGAACTGCTTCGATCCGTCGTACCCGACCAAGGACCTCGCCCACTTCGAGCCGCTCGTGCGCCAGCTGTTCGCCCGCCCGCCAGCCGACATGCTCGTCGCCGACGCCGAGTGACCGATGGGTCGCTCCATGGAGGAGGCCGAGGTGCGGGCGTTCCTCGCCCACGGCACTCGCACGGGGAAGCTGGCCTGGATCGGCGCCAGCGGCCAGCCCCACGTCGCGCCGATCTGGTTCGTCGTCGACGAACGTGCGCCGCGGCTGGAGGTGGTGTTCAACACCGGCTCCACCACGTCCAAGGGTCGAGCGCTGGCCCGCGACCCGCGCGTCTCGCTCCTGGTCGACGACGAGCAGCCGCCGTTCGCCTTCGTCAAGCTGACCGGCGCGGCCTCGATCAGTGCTGATCTGGACGAGGTGCGACGCTGGGCGACACGCATCGCCGCCCGATACGTCGGTGACGAACGGGCCGCCGAGTACGGCGCCCGCAACGGCGTTCCGGGCGAACTGCTGGTGCGACTGCGCCCGACGGCGGTGCTCGCCGAGGCCGGCGTCGCCGACTAGCCCCGGCGTCAGGCGGGCTCGGACGTGGAGTCCGAGGGCGCTGCGTCGGCCGCCGTCGGCGGCGGGAACGACGACGCACCGCTGGTCGCCGACGAGTCGCCGAGGGCCTCGCGCACCGAGCGGATGCCGTCGAGCGGCAGGTTGCCGGCGACGTACTTGGCGCCCTGGAAGCGCTCCAGTTCCTTGAGCACGGCATCCCGGTGGACGGCGCCGACGAGCAGCGCCACCGTCGCGGTGCCGGGCTGGACCATGCCCCGCAGCTGCTCGACGAAGTCATCGGTCACGCCGACGTCGACGAGCTTGGCGGTGATCGCGCCGGCGCCGGCGCCGATGCCGCCGGCGACCAGCATCCCGACCGGTCCGCCGAGGAGCAACCCGAACAGGCCGCTCCACAGCCCGACACCGACGGCGGTGGTCCCCGGCTGCAGGTCCTTGGTCTCGCGCACGTGGGTCCGGCCGTCGGCGTCCTTGATCACGAACACGGCGTCGTTCAGCTCGATCTGGCCATCGCGAGCGAGTCGGATCGCCGCCGTCATGAACTCGCTGGCCTTCAGCTCGTCGTCGAACGAGATTGCCGCCAGTTGCAGAGGAGCGGGCGTGGAGGTGTCGGTCACGACGGGCGACTGTAGGCGTCCGTGGGTGCGGCGACCACGGCTGCGCAGGCCGCCAGCGCACGCTCGATCCCGTCGTCGTCGACGTCGAGGTGCGTGACCGCTCGGACCCGGTCCCCCACCAACGACATCCGCACGTCGTGGGTCGCCAACTGGTGGACGAAGTCGGCGGCGGTCGCGTCGACAGCAGCGGGGCGGATCCAGACCATGTTCGTCTCGACGGGCTCGACGTCGACGCCCAGGCCCTGCAGGCCGGCGGCCAGCGTCCGGGCCCGGCGGTGGTCGTCGGCCAGGCGTTCGACATGGTGCTCGAGGGCGTACCGGCACGCCGCGGCGGCAATGCCGGCCTGGCGCATCGCTCCGCCGAGCCGGTGCTTCCAGATCCAGGCCCGCTCGATGTAGTCGCCCGGACCGGCGAGGACCGCACCGAGGGGGGCGCCGAGACCCTTCGTGAAGTCGATCCACGCGCTGTCGACCGGCCCGGCCCACTCCACGGCTGAGACCCCGGACGCCACCACCGCGTTCATCAGCCGGGCGCCGTCGAGGTGGACCTGAACACCCCGGTCGTGCGCCGCGGCCACGACGGCGCGGTAGCCATCGAGCGGCCACACCGTGCCGCCCCCGAAGTTGTGCGTCTGCTCCACGCAGACCAGGCTCGGCGACGGACGGTACGGATTGCCGGGCTCGAGCGCCGGCAGGAGGTCGTCGGTGCTGAAGATCCCCCGCTCGCCACGCACCGTGTCGACGACCGCGCCCGAGACGACACCGATGCCGCCGGTCTCCGAGCGCAGGATGTGACCGAGGTGCTCCATGATCACCACGTCACCGGGCGCCACGTGGGCGGCCACACCGATCAGGTTGCACATCGTTCCGGTGGGCAGGAACAGCGCCGACTCGTGGCCGAGCAGCTCGGCGACCTCCACGCAGAGCGCGGTCACCGTGGGGTCGCGGCGCTGCTGCTCGTCACCGACCTCGGCGCCCGCCATCGCCGCCCGCATCTGCGGCGTCGGACGGGTCTGGGTGTCCGAGTAGAGGTCGACGAGGTCCACGCCGCCGACCGTACGGGACGGGCGCCAGCACCGTCCTGGTCAGGGTTCTGGCCCCACGTCCGGCCAGAAACCTGACGAGGACGGGGCGAGCGGTCTAGACGGTGGTCGTTCCGCGTCGGTTGCGGGCGACGAGGAGCAGCGAGCCGCCCGCGGCGACGAACAGGACGCCGGCCATGGCCGCCAGGGTCGACGATGCCGGGCCCGTTCCGGCGAGGCCCCCGCCGTCGCTCGAACCGATGCCCGGCGGCGCGCACGACACGCTCCACGTCGCTACGTTCTCTACGTTCAAACGCCAATCGATCGTGTAGGCGCCATCGGCGGGCACCTCGTAGTTGAGCGTCGCTGGGAACCCCGACGACGCGACGACCGCACCGTTCACCGACAGCTGGGTCGCCGTCGGTGCTGATCCCTGACCGACTGGCGGGCCGACCCTGAAGGAGGCTGTCTCGCCGGCGACGAGCTGGGCATCGTCCACCGCACCGCCGATGGACGAGCCATCGAGGAACGGGTCGTTGAGCGCCGTGCAGCCGGAGCTCATCGCCTGTGCCTGGCCGGTGCCGGCCGGCAGCGCGACTGCGCCCGCCACCAAGACTGCTGCCCCCACGATGGTCCGAACTCGCATTGATCTCACCTTTCAGATCGGCCCCGCCGAACCGTAGCCCGCGTCACCGCACCGCTCGCTCCACCGCGCGAACGCGCCCGGGTGAACTCACCCCGTCCGTCAGAAGCGGGCGAACGTGCTGATGGGATCGATCTCAAAGCTCAAGAGTTGCTCCTTCGCCACCGGCAACCCGCTGACGATCTCCGCCGCCGCGCCGTCCGAATCAGCCTCGAGAAACAGCACGAGTCCAGGCGTCGCGCCGACCTTGAACGCATACTCAGTCACGACGCGGTGGCGAATCAGGTCCCAAGTGCTCGACTCGATCTCGTGCTGCTCGAAGTAGGCGATCAGTTCGTCAGCCGTTGTCCCGTTCGCGAGTTGCGAGTTGGCGATGAAGCGCACTGATCCCTCCGTTCGCCGCAAGCGGCACGGGTCATGCTGTCATGCCCGCGCTCACGGGCCAACCGCCCCGACACGCGGTTCATCGGTTGTTCACCTCGCACAATCTGCACGTCCGGCGATTGCAGCGAGTGAGCTCCTGGGCCGACTGAACGACGTGGGCTGGCGGCTCGACGTCGGCCATCGGCCCGCCACCTGCGCGGTTCTCGCAAGCGCAGCACTTCAACTGATGGCGGACAGTGCGGCGGCGACAGCGAACCCGAACACGGTGACCAATCCAGCCACGTTGCCGGCCTGCCGGGCCGCCTGCGGGATCATCGAGTCGATCAGCATGACCAGCAGGGCCCCGGCCGCGAAGCCGTTGATGGCGGCTTGGAGGTCGCCGGACGCGCCGTCGGCGATGACGAAGCCAACGACCGTGGCCAAGGTGCAAATCACGGCGACGACGGTCCAGAGCCGAACGATGGCTCCCCGGGCTCGCCCGGCGGCGCGCATCCCGGTGGCGGACCCGACGGCTTCCGGCAGATTGGAGACGAAGATGGCGGCCAGCAGCCCGACGCTGACACCGTCGCCAGCGGCGACACCGATACCGAGCACCATCTGCTCCGGAATGCCGTCCAGGAACGCGCCGAGGGCAAGCGCCGTTCCGCCGTCCGCGGCCGGCGCCGGATCGGTCGACACACCGCTGCGCTCGTGCTGGCCGAATCGCTCCACGGCGCGATCCGCCAGGTAGTACGTCAGCGCGCCGACGGCCAACCCGAGCGCGACCGAGTCACCGCCGCCGAGCCGGACGCCTTCCTCGGCGAGGTCGAAACTGACTGCGCTGATCAGCGCGCCGGCGCCGAAGGCGAGCACGACACCGACAACGCGCTCCGGCCACTGCCGCGCCACGCCAAGTAGCGCACCCAGGATCAGCGACGACGCAGCAACGACCCCCCAGCCCAGTGCGGCAGCCAACCGCTCAGTCCGCTCGATCGGCGCTGCCGGTGCTCACGAGAACACACTGCACGTTCGGAAGCACTCCCGCCGACTCGCGCCGTGCGCGTCGGCGTCGAGGAGGGGATGGTGCTGTCCGTGGAGAGTTACGTCGGCGAGGCAGGCGCCGCCGAGAGGCGTCAAGCTCGAGGAGCAGGTCTTGATCACGGCGACTGGCGCCGTCCCGATCTCCTCTTCACCACTCATCGACGCGCTCGAGTAGTCGAAGGCCCGACCAGGAGGTGTGCAGCTGGAAGCACGCTGCTGACCTTGTCTGGGTTGTGCGATCCTGTCCGTTCGCTCGCCTCCTCGCTCGATCGACGTGACCTGACCGCCGCGTGAGGATGGGGATGAGCGCGGCTGTCCGTGTCGTCCAGAGATTGGGGAGCCCGTACCTCGGCGCCGATGCAGGAGTGGCGTGCCGCGGTGCGAGGGGTCGTCAGTGGAGCGAGGGCCGGGTCTCGACGCTCGGGTCGATCGGTGTGAAGGTGCCGAATGCGTCCTCGAGGATTTGACTGCACCGAAGCGCGTCCAGGTCACGGAAGTGTCCAGCGAGGATCTGAACGCTGATCGGGGCGTCGGCCTCTACGGCGACCGGGACGGCGGCGGCAGGCAGCCCGGCGACGGATGCCACGGTTGAGGGTGCGAAGGCGTCGAGCGTTGCCTCCGCAGAGGCGGATGTGGCGATGTCGGCATCGACGTCCATGGACGGCACGGTCAAGGTCGGCGCCAGCACGATGTCGACACGTTCGAACAGCTTGGACCAGTCACGCTGCAGGTCGAAGCGCTCGCTGAACACCGACGACCATGTGGCGGCGTCGAGATGTGCCTGGCGGGCGATGACGTGATCCATGACCGTGATGACCCCGGCGTCGAGAACGTCGAGTGCAAGGTGACGTTGGGCAACCAGCTCGGGAGCGAGGAGCCGGCACCACAACTCGGCCGTTCCGGCGAAGGGGATGACCACGTCGTCGACGATCGTGTGACCGCTCGCGACAAGCGTGTCAGCGGCCGAGACCACCGCCGCGGCGACTTGCGGATCGACCGTCATCCCGGATGGCTCTGCGAGCACGGCGACACGCAACGGCCGAGCCGGCGTCTCGGTGAGCACTACCGGCACCGATCGCGGATCGCGCCCATGCTGTCCGGCGACGGCCACGAGCGCGACCATGAGATCCTCGACGTGGCGAGCCATGACGCCGGTGACGGCCATCAGCTGCGCCCCCATCATCACCGGCCCCCGACCGACCGAGGGGATCACACCTACGGTCGGCTTGATCCCCGCGACGCCACAGCAGTGCGCCGGGACCCGCACCGACCCGCCGATGTCGTTGCCAAGCCCCAACGGTGACATCCCTGAAGCCAACGCCGCCGCCTCACCACCGCTCGACCCGCCGACGGTATGGGCCGGGTTCCATGGATTGCGGGTCAGGCCGTGAAGCGACGAGTTGGTCTGTGACCGAAACGCGGCATCGGGCAGGTTCGTCCGACCAATCGGAATGGCGCCCGCCTGACGCAGGCGTTCAACGGCAGGATCATCGCGTGGCGCGATGGCGTCAGCGAACATGCGCATCCCCGATGTCGTCGGTGTCCCGGCGACGGCGATGTTCTCCTTCACCGTGAACGGCACCCCATGCAATGGTCCGAGGGGACTGCCGGTGGCGAATGCCCGGTCCGCACCGTCCGCTGCCGACAACGCCTCGTCGTCCAGTCGCCGGACGACCGCATTCAACGCCGGGTTGACCTCGTCGATGCGCCGAAGGTGGGCCTCGACGACCTCGCGACTGGAAACCTCGCCGCGACGCATCAACGCCGCGAGCGCAACTGCACCCATCCCCCACAACTCGCCCACTCCGCGATCATAAGAGGCGGGTGCTCGTAGGTGGCCGTGACGGCGGTGGGCTACACGATGCTGGCCGTGCCCGACGAGAAGCCCGGCCACGCATCACGATCTCGACGCGGCTCTCCGGGACCCGGCGATCGATCACGACGTGGCACTACCCACCACGCAACCTCAGTTACAGGGGGGACCCCCTGACGGCGCTGGTCTTAGCGGTGTCGGTAGGTGTAGTGGTCCTGGCCGTCGCCCGCCGCTAGGCGGCATGAACCGAGCGCCGCTCGCCGGTCGCAAGCGCCGGCCAAACGGGGACGCACAGTGTCACGGCTCAGCCGGCGTCGGTGTCGTCAGGCGGCCCCGGGCTGAGGGATGCCGCCGGTTTCTGGGGATGACAATGCGGCCGGTCCACGCCAGCGTCTTGCCGCCGTCGGTGCCGAGGTAGCGGACCCACTGGCCGTTGCTGGATCTCCCGGATGGCGGCGAGCACCGAGGTCCGGGTCTCCCTGCTCATCGAAAGGACTCAGACGTCACGTCCTTGATGACGAGCAGCCCAGGCGGTCGCCGATGAGCCGCAGGAGCCCGCCGGTCGCAGCCACGGGCCTTCTGCTTGCCCGGCGTCCCCGAGGAGCAGCGCCCCGTCGGAGCTGATGGTCGACACGCAGCGGGCGACGCGAGAGTCAAGGCCAAGTGTGCAGCGACGCCGTCGTCATGCGACCCGGAGTGACCCATTCGAGCTCGGCCCGCGGAGGCCGATCGTACGAATCGAGGTTACGCGTAGAACCCGCGGGCAATCAGGAGCCTGTCCGGATCAGCGTGGAGTGACCCAGGACCCTTGACTCTTCAATTTCGTTCCTCGCGCTCGTCGAGGGGCCGCGTCGCCGACGGGGCGGCCGCAGCTTGGGCGCCAGGCCCGTGAGCCTCAAGCGGACGTGCTAGGAGACATCACGGGCTGGAGTGGAGCAGGCGTCGACGGGCGGAAACCCCCGACTCACTCCGTGCGCCGGTAGCGGAATACCGACGCTCTTGATGCTATTCGATGACTACCTTGGTATGACAGAGACTTTGGTAAGAAGTTGACTAAGGTTCCTCGAGATGCGCATCGACATCACCCCGGGCCGCGGCCGGATCAGCGTCGGACCACCCGCCGGACCCACCGAGACCATCCCCGCCTCGGTGACCGTCACCATCACCGACACCCTCCCCTACGACGTCGAAGCGCGGCTCGAATGGTCCCCGACCGTTGGCAAACTCGCCGTCCGCAGGGTCTGCTGCACCGCCCTGCCCGGAGGCGACGACGTCTCGCCCGCCGGCATCGCCCGCATCGCCCTCCGAGACACCATCCAGACAGTCCTGGAGACCGAGTACCTCGGCGCCACCAGCTGGCCCGGACTCCTCGCCAAGTACAGCGACCGCGACCCGCTCGCCGTTGACGCCTTGATCTACCTGCTCGCCGTCGCCTTCCAAAGCCCCAAGCCCACCGCCACGGTTGCACTTGCCCGTGGTCTGTCTCCCGCCAGCGGACCGAAACGAGTCCTGGCCGCCCGCCAAGCCGGACTCCTCCCCGCGACCGAACCTGGCAAACCCGCGGGAGCGTGACACCAAGGCAACGATGAGCCCGGGGTGTTCACGCGAGCTTGTCGCCGTCTCACCCGCCGGTCCCGATCCCAACGCAGGCAACGCCCGACGCCCGCCCGACCATCGTTGGGCGAGATGTCACGTGTACCACGGCCACAAGCGGTCGTGTACGTTGCTCCGCACGGCGGAGAGGATCAAGACGGCGGTTGCGTCGGGCTGAGCGGGCGCAGTGTGACGAGGCGCGCACTTTCACTTTCTGCTGGGAGTCCTCGCCGGACCTCGTGAACGGGACGGCGAGGACTCCTTTGCGTTAGTCGACGCACGACGGACGCGCCACTCAAACGGCAGGATCGGTGGCACGGGCGCGTCATGATGCGACCGGGGGGCGCGGACGACGAGCACGGTTCGACTGCTGGACCCACCGGAAGCTCGACGTCGACGTCGACGGCGACCTGTTGACCTGGCTCCGCATCGAGCGCCCGGACAAGCCCGCCGATCCTCGAAGCGTTCCGGCTGGCGTCTCGTGGGGCGCTGCATCCGCCGGTCGGTCTCGCCCTGCTCGCCGAGCACGACCACCAGGACGCCTCCGAGTGTGTGATCTCGGAGCCGGGCGCCGTCCCGTCGTCTCTGGCGCCGTCGAGCTGACGGCCCGCCACCCGATCCGGACCGGGTAGCCAGGCGCCGGTTCTGCAGTGACCGCCAGAATTTACGACCCCGCGGGGCCTCACCGGCCAGTTGACCCGGCGCCAGCGGGTGCCCGCTGCGCCAGCGGGTGCGCCCGCCGCACCTGAAGTTAGAACCCCCAACGAACCCTCAACGGTCGGCCGCCGGGTGGGCGGCGGACCGTTGTAGCCATCTAGCAGGGCTTTCGGGTGGGCGCAGAGGGACTCGAACCCCCGACTCCTGCCTTGTAAGGGCAGTGCTCTAGCCAGCTGAGCTATGCGCCCGTCGAACGGTCGAGCCTACGAGCCCCGTCCGAGGACAGCCCGTCGAGGAGCTGCGGCAGGTTGGCGAGCGAGTCGGCGACGATGTCGGCCCGTGCCGCCTCGTCTCGCCCGACGTGGAGGTACCCCCAGGGCCCGCGCCGCAGCAGCACCGTGCGCATCCCGGCGCGGCCGGCGGGGAGGACGTCGTTGTCCAGCCGGTCCCCGACGTAGGCGATGCGCGCCGGCTCGACCCCGCAGGCGCCGACCACGGCGGAGAAGAAGGCCGGGTCAGGTTTCTGCACCCCGAGCTCGTCCGAGATGAGGATCTCGTCAACGTCCAGCCCCATCGCTTCCAACGCCGTGCGCGCCTGCGGCGGCTGGTTGCCGGCGATGACCACCCGCCGACCGCCGTCGCGCAGGGCGGCGAGGCACGGCCGCACGTCCGTGTACAGGTCGTCGGCGTCGAACTCCGTGCGCAGCCCATCGGGGTCATCGGCGGCCCAACGCACCTGCTCCCGCTCGATGTCGATGCCGGGACGGACGATCTCGAAGGCGTCGGCGTGCGGCCGGTCGGTCCCGGCCATCGCCCCCAGCACGCCGAGCATCGTCAACCGCGTGACACCGAGCCGGTCGGCCCACCGGGACCAGATGCGCGTCTCGTCGATCAGGGTCTCACCGACGTCGAACGCCACGGCGGCGATCTGGTCCACGGACCCGGACGGTAGTGTCGCCTCCGTGCGCAGGGCCCTCGGCGGAGCGGGGAAGGACCCGAGTGGCGGTCATTGACGTCGCTGGGTTCGTCGCCGAGCTGAAGAGCGAGGCGATCGACCACGGTTTCCACGTCCACGACGAGCGGCATTTCGTGGAGACCTACTCGCTGCGCCAGCTGTGGGAGGTCGACCTGCACCCGGAGGAGGCGTGCAGCGGCCCGATCGACCTGCACCTCTCGCTCGACGTCGATCCGCGGGCGATGCTCGGGTTCGAGGACGAGGTCATGAAGCTCGAAGACCCGGACGACGCCCCGCCGGACGGGTTCACGTTCCCGCTCGTGTTCACCTGGACGCTGCCGCCGCTGCCGGACCCGCCCGATCTGCTCGTGCTGGCCACGGACCTCGCCGGAGTGGGCGGGGTCGAGCTGCCCGTCGAGGTCTCGGCGATCGACTCGTTCCCGAGCGTCACCGACGCACCCGAGCGCTCGCTGTCCATGGTCGCCCGGACGACGGTCGAGCTGAGCGACGTGTACATGAACAACGACCACGCCGTTGCCGCCAACCTGGAGCGGTGCAAGGTGGTCAGCCTCTACCTGTTGGAGAAGGCCAAGGAATGGCTCGGCGATCTGTGAATGAAAAGCCGACCTTGGGGAACACGGCTCGCCTACTGTCCCCATGCGAGGAGGTGCCTGCTCGATGCGCGTTCGCGAGCTGATCGACATCCTGAACGAGCAACCGCCCGACGCGGAGGTCGAGCTCGCCGTCATCGCCCCGGTCGAGGAGGAATCGGACGACATCACCGTCGATCGGTATCCGGTCGACGGAGTGCTCCCATGGAACGACGACGGGGAGGAAGGTGTCGTGATCTGGCTGATCGGTGGCGAGGATGCCGACGTCGACGCCTTCCTCGATGCGGTCGAGCAGGACTCCACGACCTGACATCGCTCCTGGTCACGGGGCCTTGGCGCGCCGCGTTTCCGTGACCGCCCGCTCCTAGCATGCGGGGGATGCGTGGGCCCAAGGTCTCGACGGCTGCCACGCGCCCCAGCGCCGGTTACCTGCCGGGGCTGGACGGCCTGCGGGCCCTGTCGGTCACCGCCGTCCTGCTGTACCACGCCGACCTGCCGTGGATCCCCGGCGGGTTCCTCGGTGTCGAGGTCTTCTTCGTCATCAGCGGATACCTGATCACGCTGCTGTTGACCGAGGAGTTCGGCCGCTCGTCACGCGTCTCGTTGGGCAACTTCTGGCTGCGCAGGGCCCGCCGGCTGCTCCCGGCGCTGTACCTCCTGCTGGCCGTCGTGTCGGTGGTCGTGCTGCTGTTCTTCCGCGGCGAGGCGGCCAACCTCGCGGCGCAGGTCTGGTCGGCGCTCGCGTACGTGACCAACTGGTACTTCATCTTCTCCGAGCAGTCGTACTTCGCGCTGGTCGAACGTCCGCCCGTGTTCCAGCACCTGTGGTCGCTGGCGATCGAGGAGCAGTTCTACCTCGTGTGGCCGCTGGCGCTGCTCGGCCTGCTCAAGGTGCTCGGCCACAACCGTCGGGCGATGGCGGCCGTCATCTTCGGCGGGGCCGCCCTGTCCACGATCTGGATGTCGATCCTGTTCCAGCCGGCGGTCGACCCCAGCCGCGCCTACTACGGCACCGACACCCGTGCGTCGGGGCTGCTGCTCGGCGCCGCCCTGGCCCTGCTGTGGCGACCGAACGCGTCGTGGGCCAGCGACGACGTGCGCAAGCGCAACCTGCTGGAGGGCGTCGGCGTGGCCGGCGTCGCCGTGCTGGTGATCTGCTTCCTGCAGATGGAGGAGTTCAACTCCTTCCTCTACCGCGGGGGCTTCTTCGTGATCGGCATCGCCTCGCTGGTGGCGATCATGTCGGCCGTCCACCCGGCGACGGTGCTCGGTCGGCTCCTGCTCTCCAACCCGGTGCTGGTGTGGATCGGCGTGCGCTCCTACTCGCTGTACCTGTGGCACTGGCCGATTTTCGTGTTCACCCGGCCCGAGCTCGACCAGCCGCTCGGCCTGTACCCGACGCTGGCGCTGCGCCTGGCCCTGACCGTCGTCGCCGCCGAGCTCAGCTATCGGTACGTCGAGGTGCCGATCCGCAACGGTGCCTTCCAGCGTTGGCGCCAGCGCCTGGCCACCCGTGAGGGCGCCCGCCGGCGCACCGGGCCGATCGCCCTCGCTGGATCGGCGGTGCTGCTGCTGGTCGCCGTGAGCACGGTCAACGCCGGTCCGTCGAGCGCCGAGCAGCAGCTGCTCGGCCAGGGCAACGTGCCGCCGCCGACCTCGACGTCGACCACCGTCGCCGTGCCCGACCCGCCCGTGCTCCCCGTCACGACCGTGCCCGGGACGGCGACGACGGTGCCCGGCCAGACGACCGTCGCCGAACCGGCGAGCACGACCACGGCCACGTCGCCGACGACGACGGCCGCGACGGTCGCCCCACCGGCGGCGCCCGGCACGACGATCACCGTGCTCGGCGACTCGGTCCTCCTCGGTGTCGAGGAGCAGATGACCGCCGAGCTGTCCGCCAGCGGCTTCGAGGTCGACTACCGGGCGGAACCGGCGTGGCAGCTCGACAACGCGCTCGACGACATCACTGCGGCGGGTCGTCCCGTCGGCGAGGTCGTCGTGCTGGGCATCGGGCACGACTCGCTCTGGGAGCGCGATCGCTCCGGGTACGACGGGTATGCCGAGCGCTTCGACGAGGAGGCCGACGCCTTGCTGGCCGGACTGCGCCAGCTCGGCGCGAAGCGATTCGTTTGGATCACCCTCAACGAGCAGGACCGGTCGACGGTCCCGGACTTCGGGCTCGAGATGTACGACCAGTACAACTGGTACTTCCCGTACGTCAACGAGCGGCTGCGGCTGCTGCACGAGCGCAACCCGGACGTCGTGCTGGCCGACTGGGCCGCCGTCTCCAAGCAGGAGGGGTTGACCTACGACGCCATGCACCTCACCGGTGACGGCATCCGCTTGATGATCGACACCATCCGCGTCCAGGGCAACATCTGACGTCCGTCAGGCCGGGAACTCCTCGGCCAAGGCGTTGGCGATGAGGGCGGCGCGGTAGGCGCTGCCGGCGGAGTTGTAGTGGATGTTGTCGTCGACGAACCAATCCGGCTGGACCACCGACGCCCAGTCGAACACCCGCATGTTCGGGTAGCGCGGCAGCACCTCCTGCAGCGCCTCGTTCCACAGGACCATGTTCTCGTTGCGGTAGGCGCCCGACGTCTTGAGCGTGAACACGTTGACCCACATCACGGGGTCGTCGCCGACCGCCGACATCATCGTCTCGATCCGCTGCACCCGTGACGGCCCGCCCTCCAGCGCCGACACGTTGGCCGTGTCGTTGCCGCCGAGCGCGAACACCCAGCACCCCTCGTAGCCGTCGGCCTTGATCGCCGTGACCCGGTCGAAGGCGTTGGTCTGTCCATCCAGCGTCTCGCGAGTCGACAACGCACCGTCGATCTCCGTGCGGGCGTCGAGCGCCCCGACGCGGCGGTACTGGGCGTCGACCCGCTGATCGGGATCGGAGAGGTAGGACGGGGAGATCAGGCTGACGGACGTCGAGTCGCCGACGTGGATCACCGACTCGCAGGACGTCTCCGGCTCGCTGACCTCGGTGGTCGTCGTCTGAGCCGCCGTCGTCGAGGGCCGCTCGCTGGGCGGCGCCGTGGTCGACGGGGCGTCCTCGGCGGTCGCCGGGACGGTCGTGTCGGCGGCGGCGGACCCCGGTGTCGTGGCGGCGGTCGGGGCGCTCGGCTCCAGATCGGTCGACAGCTCGATCGTGGCCGGGACCACGCTCTCCGTCGAGCTCGGGTCGTCACCCCCGCAGGCCGCCAGGGCGACGCTGCCGACGGCGATCGCCGAGCACAAGCCGCGAGTGCAGCGTGACGGACGACGATTCATCCGAGCGGATGGTAGGCGGGAAGACTGGGGAGATGGCGGCACGTCGACGGTCCTGGTGGGGATGGGGATACGAGGACGAGGCCCTCAGCGACGACGAGATCCGCACCCTCGCCGGACGGCTGGCCGAGCGGTTCGGCACCGAGGTCGACCTGCTCCCGGCTCCCACCCTCCAGGGCCTGGACCTCCGTCCGCCCCGCGTCCAGCCTCCAGGCGCGCTCGCCGCTTGGTGCTCCACGTCGACCGAGGACCGCGCCAGCCACACCTTCGGAAAGTCCTATCGGGACATCGTGCGCGCCGTCCACGGTGATCTGACGGACCCACCCGACGTCGTGGCCTTCCCGCCGACGGAGGCCGACGTCATCGCCGTGCTCGACTGGTGCGGATCGGAGGGCGTGGCGGCGATCCCGTACGGCGGCGGGTCCTCCGTCGTCGGCGGCATCGAGTGCGCCGTCGGGGACGACTTCGCCGGCGCGGTGTCGATCGACCTCGGGGCGCTGGACCAGGTCGTCGACATCGATGCCACGTCTCGCGCCGCCAGGATCCAGGGTGGCGTCCTCGGGCCGGCGCTGGAGGCCCAGCTCCGCCCGCACGGCTACACGCTGCGCCACTTCCCGCAATCGTTCGAGCTGTCCACGCTCGGCGGCTGGTTGGCCACCCGCTCCGGCGGCCACTACGCCAGCGTGTACACGCACATCGACGATCTCGTCGAGTCGATGCGCGTCGTCACGCCGACCGGGATCAGCGAGTCCCGCCGGCTGCCCGGTTCCGGTGCCGGGCCGTCGCCCGATCGCCTGTTCCTCGGCTCGGAGGGCAGCCTCGGCATCATCACCGAGGCGTGGATGCGGGTGCAGGACCGGCCGCGCTGGCGGGCGTCCGCGGGCGTCACGTTCGAGCGGTACGCCGACGGCGTCGAGGCAACCCGCGCCGTCGCCCAGTCGGCGCTGTTCCCGACCAACTGCCGCCTCCTCGACGGCACCGAGGCGGCGATCTCCGCCGGGGCGTCGGGCCACGGCGCGCTGCTCGTGCTCGGCTTCGAGTCGGCCGACCATCCGGTGGCGCCGTGGATCGACCGCGCCGTGGAGCTGTGCCGCGACCACGGTGGCGAGGTCCCGGCCGGCGTGCGCTTGACCGATTCCCACGACGAGGGCGGCGGTGCCGCCGGACGAGGCGATGACGCCGTCGGATCATGGCGGTCGGCGTTCCTGCGCGCCCCGTACCAGCGCAACGGGCTGGTCCGCTGCGGCGTGATCTCCGAGACGTTCGAGACGGCGTGCACGTGGGACGCCTTCCCCGCGCTGCACGCCAGCGTCACGACGACGGTCGAGGAGGCATTGGCCAGGATCTGCGGAGGCGGCTGGGTGACGTGCCGGTTCACGCACGTCTACCCCGACGGCCCGGCGCCGTACTTCAGCGTGATGGCCCCGGGACGGATCGGCTCCGAGCTGGCGATGTGGGACGAGATCAAGGCCGCCGCGTCGGACGCGCTCATGGCCCACGGCGGCACGATCACCCACCACCACGCCGTCGGGCGCGATCACGACCCGTGGTACCGCCAGCAGCGACCCGACCTGTTCGGCCGGGCGCTGGTCGCGGCGAAGCGAGAGCTCGACCCGGCCGGGATCCTCAACCCCGGCGTGATCGTGTGATCACCTACCACGTCGACGCCTACAACACGGCGACGGCCTCGACGAACAAGATCCACGACGACGCCGTCGCCCGCACCTACGGGTTCCGTGGCGGGCTGGTGCCGGGGGTCGACGTGTTCGCCTACCTCACCCAGGCGCCGGTGGCGCAGTGGGGGCTGGACTGGCTCGCCGGGGGGTGGATCAGCGCCCGCTTCGCCACGCCGGTCTATGACGGCGACGAGGCCACCGTCACCGCGGCGACGGTCGACGACCGTCTCGACCTGACGCTGCGCGATCCGACCGGCGTGGTCTGCGCCACCGGCCGGGCCGGCCTCGGTGCGCTCGCCACTGACCGTGCGCCCGTGCCGTCGTCTGCGCTCCCCGCCCAGCGCCCTCCGGCATCGGCTGAGTCATTGCGCCCGGGCCTGGTGCTCGGCTCCCTGCACGAGGTGTTCGACGCGGCGCGGGCGGACACGTACCTGGCCGACGTGCGGGAGTCGCAGCCCGTCTACGCCGCGTCGGGCGTCGCCCACCCGGCCTGGCTGCTGCGGTTCGCCAACGCCATCCTGGTGCGCAACGTCGCCCTTGGCCCGTGGATCCACGTCGGCTCGGACGTGACGCAGCTCGGTCTCGTGCACGACGGCGACGCGCTTGACGTGCGGGCGCTCGTGCTCGACGAGCACGAGCGCAAGGGCCACCGCTTCGTCGTCCTCGACGTCGCCGTCGACGCCGCCGGGCGTCCGGTGCAGCGGGTGACGCACACGGCGATCCACACGCCGCGCCGATCGCGTCCGTGACCGGCGGCGGGCGTCACGCAGGGCAGGCGAGCGGCGAGCCGATGGCGCCGGGTGGCGGCCGCAGCCCGAGCGAGGCGAGCTCGACGAAGCCGCCCACGGCGAGTGCACCGTCAGGATCGTCCAGCCACGGGTCGGGCGGGGTCGGGTGGACGGTGAGGTAGCAGGCGATCAGCGCGGCGAGCTGGCGCTGGCCGTTGCGGTTGGGGTGGTACGAGCTGCCGTCGACGCCGAGCGGGCGAACCAGGGTCAGTGAGTTCGTGAACTCCTCCTCGGTGCCGCACGACTCGTGGTCGTCCCACACCGCCGTCGGCGAGACGAACTCGATGCCGGCGGCGACGGCCTGGGCGTAGATCATGTCGTTCAGCTCGTCGGTCAGGGCGCGCAGCCCGATCCGCTCGGTCCGGCTGACGCGACGCATGACGCTGGCGCAGTCGTCGGGCCGCCACCGTTCCCGGTCGTCGGGGAACAGGTTGGGGTAGCCGATCACGACGATCCGGGCCTGCGGGAACGCTGCTTCGACGCCCTCGTAGACGGCGCGCAGCCGGGTGCTGAGGATCCCCGCGGCGGCGACGGCCCAGCGCCCGAGCGGGGCGGGCTCGGGGAAGCGCAAGTTGGGGTGCTCGGCATCGACGTCGGGGGGATCGAACTCGGCGGCGATGCAGTTCGAGCGGACGAAGCAGTGCGTGACGATCGACGAGAACACGAGGTCGTTGCCGCCGATCGACAGGGTCACCAGGCCGACGTCCGGGCGCACTGCGCCGTCGACCTGTGGTGCCAACTCGATCGTGGTGTCGCCGTCGTGCTTGCGAAAGCCGGTGAAGACGTCGTCGGTCACCGCACCCGAGCACGCTTTGAACTCGATCGTCACCGCCGGGTCGTCGAAGCGGAGGAGCTGCGGATAGGCGTCATCGGATCGGTGGCAGTCGTCCCCGCCGTCGCCGACGGCCCCCGTGCCCGGCTGGAACGGCCGCAGCCCCTCCCCCGCCGAGTACGAATCGCCGAGGGCGACGTACGGACCGTCGATCCCCGTGATCACGCCGACGTCGATGTCGGCGTCGCCCAGCTGGCTGCGCCGGTAGGTGCCGAGGGCGACGACCAATGCGATCAGCAGCGCGATCGACGTCGCCGCGCCGAGCGTGGCGCCGAACGAGTAGGCGGCGAGCCGGGCAACGTCCCGGTCGTCGGCGCGCCGGGAGAACAACCGCTGGGCCAGCCAGCCGCCGACGAGGAGGCCGGCCACGAGGGAGCCGAGGTAGAACGCCTTCCAGCCGGCGCCGAGGTTGGCGTGCAGCACGACGCGGTCCAGCCAGTAGAGCCCGGCGCCGATGGCGATCATCGTGAACGCCCCGACGACCCGGCCCAGCGGGAAGCGCGTCGGTGCCGCAGGCAGGAACTCGAAGCACAAGCCGACGAGCAGTGCGGCGAAGACCCCGTGGCCGACCGCAGCGAGGAGGAAGGCGATGTAGTTGGCGACGAGGGTGAAGTCGAAGAGGGTCAGCACCGCCAGGACCGAGGTGGCCACGAACGCCGCCCCGGCGACGAGCACGGCGACGCGTGCCGTCCCCCATCGCCGAGTGACCTCTTGTCCGCCGGCACCGGTCGAGCTCCGCATCGCTCCCTCCACGAAACGGTCAAGACGCAACGTAGTGCTCCCGTCCGCCGGGACGGACCGATTTCGACCCCGCGCCCGAGCGTCGCGTCAGCGTGGCGCGAAGACGATCCCGAACGTCCCCATGCCGGCGTGGGCGGCGACGGTCGGTCCGACCGAGTAGCGGATCAGCTCATCGCGGGGGCGGGCCGCCCGCAGCCGCTCGACGAGCTCGTCCACGACCGGGCCGGCATCGGCGTCGCCGACCCCGAGCCGCAGCGCGCCCTCGATCGCCGCCACGTGCTCGAACATGGCGTCGGCGGCGACGTCAGCCGTCTGCACGGTGGCGATGGTGGAGATCTCGGCCCCGCGCATCAGCAGCACCGGTGTGCCGTCGCCGCCGTCAGCGGGGTCCATGCCCAGTCGACCGCCGGCAGCTGCCCGGTCGAGCTCGGCGATCGTGAACACGCTCGCCACCTCGCCCGCCGTCCGTTGCGCCCGGTCGACGACGGCATCGACGTCACCACCGGCTGCCGCGACATCGGCGGCGTCGAGCACGCACATCCCGGCCAAGAACGACGCGTTGGCCGTGTCGACGAGGCGTACCTCGACACCTGCGGACTCGGCGCCGAGGCGAGCGGCGTTGAACGTCCCCGAGTAGCCGGCCCCGATGTGGATCGACACGATCGGGTCACCGGCAAGCCGGGCGTACACGGCGGCGAACTCTCCAGGTGACGGCGCGCTGGTGGTCGCCGGCTCGCCGGCCCGCAATCGGCGGTACGCGTCGACGAGGTCGAGCGTTTCGTCCTCGACGACCTCGTCACCGCCGATGGTCGCCCGCAACGGCACGACGGTGAGCCCGAGCCGCTGCGCCAGCGGTGGCGGGATCATCGTGTTCGAATCCGTGACCAGCTGCACGCTCATCGTGGCTGCCCACCCGCTTCGAGCGCCGCCCGTCGCGCGACCGCGAACTTGCCGAGGATCATCGCTGCGCTGGCTGCGGCGAAGAGCGGCAGCCCGGCGGTCGCCGGTGGTCCCCACAGGTTCGGCCACCGCCGTCGCCACCAGACCAGGGCGCTCGCCACCCACACCGCCGACGAGATGCGCGTCGCCGTCTCCGGGTTGCGCGTGCCGGCTGCGCCGATGGCGGCGACGGCGGCGTCGAGCGGGAAGTAGGCGGGGAAGACGGCCAGACACGCGCCGGCGGAGGTGGCCACACCCTTGCCACCTCGGAACCCGCTCCACACCGGGAAGATGTGACCGGCGATCGCCGTCGTCGCCGCGAGGTACCCGCCGGCACTCCCGGCGATCCGGCGCCCGCACCACGCCCCGAGCGCACCCTTGCCGGCGTCAGCGACGAGCACGGCGATCCCCCACCTGGGCCCGAGCTGCTGGGCGGCGTTCAGCGCGCCGGGGTTGGCGCTGCCGGCAGTGCGCAGGTCGACGGCGCGGCCCGACGTGCGGGCGGCCACCCGGCTGGCGATGTCCGCCGATGGGATCGTGCCCGCCAGGTAGCCCGCCTTCGCCGCCACGAGCAGCGCAAGCCGCCGCGTCAACGGACGAAGCCGCTGGTCGATTCGTCGATCGACGCACCGGCGTCGACGGCTTGGGCGGCGGAGAGCACGACGAGGGTCGCCGCCGCCGACGTGCGCACGCGCTGCTGGTCGTCGACGATGCGCGAGACGGCCTCCAACGACGTGTCGCTGCGCTCGATGATCTCGGCCTCCAGGCGATACCGCTTGCCGACGCGGATCGGGTGGTGGAACTCGGACCGGAACGTCGCCGTGACGGCGAACCGCTCGGCCACGGCGATCGCCGCCCAGGCCATCGCCTCGTCGAGCACGGCGAGCTGGACGCCGCCGTGGACGTAGGTCGGGGCGCCCGAGTGCTCGGGGCCGAGCTCCAGGTCGGCGACCACGAGGCCGGCTTCGGTGTCGTGGAAGAACGCCTGGCGCAGACCGGCGGTGTTGGTCGGCTCGCACACGTAGCAGTTGGAGCTGAACCCCCACCGCTCGTTGGACAGGCGCTCTCGGGTCATCGCTTGCTCCTGGCCCGCCCCGCGCTGGTCGCCTTCATCAGCCAACGGTAACGAATCGCCGTCTCCGTGGCCGCCGCGCCGCCGACCTGCTGAATGCTGGTGGCGATGGTCGGGTAGACGTGCACCAGGCTGCCGAGCTGGCTGACCGAGCGTTGCTGCTCGATGGCCAGGGTCAGCTCACCGATCAGCTCGCCGGCCGCCTCGGCCAGCACGTGTGCTCCGACCAGCCGGTGCCCGCTGCGCCGGCGTTGCTCGACGAGCACCATCGCCCCCGTCGACCCGTCGGCGTGGGCCCGGTCGTTGTGCGCCAGCGACCAGCGGTGCACGACCACACCCTCCTCGCCGTAGCGCTCCGCGGCTTCGGCCGCCGTCAGCCCGGCGTGGGCCAGCTCGGGATCGGTGAACGTGGCCCACGGGATCAGCGCGCCAGCGGTCCCCTTGCCCGGGAACCAGGCGTCGCGCAGCGCCCGCACGGCCTGGTACGCAGCAGCGTGGGTGAACAGCTGCCGGCCGGCGACGTCGCCGGCGGCATAGATCGACGGCACGCTCGAGCGCATCCGCTCGTCGACGACGACGCCGTGGTCGTCGGTCGCCACGCCGACGTCGGCCAGGCCGAGCGCCTCGACGTTCGGTGTCCGCCCGGCGGCGACGACGATCGCGTCGGTCGGCCAGCGCTGCTCAGCGCCACCCGCCATGCCGACCACGACCGGGCCGGGCTCGACCCCGACGACCTCGACGCCGGTGTGCACGACGACGCCCTCGGCGTCGAGTTGCCGGGCGAGCATGCCGACGAGCTCCGGCTCGTCGCGCGGCAGGATCGTCGCTCCTCGCTGCAGCACCGTCACCTCGATGCCCAGCCGGCGGCACGCCTGGGCCAGCTCGATGGCGATCGGCCCGCCACCGATGAACACCAGCCGGCCGGGGACTTCGTCGAGCTCGAAGATCGACTCGCTGGTCAGGTAACCGGCTTCGTCCAGCCCCGGCACGTCCGGGACGGCCGGACGGCTCCCCGTGCACAGCAGGATCGTGGTGGCCTCGACGACTCGCATCGAGTCGTCTGCGCCGGTGATGGTGACCTCGTGCGCCCCCGTCAGCCGGGCTTCGCCCAGCACCACGTCGACCCCCAGCCGGCGGAACCGTTCGGGGTCGTCGTCGCCGCCGGCGATCTCGTCGCGCACGGCCCGCACGCGGCGCCAGACGGCGGCGAGGTCGATCGGCGCGACGCTCGGTGGGAGCCCGAAGCGGTCGGCGTGGCGCAGCTGGTGGGCGACCCGCGCCGACGCGATCAGCGCCTTGGAGGGGACGCACCCGGTCCACAGGCAGTCGCCGCCCACGCGATTCCGCTCGACGACCACGACTCGCTTGCCGAGCTTGGCGGCGAACTCGGCGGCGGTCATCCCGCCCGAGCCGACCCCGACGACGACGAGGTCGGCACGCTCGGTCCCGTCCCGCATCGGCGGCACCGTAGGCGGCGTCAGCGAAACGCGCGAGCGGCCGGCGCCAAGGCCGCAGAAGTGGTCGCTGGATGACCACTTCTCGATGTCACCATGGCAGCACACGACCGAGGAGGATGTGACGATGGAGTTCAAGCTCGAACTGGTGATGGTCCCGGTGTCCGACGTGGATCGGGCCAAGGCGTTCTACGTCGACGGCTGCGGGTTCGTCGCCGACCACGACGTGCAGGTCAACGCGGAGCTGCGGTTCGTCCAGCTCACGCCACCGGGTTCGGCCTGCTCGATCGCCATCGGCACGGGCATCGTGACCGGCGAGCCCGGCTCCGTGAAGGGCTTGCAGGTCGTCGTCGAGGACGCCGACGCGGCGCGCGCCTTCCTCGTCGAGCGGGGCGTCGAGGCCGGCGAGGTCGTCGACCTCGACTGGGGCCGCTTCACCGGGTTCCGGGACCCGGACGGCAACGAGTGGGCCGTCCAGCAACTCCCCGCCCGACCCTGACCCACACAACTGGGCGCGCTCAGCTCCGGATCCGGGGCTGAGCGCGCCCGGTTCCGTTCGTGGCTCAGGTCGGCGTCAGCTCCAGCCCGGCGAGGTCTCCGCCGGCGCGCCAGTCGGCGAGCACCTTGAAGAAGGCGACGGAGCCGCCGCCGTAGAACCCGTTGCGGATCGCCCGGTCGCTCGGCTGCCCTTCGTTGTTGTAGTAGCCGGGCGTGCAGGACTCGAGGAAGTCGAGGTTGAACTGCGCCTGCTCGAGGATCGTCGCCACCCAGGCATCTTCGGCGTCCTGTGACGCCTCGACGGCGGCGATGTCGTGGTCGAAGGCGTGACGCAGGATGTAGGCGGTGTGCCGGCTCTGCTGGTCCAGGGCGTGCGGGAAGTTCACGGTGAAGCCCGACTGGTGCAGGCTGAAGATGAACAGGTTCGGGAACCCGCGGCTGTGCAGCCCGTGGAACGTGGCCACGCCGTCCTGCCACTTCCCGCTCAGCGTCACGCCGTCCCGGCCGATCACCTCGTAGCCGGATCGGCGCGTGTAGTCCGTGCCGACCTCGAAGCCGGTGGCGTAGATCAGGCAGTCGAGCTCGAACTCGGTCTCGCCCACGACGACGCCGCGCTCGGTGATGCGGTCGACGCCACGACCGTCGGTGTCGACGAGCGTCACGTTCGGACGGTTGAAGGCGTCGAGGTACTCGTCGTGGAAGCACGGCCGCTTGCAGAACTGCCGGTAGTACGGCTTGAGCGAGGCGGCCACCGCGGGGTCGTTGACGATGGTGTCGACGCGCGACCGGATCGATTCCATCTTCTCGAAGTCGGCCAGCTCGACGGCCGAGGCCACGCCACCCGGGCTGAGGTCCTCCAGGTCGGCGTTGCGCAGCCGCAGCAGCAGCTTGCCGATGATGTCCGTCCACCCGTCGTCGACGAGGTCCTCGGCCTCGAGGACGCCGGTGACGAGGTTGTTGAAGTTCTCCATCCGGCGCTGTTGCCAGCCGGGCTCGAGGGTCGCCGCCCAGGCTGGATCCGTCGGTCGGTTGGCGCGCACGTCGATGGACGACGGCGTGCGCTGGAACACGTAGAGCTGGTCGGCGGCGGCGCCGACGTGCGGCACGCACTGGACCGCGGTGGCACCCGTGCCGATGATCCCCACGCGCTTGCCGCGCAGGCCGTCCAGCCCGCCCTCGGAATCACCGCCGGTGTAGGCGTAGTCCCAGCGGCTGGTGTGGAACGAGTGCCCGGCGAACGACTCGACCCCATCGATCCCCGGCAGCTTGGGCCGGTGCAGCGGCCCGTTGGCCATGCACACGAAGCGAGCCCGTAGCTCGTCGCCCTTGCTCGTCGAGACCAGCCAGCGCCGTGCATTGTCGTCCCAGCGCAGCTCGGTGACTTCGGTCTGGAAGAGCGCACCGTCGTACAGCCCGAAGTGGCGACCGATGGCCCGGCTGTGCTCGAGGATCTCGCCCGCTTTGGAGTACTTCTCCCGGGGGACGTATCCGATCTCCTCGAGCAACGGCAGGTAGATGTACGACTCGACGTCGCACATCGCGCCCGGGTAGCGGTTCCAGTACCACGTGCCGCCGAAGTCCCCGCCCTTCTCGACGACGCGCACGTCGTCGACGCCGGCTTCCTTCAGGCGGGCACCGGCCAGCAGGCCGCCGAAACCGCCGCCGACGACGACCACGTCGACGTCGTCGAACACGGGATCTCGCTCCACCGGGTCGACGTACGGGTCGTCGACGTAGTGGGCCAACGATCCGACGACCTCCCGGTACTGCTCGTTGCCGTCCGGGCGCAGTCGCTTGGCCCGTTCCTCCCGGTAGCGCTGGCGCAGGGCGTCGGGGTCGAAGGTCGAGGTCACAGCTGGCTCCACGCACTCCATCGTGCCCGCCCGACCGGCGGGAGCCCGCAATCGGATGCCGTCACCAGTACATCAACGCCGATTCGCCGGTCGCCCAGCTCCAGTACAGCCGAACTCGCACGACGTAGCGCTTGCCCTTGAAGAGCTTCACCCGGAACGTGGCGTTGCGATCCGTCGCGCTGTCGTCGTCGCCGACGCGGTAGCGCAGCCCACGTCCCTCGGCCGGGCCGGTCGTGACGTCCTCGAACAGCACCAGCACGGTGTCGGCGGCCCCGAACGTCTGGAACGTGTACTCCCGGGTCGCCGGCGGGACGACGGTGTAGTCGAGCTGCTCGCCGGCGGCCAGGTTGAGCGACTGCGAGTCGAACGGGTTCAGCGACGGTGGGCCCTCGACGGCCTGCGGCGGGTAGAAGCGCTTGATCCAATCGACGTCGCGTGAACTCAGTCCTCCGGCCGGCTCGAGCGGCACCTCCTGGAACTCCGCGGGCTGCAGGATCAGGCCGGCCGGGAAGGCGTAGTGCATCACCGAGTCGCGGTCCCATTCGGAGCCCTCGACGCTGTCGCGCGGGATCTTGCGCAGGATGTTCCACCGCGTCTTCTGCTCGGGCCAGTTGTTCGGTGGTCCGGCGAAGCGGGAAATCACCTTCGGCTCGTCCCACACGATCCCGGCGTTCGGGTTCTGGTGCTCGTGGGGCAGACCGAGCGTGTGGCCGATCTCGTGCAGCGCGGTGTCCGGATCGCCGCCCGGCCCGGACAACCGCCACCCGAAGTTCATCGTCGCCTCGGCCTGCGGTCGGTCCAGGACCTGTCGCCCGAGGTAGGACCAGCTGCCGTCGGTCCGGTCGAACGTGATGCGCACCTCGGCCTCGTTGGGGTCGGCGACCTCTCGGAACGAGATGCCGATCGGCAAGGTCTGCCACTGCTTGAAGGCGTCGCGCACCGCTTTCTTGTCGCCGGCGGTGGTCGGTTCGTCGAGGAAGTGGTAGCGCAGCTCGGTGCCGTTCACCCACTTGTCGCTGGAGACCAGGATCGCCGCCGCTCGCTCGGGGTCGAACCCCGGGCTGAACACCGGCGTGGGCACCATCGGCACCTCGCAGTGGGCCCGGCCGCCGACCTCCTCCGGCTCCACGCGACGCGTCCGTGCAACCCGTTTGGCGTTCATGTTCCCTCCTTGCGTGACGCCCGCGGGGCGGGCGCTCCCTCGACGATGCGGACCGTACCGCTGCCCCGGCGGGCAGGAAAGCGCTTTGCGCGTTGACCAACGCCTGTCGCCCGCCGCCGGGCTGGTCCCCGACCGTTCGACGGACGAGGACAGCGACGCAACCGGTCCTACCCTGCTCGGGGTGACCACGCGCTGGACCGCCGCCGACCTGCCCGATCAGACGGGTCGGACGGTCGTCGTCACCGGAGCCAACAGCGGCATCGGGCTGGCCGCCGCCCGGCAGCTCGCCAAGGTCGGCGCCCACGTGGTGCTGGCCGTGCGCGACGAGGCCAAGGGGCGCAACGCAGCCACGACCATCGACGGCTCCACCGAGGTCCGCCGTCTCGACCTCGCCGACCTCACTTCCGTGCGCCAGTTCGCCGACAGCTGGTCGGGCGACCTGGACGTGCTGGTCAACAACGCTGGCGTGATGGCGCTGCCCGAGCAGCGCACCGCCGACGGTTTCGAGATGCAGTTCGGGACCAACCACCTGGGCCACTTCGCGCTGACCAACCTGTTGCTCCCCCACGTCGTCGACCGGGTGGTGACGGTGTCGTCGTCTGCGCATCGGATGGGCACGATCCACCTGGACGACCTGAACTGGGAACGTCGCCGCTACCGGTCGTGGCCGGCCTACGGGCAGTCCAAGCTGGCCAACCTGCTGTTCACGCAGGAGCTGGAGCGGCGCCTCAGCGCGTCCGGCTCGGCAGTCCGGGCGCTGGCCGCCCACCCGGGCTACGCCGCGACGAACCTGCAGTCGCACACCGGGAACCCGGTGATGAAGGCGATGATGGCCGTGGCCAACCGGGTGGTCGCCCAGAGCGACGAGCAAGGCGCCCTCCCGACGCTGTACGCCGCGACGGCCGACCTGCCGGGCGACAGCTACGTGGGTCCGGACGGGTTCCAGGAGGCCCGCGGCGCGCCGACGCTGGTCGGTCGCAGCGGCGCGGCGTCGGATCGCGCGGTCGCCGCGGCGCTGTGGCTCGAGTCGGAGCGTCTCACCGACACCACCTTTCCAAGCTGATCGTCAGCCGCTGGCGAGCAGATCGAGGTCGTCGACCAAACGGTCGTTCATCGAGATGAACGGCGAATGGTCGGTGTCGTAGCTGAGCACCGCGCCGGCGCGCGACGACATCCATCGCTGCATCTCGGGGTGGATGGCGCGGTCCTGCTCGCAGAGGATGTAGGTCGACGGCACCTCGCGCCACGGCTCGACGCCTGGCGGGACGGCGAGGCACTCGGCGTTCGTCGGGCGCAGCCGCGCCGCCGCTGCGGCCGCCCGCTCGGCGTCGCAGCAGTTGAAGAACCCCTCGATCGCTGCCGCGGGTGGGACGACGATCTGCCCATCCGTGATCTCAACGTCGGCGCCGAGCGGTGCCGCCGGGAAGTCGGCCGTGCGGGCGATGAACACGTCGTCGGCGTCGAGCATCACCGCCGCCACGTAGACCAGTTGCTGCACCTCGGATCGGCCAGCTGCAGCCACCGAGATCACGAGCCCGCCGTACGAGTGGCCGACCAGGATCACCGGCCCGTGGAGTCCGTCGAGCGTGCGACCGACGGTGGCCGCATCGTCGGCCAAGCTCGTCAGCGGCAGATCGACGGCGATGGCGCGGTGACCGCGCTCGGTCAACTGCTCCGCTGTGTCGCTCCAGCACCACGAGCCGTGGCAGATGCCGTGCACCAGCACGAACGTGCTCATCGTCGGAGCCTCGCGCGACCTGGCTCGTGCGACGAGGTCCGGCCGGTCACTCGCCCGGGTAGACGACCCCGAGCCGCCGGCGCACCGTGTCGAGCGTCGCCGCGATCTGCAACGACTCGTCGAGCGGCATGACGCGGCTCTCCGTCTCGCCGTCGGCGAGGCAGCGGTGCACCTCGTGCACCTGGAAGCGCAGGCCATCCCCCTCGAAGGCGGCCTCGATCCGCTGGGCCCCGGTTGCGCCGTCGATGCGCAGGTACTGCGGGCAGTGCATGAACGGCGGGACGTCGACCCAGCCGTCGGCGCACGAGATGCGCGCCCGGCACGACAGCCCGACTCGGATCGCCGCCTTGACCACGCCGAGGCCACCGCCCGGGTGGTGCAGCACGGCGGCGACGACCTCGTCGACGCCAGTGGTGCCGACGACGCCCTCGACGGCGACGGCGTCGGGCGGGCCGAGCACGAGCGAGCACAGCTGCAGCGGGTAGATGCCGAGATCCAGCATCGCCCCACCGCCGAGCCTAGGTCGAACAGCCGGTGCACCGGGTCCACCGGCATGCGGAAGCCGAAGTCGGCCTCGACGACCAGCGGCAGGCCGAGGCGTCCGTCGTCGAGCACGTCACGGAGCGCGACATAGGCCGGCAGAAACCTCGTCCACATCGCCTCCATCAGGAACAGCCCGTTGCGGCGCGCTCGCTCGACCATCTGGGCGGCCTGGTTCGCGGACAGCGCAAGGGGCTTCTCGCAGAGCACGTGCTTGCCGGCGTCCAGGGCGGCGATCGTGTCGTCGGCGTGCCGCGCCGACGGCGTCGCCACGTACACGACGTCCACCTCGGGGTCGTCGAGCAGGGCGCGGACGTCGCCGTACCTCGCCGGAATGCCGTACCGGTTGCCGAAGGCCTCGGCCCGTTCGACGGAGCGTGACGCGACGGCGGTGATCACGCCGTCGTCGACGAGCGCGAGGCCGTCGGCGAAGCGCGCGGCGATGCCGCCGGGGCCGACGATCCCCCAACGCCAGATGGCGCGAGCTGACGGGTCGGACATCCCCGCACCTTGCCAGACCGGCCGCCCTCGTCAGATCCGCCGCGCCGGCGGGCCCGTAGGGTCGTGGTCGATGGGTGAGCTCACGTGGCAGCAGCTCTGCGACTCCGAACGCGAGACGCTGCTGCGTTACCTCGACAAGATGCGCGCTGCCATCGTCCGCGCCACCGAGGGTCTGGACGACGAGCAGCTCCGACAGTCCGGCGTGCCGTCGGGGACGAACCTGCTGGGCCTCGTGCACCACGTGACCGGTGTTGAGCAGCACTGGTTCCAGTACGTGTTCGCCGGCGTCGACGAAGAGCCGGACATGGGGATGATGGCGCCGGCCGATGTCTCGGCCGCCGAGGTCGTCTCGCGCTACCGGGAGGTCTGGCGCCGCAGCAACGAGATCGTGCGCGACTGCGACGACCTCTCGACGATGGCCGCCCGACCCAACCCTGGCGAGGACGACCTCGATTCGTTGCGCGTCGTCACCGCCCACCTGCTGGAGGAGACGGCGCGCCATGCCGGGCACGCCGACATCCTCCGGGAGCAGATCGACGGCCGGGTCGACGACGACTGATCGGGCGATCGTGACGTGAGACGAGCAGACGGAGGAACATCGTGATCAACGCCGATGACGGCCTCGCCGTGGCCCAGACGATCTACCGGTACGCCGTCGGGATCGACACCCGCGACTGGTCCCTCTACCGCTCGATCTTCGCCGACGAGGTGGCCATCGACTTCACGTCCTACAGCGGCGGCGAGCCGACGACCATGACGGCGGACCAGTGGGTGGCCGGGGTGCAGCCGCTGTTCACCGGGCTCGATGCCACCCAGCACTCGATGACGAACCCGCTGCCGGAAGGGCGCGGGAATGCAGCCACCTGCCGGATGTACATGCAGGCCCACCACGTGTTCGACCCCGACGACCCGCAGTCGTGGTTCACGATCGGCGGGTACTACGACGACGAGCTGGTCCGGTCGTCAGCCGGACCCTACGGGTGGCTGCTCACGGGGGTGACGCTCACGGTGCTGTGGCGCCGCGGTGACCCGTCGATCATGCCCGCCGCCCGCGAGGCGGGCCTGCGCGCCCTGGGCACGACCGAGCGGCCCTGACGGCTCGCCCATGGCCGGTCGGACCGAGCGGCTGGCCGGACGTCGATCGTGCTGCCGAGCAGGCTGAGTCGTCGGTCGTCGGCGGTGTCGATCGACCGTCGGCTGCGGCGCAGCATCACCGCCGCCACGGCTTGGTAGACCGGCCGGACCACGCGGCCGGGGAGCGACCCATGGCGCTCCTCGTGGGCGACCCTCGCCCTGGGGTGGGAGTGCAGGAGCACGTCCAACACGAACGACCGAGGACGACCCGTCGGCTCGGCGGTGTGCACGTCGATGCGGCACAGGTGCTTCGTGCTGATGTAGCCGTACTGCGCCGGGCTGACGACCCTGAGCGGCGCGCCGTGGTCGGTGCCGAGCGGTTCTCCGTCCAGGTGGTCGGCGAGCAGCACGTCGTCGTCGAGCGCGTCCTCGATGGTGACGACCGAGTTGAAGCCATCGAGGCCCCGGAACTCGACGTGGGTGACGACGGCACCGGGGCGCAGCGCCGGCTCGATGCTCGAGCGGTAGAACTCGGCGAACGCCACCCCCTCCCACCGGAGGCCGAGCGAGGTCCACCCCGAGACGCAGTGGAAGTCGGCGTGGAGCTGCCGACGCGGGTACCCCGCCAGGTCGGCGATGGGCACGGCGAACGCTTCGGTCACCGCCCCGCCGACCTCGATGACCGGGTCGACGGGGATCGCTGGCGCCGGTCCGCTGAGGCGGATCCCGAAGCGGGGGAACCAGTCGATGACCCGCTGACCCGGCGGCAGCGACTCCGTTGCGCCCGACTTGGCCCTGGTCTCGGTCTCGATCACGATGCCGCTCCTTTTGCCGACCGACGGTCGGTCACCGACTATCGGTCAGTCTCTAGGGTGAGGCTGTGGTTGTCAAGGACACGCTGCGCGCCCGCCAGGCGGAGGGCACGCGTCAGCTCCTGATCGACACGGCCCGGCAGCTGTTCACGGAGCGCGGCTTCGCGGCGACGTCGATCGAGGAGATCATCCAGCGCGCCGGGGTCGCCAAAGGGGCGCTGTACCACCACTTCAACGGCAAGAACGACCTGTTCCGAGCGGTCTACGACGCCGTCCAGGCTGACGCCGTCGCCGGTGTCGTCGCCGCCGCCCTGGCCGAACAGGAACCATGGGCGGCCGTCCGGGCAGGTCTCGCGGCGTTCCTCGATGCCTGCCTGGAGCCGGCGTTCCGCCGAGTCGTCGTGCTCGACAGCGTCGGCGTGCTCCAGCAAGACGTCTGGGACGGCGGGATCGAGCACAACGAGCTGCCCATGTTGCGCACGGTGCTGACGCCTTTGGTGGCGGCTGACCGGCTTCCCGGCGTCAGCGTCGAACCGCTCGTCCACGTCACGCTCGGCGGCCTGTACGGCGCCGCCCTGTTCATCGCCCGATCACGCCGGCCCCGCGCCGCTCGTCGAGAGGTCGACGCCGTGCTCGACGCGCTGATCGCCGGCCTGCAGTCGCAGGGCCGACCCGCACCGCCCTGACCGGGCGGTGCGGGTGCCGACCTCAGGCCGGTGTCGCGCTGGGGGGCGGGGGTGGGAGCTCGGAGCCCGGCGGGGGCGCCGGCTGATCGGCGACGACGACGGCGTACGACCCGATCACCTTGAGCGCCGACCCTTCGAGGCCGCGTCCGTCTTCGAGCAGGACGCTGGTCACGGTCCCATCGTCGGTGATGTCCAGGTCGGCGAGCCGTCCCAGCTCGTCACCGGCTTCGGTCAGCACCCGCCGTCCAAGCGGGGAGTCGGCCGGGTCGTCGACGGCGACGGCCGCCCCGTCATACGTGACGGCGTCTCCGTCGAACGTGCGGATGGACGCCGTCTGGATCAACCCGTCGCTGGTGCGCAGGCCGACGACCCGGCCCCGGTCGATCTGCACGCCGACGACCTTGCCGCCCTGCTCGGCATCGGCCAGGGAGATGGTCGGCTGGCCGACGAGCTGGCTGAGGCGGGTCATCGCAGTCCTCCCCGGTCGAGATCGGTCGTGTCGAGGTCATCCGCCAGCGCGGACAGGTCGGAGCGCACGCGGTGCTCGATGCCGTCCGGCACGATCAGCGCGCTTGCCGACACTGCCGTGTGGGTGCCGATCGGGACGAAGCCGTCTCCGGCGTCGCCACCACCGATCTCGAACCCGACGACGCGTGGGCGTCCACCACCCGCCAGCACCACATCGCGTACCCGGCCGAGCTCCCGGCCCGACTCGGTGACGACCATGTCGTTGCTGACGTCGGCCGATCGCTCGACGCTGCTGGCCACGTCGTGAGGGGCATCAGCTGGGTCGGTGATGGCTTCGACCGTCTCGACCATGACGGCGTGCGTGCCGATGGAGCTGATGGAATCAGCCGGGAGCACCTCACGCCGACGGCCACCGAACAGGCCTCGCTTGCCCAACGTGAACCCGGTGACGAGCCCCTGAGAGGGGTCGAAGATCAGGTCGCGCACCTCGGCAACGTCGTCGCCGGTCGACACATCGACGACCGGGAACCCGGCGACGTCCTTGCCGCGCAGCAGCTTCGTCATGGTCGATCACCTTCTTCCCGACGTCCCGTCTGGGTGACGAGCAGACGTCCTCGCTTGCTGCGTTGCACCGCAGCGATCACCGCGCCGATCACGATCAGCGCGACGATGATGAGCAGAATCACCAACCAAAGATCCATGGACCACCTCCGGCGACGTGGGTACCCCTCTGACGTATCCGATAAACCGAGGGCGAAAGGAGACGGCGTCGTCACCAGCCGCCGAACGTGGCCTGCAGGTCGACCGCTCCGGCCGCCGGCGCCAGCCCGACGGCGTCCGCTTCGAAGCACGCTTCGCCCAGTGCGGCGACCAGGGTGCCGACGGGGGCACCGAGCGCAACGGCGCGGCGAAGGCGACCCATCGCCCGCGTCGACGACACCGTGATGATCTCCTCGCCACCCGACATCACCCGCACGGTCCCGACACCGCCGGGACGCACCTGGCCCACCAGGGCACGGAGAGCATCGGCCGCTTCGACCACCGGGCGCCGGATGGTGACGATCGGCCCGGCACCGCTGCAGCTGGGCGGGCGTCGGCGCGGCGAACCGCACCCGGCGATCGAAGGCGAAATGATCCACGACAGCGGGCGGAGCGGCCGACACGACGTGGACGGCGACGTCGCCGAACCCCTCGATCACCGACGCGATGGTCGCGACGAGCGGAGCCGACATCGCGGTCGGGGAGGTCGAGGACGGCGATGGTGTCGGCGAGCTCGTAGGTCGACAGCCGCGGACCGGGCCGCAGGCTCCGGGATGTTTGCGGCGAGCCACAGGGTCTCCGCCGTCTGGTCGATCGCCGATCCGTCGCGTTCCGCCCGGTCCGGCTCGTCGTGCCACGCCACCGCGGCGCGGTCGTGGACGAGCACGGCGCCGTTGTTGAAGGCCCGGAACGCGAGCTCCCAGTCCTCGCCGCCGTACTCGGACCGCTCGTCGTCGAACCCCCCGACGTCCTCGAACAACGCCCGCCCGCAGCTCATCACCCCGGAGATCACGTACCGGTACGAGTGATCGTCGGCATCGACGAGGTCGTTGGTGCTGGCGTACCCGTCCTCGAGCCACGCCGGATCGGCGCGACGACGGGGGGCCGGTCCCCGCTCGCCGAACCAGGCGACGACGTCGGCCGGGGACCAGCCGCCGAGGTCGGCGTGGTGGCGACGGCCGACGACCAGGGCGTCGGGGAGCACGTCGGGCCAGGCGGCCAGCCGGTGGATCGTCGGTGGACAGGGCAGCGTGTCGGGGTCGAGGAAGACGAGGACTTCGGCGCTCGTCGCCCCGGCGCCGAGGTTGCGGGCGGCACCGGGCCGACAGCCCAGATCGGCCTGCCGGATGATGCGCACGGGCACACCGAAACTGGATGGCGGTGGAGGTGGCGGACGGCGCGACCCGTCGTCGACGACGATCACCTCGTGGCGCCGGGGATCGAGCCCCGCCATCGACAGCGCGGCGTACATCCGGCGCAGCGAATCCGGCTGCTCGTAGTACGGGATGACGACCGCCACCGTGGCGTCGGGGGCGTCCATCCGGTCCTCCACCTCACCGGCGACGAGGTCCCAGCGATTGTCCGGCACCCATCGCCGGCGACCGACGCTGACGATCCGTGCGCACGGTCGCGCCTCAGCCACGGCGATCGGCGACACCCCGGTAGACCGCGCGGTGCTGCGCGGCGACCGCCCGCCCACGGAAGCGCTCGGGGATCGGCGCCGACTGGACGGTCGAGGCAGGCTCGTCCAGGGCTCGCGAGATCGCCGCCGCCAGCTCCCGGACATCGTTCGGCCGGTAGCGCATCACCAGCTCGGGCGCCTCAGCGACCAGCTCACCGGCGTACGCGCTGTCGGCGGTCAGGGGCCGGCGACCGTGGGCGATCCACGTGGCCAGCGACGCAGACGCCGACGGGGCGGCCGCAGGGACGACCGGGACGTCGGTCCGACGGACCGCTGCGGCCAGCGCGGCGTCGTCGAGGTGCCCGGTGACGACGATGCGACGGCGGGCTCGCACGGCGAAGCGCTCCAGCTCGCCGAGCAGATCGTCGTGGCCGGGGCTGACCGCTCCGACTGCCCACAGGGCGAGGTCGTCGCGCCGTGTGCTCAGGGCCTCGAGCACGGCACGGTGGCCCTTGCCGGGGTAGATGTGGCCGAGCACGGCCACCATCGGTCCGGCGACGTCGAAGGCCTCGGTCGCTGCGACCGGCGCGATCGGCTCGATGGGCAAGGGGATGACCGTCGGCTCGGCGGAGACGCCGCAGGCCCGCAATCGCTCTCGTTCGTGACCGCTCGACACGACGACGGCATCGACCGACGTCGCCAGGTGCCGGTAGGCGGCGGCGCGGCGCCGATCGTGCTCGGTGCAGCTGCCGTTCGGAACGTCGTGCAACGTCACGATCGCCGGGCACGCCAGGCGTCTGATGAGCTCGAGGCACGCGCCGGCCGCTCGATCGCTCGTGGAGCCGAACAGGCGATCCGTGTAGTGGAGGTGGGCGGTCGGAGTCGTCGGCGTCGCTGGCCGTTCTTGCGGATCGGGCAGCCGGAGGACGGGGCTGCCGGTGAGGCGGGCGACGGCGATGGCGTGCCGGACCACGCCGTGGTGCTCGGGTCCGACGACGACGGAGGTCGACAGCAGCTGACACCCGGGACGGCTCATCGTCAGCGTCCGGCTCGTTCCAGGAGGTCGCCGTCGGGATCGAAGCGCACGTGGCAGGCCTCCGCGAGCTGGCTGAACCAGTCCCCCATCGGCCACCGGTCCCAGCGGCGCCGGAATCGGTGAGCGTTGGCGATCATCTCGTCGAGGCGGGCCGGGTCGTGGCGCGTGGGCTGGTGCCACTGGTGGTAGGCCACCCCTCCCCCGAACCACGCCAGCGGGATCCCCAGCTCGGCGGCGCGCAGCCCGAGATCCGTGTCCTCGGCGCCGTACCCGACGAAGCCGTCGTCGAAGCCGCCGAGGAGCTCCCACGTCGGTCGGCTGACACCGAACGACAAGGACCAGAACAGCTCGTGGTCGTCGCTGAGCACCATCGAGGTGCCGGGCAGGCGGGGCCGGGCGGCGTGCTCGTCGCTGAGCTCCTCGAGTCGGGCCACGCTCGGGTGCTGATCTGTGCACCGATCGACCCAGCCTTCGCAGAGGTACCGGATCGGACCGCAGGCGATGGCGCCGGGGTGGGCGCTCAGGACCGCTGCGTACCTGGACACCAGGTCGGGACCAGGGATGCAATCCACGTCCAGGAACACGAGGTGTTCGCAAGCCGTGGACGCCGCAGCCAGGTTGCGACCGCCGGCCAGCGGCAGCGGACCGGGAGCACCGGCGGCGGGGTGCTCGACGCGCCGGACGACACTCGAGCCCGACGCCGCATGCGACCGTCCCCGCGCCGCCATGTCGACCACGACAACGTCGTCGGGCCGCCGCGTCTGCTGCTCCACGCCGGCGAGGAGTCGGCGGAGGTGCTCGTCGCGGCCGGCGGCGATCACGAGGACGGCGATCGACGGGCCGGGGTCAGCCACGATGCACCCGCTCGATCATCGCTGCGCTGCGCTGCGCGCCATGGCCGTCGTGGTGGTGGTCCCACGCCGTCGGGTCGAGCCGGCTCGCCTGGTCGAGCACACCAGGCAGCTCGGACGGCGACGGCCACCTCGACCGGCACAGCGCCAGGCCTGCTCCTGCCAGTGCGTCTGCCCGGACCTGCTGCTCGTCGAACGGGCGCGACTCGGGGACGACGACCAAGCGACAACCGGCGGCGACCGTGTCGGCGACGGCCGCCCACCCCGCGCTCGTCACGACGACGTCGGCTCGGGCGAGGAGCGACTCGATCGCCGCGCCCCGTCCCACGCACTCGACTGGGCCGTTGCGCCACGGTTGTCCGACCCCGGCGATCGCAACCTCCCATCCAGCCGGAGGGGCCGCGTGGCGCCACGGTGCCAGCTCGAAGCTCGTCCCTCCGGTGCCGACGAGCAGCACGACGAGTCGTTGGCGGCTCGTCGAATCCCTCGCCGGTCGGGCGGTGCGACCGTCGAACCGGCTGAACGGCCCGCTGAAGAACCAACGGTCGTCGATGGGATCGTCGATCGGCTCCAGCGCCAGGCGCTGGGGGATCCACACGATGTCGGCGCTCTCCAACCCGATCCGGTGGGCGCGATCGCTTCTCCGACCGCTCTGACGCACCGTCACGGTGCGCAGGCCGAGCAGGCGGGCCAGCACGGTGACCTCGACGGAGACGTCGACGACGGCCGTCGTGCAGTCGTTGCGGGCGACGACGTCGACCAGGGCCGAGGTCCGCGCCCGCAGGTCAGGTCCGGCCGGAGCGTGATGCCACGGTCCGATCGTGGGCGTCGGTGCGACGGGGACGTCCCCGGGCAATGCGACGACCTTGGTGCCGAGCACCTCGGCGGCGCCGGCGGCGATGCCGGGCCCGGCGGCGACGACCACCTCCCCGGTCAGATGGTCAAGCACGGTGCGCGCCCGTTCGAGGTGACCTCGGCCGTGGTCGTGGAGGTACCACAGGATCGAGCTCACGCTGCGCCGGCGTTGCGGTCGAGGACGGCGGAGTACACGCGCTGATGGGCCTCGGCGATGGCGACGCGCTGCCGCGCCCGCGCCGCGTGGTCACGGCGAGGCACGAGCAGGAGCGCGCGACGCAGCGCTGCTGCCGGGTCGCCGCGGTCGATCTCGACCGCGCCTTGATCGACAAAGGCACCGACGGCGGGCGCGATGCACGGCGTTCCCAGGTCGGTGGCCGTCTCCAGCAGCCCGGAGTGCGTCCCCCACTGGTAGGGCAGCAACAGGACGTGGGCGAGCTCGATCCGCTCCCAGAGCTCACGATCGGTCAACCGCGGGCCGATGTCCAGGTGGACGAGCTCGTGCTGGCGGAGCCGGGCGACCGCCCGCCGCGACGATGGCGTCAGCGGGGCACGCACGTGGACGCGCACGCCGCCGAGATCACCGGCCACCGCGGCGACCGTCGTGATGAGTTCCACGTCGAGGTTCGGACGGCACGTCGCGGCGTGGACGTACACGCCGCGGCGCGGACGGCGGTGCGACCGGCGCCGCAACTCGGGGAGCGGGACCACGTGCGGATGGGGGATGACGTGGGCGGCTCGCCCGTGCACGCGTTCGATGACGGCGGCCGCCCACGCCGTCAGCGTGATCACGGCGTCGGCTTCCGCGACGAGCAGTCGCAGCAGCTGCTGGTACCGGGACTGATCCGCCAGGTGCGGGTTCTGGAGGTCGTGAACGGTCAGCACCAGCGCCAGCCGATGCCGGCGCAACTGGCGCACCCAATCACCCAGGGCCTCGACGGTCAGGTGCTCGAAGCCGAAGTGCAGGTGCACGACGGCCGCGCCCGACGCGGCCACCTCGTCCAGGTTCCAGACCGAGCTCGCCTCGCCGGGGCCCGCCGGTGCGACGTGACGGACGTACGGATGTCCCGGAGGGTGGTGGACGACGGGAGCCGTCACCCGACCAGCTCCTGGAACCACTGCTCGTAGGCGTCGATCATGACGGCGGAGGAGAAGTGAGCCGTGGCACGTGCCCGACAGGTCGACCGGTCGAGTGTGGCGGCCCTGAGCAACGCCGCCGACAGCGCGTCGACGTCGCCGGCTGCGGCCAGCACGCCGGTGTCGTCGTCGACGAGGTCAGCGAGGGCCCCGCGCCGGAAGCCCGCAACGGGCGTGCCGCAGGCCAGCGCCTCGGCGACGACGAGCCCGAACGGCTCGTCCCAGGTCGGCGTGACCACGGCGACGGCGCTGCGCCGGACGAGCGCCGCCACCTCGGCGGCGGTTCCGTGCCCGAGGTACTGGACGTCGAGGCCGAGTCGCGGAGCGATCGCCTGCTCGAAGTACACCGGGTCGTGGACCGGACCCATGAGCCGCAACGGCACCCCGGCGCGCCGGCAGGCGTCGATGGCCAGGTGCGGCGCCTTCTCCGGGACCACCCGACCGGTCCACACGGCGTCCCCGCCGCCCGCGCCCTCCACCCACGTGTCCAGGTCGATGCCGTTGCCGATGATCCGGTCGATACCGATCGACGACCACGCCGCGGCGTTGGTGCCGGAGACCGACGCCAGCGCCGGGGGGTTGGGGCGCTGGCGGGCCACGCACAGCGCCGACTCCAGCCACGGGGTCGGAGGGCTGTGCAAGGTGGCCGAGACCTTCGATCGGAGCAGCCCGGAGCA
Organism: uncultured Acidimicrobiia bacterium; assembly: GCA_963844175.1. Lineage (GTDB taxonomy): Bacteria > Actinomycetota > Acidimicrobiia > Acidimicrobiales > Ilumatobacteraceae > JALZMG01. Next base: position 56,024 of record CAWJNE010000009.1, read on the forward strand.
GGCGAACGGCAGATGGTGGACGGCGTTCAGGTGGACCAGCTGATGCTCGGCCGAGGCGAGGTGGACGATGGCCTCGAGGTAGCTGTGGTGCTCGGCCACGACGTCCGAGGGCTGGGCCGCGACGTCTCGGCGCGCCGGCCCCGACGGTGCGAAGTCGACCGGCACCATGGGCCGCACCTCGAACCGGCCGACGCCCCCGGCGGCCAGCACCGTCACTCGGTGGCCACGCGCCGTCAGCCCCTCGGCCAGCGCGTGCGTGTGTGCTTCCATCCCACCGGCGAACGGCTCGCTGATCGGGAAACGGGCTGCGGCGAGGATCGCCAGATCCAAGGTGGCTCCTTTCAGGATGACGTGCGGGGTTCTCCCCCGGATCGCCCTGCGTTAACCGGCCGCATCCCGACGGTCGCCGGGCCACGCTCAGCTGACGACGTCGCGCACGCGCTCGGCCGCCGACTGGGCCACGTTGGCGACGGCGTCGAGCGGGGTCACCAAGGCTGCGGCGATCACGTTCCCCGGAGGAGTGTCGGGGCTGCGCGGGTGCGGGCGGGTCGGCGCGGCGTCCTTGGCCGCCTGGAGGCCCCGACCGAGCTCTTGGAGCTGCGCTGCAGCCATCGCCTTGCGGACCTGCGGGAACAGGCCTCGCTCCTCCTCTCGAACGTGGTGGCGGACGTTCTCCATGAGGACGGTGACCTTGGCCTGGAAGCGTTCGTCCTCGGGGGTCAGGTCCTCGAGCTCGGAGAGCGTCCACTTCACGACGTGGTGCTCTTCCAGCGCCTCGAGCACCTCGTCGCCGAGCGACGACACGGCGCGACGGACCTCGGGGTAGAAGACCTGTTCCTCGATCGCCGCGTGCTTGGAGAGGGCGACCGTCATCTGGTGGACCAGCTCGGCCTTGGTCTTGTGGGCCCGGCGACCCAGCGCCTCGAACTTGGTGAAGAGCGCTTCGACCTCGCGATGGTCGTCCTTCAGGACGGCCAGGGCATCCTGGCGTCTTGGGTCGACGGGCTGCCGGTCGGCGAGCGGTCGGTGCGCCCGAACGGCGGGCGGCTGGTTTGGTCGTGCGGGAGGTCTTGCGTGGTGCCACGGCACGCTTGTGCCCCAGGAAGGCCCGGGACATACACCCCGACGGTGAGTCAGGGGGTCCAGCCGAGCCAGTCGATGATCTGGGACGCGACGTCTTGGATCGGACTCGTGTTGACCACGGACAGGTCTTCGACCCCGACACCGGTCGAGTCGGCCAGCCACTGCGCGGCGACGCCGAGGTCATCGCGTCGACCGCTCGTCGGGTCGGGCTGCAGCCGGCGGGTGATCTCCTCCAGCGGCACCTCGAGTCGCACGACACGCAACGGCACCGCCGCCGCCGTCGCCAACGCCCGAACCTCGCCCCGGTCGCGCACCGACCCCGCCATCACGAGGTGGCGGACTCCGGCGGCGCGGTAGTTGCGAACGACGCTGGCAACGTTGTCCAGGTACACGTCTCGAGCAGCGTGGCGATCCATGCCCGGCACGTCGAACCACGTCAGCCAATCGAGATCCAGGGCCCCGTAGGACACCCCGCGTCGCTCCAGCGTCTCGGCGATCTCGGCGGCCAGCGACGACTTCCCAGTGCCGTAGACGCCACAGATCAGGAGGCCGTCGACCTCATCCGTCGCCGTCACGAGCCGCCGGGCCGATGAGGGATGGCCTGGTACGTCTGGCCGCCGCCGAGCACCCGGGATGTCACAAGTTCCCTGGTGGGGTTCGCTCGATCTGCCACCAGTCTCGTGCGAGGTGGTCGAGACCTTCGGGTTCACCGACGCAGTGGGCGATGTAGCGGGTGTCCTCTTCGTGCCAGCCGGTGATCCAGAACTCGACGTCGCACCCCGAGCTGCGGCCCAGACGGCCGCGGTTGATGTCGTGCACCACGAAGCCGCCGACATGTGTGCCGTCCGCGATCTGCTCGCCGTCGACGACCCGTTGCGCCAAATCGTCGAACTCGGAGGCCGCACGCCCGAACCGCAGCGAGAAGAACCCCTGCGTCCACACGAACAGGATTGCCACCAAGGTCACGACGGGGCCGACCGTCCACATCACCCGACGCGCTGCCCCCCAGACACCGGTCGCCAGCGGCAGGAACGCCGCCACCCACACCAGGGACGCCAACCAGAGCACGATCACCGGATCGGGCGCACGGCTCCCCGTCAGGATCTCGGCCAATCCCGCCCCGACGACCACGAGCGTCGCCGCCAGCGGGAGCCATCGGCGCCAACCCTGGTCGGCTGGCACATCGTCGTACGTGATGGCCAACCGTGCCGTGACGTAGCCCAACCCGACGACCACGGCGAGGAGCATGACGACGCCGACCCAGCGCGACGTCGCGTTGGCGATCGTCCACGCCACCGCAGCCACCACCGCCGTGACCGGCAACACGGCGACGGCCACCATCGGGGTGAACGCCGCGGTGAGTGCCAGCTTCCGCAGCCGGCCCGCCCGGGCGTTGCTCCCGACCCCTCCGGCGGCCATCCGGGCCCGGGCCTGCTCGATGTATCGCTCGACGCCCGACACGTACGAAATCGTAATTGCGCCGGCCGCTGGGGTGGGTCGGCTGGCGGTTGCTGCTGCGGCCCTCACCCCGATGGTGTTCGCCGCTGCGTGGCGCGCCGAGAGCGTCGAGCACATCGGTGCTCGACGCTCAGCGACGCTCCGTCACGACTGATCAGTCGTCGACCGGCTCCATGAACTGCTTCACGGTCCATGCTCCGATCCGCCGACCGTGGTCGATCCCGTCATCGACGGCGTGGCGGAAGTGAAACCCGACGAGCACTCGCGACTCACCGTTCTCGGCTGCTGCGTCGGACAAGCGGTCGAACGACCGCCACGTCGGCGTCGGGTCGTCGCACGTCTGCCCGGCAGGCAGCGTGAGGCTGCACACCCGGACGTCGACCCGGTCCGTTCCCAGGACGCGGCGCAACACTTCGGCGGCCACGCCACCTTCGACGCTGTGCCCAGAGTCGTGGTCCGGGATCGGCGGCGTCCCCACGAGGGGCCGCCAGTTGGGGTCGGGCGACGTGAGCGGGTTGCCGTCCTCGGCCGCCCGGTGGATCGCAGTCACCGGACGCCAGAAGTTGTAGTCGTACTTCTCGGCGAACGTCCCGATGTAGCCGTCGACCATCCCCATGTTGAGCAGGCCGAACAGCCGGGCGGTCTCCCAGTCGTCGAGCTCGTGACCGGTGACGATGGCGCGTGCCAGACGGTTCCATGCCAACGGCGAGCTCTCCAACCAGAACAGCGCGATCTGGGTCTGGTCGACGGTCCGCGCGCTCGGCGTCGGATCGCCGTCTCCGCCACCACCGAGTCGCTTGACCTCTTCGAAGTCCGTGGCGTATCGGCGGCTCGTGAGCGGATGCGGAGGCCCGCTGGCGAACTGGCTGCTGTCGCGAAGGACGAACGGTGTCACCGCTCCCCACTTCGGCGCGAAGGCGAATGGAGTCCCTGGGGTGAACTGGTACTCGCCCGGTGCCCCGCCTCGCGGGGCGGTGTCGACGAGCGGCGCATCGTTGGCGTGGTCGGCAGCGCGAACGGAAACGATGGCGGCGGCGGCGGCCTGACCGACGCTGATGCCGTTGGTCTTGGCGGCACCGTCCGGGATGCCCGCGAGGGCGGCCGCGTACCGCTCCTTCACGAGGTCGATCCCGGCTTGGGCACAGCCGGTCTCCGGAGGGAACAACTCGGTCGGGAGGTCGTTCAGCGCGGCGACCATTGCGTCGTGGGCGGCGGTGGCAACGGCGGCCGACACCGAGGTCCCCACGGGTGCTGCATCGCGGTAGGCGTACGGCTCGTAGCGCCGGTCGATCGAGTTGAGCGCGTCGTGCACGGCGATGTGGGTGATGGCGTACATCCGTGCCTCGTGGAGGGGATCGTTGGCCGGTGACAGGCACGCCGCGCGGGCCGCATCGCCGGCCGTCGCGTTCCACTCGAGGACGGCGCTGGCCTCGCTCGGACCGGACAACGCGCTGCCGGTCGGGGCGACGATGCAGATCGCCGTCGCGGCCGCGATCAAGCGACGTCGGCGTCGGCCGGTCCGTGTTCGCAGATGACCGCTCAGGTCTGCGTTCGTGCTGGTGCTCACTGCTCCCCCTTCCGTGGGTGTCGGACCGCGCCTGCGCGCGGTGAGGTCAGTGTGAGGACGGCCGCTCACGGCGCGATCACACGAACATGGCCGCGGCCCGGTGGCGTACACTGCGGCCGTGACGCTGGCGGTGGGCGTGCTGGGTGCCCTGCAGGTGTTGGTCGACCAGGCCGACGTGACGCCCGCATCCCCGAAGGCGAAGGCCCTCATCGCCTCGCTGGCCCTGCGCTGCGGCCAGATCGTCCCGGTCGATCGGCTCGGTGACGAGCTGTGGCCAGAGCTGTCTGCGGAGCGAGCCCGGCGGGTGGTTCAGGTCCGTGTCGCCGAGGTGCGCAAGGTGCTCGCATCGACTGGGGCGCCGTCGGCACTGCAGTTCGTGGCCCCGGGATACCGCCTGTCGATGCAGCCGGACTCGCTTGACGTGAGCCGGTTCATTGCGCTGGTCAGCCGAGCCCAGAGCTGTGGCGACCGGATCGACACGATGACCCTCCTGCGCGAGGCGCTCGGCTTGTGGCGGGGCGCGGCCCTGTCGGACGTCCAAGAAAGTCGGTTCTTGGAGGAGGAAGCGGCGCGGCTCGAGCAGCTGCGGCTCGTCGCCGTCGAGGACCGCATCGCCGCCGAGCTCGAGGATGGGTGTCACCGACGACTGGTCCCGGAGCTCGAAGCGCTGGTCGCAGACCACCCACTGCGTGAGCAGCTGTGGCAACAGCTGATCCTCGCCCTGTACCGCTGTGGCCGGCAGGCCGAGGCGTTGCGGGCCTGCCGGAACGTGCGCCGGGCGCTACGCGACGAGATCGGCGTCGAGCCGGGCCCGAAGCTGCGGGACCTCGAAGCGGCCGTGCTCTCTCACGACCGCGAGCTGGACTGGCAGCCGCGCGCGCCGAGCGCTCGACGGATTGTCCCCGACCCTCGTCCGCGACCGGCGTTCGTGGCGGAGCCTCCGCCCGTGCGCTACGTCAAGGGACCTGACGGCATCAGCCTTGCCTACCAGGTCGCCGGCGACGGACCGAGTGACCTGATCATCATTCCGGGCTACGTGTCCGAGCTCGACAACTGGTGGGAGGCGTGGGCAGGTCGACTCGTCCGGCGCCTGGCCTCGTTCTCGCGGCTCATCCTGTTCGACAAGCGCGGGGTCGGACTCTCCGACCGACCTGAACGCATCACCCTGCGCGACTGGGTCGAGGACGTGCGCACCGTCCTCGATGCCGTCGGCTCCGAGCGGCCAGCGGTCTTGGGGATGTCGGGAGGTGGGGCGGTGGCCATGCTGTTCGCAGCGACCTACCCCGAGCGAACGGGGACCCTGATCACCTACGGGGCCTCGCCGCGCTCACTCGCCGATGGCGCGGGGTATCCAGGGACGCGCACGCACGAACAGACCGAAGCGTTGATCGCCGGCGTCGAAGCGACGTGGGGAACGGGCGAGTCGCTGCGCTTCTGGTGCCCGAGCATCGGCGACGACGAGGCCATCCGGGCACAGTTCGGTCAGTACGAACGCCGATCGGCGAGTCCAGGGTCCGCGAGCCAGTACTTGCGGCTGGTGGTGACGGCTGACGTGCGCGCCGTGCTCCCGACCATCACGTCCCCCACGCTCGTGATCCACCCAGGCAGGGACCGGGCCATCCCCGTCGGCATCGCTCACTACATCGCCGACCACATCCCCAACGCCGAACTGCGCCTGCTCGACACCGACGACCACCTCATCTGGTTTTCGGAAGCCATCGATGACATCACCGACGCCGTTCAGGAGTTCCTCCAGCGCGTCGGTTGACAGCCGCTCGTGTCGCTCCGACGATGAGCCTCAACCGCTGGTGAGGCAGAACTCGTTGCCCTCGATGTCGGCCATGACGACGAGCCCGTCGCGCTCGGGCTGCAACACGCGTGCACCGAGCTCGACCAACCGATCGACCTCGGCGCCGAGCTCGTCGGCATGGAGATCGATGTGCACCCGGTTCTTGACCAGCTTCGCTTCCGGCACTCGCTGGAGCCACAGCCGCGGCGACCCCGCAGGTCCCTCGACGAGGACCGTCGGATCATCCTCGGGATCGTCGACTCCGAGTGCGCGGAGCCGTTCGAGTTCGTCGGCGTCATAGTCGGCGACGGCGTACCCGTCGAGGGACGCAGCCCAGAACCTGGCGACTGAGGCCGGATGGGCGCAATCGATCACCACGTCCGCGAGACGAGCCATCGGTCGAGTATCGCCTCGGCCATCACAGGTGCCGACGCGGGAAGAGAGCGTCACGGGCCGAGCAGTGCGGTCCGCAGCGGCTCGCGCCACGAGCTGCTGGCGGCGTCGTAGACGCCGAAGTCCGTGTCGAGGTCCCAGTAGCACCAGCCGATGCCGAGGCGTTCGAGCTCACGGCGCACGGTGGTCGTCCACGCGACTCGATCGGCCATGTCGGCCTGCTCGTAGGCGCCGAACTCCCCCACGAACGCCGGGACGCCATGGTGGTCGGCCCACGCCGCCAGAGCCGCCAGATCGGCGTGCACCGCAGCCGCCTGCCGATCGGGGTCCCACGTCGTTCCGATCCACCGATCGGCACCCGGGTGCCACGGCGCGCCCTGGTGCGTGAACGTCATCGGCGAGTAGTAGTGGATCGTGACGATCAGGTGGTCGTCAGCCGGCAATCTCAGCTCAGGCAGGGCCTCGAGCGCGTTCATCGACGCCGACCCGATCAGCACCCGGCGATGCCGGTTGGTCTGGCGCACCACGGCGAGCGCCTGGCGCAGGAGCCCGTTCCAGCGCTGGGGTGTCAACTCGGCGGTTGGTTCGTTCAGCAACTCGAAATGGAGCCGTCCGGGATGGTCGGCATACCGGGCGGCGATCTGTGACCACAGCGCGAGGAACCGAGGGCGTTCGCGCGTCGGGTCGGCGTTCAGGGCTCCGTCGTGGTGCACGTTGATCACCACCTCCAAGTCAGCCTCGAGCGCCGTTGCGATCGCCATGTCGACGAGCTCAAAGAACGACGGCGCGATGGTGAATGGCGGCTGTGGCGCGACATGGGCAGACCAGCGCACCGGGATGCGGACCGTGTCGAAACCAGCCCGTTGGATCAGCTCGATGATGTCGGGGCCAACGGGTCTCACGTCACCGTCACGGCCGTCGAGGGCGTTGCCGACGTTGACGCCTCGCTGCACTGACGGACCCTAGGTCGACGACGCCAACGGCGGAGTTGTGCACCGGACCCGAGCCCTTCATTACGGTGATGGGCGACCTACGAGTCGACGGCGGCGGCTGCCGCCGGTGGAGGAATCGTGCGAAACGAGGCATTGCAGCGGGTCGCCGACGTCCTGGTCGGCGAGTGGAAGATCAGCATCACGAACGCCTGGTTCTGGGACGATCCGTCAGCGATCGTCGAAGGCACGGCGTCCGTCGACTGGCTCGAGGACGCCTTCGTCGTCATGCGCGCCGGGTTCGGTGACGGCTCCACCTGGGTGTGGGTGTTCGGTCGGAACGACGCCCGCGAGGCGCTGATGGCCATGTATCACGACGAGCGCGGCGTGCTGAGGGTCTTCGACATGACGTTCGAGGGTCCCGGTGGCGCTTGGGTGCTCTCCCGGGCGGACCCTGACTTCCACCAGCGGATGGTCGGAGTCATCTCGGCCGACGGCAATCGCATCGACACCCATCCAGACGCCTCGGAGGACCAAGGTGCAACGTGGCGCAAGGACTTCGACCTGGTGTTCGAGCGCAGCGGTTGAGTCACTTCCAACTGCGGGATGCTCGACGCCCGGAGCCGGCGTGCTGAACCTCCGGAGCCGAGTGGGGATCGGGACGGCCCCGCTTGGCTCGCTCGCCGATGGTCCGCTGTGGTGGGGGCCGCAAGACCGCGACGAGGCGGTGGCGACGATCCGGGCGGCGCTCGACGCCGGCATCGACTGGGTCGACACCGCCCCGTTCTATGGCTGGGGCCGGGCCGAAGAGCTCGTCGGCGACGCCGTCAGCGGACGACGCGACGACGTCACGATCCTCACCAAGTGCGGCACCGTTCGGCGACCGGACGGCACCTGGCACGAGGATGGCTCGCCGGACGCCGTGCGCGCCGATCTCGAGGCCAGCTTGCGACGGTTGCGGACCGATCACGTCGACGCGCTGCAACTGCACGACCCCGATCCGGCGGTACCGGTGGAGGAGACGGTTGGGACGATGGCCGAGCTCGTCATCGAGGGCAAGGTGCGGGCGATCGGGCTGTCCAACCATCCCGCCGAGCTCCTGGCGCGCGGCGCGGCAGTCGCACCGATCTCCGTCGTGCAGCACCAGTGGTCGATCCTCCACCACGGCCCCGATGCCGACGGGGCGAGGGCCTGGTGCCGGGAGACCGGCGCCGAGTTCCTCGCCTGGTCGCCGCTGGCGTCGGGGTTCCTCGTCGACGGGTTCGCTCCCGACCAGACCGCCGACGGTGATCTTCGCCGCCGGCTGCCATGGGCCTCAGGCGACGGAGCTGACCGCCTGGCTCAGGTGCGTCGCGACGCCGACGCCGCAGGGCGGACGCTGCAGGACCATGCGATGTCCTGGGTCCTCGATTCGGCGCGGGCGATCGTTGGTGTGCGCACGCCGACCGAGGCCCGCGCCATCGCCGGGTACCAGTAGGCCGCCTCGGCGTGGACGACGTCAGCGTTCCACGGCCGCCGTCCATCGCTCGATCGAAGTCATCCCCGACGTCGACCCGGTCCAGTGGTAGGCCCAGGCGGTCTCGCCGTCGGTGGTCGTCACGACGATCCTCGTCAGCAGCTCGGTGGCGGCGGTTTCGACGTCGTCCAACATGACGAGGAGCTGGTTCAGCCGGTGCCGATCGAGTTCCATGATCGTTCCGGGCACCGGACTCGCGGCGTCCTCGAACACCGTGACCGGCCACCCCACTCCGCTGTCGTAGATCCGTCCACGAGCGTGCGCTGGCCGATGACCGGCGACGAACGGCTCGAGCAGCGGCCAGCGCAGGCGCCCTGGCTGCAACGTCCCGTAGGCGAAGAGGCGGGTGATCGCCGATGCGTTCAACGGACGGTCCGCTCAGAACGGTGGGCGGGCGTCGGTCACGGTGAACAGCTGCACGTCGTCGGCGTCGAGCTCGATGCCGGGGTCCGGTGCGTTGGCGACGGCTCGCCAGGCATCGAGAACCTCCTGGGACTCCCAGCGCTCGAAGATGTTGACCCGGCCCGGATCCAGCGGGTCGGCGGAGATCACGACGTCCAGGCATCCGTCGGCCGTTCGGCCTCGCTCGACGAGATCGTGAAAGGCAGCCACGTACGCGTCGCGGTCGGTCTCGGCGACCCTGACCTGTCCTGCGATGATCAGCATGGGTTCAACGACCCCGCAGCGCCGAGGAACTCATCGCTCACCGCGGCGCATGGTTCGACGCCCGTCGTTCGTGGACCATCGGTCGACCACGAGTTGCCCGGTGTCGGCCGAGATGATCGTCAGCGCGTCGATGTCGATCGTGAACAGCTCCCAGTCCGCTGGTGGCTCGACGCCACGCTCGGCGTGCAACCAGGCGCGAAACCCCGTCCGCTCGCCGGCATCGGTGGACAGCACGGCGGTCCCGTCGACCTTGGCGTCCGCCGCGCCGACGTCCGACGCGCCGTGGCGCAGCTGCCGTGAGTCCCACGGGATGCTGTGCAGCGCGACCCGCGGGTCCCGACGCAGGTCCTGGCCCTTGCGGGCTTGCGGCATCGACCAGATGCGCAGCTGGCCGTCGTGGAAGTACGGATCGGCGCCGCTGAGGCGCGGCGAACCATCACGGCGGAGCGTTCCGAGCACCGCGTTCGTCGTCGACGACAGCACGGCGCGGACGCGATCGGCAAGGTCCGGCTCGACGCGCTCGACCTCGGCAAAGCTGGCCATCAGCCCAGTCTGGCGGCGCCCGCGCGGTAGCTTGCGCGCAATTGTTGCCCCGGAACGAGGGAGCTCCCGTGGATCGAGGTCGTCCTGTTCAGCACCAGCGCACGCGTCGGACGTCGGCGCTCGGGCTGGCGCTCCTTCTGTCCACGGCCGTCGCCTTCGGCTCGGCCGCCGACACCGCATCGGCCAGCGTCGACCCGTCCACGTACACGATCACGCCGGCCTCGGGTTCGAACGTAGGGTCCGAGCCCGTGACGATCTCCGGGCCGAACGTCGCCGAGGTGGTCGGCGTGTTCTTCGGCCGCAGCTTCGTGGACGCGCAGCCCCTGAGCCAGAACGAGATCCAGCTGTACACGCCCGGCGGCTTGCCCGGGAACGTCGAGGTCAAGCTCGACTTCGTCGGCGAGGGTGACGTCGTCGTGCCGGGCGGGTTCACCTACGTCGAGTCGGAACCCGACCCGTCGGAGCAACCCGGGAGGGCCACCACGATCGTCGAGCCGCCGCTCGCCGAGACGGGCGCCAGCACCGCGCCGATCGGGGTGCTCGCCGCCGCGCTCGTCGTGGGCGGTGCGTCGGCGCTCCTCCTGGTGTCGCGCCGTCGTCGCCACACCTGAGCCACACCTGATCTCCGCCGGACCTCGCCCGGGTTTGCGTCACCGTTCCTGCTGTCGACCGCGCCGTCGGTGACACAAACTCGGGAGAGCGCTCCCG
>CAWJNE010000010.1:0-67377 GCA_963844175.1 uncultured Acidimicrobiia bacterium
GTGAGGAACCGCACGCCGGCCGACGGCAACGCGCGAGCGGACGCCCAACGACCTCTTTCAGCGGCTTCCGTCGCTGCGCCGTAGGAGGAGCTCGAAGGATGGGTCGGCTTCGTAGAGCGACGGGCGGCCGAGTGAGAAGGCGCTGATGTTCACTTCGGGTGTCCGGTCGGTGGCCAGGTCGGCGGCGATGCGGCCGATGAGGGAGGCGAACTTGTAGGCGTGCGCGGCGCCCTGGCAGACCACGATCCCAGGATGCTCCGCGATCCGGTCGATCACGAAGTCGCGATCGGGCGGCATCGTGTAGAGGCACGTCTTCGTGGACAGCAACCGACCGGGGAGGTCAGGTAGCACCTTGCCCAGGAACGTCTCGGTGCGCTGGAGGTATTCCTCGTTGCGTCGGAAGGTCCGTTCATCAGGGTGCACCGGCGGACCACCGGAGTCCATCGACACCTTGGCCGGCACGTCGGCGAAGGACGGCAGGCCGTAGTAGGTCTCGGTGTCCAGCCACACCCACACCGGGAGCTGTCCGATCGAGAACCGATCCGACGTCTCGTAGTAGGCGACCTGTTCCTCGGTGACGGTGAGGTTGATGCGGTGGCCCAGCGGGGCGAGCAGGTCGTTGGTCCAGGCGTCGGCGGCGAGGATGACCCGTTCGCAGCGGTAGGTCTCCTGGTCGGTGTGGACGGTGTAGCCGTCGCCGACCGGAACGATGTCGCGGACCGGGGTGTCGGCGAGCACCGTTGCGCCGTTGGCCCGGGCACCGGCGACGTGGGTGTCGTTGGCGAGGTCGGCGCGCACGATCCCGGTGTCGTCTTGGATCACCCCGACGACATCGTCGTCGATGCGGAACTGTGGCCAGCGGCGACGGACTTCGGCTCCATCGATCACCTGGTAGCCCACCCCGCAGGCGTCGAGCGCAGTGATGTAGTCGTCGGGCGGGACGACCGTGCCGGGCGGGTGCAGCGTGACGCCCCCCGTCATGTGGACGAGCTGCACGCCCATGGCTTGCTCGACGTCGGCCCAGGCAGCGAAACCGGCCGGCGCCATCTGTACGTACTCGGGGCGGTGGTAGAAGTAGCGGATCACCCGACCGCGATCGCGTGAGGCCCCGCGCTCGTGATCGAGGCCGAAGCGCTCGAGGGCGAGGACGTCCGACCCCAGCCCTCGCTGCGAGAGCCAGTAGGTCGCAGCGCTGCCGATGCCGCCGACGCCGATCACCACGTACCGGTAGGAGCTCTTCACGAATCGGCCTCCTCTGCCACCTCCAGGTTGTTCGTAGGGCGGGTGGGGATCGAACCCACGACCCAGGGATTATGAGTCCCCTGCTCTGACCACTGAGCTACCGCCCTCTGACGAGCCCAGGTCTAGCCCCTCCCGTGATGGGTCGGGCACGCGCTCGGATCGTTGCGCGTTGACATCGTCGGGCGGCCTGCCGCAGGATTCACCCACCGAGGGAGGGAGATCCGAGGAGATGGACGTCTTGCTGTCCGGTGCGGGGATCGCCGGGCTGACGGCTGCCCACTGGCTGCGCCGGTACGGGTTCAACCCGACGATCGTCGAGCGGGCGCCCTCGCTGGTGACCGGCGGGTACAAGATCGACGTCCGCGGGACAGCCCTCGACGTGTTGCACCAGATGGGTGCGCATGACGCCGTGCTCGCCGCCAGCACACAGATGCAGGGCGCCAAGCTCGTCGACCGCGACGGCAACGTCATCAACGAGCTGAGCGGCGACCAGTTCGGGCACCGGGTCGGCGACGACCTCGAGATCGTGCGCGGCACCCTGTGCGAGATCCTGATGGAACAGGTCCGGGACGTGGACATCATGTTCGGCGACGTCATCGAGTCGGTCGACCAATCCGCGGAGCGGGTCGACGTGACGTTCCGGGATGGTCCGTCGCGCTCGTTCGATCTGGTGGTCGGCACCGACGGACTGCACTCCAACGTTCGCAACCTGTGCTTCGGCGCCGAGTCGCAGTACCTCCGCGACCTCGGCATGTACCTGTGCGTGTTCTCGGTGCCGAACTACCTGCAGCTCGATCGGGTCGAGATGCAGTACTCCGAGATCGGCCGCGTCGCCGCCATCTGGGCGACGCGGGACGATCCGAACGCCAAGGCGACGTTCGGCTTCGCCGCTCGCGACCAGTCGATCGATCTGCGCGACCGGGCGCAGCAGGAGCACGCCGTGAAGGAGCGGTTCGCCGGCGTCGGCTGGGAGGTGCCTCGGCTCCTCGAGCTGATGTCCGACGCCACGGACTGGTACTTCGACATCGCCGCCCAGGTCGATCTGCCGAGTTGGTCGACGGGGCGGGTGGCGCTGATCGGCGATGCCGGGTACTGCGCTTCGCCGATGTCCGGGCAGGGTTCGAGCCTCGCCATGATCGGCGCCTACGTCCTGGCCGGGGAGCTGGCGGCGGCCGGGAGCGACCACGAGGTGGCGTTCGCCGGCTACGACCGGGTGATGCGCCCCTTCGTCGACGTGAACCAGCAGCTCGGGATCCAGTCGGCGGCGTTCATGACCCAGGATCCGGAGGCGGCACCGGCCGAGCTGTCGGGAGATGACGTCGAGGCGGTGATCGACCAGTCCACGCAGCGGATCACGGACGCCGCCAACGCCATCACGTTGAAGGACTACTCGGCGTTCGTCACCGGAGGATGACGAGTGGCTCCGGGGGTGGGGCTCGAACCCACGACATTCGGTTTAACAGACCGACGCTACTTCCAGCTGAGCTACCCCGGAAGGGCAGCGGTTGACGATAGCGCTCGCGCCAGTCCCATGACACGGCGATGCAAGCGGGTGTCGCAGTAGACCACCGCGGGGCACCCGTTCGCGTGTTTGGAACGGCGTCTCGTTGGATCCGCCGCCGGCCGGTAGGCCCGCCGGAACTGGGCGCGGGGAATCTCCAGCAGCTCGCTCCAGAACTGCTCCGAGGCCTCCAGGTCGAGGCCTTGGTGCAGGTACATACGAACGCGCAATCGCGTCTCGTCGATCTCGAAGCACCGGCGCAACCAGGTCACGAAGAACCGCAGCACGTTGGGATCGGTGTTGGCCATGCCGACCTTTCCGTCGCGCTTGAAGCCTTCTCCGATGTACAAGGCTGTTCCGACGAGCAAGACCTCCCGGTCGGACAGCTGAGCGACCTCGTCGACGCCGGCGCCGTCGTAGCGATCGATCTCGGCCAACTTGGCCAGGTGCAGCAGGTTCGTGGCGCCGATGCGCGACCCCCGGCGCACTGGGTTCGGAACGAACTCGACGTCTCGGACCCAGAGGCTGACCGACGACTTCGAGACACCGAGCTCGCTCGCGATGTCCTGCAACGTCCAGGCCTCGGCGCGCAGTTCTCGCGCTCGCTGCTGCTCGACGAGCTTGCCCCCGTAGCCCATGGCTCGATCATGAGCCGCGGGTGTCACGGCGGTACGTTCGGCGGCCTCGAAGGGAGACTGCCGATGGATCGATCACTCGTCGAGACGGCCGCCACCCTCGCCGCCAGCGACGGCGAGTTCGGGCTCAACGCCGGCGGCTGGACGGGCGCGCTGGTCCTCGACGACGGCGCGACGTGCTGGGTCGTGCCGATCGAGCACGGCGCCGCCGGCGCGCCGCAGCCCGACTCGCCGGTTGAGGCGACCGACACGGTCGTCCTGCGCGGCTCGCCCGAGGCGTGGACAGCGCTGCTGTCCTCGCCGCCTCCACCCGGCTACACCGACCCCTTTGCCGCCGCGGGGGTCGGCGCGATGAGCGTCGAGCCGCCCCCCGCCGACGCCGGCCGGCACCTCGCCGTCCGGCGCTTCGCCGACCTGCTCCGCCACGCCGCCAACGGCACGGACCCGGCCGCCGTTCCGGCCGCCGCCGAGGCCGCCCACGGCGAGCACGACGCCGCAGTCGGGCGCTACGTCCACCTCCAGCTCGAGGGGCTCGACCACCGCATCTACTACGAGAGCGCCGGCCAAGGCATCGGCCTCCTCTGCCAGCACACCGCCGGCGCCGACGGACGCCAGTGGCGCCGCCTGCTCGAGGACGCCCGCGTCACTGACCGCTTCCAGGTCGTCGTCTACGACCTCCCAGCTCACGGCAAGTCGCTCCCACCCGCCGGCCGGGCCTGGTGGGCCGAGCCGTACGTGCTGACCCAGCAGCTGGCCATGGCGCTGCCGACCACGCTCGCCGCCGTGCTCGGACTCGACCGGCCCGTCTTCATCGGCTCGTCGGTCGGCGGGATGCTGGCACTCGACCTGGCCCGCCACCACGCCGACGACTACCGCGCCGTGATCGCCCTGGAGGGCGGCTTGCACGCCGACATCCCGGTCGATCTCAGCGACGTCGAAGCGGCCTCGTTCACCGACGCCGACCCGGCCAGCCACGCCGCCACGATGATGATGATCATGTCGCCCACGGCGCCCGAGGCGAACCGACACGAGACGCGCCTGCACTACGCCCAGGGCGCGCCGGGCATCTTCGGCGGCGACATCCACTACTACGCCATCGAGCACGACCTGCGCGGCCAGGCCGACCAGATCGACACGTCCCGCTGCGCCGTCCACCTCTTGACGGGCGAGTACGACTTCCCGACGGTGCCCTGGACGCAGGCGGCGGCCACTGAGATCGCCGGGTCGACAATCGCCGTGATGGACGGCCTCGGCCACTTCCCGATGTCCGAGGACCACGACGGGCTGATGCGGTACGTCCTGCCGATCCTCGACACCATCGCCGACGCCTCACCCGGCTGACGCCGACGGGCACGGTCCCGCAGCGAGCTATTCGGCTTCGAGGAACTCCCGCAAGCGCTGGCTGCGCTGGGGGTGGCGCAGCTTGGCCAGCGTCTTGGCCTCGATCTGGCGGATCCGCTCACGCGTCACGCCGAACTCCTTGCCGACCTCCTCGAGCGTCTTGGCCTGACCCCCGTCGAGCCCGAAGCGCAAGCGCACGATCTCCTGCTCCCGCGGCGACAGCTCGTTGAGCACGGCGCTGACGGCCTGGGTGAGCATCATCCTGGTCGCCGCGTCGGCCGGCCCGTCCGTCGACGAGTCCTGGATGAAGTCGGCCAGGTTCGACTCGTCCTCCTCGCCGATCGGCGAGTCGAGCGACAACGGGTCGAGGGACAGGCGCAGCAACTCGCGCACCCGGTCGTCGTCGAGCTGCACCCGGACGGCGATCTCGTCGATCGTCGGCTCCCGTTCGAGCTCCTGGTGCAGCTGGCGCTTGGCCCGGATCACCCGGTTCATGTGCTCGACCATGTGCACCGGGATGCGGATCGTGCGCGCCTGGTCGGCGATCGAGCGGGTGATCGCCTGGCGGATCCACCAGGTGGCGTACGTCGAGAACTTGAACCCCTTGGCGTGGTCGAACTTGTCGACCGCCCGCATCAGGCCGAGGTTGCCCTCCTGGATCAGGTCGAGCAGCTGCATCCCCCGCCCCGAGTAGCGCTTGGCGATGCTCACCACGAGGCGCAGGTTGGCCTGGGTCAACTCGCTCTTGGCTCGCTCGCCGTGCCGGACGATGCGCAGGAGCTGGCGCGTCTCGACGTCGTTGAGCGGAGGACCGTCGGTCGCCGCCTCGTCGATGCGGGCCGCGGCCAGCTGGCCCCGCTCGATCAGCTGCGCCAACCGGCGCTCGTCCTCGCCCGTGAGCAGATCGACCTGGCCGATCTCGCGCAGGTACATCCGCACCCCGTCGGACGTCGTCCCCTCACCGCGCGTCGCCGTGCGCCGGACCCGACGCCGGCGACGCCGGCTGAGCAGGTGCTCGTCGGCCTCCTCGGTGTTGGATTCCAGCTCGAGCACCCGCGGCGCCGCCGGCGCCGTGTCGTCCTCCGGGTCGGCGTCGACGTCGGCGTCGATCGTCTCATCAAGGGTGATGCCGGCCTCGGTCAGTGTCTCTTTCACCTGACCCAGCACGTCACCGGTCAACTCGACGTCGCGCAGCACGTGGGTCACCTGCTCGGCGTGCACGCTCCCCTGCTGGCGCCCGCGGGCGAGGAGGGCGTCCCACTCGGCGGGATCGACCCCATCGAGGGTGTCGACCGCCGCCCGTCCGGCGGCCGGCGCCAACGGTTCCTCAGGGCGACGGTCGCCCCCCACTCGAGCGTTCCTCCATCCGTCGATGCAGCCACCGTAGCAACCACTCCGCAGCCCCGACCGCTGCGGATGCCGGGCCGGTCAACGCCTCCAGCTGGCGGCGGGCCTCGGCATCGAGGCGGATCAGCTCGGTTTCGCCCGACGGACCGCGTTCGGCCAGCTGACGGCGGACGGCCGCCCCGATCAGATTGCGCGCCTCGGTGTCCGGATCCACCTCCAGATCGGCCACCGCTGCCCGCTCCAGGACCTCGCGCGCCTCGGGGTCGGCAGCCTCGATCGCCGCGTCGAGCTTGCCGTGGGCGGCGGCCAGGGCGAGGAACGCCCGACGGTTGGCCTCGTCGTTGAACAGCTCCTCGACCAGCCACTCGGCGATCGAGTCCCAGTCCTGGGCCAGCTGGGCGATCGCCGCGAACTCGGCGTTCTCGCGTGCCGGCGCCCGCCGTGTGGGGACGGCGGTGAGCGTGGGGCGACGACTCCGCTGCTCGGCCACCCGCACCAGGTCGGTGACGGGCAGGCCGACCTCGGCCGCGACCTCCCCGGCGTACAGGCGCCGGACGTTCGGCTCGGGGTGTTCGTTGACGACGGACATCGCCCGCTCGGCCAACCGGGCGCGGTCCTCCGGCGTCCGTCGCGGCTGGCCGTCCATCGCCCGGGCCAAGCGAAAGGCCAGGAACGGCGGGGCGTCGGCGACGGCGGCGGCGAGGGCGGCAGGGTCGCGCTGGGCCAGCTCGCCCGGATCCAGCCCCCCGGGCAGCCGGGCCACCGCCACCTGCACCTGGTACTTCTGCTCCCACTCGTAGAACCGCTCGGCGGCCCCTTGCCCGGCGGCATCGGCGTCGAAGGCGAGGACGACCCGGCTGGCGTAGCGCTTGAGCAGGCGCACGTGGTCTTCCGTGAACGCCGTGCCGCACGTGGCCACCGCCCGCTCGACACCGGCCTGACGGAACCCGATGACATCCGTGTAGCCCTCGCACACGACGGCTTGACCGGACGTGGCGATGTCGGCCTTGGCCCAGTTGAGCCCGTAGAGGACCTTGGACTTGGCGTAGATCGGCGTCTCCGGCGAGTTCTTGTACTTCGCCGGGTCGTCGGACCCCGGCAGCACGCGCCCGCCGATCGCCACCGCCTCACCCGTGTCGGAGAAGATCGGGAACAGCACCCGTGCCCGCAGGGCGTCCTGCAGCCGGTCGCGGCGGTTGGTGAACGCCAACCCGACGGCCTGCAGCGACTCGCCGTCGATGCCCGACCCACGGGCGAGAGCATCCCAGTCATCCGGTGCCCAGCCGAGCTTGAACTGGCGGGCCACGTCACCGGCCAGACCACGGGAGCGCAGGTAGTCACGAGCCCGGCGTGCCTCGGGGTCCTCCAGGAGCCGCTGGTGGTACCACTCCACGGCGGTGGTCATCGCCTCGACCAACCGCTTGCGGCGGGCTCGATCCCTCGACTGGCCGGTCGACGTGTAGGTCAGCTGGATGCCGGCCTTCCCGGCCAGGTACTCCACGGCCCCGACGAAGTCGACGTGCTCGTGCTCCTGGACGAACGTGAACACGTCGCCGGACTTGTCACAGCCGAAGCACTTGTACCGGCCCGTCTCCTCGCGCACGTTGAACGACGGCGACTTCTCGGCGTGGAACGGGCACAGTCCGACCCAGTTGCGCCCCACCTTGCGCAGCTGGACGAACTGGCTGACGACGTCGACGATGGACACCGTGGAGCGCA
Organism: uncultured Acidimicrobiia bacterium; assembly: GCA_963844175.1. GTDB lineage: Bacteria > Actinomycetota > Acidimicrobiia > Acidimicrobiales > Ilumatobacteraceae > JALZMG01. Next base: position 7,786 of record CAWJNE010000010.1, read on the forward strand.
ACCGCTCGATGTCGTCGTCGGCGATCACTGTGCTGATGGCTCGCTGCGCTCGCGCGTCTCGCTGGCCCTGCTCGGCAAACCAGCGACCTGCCGACAGCTCGCTTCGCTCGCCGGCTGACGCTCGACCTGACCATGCATGCTCACGGCGGCACGGGCCAAACCGTCAATCGCCCGGCTCCCGTGGCGCGGGTCGGGTCATTTCGTGTCGGCTGCCGCGCCGACGATGGCTTGGGCGGCGGCGAGCCGGGCGATCGGCACCCGGAACGGTGAGCAGCTGACGTAGTCCAGGCCGGCGTCGTAGAACAGGGCGATCGACTCGGGGTCGCCGCCGTGCTCGCCGCAGACGCCGAGCTTGAGCTTCGGCTTGGTCTGCCGGCCGAGCCGGGCGCCGATGCGGACCAGTTCGCCGACGCCGTCCTGGTCGATGGTCTCGAACGGGTTGCGCTTGAGCAGACCGGCCGCCAGGTAGGCCGGCATCATCCGGCTCTCCACGTCGTCGCGGCTGAACCCGAACGCCATCTGGGTCAGGTCGTTGGTGCCGAAGCTGAAGAAGTCGGCCTCCTCGGCGATCTCGTCGGCCCGCAGCGCGGCGCGTGGCGTCTCGATCATCGTGCCGATCGTCACCTCCGGGCCGGACCTCAGCCCCTTCGTGGCCGCAGCGATCTCGTCTTCGACCCATCCCCGGGCGAGCGCCAGCTCCTCACGGGTCACCGTCAGCGGGATCATCACCTCGACGATCGGATGCTTTCCTCGCTTGCGCAGGTCGGCGGCGGCGTCGAGCAGCGCCCGCACCTGCATCGCGTAGAGACCAGGCTTGATCACGCCGAGGCGCACCCCGCGGGTACCGATCATCGGGTTGTGCTCGGACCAGCTCTGCGCCGCGGTGAGCATCGCCTGCTCGTCCGCCGTCAGACCGTCGGTGGCCTGCTTGATGCGGAGTTCCTCGACCGACGGGAGGAACTCGTGCAGCGGCGGGTCGAGCAGCCGCACGGTGACCGGCAGGCCGTCCATCGCTTCGAGGATCTCGGTGAAGTCGTCCTGCTGGACCTTGCGCAGCTCGTCGAGCGCGGCGGCCTCCTCCTCCTCGGTCGAGGCGAGGATCATCCGCCGCACGACCGGCAGCCGGTCGGGCGCCAGGAACATGTGCTCGGTGCGGCACAGTCCGATGCCCTCGGCACCGAGACGGCGGGCGTTGGCAGCGTCCTCGCCGGTGTCGGCGTTGGCCCGCACGCCGAGCTTGCCTTTGCGCGCCGCATCGGCCCACGACAGGACGACGTCGAACTCGGCCGGTGGCTCGGCGGCGGCCAGCGACATGGCCCCGAGCACGACCTCGCCCGTCGTGCCGTCGAGCGAGATGACGTCGCCCTCGTTGACGGTCACGTCGCCGGCGGTGAACGAACGTCCGGAGATCTTGATCCCCTCGGCGCCGACCACGGCCGGTGTTCCCCATCCACGGGCGACGACGGCGGCGTGGCTGACGAGCCCGCCGCGAGCGGTGAGGATGCCCTCGGCGACCATCATCCCGTGGACGTCCTCCGGGCTCGTCTCGTTGCGCACCAGGATGACCTGCTCGCCGTTGTCGACCGCCTCTTCGGCGTCGTCGGCGTCGAAGTACACCTTGCCGACCGCCGCCCCCGGTGACGCCGCCAGCCCTTTGGCGATCACCGTGCCGGACCCCGAGAACTGCGGGTGCAACACGGAGTCGAGGTGCTCGGCCGACACCCGCGTCAGGGCTTCCTGCTTGCTGATCTTCCAACGGTCCTTGCCCCGCCCGGTGCCCTTGGTCATGTCGACGGCCATCCGCAGCGCGGCGGCGCCGGTGCGCTTGCCGACCCGCGTCTGGAGCATCCAGAGCTTCCCCTGCTCGATGGTGAACTCCGTGTCGCACATGTCCCGGTAGTGGCGCTCGAGGCGCGTGAACACGTCGAGCAGCTCGTCGTGGATCGTCGGGAAGTGGCGCGCCATCGCGTCCAGGTCCTCGGTGTTGCGGATCCCGGCCACCACGTCCTCGCCCTGGGCGTTGATCAGGAAGTCGCCGTACGGCTTGTCCTCGCCGGTGGCCGCGTTGCGAGTGAACCCGACGCCCGTCCCCGAGTTGTCGTCGCGGTTGCCGAACACCATGACCTGCACGTTGACCGCCGTGCCGAGGTCGTGGCTGATCCGCTCGCGGACGCGATAGGCGATGGCGCGGGCGCCGTTCCAGCTGCGGAACACCGCTTCGACGGCGCCGCGCAGCTGCTTCATGGGGTCCTGCGGGAACGCCTTGCCGGTCGCCGCCTTGACGACCGCCTTGTACGCCGCGCACAGCTCCTTCAGCGTCGCCGCCGGCAGCTCGGCGTCGTTGGTGATCCCGGCTGCCTCCTTCGCCGCCTCCAGCGGGTGGTCGAACTGGTCGGCCGGGATGTCCAGCACGATGCGGCCGTACATCGAGATGAAGCGGCGGTACGAGTCGTAGGCGAAGCGCTCGTCGGCGGTGGCCGAGGCCAGCCCCTTGACGCTCTTGTCGTTGAGCCCGAGGTTCAGGACGGTGTCCATCATCCCGGGCATCGAGAACTTGGCGCCGGATCGCACGCTGACGAGCAGCGGGTCGCCGGGATCGCCGAGCCGACGACCCATCTCGCGCTCGAGCTTGGCGACCTGCGTGCCGATCTCCTCGTCGAGGCCCGCTGGCCACCCGCCGTCGAGATAGGCGATGCACGCCTCGGTGGAGATCGTGAAGCCCGGCGGCACCGGGAGCTTCAGCACGCTCGTCATCTCGGCGAGGTTGGCGCCCTTGCCACCGAGGAGCTCCTTGTGCTCCATCGGCGGTCGGCGGTGCTTGTGGTCGAAGGCGTACACGTAGTGCGGGCGCTTCGAGGAGCGAGTTGACGGAGCCACGGCCGCGGAGTCTAGGACCCGGCCTACGATCGCTGGCCGTGCGCATCCTCGGCTTCCCGCTGCACGTGCGGCCGGGGTTCCTGCTGTTCATGCTGCTGATCGTGGCCGTGAACGCCGACGAGTTCGGCGTGTGGCTGGCCATCTCGATCGCCGGGTTCACGCTGCTCCACGAGCTCGGCCACGCCGTCGCCGCCCGGCGCGCCGGCGCCCAGGCCGAGATCTCGCTCGACTTCCTGGCCGGGTACGCCTCCTACCACTCCCCGCAACCGCTCTCGCGCACGGCGCAGGTGATGATCTCGCTGGCCGGCCCGGTGACCCACATCGTCGCCAGCCTCGGCGTGCTGCTGGCGATGGGTGTCGACCCGTTCGACCCGTACAGCCGGGGGAGCTCGCCGGCGGCGACCGCTGTGTGGTGGGCCGGACCGGCGATCGGCGCCTTCAACCTGCTGCCGGTCCTGCCCCTCGACGGCGGCAACGTCGTCACGTCCTTGCTCGATCGTGTGCTGCCCGGCCGCGCCCGGCCGTTGATGCTCTACGCCAGCGTCGCCATCAGCGTCGTCGCCGCCGTCGTCTGCGCGCTCAGCCCGGGGTGGCGGGGGATGGTCGTGTTCATCGGGTTCCTGCTGATCATGCAACTGCAGTCGCTGTTCGACCATCGAGCACGCCACGCCCGTTCACCGTTCGACGTGGCCGTCGACGCGCTCGACGACGGTGACACCGAGCGGGCGCGCCGGGTGCTCGTCAACGGCTTGCGGCGGCCGGCCGCAGTGCCGCTGGTCCCCCACCCGATGTCCGACGAGGCGGCCGCCCGACTGGTCGACCTGCTTCCCCGCCCGTTGCCGGACGGCGATCCGTGGAACGAGTACGTGCTGGCCAACCTGCTGGTGCGGGCGGGCCGGTTCGACGAGGCCGCCCGCTACGGCGCCGACAGCTACACCCGCCAGCCGCGCACGTTGATCGCCGCCACGGTGGCTCGCGCCGCCGGCGCGCTGGGCGACGAACCGACGGCTGTGGCATGGCTGCGGGCGGCGGCCGAAGCCGGTACATCGGCGGACGGGTTGGCCTCCGTGATCGACCAGGCCCCCGAGCTGGAAACCGTGCGCCACCGCCCCGACATCATCGCCCTGCGCCGAGGGCTCGTGACCCGGCCCTGAGCACCGGCCGGCGTCTGCGGTGAGGGGTGAGGGCACATGGTGCCCTCACCGCTCACCGCGCGGGGTGGTCAGCCGGCGACGGCGGGGGTGCCGAGGTCGACGCCGCGCTTGACGTAGCCGAGGGCCCGGCGGCCGACCACGGTGGTCAGGGTGCCGACGGACTGGCCGTCGACCTCGACCGGGTCGCCGGCGGCGGCACCGTCGGGCACGTCGAGGATGCGCAGGCGGCGCGGCGCGTCAGCTCCTCGGGAGTCCATCCGCTCGACGAGCTCCTGGCCCGGGTAGCAGCCCTTCTTGAAGTCGACGGCGAGTGGCGCCACGCCGGTCTCGGCGGGGATGGTCTCGCCCGGCACGATCTCGGTCCCCATCGCCGGCCACCCGGCCTCGACCCGTGCTGCGTCGTCGACGAACGGCGCTGGCTCCTCGCTCGATGCAACCGGATCGATGTCGACCTGGACGCGGATCTTGAACCGGGCCAGTCGAGCGGACAGCTGCTCGCCGAACCCTGCGTCGGTGTCGAACACGAACTCGGCGTCACCGGTGCGACGCACCCGGGCCAGCACCTCGACCCGCCCGTTGGGAGCGAGCACGAACGTCCAGCGTTGCTCCCCCACCTGCATCGGCAGCAGGTCCTGGGACACCTGGCCCTGCAGGTAGGTCAGGGCGTCGCGGCCCGAGACGCGCACCTCGTCACGTACATCGATCGGCATCGCGCAAGTGTGCCGTCGCATGGCAACCTTGGGACGTGGTCGACATCGACGAGCTCGCCCGCCGCGCCGTGACCCTCGTCGGCGAGCTGTCGCGTCGAGCAACCGGCCTGGCGACCGGCCTCGCGCTGCTCGCCGGCGTCGTCGCCCTGGGCACCTACGCCCTCGGCCTCGCCGCCCTGCAGGGTTCGACGCGCTCGGCGTGGGCCGTGATCGGCGCCGCCCTCGTCATCGTCGCCGTCGGCGCCCCGCTGCTGGCGGCATGGCGGCTGCGCCGGATCCGCACCCACTCGTCGGCCCTCTACCAGGACGTGCGCACCCTGCTCACGCAGAACGCCGAGGCCGAGCAACTGGTCATCGAGACCGTCGAGGTCCAGCCACGACCTCCCGGCCCGGCGTCGCCGGTCATGATCGGTCAGACGGCCCAGTTCACGAGGCTGCGCCAGATCTCCCTCTCCACCGCCAACCTGAAGGAGCTTCCGCGGGCGCTCCGGGCGATGACCACGTTCCCGGCGCTGATCGTGGTGTCCATCCTCCTCCTCCCGGTGATGGCCATCCTCGGCCTCGTCTTCCTCCTCACCTGGGTCTTCTGACGATCGCCTCCGAAGACTCCGCTCCTCGCGTGGGCCGGGCAAGGCCGGCCTGGGCTGACATGCTCGCTGCGAAGCGAACGCTCGGGAGCTAACACGCTCAGGCGGGAGCCGAGTCGGTCAGGCGTCGGTGCCGGCGGCGAGGCGGGCGGCGGTCATCCGCCGGGCGGCCGGGACGGCGGCGAGCAGGGCGGCGGCCTTGTTGCGGCACTCCAGGTCCTCGTCGTCGGGCACCGAGTCGGCGACGATCCCCGCTCCGGCCTGGACGCTGGCGCCGTCCGGGCGGCAGAACATCGTGCGGATGGCGATCGCCGTGTCCAGGTTGCCGCTCCAGTCCACGTAGCCGACGACGCCGGCGTAAGCGCCGCGGCGGACCGGCTCGAGGTCGTCGATGATCTCCATGGCCCGCACCTTCGGCGCCCCGCTGACCGTGCCCGCCGGCAGCGTCGCCCGCAGCACGTCGATCGGGCTCAGGCCGTCCACCAGGTCCCCGGACACCTGCGACGTGAGGTGCATCACGTGGCTGTACCGCTCCAGCGTCATCAGCTCGTCGACGTGCACGCTGCCGAACCGGGCGACGCGCCCGACGTCGTTGCGCGCCAGGTCGACGAGCATCACGTGCTCGGCCCGCTCCTTCGGGTGCTCGGTCAGCTCCGCGGCCATCCGCCGGTCGTGGGCGTCGGTGGCGCCGCGCCGGCGGGTCCCGGCGATCGGCCGGCTGATCACCCGGGTCGGTGCCCCCGCCGTGGCCTGCACCTGGACCATCGGCTCCGGCGACGACCCGACGATGGTCAGCGCCGGGTGGCGCACGAAGTACATGTACGGGCTCGGGTTGACCTGGCGCAGCACCCGGTAGACGTCGAACGGGTCGGCGTCGAGGTCGAGGTCGTAGCGCTGGGCCAGCACGACCTGGAAGATGTCGCCGGCGACGATGTGCTCCTTGGCCACGTCGACCGCCCGCTGGTACTGCCCGTCGGGCATCGTGCTCTTGACGTCGGGCAGCGGATCGTCCGGGTCGGGCGGCGGTACGGCGACGTACGGCAGCGGCCGGGCCATGTTCCCCACCGCCCGCTCCAGGCTGGCGATCGCTGCGTCGTAGGCGACGTCGATGGCTGCGTCGTCGAGCCCGATCACGGGCACGCTCTCGATCAGCGTGACCCGCTGGCGCCAGTGGTCGAAGGCGGCCAGCGAGCCGATCATCGACATCACCGCGTCCGGCACGTGGGCGTCGTCCGGCGGCGGCGTCGGCAGCCGTTCCACCTCGCGCACCACGTCGTAGCCGAGGTACCCCATCAACCCACCGTGCAGCGGCGGGAGCTCGGGGATCGCCGGCACGCGGTAGGTGGCCAGCATCTCGTCGAGGGCGGCCAGGATGCCGCGATCGGTCGTCAGCGGGACCGGCAAGCGGCCGTCGACCTCGACCCGACCCTCACGCAGGATCAGCGTCGCCACCGGGTCGCGCCCGACGAACGAGAAGCGGCTCCACCGTTCGCCGTGCTCGACGGACTCGAGCAGGAAGCCGGGCTCGTCGCCGACCAGTTTGGCGTAGGCGGCGACCGGGGTCTCCAGGTCGCCCAGCAGCTCGCACCAGACCGGGACGATCGTGTACGCACCGGCCAGCGACCGGAAGTCGTCCCTACTCGGCAGGATCCGCACTGGTTCCCCCGAAGCGCCGCGCGAAACACGAGCGGGCGCCCGTGTGGCAGGCGCCCCGCCCGTGCTGGACGACGGTGAACAGCAGCACGTCACCGTCGCAGTCGTAGTGCGCCGCCTGCACCTCCTGGACGTCGCCGCTGGTGGCGCCCTTGCGCCACACCTCCTGGCGGCTGCGGCTCCAGTAGACCATCCGCCCCTCATCGAAGGTCATGCGCAGCGTGTCGGCGTTCATCCACGCCAGCATCAGCACGGTGCCGTCGACGTCCTGGGCGATCGCCGGCACCAGCCCGTCGTCGTCGAACTTGATGGCAGCGAGCTCCTCCGCAGTGGCCTGCAGGCGCGACACCGATCGGTCGTTCGAGCTCACAGGTAGAGACCGGTCGACGCTTCGATGCGCTCGGCGGCCACGGCGTGCAGGTCGCGCTCGCGCAGCATGATGTAGTCGGCGCCCTGCACCTCGACCTCGTAGCGGTCCTCTGGGCTGAACAGCACCAGGTCGCCGACCTCGGCGGCCCGGACGTTGGCGCCCTGCGCCACCACTTCGGCCCAGACCAGCCGTTTGGCCATCTGCGCCGTGGCCGGGATCAGGATCCCGCCCTGGCTGCGGCGCTCCCCGTCCTTGTCCGGGATGCGCACGAGCAGCCGATCGTTGAGCATCTTGATCGGCAGCTTGTCGTCTGGCGTGCTGGGCACCGGGCCGAGAGTACCCGGGCCCGGAAACGACCCCACGGGCGAGTGGATGACATGCTCCGGACATGATCGACGGTTCCTGGCGCGCCCGGTTCCCCGGCGTACGAGATGGATGGGCCCGCTTCGACGGTCCGGCCGGCACGCAGATGGTCGACACGGCGATCGAGGCGATGACGGATTGGGCGTCGAGCGGGAGCAACGCCAACGCCGGAGGCTCGTTCAGCGCCGCCGATGCCTGCGACGCGCTGCTCGAGCGGACTCGCGACAGCGTGGCCGCACTGCTGGGTGCCTCGGCCGACGGTGTCTGCTTCGGCGCCAACATGACGACCCTGACCTTGGCCTTCACCCGAGCGGTCGGGGCCACGCTGCGACCTGGCGAGCGCGTCGTCGGGACGCGCCTCGACCACGACGCCAACGTGACGCCGTGGCGCCTGGCGTGTGAGGCCGCCGGAGCGGAGCACGTGCTGGCGCCGTTCGATCCGGCCACCGGCACGCTCGACCCGGCTGGCGTCGTCGAACTGATCGACGAGCGCACCCGCTGGGTCGCCGTGACCGGTGCGTCGAACCTGCTCGGCACGGTGCCCGACCTCGTGCCGATCGTGGCCGCCGCCCACGGCGTCGGCGCCAAGGTGTTCGTCGACGCGGTCCACTTGGCCCCGCACCGGCGCATCCACGTCGAGGACCTCGGCTGCGACGCCCTCGTCACCAGCCCCTACAAGTGGTACGGGCCGCACGCCGGGATCCTGTGCGCCACCCCGTCGCTGCTCGCCGAGCTGCCGGTGGCCAAGGTCCGCCCCGCTCCGGACCACGGACCACGCCGCTGGGAGACCGGCACGCCGAGCTTCGAGGCGATCGCCGCCATCGACGCCGCCGCCCGCTTCCTCCGGACCACCGGCCTCGATGCGCTCGGCCGGGCCGAGATGGCGGTGTTCGGACCGTTGCTCGACGGGCTGTCGTCGATGTCGGGGGTGCGCGTCTGGGGGCCCCCGTCGATGGCCGACCGGACGCCGACGGTGGCGTTCACGGTCGAAGGGCTGCACCCGTCGGAGGTCGCCCAGGACCTGGCCACCGAGCGGATCGCCACCTGGGCCGGCCACTCATACGCCGTGGAGGCCGTCGACCAGCTCGGCCTGAGCCACCACGGCGGCGTCGTGCGCGCTGGCGTCGTGGCCTACATCAAGCCCGACGACGTGACCCGCCTGCTCGAGGTCGTCGAGCGACTCTCCGAAGGACACGGTTCCCGAGCGTTCGTGCCGCAGTGAGTTCATCATTGAGGCCGGCCTTGTCCGGCCTCGCGAGCGGAGCGAGCATCAAGAACGGACGGCGGCGTCGATCCGCGCCATGACGTCGCCGTCGAGACGCTCGATGACGTCCAACGCGGCGAAGTTCTCCTCGACCTGGCTGGCCCGGCTGGCCCCCGTGATCACCGTCGACACGTTCGGGTTCTTGGTGCACCACGCCAACGACAGCTGGGCCAGGCTGCAGCCGAGCTCCTCGGCGATCGGGCGCAGCGCCTCGACGCGGGCGATGGCCCGCCCGTCCTTCAACTGCCGGCCCAGCCAGCTGTAGCCGGACAGCGCGCCGCGCGAGTCCTCGGGGATGCCGTCCTTGTACTTCCCGGTCAGCATCCCGGAGGCCAGCGGGCTCCAGATCGTGGCGCCGTAGCCGAAGTCCTCGAACAGCCGGGCGTACTCCTGCTCGACGCGCTGGCGTTGCAGCAGGTTGTACTGCGGCTGCTCCGTCACGGGCTTGTGCAGGTGATGGCGCTCGGCGATCTCGATGGCGCCGCGGATCTCCTCCGCCGACCACTCACTCGTTCCCCAGTACAGGGCCTTGCCGGCGCTGACGATGTCGGACATCGCCCAGACCGTCTCCTCCAGGGTCGTGTCGGGGTCGGCGCGGTGGCAGTACAGGACGTCGACGAAGTCCAGCCCGAACCGGTCGAGCGAACCGTCGATGGCCTCGAACAGGTACTTGCGATTCAGCGTGTTGCGCATGTTCGGCGCGTCGTGGAGACCCCAGAACACCTTGGTCGTGAGGACGTAGGACCAGCGCGGCCAGCCGAGCTCGGTCAGCACCCGGCCCATGATCGCCTCGCTCTCGCCACCGGCGTAGGCCTCGGCGTTGTCGAAGAAGTTGCACCCGGCGTCGTGCGCCGCCTGCATGCACTCCATCGCCAGGTCGTCCTTGAGCTGCTGGTCGAACGTGACCCACGACCCGAACGACAGCACCGACACCTTGATGCCGGTGCGTCCCAACCGGCGGTACTCCATCTCACTCATGCGTGCGGACGGTAACGCCGCGATCGGCAAGGACCCGCTTGGCCTCGGCGATGGTGTGCTGGCGGAAGTGGAAGATCGATGCCGCCAGCACGGCATCGGCGCCGCCGTCGACGATGCCCTCAGCGAGGTGCTCGAGCGTGCCGACGCCGCCGCTGGCGATCACCGGAACACCGACGGCGTCGACGACGGCGCGCGTCAGCTCGAGGTCGAATCCGGCGCCGGTGCCGTCACGGTCCATGGAGGTGAGCAGGATCTCGCCGGCACCGTGGCCGGCCGCATCGGCGGCCCAGGCGACGGCGTCGAGGTCCGTCGGCGTCCGTCCGCCGTGCAGGAACACCTCGAACCCGCCGGGTCGCCGCTTGGCGTCGATCGCGCACACCACGCACTGGGCGCCGAACTCGTCGGCGATCTCACCGATCAGCGCGGGGCGCTGGACCGCCGCCGTGTTGACGCTGACCTTGTCGGCGCCGGCGCGCAGCATCCGCCGTGCGTCGTCGGCGGTGCGGATCCCGCCGCCGACGGTGAAGGGGATGAACACCTCTTCGGCGGTCCGGAACACGACCTCGGCCATCGTGTCGCGGTCGTCACTCGAGGCCGTGATGTCGAGCAGCACGAGCTCGTCGGCGCCCTCGGCGTCATACCGGGCGGCCAGCTCGACGGGATCACCAGCGTCGCGCAGGTCGACGAAGTTGGTGCCCTTGACGACGCGCCCACCGGTGACGTCCAGGCAGGGGATGACGCGAGCGACGATCACGACGAACCGGCCTCGGCCAGCGCCTCGACGGCCTCGGCGACCGTCAGCCGCCCCTCGTACAGCGCTCGCCCGGAGATGACGCCGTGCAGCCCGGCAATGGCGGCCAGCGCCCGCACGTCGTCGATCGACGCCACGCCGCCGCTGGCGATGACAGGGCGGTCGGTGGCCGCCACCGAGGCCGCGAGCCCGTCGAGGTCGGGGCCGCCGAGCAACCCGTCCCGGGCGATGTCCGTGATCACGAACGCCTCGGCCGACGGGAACCGCGTCAACGCCTCCGAGACCGTGACGTCGGCACTGTCGGTCCAGCCGTGCACGGCCAGCCGGCCGGCGCGGTGGTCGAGCCCGACGGCCACCGGCACGACCGAGGCGACCCGGTCGACCAATGCGGGGTCGGCCACGGCAGCCGAGCCCATGACCACACGGGCGACGCCGGTGCCGGCCAGCGCCACGGCGTCGGCCATCGTGCGCACGCCGCCGCCGGTCTGCACGGCGGCTCGCCCGGCGACGGCAGCGACGATCGCCGCCACGATCGGGCGGTTGGCGGGGTCGCCGGTGCGGGCGGCATCGAGGTCGACGACGTGGATCCACGTGGCGCCCTGCGCACAGAACGACTCGGCGACGCGCACGGCGTCGCCGCCGTAGACCGTCTCCCGATCGAAGTCGCCCTGGGCCAACCGGACGACGTTGCCGGCGCGCAGGTCGATGGAGGGGTACAGCAGCGTGGTCAGGCCGGGACCTTGAGACCCTCGACGAAGTTGCCGAGCAGGCCCAGTCCGGCGGCGGCGGACTTCTCCGGGTGGAACTGCACGGCGGCGACGTTGCCGCGACGGAAGGCGACGTTGATCGGACCGCCGTAGTCGCACGTGCCGACCACCAGTGACGGATCGTCCGGGACCGGATGGAACGAGTGGACGAAGTAGAACCACGGCCGCTCCCCCAGCCCGACGAACATCGCCTCGTCCTCGTCCAGCACATCGACGCGGTTCCACTGCATCTGGGGTCGCTTGACGCCCGGCGGGAGCCAGCGCACCTCGCCGGTCAAGATGCCCAGGCCGGGCACCCCCGGCGCCTCCTCGCTGCCGTCGAACAGCAGCTGGGTGCCGATGCAGATCCCGAGGAACGGGCGGCCCGATGCAACAGCGGCGAGCACGGGATCCTCGAGCCGGCGCTGGCGCAGCGCAGCCATGCAGGCGCCGAAGGCACCGACACCGGGCAGCACGACGGCGACGGCATCGGCGATCAGCCGGGGATCATCCGTCAGCCGAGCATCGGCCCCCTGGCGCACCAGCGCCTTGTGCGCCGAGTGCAGGTTCCCGATCCCGTAGTCGACGACGGCCACCAACGGCCCTGCGCCGCTCATGCAGGAACCTTGCAGTGGCGGGTAACGCCAATCGGCAGCGCAGCAGGCGCTCGGCCATGAGCGAAAGGACCGTGTCGATGGCTCACTCGCTCGAAGACTCGCTCGCTCACAGCGTGCCCTTGGTGGATGGGACGGCACCGCCCTCGACGCGCACGGCGTCGCGCAAGCTGCGGGCCAAGCCCTTGAACGTGGCCTCGATGAGGTGGTGGACGTTGCGGCCGGCCTTGGACGTGACGTGCAGCGTGATGCCGGCGTTGGTGGCGAACGACGAGACGGCGTGCTCGGCGAGCTGCGGATCGAAGGCCGGGTCGCCGAGCGGCAGCGACTCCGGCAGCGTCACGTCCCAGGCCACGAACGGTCGGCCGGACAGGTCGAGGGCGACTTCGACCAGCGCCTCGTCGAGGGGGTACAGGCCACTGGCGAACCGGCGGATCCCGGCCTTGTCGCCGAGCGCCTCGCGGAATGTCTCGCCGAGCGTGATGGCCACGTCCTCCACGGTGTGGTGGGTGTCGATGTGCAGGTCGCCGGTCGCCGCCACCGAGAGGTCGAACCCGCCGTGGCGCCCGAGCTGGTCGAGCATGTGGTCGTAGAACGGGATGCCCGTGGAGCAGTCCGTGCGGCCCGTGCCGTCGAGGTCGATCTCGACCTCGACCGTCGTCTCCCCCGTCTCGCGCCGGCGGCGGGCCGTGCGGGTCATGTCCGCACCGTACCGACGACCGCCCGCAGGGCGTCCAGGAACCGATCGTCCTCCTCGGGCGTTCCGACGGTGACCCGCAGGCACCCGTCGAGGCGCGGCCACCGCGAGCAGTCGCGCACCAGCACTCCTCGATCGACGAGGGCCTGCCACACCTCGTGGCCACCCATCGAGCGCGGGCGGAACAGCACGAAGTTGGCGCCGCTCGGGAACACGTCGAGCGGGAGTGCGTCGAGCTCCTCGACCAGCCGCTCGCGCTCGGCCACGATCAGCTTGACGCGCTGGTCCATCTCGGCGACGTGGTCCAAGGCCAACCGCCCGGCGATCTGCTTCGCCGAGTCGAGGTGGTACGGCAGGACGACCCGCTCGAGGTCGGCAACCAGCCACGTCGGACCGACCAGGTAACCGAGGCGCAGCGCGGCCAGGCTCCACGTCTTCGACATCGTGCGCACCACGACGAGCGGTCGGTCCTCGCCGACCACGTCGAGCGCCGACCAGTCGGCGAACTGGGCGTAGGCCTCGTCGACGACGAGCAGGCCGGGGACGACGGCGAGGAGCCGGCGCAGCGTCTCGGGCGCCTCCACCATGCCGGTCGGGTTGTTCGGGGAGCACAGGAACGTGATCGCCGGGCCCGTCTCGACAACGCGCCGGGCGGCGGCGTCGACGTCCAGGGTGAAGTCGGGCCGGCGCTCGACCTCCACCACCTGCGCGCCACTCGTGCGGGCCAGGTGCGAGTGCAGCTGGTAGGTCGGCTCGAACGTCATGACCGAACGACCCGATCCGGCGTACGTCAGCAGCAGGGTCTGCAACACCTCGTTGGAGCCGTTGGCGGCGAAGACGTTGGCCACGTCGACGCCATGCCACGCGGCGATCGCCGCCCGCAGGTCGGTCGCCGCCCGGTCCGGGTAGCGCCGCCAATCGACCGTGGCCAGCGCGCCGGCCAGATCGGCCGACCACGCCGCCGGGGGCGGGTACGGCGACTCGTTGGTGTTCAGCCGCACCTCGGCCGGGATCTGGGCGGAGTGGTAGCCCTCCAGCGCCCGTAGGTCATCGCGCACGGGCACCCGGCGCTCGGTCATTGGTAGAACGTACCGCCATGGGTACGTCGGCGACCGGGGCCGAACTGTCGGCGGCGGCCGAGATCATCGGGCGGTACCGCCAACGCGTCGCCGAGCTCGCCGTCACCCATGCGGGGGAGGACCGTGACGATCTCGTGTCGGCCATCCACGAGGCCGAGCGGGCGCTGCGGGTCGCCGAACGGGCGCTCCAGCGAGCCGAGCGGGTCACTCGGTCCTGACGGCTCCTCGCCCCCGGCCGATCCGAGCCGAAAAGCGGCGACGGCCCCTGGTGGGAGGGGCCGTCGCACGAGCGACGCCAGGCGGCGGATCCCGGCTGTCGCTGCAAACCAGGTGGCGGGAACCTGGTTAGAGCGATCATACCACCGGGGCGCGGCGTGGCAAGGCCCGACCAGATCGGGGCAGGCGGCTCGACGGGCAGATGTCCTCGAGCACGCAATCGGCGCACCGCGGGGTCCGGGCGAGGCAGATCCGCCGGCCGTGGAGGATCATCCGCAGGCTGAAATCGCCCCGCTCGGACGCCGGCAAGTACCCGTTCAGCTCCAGCTCGATCTTCACCGGATCGTCATGTGACGTGAGGCCGAGGCGGTGGGAGAGCCGTATGACGTGAGTGTCCACCGGCAGGCCGGGCAGGCGGAACGCCACACTGCGCACGACGTTGGCCGTCTTGCGGCCGACGCCGGGGAGCGTGACGAGATCGTCACGAGCCGGCGGGACCTCGCCGTCGAAGCGCTCGACGATGGCCGCCGCCATGCCGAGCAAGCTGCGCGTCTTGTTCTGGTAGAAGCCCGTCGGGCGGATCAGCTCCTCGACCGCCGCCGGGTCGGCGGCGGCCAGGTCGTGCGGTGTCGGGTACCGGGCGAACAGCGCCGGGGTCACGGTGTTGACGCGGGCATCGGTGGTCTGGGCGGACAAGATCGTCGCCGCCAGGAGCTGGAAGGGGCCGTCGTGGTCGAGCTCGCAGATCGCTTCGGGGTAGGCGTCGGCCAACCGACGGGCGACCTCCCGGGTGCGGCCACGCGGCGAGCGAGGGCGGGCGGGGCGACGTGGGGCGTCGGCGTCCATGCTGCTGCGAGGCTACGGAGGCGGCGACGACCAAGATGTCGTCATGGACGTCGACCGACCGCCCTCCTCGTCGACCCACGAGGTGGGCACCGTCCTGGCCACCGTCACGGCCGGCGAGGCGCAGGCGACGGTGACCGCGGCCAACCACTCGTCGACGATCGCCGTCACGGCGCCGCCGGAGACCGACCGCCAGGTGATCGTCCGGCTGGTCTCGGCGGCGCTCGACGAGGCGGCGGCGCACGGCGACGGGGCCGCGCACTGGTGGGTGCAGGGGGCGACGGCCGACGACGACGCGCTGGCCGCCGAGCTCGGCCTGACCGTCGGCCGCCGGCTGCTGCAGCTCGAGCGGCCGCTGCCGACGGGCATCCCGGTCGAGATCGAGACTCGCCCGTTCCGGCCCGGCGTGGACGAGGAGGCGTGGCTGCGGCAGAACAACCGATCGTTCGCCGACCATCCCGAGCAGGGCGGCTGGACGGCGGCGACGCTGGCCCAGCACGAGGCCGAGCCGTGGTTCGACCCCGACGGGTTCCTGCTCCACGAGCGCGGCGGCCGGCTGGCCGGGTCGTGCTGGACGAAGCTGCACCCTGCGACCGAGACGGACGCCGAGCTCGGGGAGATCTACGTGATCGGGGTCGACCCGGACTTCCACGGCAGGGGCCTCGGCCCGCAGCTCACCCTGGCCGGCCTGGCCTGGATCGCCGACCGCGGTGTGACCACCGGGATGCTGTTCGTCGACGCCGCCAACACCCCGGCCCTGCACATGTACGAAAAGCTCGGCTTCACCCCCCGCCGAGAGGACAGGGCGTACATGCGAACGTCGCCAGCACGGGTCCGGGCGAGCGAAGCGAAGCCCGGCGAAACATCTGGGCGCGGAGCGTCCCACCAACTGAGACGGAGCGCGCCCAGATCACGGGCAGCGACGGGTCAACCCGGCCTCCACTTCGATCTGGGCGCGATCCGTCTCAAGACTGGGACGCTCCGCGCCCAGATGGACGGCCGACGTCGCTTCGCTCGTCGGCCCCCGTGTCGCGGGCGTCTCGCGACGCGGTTCAGCAGCCGGCGTTGCGGACGTAGGGGTAGGGGTTGACGGCGGAGCCGCCGCCGGGGTGCACCTCGAAGTGCAGGTGCGGGACACCGGCGTTGCCCGTCGAGCCGACGTAGCCGATGACCTCACCCTGCGACACGCCACGGCTGGATCCCTCGAAGCGGCTGAGGTGGGCGTAGTAGTACTTGTTGCCGTCCGAGCCGCTCAGCCACACGGCGTTGCCGCCGAGGCTGTTCTGCTTGAACTGCACGCTGCCGGACACCACGGCGACCAGCGGGGTCCCGGTCGATGCGATCATGTCGACGCCCTCGTGGCTGCGGCCGCCGGAACGGGCCGAGCCCCAGGTGTCGCTGTACGAGTGCGCGCCGCGCACGGGGCAGATCATCCCGCCGCCGCCGCCACCACCGCCGCCGCCTCCGGAGTCGTCGTCGTCATCGTCGTCCTGCTGGGCCGGCGGGTTGGTCGGCGGGGGCGGAGGGGGCGCCGGCGCTTGCGTGGGCGGCGGAGCCTGCTGCTCGTCGTCGTCATCGTCGTCGCCGCCGTTGTTGCTGCCGCCACCGTTGTTGCCGCCACCGTCGTCGCTCGGTGCGGGTGCCGGAGCGGCCGGCAGCGGTTCGGACGCCTGCTGATCGTCGGACGTCTGCTGATCGTCGGACGCCTGCTGATCGTCGGACGCCTGCTGATCGTCGGACGCCTGCTGATCGTCGGACGCCTGCTGATCGGCGGCCGCCTGGGCATCCGCCGCCGCTTGAGCGTCCGCCGCGGCCTGAGCATCGGCGGCCGCTTGGGCGTCCGCCGCCGCCTGGGAGTCGGCTGCGGCCTGGGCCTCGGCGGCCGCCGCGGCCTCGCGCTGGCGAAGCTCCTCGGCGGCACGCAGGTTCTCCTGCCGGCGCCGCTCCTCCTCTTCGCGCTGGCGGGCGAGCAGAGCGAGGTAGACGCGCTCGTCCTCCAGCCGCTGCTCCTCGACGAGCTTGAGGTCGACGACCTGCTGCTCCGCCTCGACGCGCAGCTCCTCGTACTCCTTCTGCTTGCGATCCAGCTCGGCCTGGTTGTCGGCGACCGCCTGCTGGGCATCGTCGAGCTGGCGGCGGGCCGACTCGTAGTCGTCCATCGTGTCCGCCGACGACTGCGTGGCCACGCTGGCCAGCGCATCGGCCTGCAGCTGCTCGCTCGGGGCGCGGTAGCCGGTCAGGATGGGGATGCCGTTGCTGCCGCTGGCGACGAAGCGGTTGACGGCGATCTGCTCGACCTGCGCGCGCAGCGCGTCGACCTGCTGCTGCAGCTCGGTCGTTTCAGCGACCAGCTCGGCGGCCTTGTCGCTCAGGATGTCCAGCTCGGACTGCAGGGCGAAGAACGCCTCGGCCGCCCGGTTGGCGCTGTCACGAGCTGCCTGGATCTCGTCGGCCGCCCGCTCGGCGGCTTCCTGGTCGGGGCCGGGCAGTGCCGCCTGATCGGGCGGCGTGTCCTCGGCAGCCACGAGGCTCGGTGCGGCGAACACCGAGAGGGCCGACACCATGAGAACAACCCGTCCGCGACGCACGGGTCGGCACCTTAACCCAGGTTGCGATCACATGACGACCATCGCGACGAAATCGCCACAGGTCACGGCGGTGCTCGCGGCCCGCCGGCGGGCCGGCGCTAGCAGCCGGCGGCGACGACGTAGGGGTACGGGTTGACGGCGGCGCCACCGCCGGGGTGGACCTCGAAGTGGAGATGCGGGCACTCCCGAGGCGTTGCCGGTCGTAGCCGACGTAGCCGATGACCTCACCCTGGCCGACGCTCCGACTCGATCCTTCGAAGCTGCTGAGGTGGGCGTAGTAGTAGCTGTCGCCGTTCGAACCGCGCAGCCACACGGCGTTGCCGCCGAGGCTGTTCTGCTTGAACGTCACGCTGCCCGAGACGACGGCGACGAGCGGCGTGCCCGTCGACGCCATCATGTCCACGCCCTCGTGGCGGCGACCGCCGGAGCGGGGGTTGCCCCAGCCGTCGTGGTACGAGGACGATCCGGCCACCGGGCACACGAGCCCGCCGCCGCCGCCACCGCCACCGCCACCACCGCCACCGCCGGAGCCACCGCCATCGCCATCGCCGGAGCTGGATCCGGACGAGGCGGCGGCATCGCCACTCGACGCCTCGGGCGCCGGCGCCACCGGACGGTTGGCCTCCTCGGCCGCTGCGGCGGCGGCGGCCGCTGCGGCATCGGCCGCTTCGCCGCGCCGCCTGGTCGGCGGCATCCTGCGCCGCCGCCGCCTCGGCCGCCGACGCAGCCTCGCGCGCCGCTTGCTCTTCGGCGGCCTGGCGGGCCAGCGCAGCCTGGTACTCGGCCTCGGCACGGGCGGCCGCCTCGGCTTCTTCCCGCTTGCGCTGCTCCTCGCGCTGGCGGGCCTCCTCGGCCTGCCGGGCCAGGAAGGCGAGGTAGACGCGCTCGTCCTCGAGCCGCTGCTCCTCCACCCGCTGCAGGTGGACGACCTCTTCCTCGGCGGCCTGTTGCAGCGCCGTCGCCTCGGCCCGCTTGGCGTCGAGCTCGGCCTGGTTGTCGGCGACCGCGTCGCGGGTCGATTCGAGCTCGGAGAACAGCCGGTCGTACTCGTCCATGGCATCGGCCGACGAGTCCGTGGCCACGCCCACGAGGACGTCGACCTGCAGCTGCTCGCTCGGCTCGCGGAAGTCGGTCAGGACCGGGATGCCCGACGAACCGCTGGCGAGGAACCGGTTGACGGCCACGTCCTCGACCTGCCGCCGGAGCGCCTCCACCTGATCCTCCAACTCGGCTTGCTCGCGCTCGAGCCGAGCGGCCTCGTCGGCCAGCTGCTCCAACTCGGACTGCGCCTCGAAGAAGTCGGCGGCGGCGGCGTTGGCCTCGTCTCGAGCGGCCTGGATCGCTTCGGCCGCCTCGGCCGCCGCTTCCTCGTCGGGTCCCGGCGTGGCGCCGGTCGACGTCGAGCCGGCGAAGACGGTCGCCGCCACCAGTGCGACGGCGACGAAGGTACGACGGCGGATCACGGGCCGGGAAGCTACCGTTTGTGACGAACAGATGACGACCAGGCGTCAAAGTTTCGTCACCTGGTAGCAACGGCTGGTGCCCGTCCCGCTCGTCCTGCAGGAGGTGTCGGTACGTCACGGACCGGTGTTCGCCCTGGCGGAGGTGACGTTGGAGGTCGGTCTCGAGCAGCGCTGGCTCGTGCTCGGCGCCAACGGCAGCGGGAAGACCACGTTGGTCCGCGTCGCCGGCTGCTGGGACCATCCCACGACCGGCACGGTCGAGGTGCTCGGCGAGCGCCTCGGGCGGGTCGACGTCCGCCGACTTCGCCGGCGCATCGGCTTCCTGTCGGCCGCCCTGGTCGACCGGCTGCGCCCTGAGCTCTCGGCGCTCGACGTGGTGCGCACGGCTCGGTTCGCCGCCCTCGAACCCTGGTGGCACCGGTACGACGCCGCCGACGACGAGGCCGCGGTCGGGGCACTCGAGCGAGTGGGCGTGGCGGCGTTCGCCGACCGGCCGTTCGGGTCCCTCTCCTCGGGTGAGCGTCAGCGGGTGCTGCTGGCCAGGGCGCTGGCCAACGATCCGTCGATCCTGCTGCTCGACGAGCCGTCGGCCGGCCTGGACCTCGCCGGGCGGGAGCAGCTCGTCGCCGCACTCGACGCCGTCGCCGGCGGCCCGGATCCGCTGCCGCTCGTCCTGGTCAGCCACCACGTCGAGGACGTCCCGGTGTCGATGACCCACGTGGCACTGCTCAAGGCGGGGCGCATCCTGGCCTCGGGACCGATCGAGGAGGTGCTCGACGCCGAGACGTTGAGCGACTGCTTCGGACTGGCGTTGCAGCTCCAGCGGCGCGGTGGCCGTCTCAGCGCGTACCGGCGCTGACGACCTCCTGCAGGGCCCGCTTGCCCCGCCGCACCTCCTCGTCGAGCAGCGGTTGCAGCAGCGAGTCGCCCCACAGCTCCCCCGTGTACTCGAGGTCCATCGTCAGCAGCGTGCCGTCGGGGTCCGGGGCCACCTCGGCCCCCAGGATCCACTCGGCGTGGTCGCGGTCGTCGTCCTGCACCCGTTCGAAGCGCACCCGTCGACCCGGCTCGAACACCGTGCGGACCATCCGCAGCCGCTTGGACCGGGCGAACGGGCCGACGCGTGCGCGCAGCTCGACCTGCCACGCCGGCTGGCCGCCCTCGGGTTCGGCCGGCTCGACCCGGTGCACGAGCCGCAGCCACGCCGGGTACGTGTCGAGCGACTCGACCTGGGCGAACACGTCGGCCGGGGCCGCGCCCGTGACGACGGCGGTGACCGTGGAGCGCACCGGTGGTCAGCGCCGGCGATCGGCGCCGCGGAACGCTCGGGCGAGCAGCGGCGTGTCGGCGGAGAGGATCCCGTCCAGGTCGTCCGCCTCGTCGAACACGGGCGACCACGGGATCGGCGCGGTGCGATCGGAGTCGGACATCGGCCCTGCGACGTCGGCCACCGTGCGCACCTGCTCGTCGAGGGCCAGCTGCTGGGTCACGTCCGGCTCCTTGCCCGTCCGCCGGCGGGCGCGGGTCGCCCGTGGGCTGGGAGCGTCGGTCGCCGCCGGTGCGGTGGTGGGCGAGAACAGGCGCGGACCGGGTTCCCGGCGGTCGTCGAGCGTCCAGCCCTGCGGCACGACCATCGCGTCGGCGTGGCGGCGACACAGCGAGCCGGACTGCATCGGATCGTCCAGCGGCTGGCGCTCGCTGATCCAGACGAGCAGCCGATCGGCATCGAAGCCGAACGACATCGACGCTTCGTCCGAGCAACCGGGACGCTCGCAGAGCCTGCCCACAGCGGCAATCTACTCGTTGAGCAGGGGCGGGGACCGGCATGGACGATGGGACGGCGCGCCACACCTGCTCTCACGGGGACCTCACGCGGCTCACATGCGGCGGGACGGATCGTGTTCCCATGGACGAGATCGAGCGTTTGACGGGCGGCGATGTCTTCGAGTTCACCCTGAAGGGTGAGCGACGGACGGCGGTCGCGATGCTCGTGTCGGACGACGACGTGGTCCTCCTCGACCTCGTCGACGACGAACGGCCCGTGTGGGCCCACCGGTCGCAGCTCCAGGACGTGGCGGTGTTCCGTCCGGTCGAGCCGCGCCTGGCGTTCGCCGCCGCCTGACCTGCCGATCCGCTTCGCGTCGTCGCTGGCGCGGTGGCAGTGTGCACCCGACGGATCCGAGGATCGATTGGGAGGACACCGTGATCGACCCCTGCTTCGACCTGACCGACAAGGTGGCCCTGGTGACCGGCGGCAGCCGCGGCCTCGGCCTGCAGATGGTCCGCACCTTCGCCGAGCACGGGGCCGACGTGATCATCGCCAGCCGCAAGCTCGAGAACTGCGAGGCGGTGGCGGCTGAGATCAGAGCGATCGGACGACGGGCGCTGGCCGCCCAGGTCCACGCCGCCAAGTGGGATTCGATCGACGCCCTGATCGAGCTCGCCTACGCCGAGTTCGGGCGCGTCGACGTGCTCGTCAACAACGCCGGCATGAGCCCGCCCATGGCCAGCCACGACGTGACTGAGGCGCTCTTCGACAGCGTCGTCGGTCTCAACTTCAAGGGACCGTTCCGGCTGGCGTCGCAGATCGCCAAGCGGATGAGTGACGGCGACGGCGGGGCGATCATCAACGTCACGTCGTCGGGATCGCTGGTCCCGCTGCCCGGGGTGATCCCGTACGGCAGTGCCAAGGCGGCGCTCAACGCGATGTCCCGCTCGCTGGCCGCCGAGTACGGGCCCAAGGTGCGCGTCAACACGCTGTCGCCCGGTCCCTTCCTCACGGACATCTCAAAGGCCTGGCCCGAGGAGGCGCGCGAGCGCAACGACAGCGCCCTCGGCCGGCCCGGACGCCCAGAGGAGATCGTCACGGCTGCGCTGTTCTTGGCGAGCCCGGCGTCCAGCTTCACCACCGGTGCCCTGGTCCGCGTCGACGGCGGCATGGCGATCGGCCAGTAGCACCCAACTCGGCGACAACCCACCGCGCGGATCGGTGGCGACCCGACCAGGCTTCCAACTCATGCCGTCGATCACCTGGGCCCGCGACCTGGCCGAGGTCTACGACGCCGCCTCGGGGTCGATGTTCGATCCGGCCGTCCTCGAACCGACCGTCGACCTGCTCGTCGAGCTCGCCGGCGGTGGTCCGGCCCTCGAGCTGGCGATCGGCACCGGTCGGATCGCCCTCCCGCTGAGCGCCCGAGGGGTGCCGGTGAGCGGCATCGAGCTGTCGCCGCACATGGCCGAACGGCTGGCCGCCAAACCCGGCGCCGACGGCATCGACGTGACCATCGGGGACATGACCACGACCAAGGTGGACGGCCGGTTCGCCGTCGTCTACCTGGCCTACAACACGATCATGAACGTCACGACCCAGGACGAACAGGTCGAGGTCTTCGCCAACGCCGCCGCCCATCTCGATCGGGGCGGCTGCTTCGTCGTCGAGGTGATCGTGCCGCAGCTTCGTCGCGTCCCGCCGGGCGACAAGGCGGTGGTCTTCCGGATGGAGCCCGGCCACGTGGGCATCGAGTCCTTCGACGATCTCGTCGGACAGATCGCATGGTCGCACCACTGGATGGACGTCGACGGCCGGTGGAGGTACGACGCTGACCCCTTCCGATACGTGTGGCCGTCGGAGCTCGACCTGATGGCGCGGCTCGCCGGACTGCGGTTGCGCGACCGCTGGGCGACGTGGACCAAGGAACCGTTCACCTCCGACAGCACCTCGCAGGTGGCGGTGTTCGAGCAACCGGCGTGACGCGGCGGGCACCGGCCCTTCAGCTCGGCGGGGCGATGGTGCTCAGTCGAGCGGCCGACGGGCAACCAGCAGCAGGTCGATCGCCGTTCCGTCGTCCGTAGGACGGAGCACCTCCGTCAAGCGCTCGATCTCCAGCCCTGCTGCCGCCGCCTGCAGCTTGGCCTCGGTGTACAGCAAGCGTGGGTCCCGCGGCCCGCCGGTCCCCTCGGCGAGGTTGCGCAGCGCGTGCCCGACGACCACCAGTGCCCCACCCGGCGCCAGCCACGTGGCCGCATCGACGAACACGTCGTCGTCGACGTGCAGGTAGACGACCAGGACGAGGTCGTAGGCCGCGCCGGGGGGTGGGCGCCACACGCGGACGTCGTCCACGATCCACTCGACGACGTTCGCGCCGGCAGACGACCGCGCCCGCTCGACGCCGACGGCCGAGAAGTCGACCGCCGTCACCTCCCATCCACGCCGGGCCAACCAGATCGCATGACGGCCCTCACCGGTGCCGAGGTCGAGCGCCCGCCCGGTTGGCATCGACCCGACGACCCCAGCGACCGTGGCGTTCGGCGCGACCGACCAGAGCGGGTCGGCAGCGGCGTAGCGATCGTCCCAGCGGGCGACGTCGTTGCCCGGTGCCCGGGCGCCGCCGTGGCGTTGCTCGTGCTCGCCGGTCACGACACCAAGCGTGCCGGACGGTGACGATGATCCGTGACCGTCTCGACCGCCAGTCGTACGATGCCCGCGTGTCGACGAGGACCCGGGTGTGGACCTCGCCGCGCGGATCGCCACTGTTCGCTTCGCCGGACGATGAACCGCGCGCCAGACGACCGACGGACGTCGCACTCGCCATCACGAGCGTCGTCGTGTTGGTGCTCGCCGGCTCGCTCGCGCAACTCGGCGCCGCCCTCGACGTGGCGCTGTCCGAGTTGCTCGGTTTGTTCCCCCGCTTCCTCGATGCACTCTGGAAAACCGCGAGCGTGGCCGCCGCGGCGTGGGCGGTCGTCCTGGTCGCGGCGGCGCTGGTGCGAGGTCGGTTGTCGCTGGCCCGGGACATCCTGGCGTCCGCAGTGGTCGCCGTCGCCGTGGCGCTGCTGGCCGGCGCGGTCGCTGGCGACGGCGCCTGGCACGTCCTGACCGACCTCGCCGACATCGACGGACCGCCGGACTTTCCCCCCGGCCTCCTGACGCTCGCCACCGCGGCGATCTCCTCGGCGTCGCCCCACCTCACCCGGCCCTATCGCCACCTCGGGCGATGGCTGATCGCCGCCCAGTTTGCCGGCGCGATGTTCCTCGGGGCCACGTTCGCTTCGGGAGGCATCGCCGCGATCGCCGTCGGGCTGCTCGCTTCGGCCGGCGTCCACCTCGTCTTCGGCTCGCCCGGAGGTCGGCCGGATGCGGCGCGGATCCTCATTGCCCTCGAGCAGCTCGGGATCCATGTCGACGACCTCCGGCCGCTGCCGATGCACCGTGAAGGTGCCGTGCTGTTCGAGGGGTCCGACGGCCAGGGGTCGCTGCTCGTGAAGGTGTACGGGCGTGATGCCTGGGACGGCCAACTCCTCTCCAACGTGTGGCGACTGGCGTGGTACCGGGACACCCATCGCAGCGCCCGGCTGTCGCGCATCGAGCTGGTCGAGCACGAGGGGTTCGTCACGCTGTTGGCCGAGCGGTCCGGCGTTTCCGTCCCGCCGCTCGTGACTGCGGGGAGCGCCGGGCGCGGTGACGCCCTCGTCGTCGTGCGACGCGACGGGACCACGCTCTCGGAGGCGTTGGGTGCGGGCCTGTCGATCACCGACGGCGCGGTAGCCGGCCTGTGGTCGGCCGTGACGGGGCTGCACTCGATCGGGATCACCCATCGCCGGGTCGACATCGACCGGATCGCACTTCGCCCAGACAGCACGTTCGCGCTGAGCGACCTGTCGTCGGCTTCCGTCACGGCGGAACCCTCGTCGCGGCTGCGCGACCGGGCCCAGGTGCTGGCCATGTCGCTGCTGCTGGTCGGGGAGGACCGCGCACTGGCCCTCGCCCGACGGCACCTCGGTGACGACGGGGTGGTCGAGACCCTTCCCTACCTGCAGGAGGCAGCCGTCCCCCCGCGCCTGCGCACGGCCCTCGACGACATCGACGTCGACCTGGATGCCACCCGCAAGCGGTTCACCGAGCTGGTCGGCGCCGAGGAGCAGCCCCTCGTCAAGCTGCGCCGAGTCACGTGGGGATCGCTGCTCAATCTGGCGCTCCTCGCCTTGGCCGCCTACTCCCTGATCGGCCTGTTCAGTGACCTCGACCTCGAGACGTTCGCCGACGAGCTCGCCGACGCCTCGTGGTGGTGGCTGGTCTTCGCCCTGCTGCTCGCCCAGCTGCCACGAATACCCGGCGCCGTCAGCACGCTCGGGTCGCTGGCCCAACCGTTGCCGTTCGGACCGCTGCTCGTGCTGCAGTACGCGATCACGTACGTCAACCTGGCCATCCCGAGCACGGCGGCACGGGTCGCCACGAACGTCAGGTTCTTTCAGCGCTTCGGCGTACGGCCGGTGGCGGCGATGTCGGCCGGGGTGATCGACTCCGTGGCGGGGTTCGCCGTGCAGATCGTCCTGCTCGTCACCCTGCTGTTCGTCGCCGACGTCGACTTCGAGGTGGACCTCGACCCTGAGACCCTGAGCGGGTTGATCACCATCTCGCTCATCGTGATCGCGGTCATCGTCGTCGCCGCCGTCGTCTCCCTCGCCATCCCCGCCGTTCGTCGACGAGTGGTCGGCGCCCTGCGCCCCGCCGCGGCGGCGCTCGGCGTGCTGCGCTCGCCGACGAAGGTCGTCCAGCTCGTGGTGGGCAACCTCGCCAACCAGGTGCTCTTTGCGGTGGCGCTCGGCGCGTGCGTGCGAGGGTTCGGCGAGGACGTCTCGTTGAGCCAGCTGATCGTCATCAACACCCTGGTCTCGCTGTTCGCCGGCCTGATGCCGATCCCCGGAGGCATCGGCGTCACCGAGGCCGGCTTGACGCTCGGGCTGACCACCGTCGGGATGACGTCCGAGACGGCGTTCGCCGCCGCGCTGGCGTACCGCTTCGGGACCTTCTACCTGCCGCCGATCTGGGGGTGGTTCTGCTATCGCTGGCTCGTCCGGAAGCGCTACCTGTGATCGCCGATCCCACCTCCGACGCCGACCTGGCCCTGCTGCGATCCTTCGAGCCGGTCGTGCGTTTCACCGAGGGCGAACTGTTCTTCCCGACCGCCGTCGAGCCGTACGTCGCGACCTGCTCCCTGTGGGAGCTCGATCCCGACCGATCGGCACGGTGCGTCGTGCCGGTCGGCGAGCTGACGATCGACCGTCTCGCCGACGAGGCCGTGGCGCGGCGCGGCGCCGACCTGTCGCTCCGGTTCGTCGATCGACCGCTCGGCCGTCGGGCATCTCGGACGTGGCGGCGGCGCCCCGACCGACCGCGGTTCCAGTCCGGGAGCCGGTTCGCCCACGTCGGCCTGCTGTCCAGGCTGCTCGACGCGTTGTTCAGGGTCAGCCTGCTGTTGCGCGGGACCGTTCCCGGCGGAGTGGTCGGCGCCGCCGAGCAGCTCTCCCGCCAGCGGCTCGACCCGACCGTCCACCCCTACTACGGCCGCGTCTTGCGCGACGGCGGCTACGTCGTGCTCCAGTACTGGTTCTTCTACGCCATGAACGACTGGCGTTCGAGCTTCGGTGGCGCCAACGACCACGAGGCCGACTGGGAACAGGTCACGATCTACCTCGCCGCCGAAGCCGGCGGCGAGTGCCGACCGGCGTGGGTGGCCTTCTCGGCCCACGACGAGGTCGGCGACGACCTCCGGCGACGGTGGGACGATCCGGAGCTGATGCGCGTCGGGGATCACCCGGTCGTGTTCGCCGGCGCCGGATCCCACTCCGGCGCGTTCGTCGCCGGCGAGTACGTCACGGCGGTGCAACCACCGACGTCGTTGCGCGGCGTGCTGCGCGTCCTCCAGGCCGTCGCTCGGGTCCTCGCCCCGTGGTCCAGGGGCGAGATCGCCCGGGGCGTCGGCATCCCGTTCGTCGACTACACCCGTGGTGACGGCCAGGCCATCGGATCGGAGGGCACCAGCCCGTGGACGCCCGTCCTGATCGACGAGTCCACACCGTGGGTCGTCGCGTACCGCGGCCTGTGGGGCCTCGACACCCGGGACCGCTTCGGTGGTGAACGCGCCCCGGCCGGACCGCGCTACGAGCGCGGCGGGGCCGTGCGCCAGTCGTGGTTCGACCCGTTGGGCTGGGCCGGGCTGCAGAAGATCCCAGCGACGGCGGCCGAGGCATCGGCCTACCTGCAGTCGCGTGTCGACGAGATCGGCCAGGCGATCGACGAGCTCGACGCCGAGGTCGTCCGACGCCGTGCCGAGGTGCGCGCCCAGGTGGCGTCGGCGGCGACCTTGCGCGCTCGGCCCGACCTCGCCCAGGTGGCGGCGACCCGGCGAATCGAGATCGACGCCGCCGAACTGACCTTGAATCAGCTCGCTCGCGAGCGAGCGACCCTGGTGGCCGAACGGGCGGCCCACCTCGAAGCGTTGGCCCGCCCGCTCGACCCCGAGCCGGCGCAGGCCCACCTCCGCCACAAGGTGGTCCCGTCGGCGCAGGCCAAGGACCCGCGCACCCGGTTCCTGCGGATCTGGTCGACCGTGAGCGCGCCGCTCCTGTTCGTAGCGGCAGCGGTGCTGATCATCGCTCCCAACGTCGGCCTGATCGTCGGCGCCGCCGCCTTCGCCGTCTTCTTCCTCGCCGTCGAGGCACTGGCCCGGCGCCGCTTTGCGTCGTTCCTCGTGTCGCTCGTCCTGGTGCTCATCGCCGGCAGCATCACGCTCGCCGTCGTGGGAGGTGTCGTCGAGCAGTGGCGGGTCGTCGTCGGCATCCTGCTCGGCGTTGTCGCCGCCGCGGTGCTCGTCGCCAACCTGCGCGACCTGCGTCGAGGTTGAGCCGGTCGCCGCTGAGCGTCAGCCGGTCTCACCCGCTGCGGGGTGATGTCCGCACTGGGCCGTTGGGAGTTCACCAGCGCTCGGGCTGATCGACAGCGCCGACCGAGCGATGAGCGGTGAGCGGTCGTCGACCGCTCACCGCTCATCCCACACCCATCAAGCCGGCTCGGCAGCGCGGTCGAAGCGTTGGACGAGGCCGAAGTCGCTGTCAGCCGTCCAGAGCGTCCCGTCGACCAGGGCGAGTGCGTTGTTCCCGAGCGGCTCGATGGTTGCGACGACCTCGAAGGTGGCGGCGTCGACGACGAGCACGTCCTTCGGGCAGCAGTCCGTCGGAACGAAGATCCGCTGGCCGTCGGTGACGACCAAGCTGCCGGCGGTCGAACGGCCGAGGTCAGGGGTGTCGGTGACGGTCCACCCTGCACGATCCACGACGACAGCCGTCGAGCCACCCCAGCCGGGGAAGAACACGTCATCCTCCAGGACGGCCGGGACGCCGACGTCGACGGGCAGGTCGATGGTCGCCTGCACCTCGTTCGTGACGGGGTCGATGAACGCCGCCGCCGAGTTGCCCGACTCACCGTCGTCCTCGTTGTAGCTCCACGCCACCACGAGCTCGTCGGTGCCGTAGACCTGCCCGCAGTCGATGGTCAGCTCCACGACGGCGACTGGCGCGACGGTCGCCGGGTCGTAGCGATGCAGCCGCCGCCCGTCGCAGATCCACAGCGCGCCGTCCACCGCCCAGCTGCGATTGGCCTCGGGTCCGACGTCCGATTTGGTCAGCTCGGCGACGATGACATCCGTCTCCGGGTCGATGGCGACGTATCGAGATTCCAGGCGGGCCCAGATCCGACCATCGGCCGGTTGCAGCTTGAACGGCTGCTCGCCGACGTCGACGGTGGCGGTGACGGCGCCCGACTCCGGGTCGAGGCGGACGATCCGACCGCCGTGCATCTCGCTCACCCAGATCGCGTCGAAGCCGGAAGCGATCTGCCACGGACCGAACGGCACGGGGGTGTTGACGGCTGCCGCGGCCGCCCGCTCAGGCTCGGCATCGCCACAGCGCGCGCCAGCGACGGCCAGGGTGCCGCCGACGAGGCCATATCCGCTGAACGCTCGGTCGAGTGCATCGCTGGCCATCGCGGTGTCGCCGGCTGCGGCGGCCTCGGCGGCTGACGCCAACCACCCGTCGGCCTCCGCGGTGACCGCATCGAGCTGGGCGATCGCCGCCTCCTTGCCCGCCGGTGCCTCGAGGTCCTGCACGCGCGGCACTCCTGCGGCCATCGCTCGGAAGTCGTCGATGAAGGCGGCGATCCCTCCGGCCGTGCCGTCGTGCTCGCGGCAGCGAACCCAGCCCGGCGATGAACTCGTCGCAGGCGGCCGAGACCTCCTCACTCCAGGTGCTCGCGGACGAGATGGGATCCTCGGCGTCGATGGTCGCCCGCGACGAGGTCGATGCACGCTCGGTGGTCACCACCGCCGATGCCGTCGTCGCTTCCGCCACCGGAGCGTTCGACGCCGGCGCCGACGTCGGGTCGTCCGATCCGCAGGCTGCGAGCGCCGTTGCGGCGAGCGCGCAGCCGATGATGATCCGTTTGTGAGGTTGGTTCGTCATGGTTCCCTCCGAGTCCGACACTCGGTTCACGATGCGCCCGGTCCTCCGCCGCGCCCC
The DNA here is from genome assembly GCA_963844175.1 of uncultured Acidimicrobiia bacterium. GTDB lineage: Bacteria > Actinomycetota > Acidimicrobiia > Acidimicrobiales > Ilumatobacteraceae > JALZMG01. Next base: position 37,092 of record CAWJNE010000010.1, read on the forward strand.
ATGGCCCGCCGGTCAGCCCCACCACACGAGCCGCCAGGTCCACCTGGCCGATCGGACAGTGCGCGGCTGGTGACGACGCGTCACGATGTAGCGGGACAGGAAGGGGTCGGGCGTGGGCGCCTACTTCGACTGGTGGGACGGACGGGAGCGGCGGGCACTGCTCCTCGACGGTGAGCGCCTGACCGTCGGCAGCGCACCCGAGAACGACGTCGTGATCGGCGACTCGTCGGTGTCGCGCGTCCATGCGCTCCTCCACCGCCTCAACGGCCGGTGGTTCATCGAGGACTGCGGTTCACGCAACGGCACCGCGGTGAACGGTCAGCAACTGACGTCGATGCGCCCGCTGCGAGCGGCGGACGAGGTACGGCTCGGTCGGGCTCGGCTGACGTTCTGTGGGCAGGTGACCACCAGCGGGACCCCTACCGACGCAGTCGTCGAGCGGCCGCCGGTGACGGCCCGCGAGCACGACGTCTTGGTCGCGCTGTGCCGACCGCTGGCCAGCGGCGACGTCTTCACCGAGCCGGCCACCGTGCGCGAGATCGCGGCTGATCTGACGGTCTCGGAGAACGCCATCAAGCTGCACCTCGGCAACCTCTCGGCCAAGTTCGGCATCGACGGAGCCGCACGTCGACGTTCTCGCCTCGCCAACGCCGCGCTGGACGCTGGCGTCGTCACGCTCGCCGACCTCAGGGTACGCGGTGAGTAGGGCGCGCGTCGCCGAGCGCTACGAGCCGCTTGAGGTCATCGGACGCGGCGGTGAGGCCACCGTGTTCAAGGCCGTCGACACACGCCACGATCGGCTCGTCGCGCTGAAGGTGCGCATCGTTCCGTCCGCGGGCGCGTCGGAGGAGTTGCTGAAGGAGGCACGCGCGCTGCTGTCTCTGCCGCCCCACCGCGGACTTGCCCACGCACGAGTCGACCTCTTCGACGACGGCCGCCACGTGCTGGTGCTCGACTGGGTGGAGGGCATCGACCTCGCCCGGCTGCTCAGCGACGAAGGCCGGCCCGGCCTCCCGGTGTCGAGTGTTCTGCGATGGGTCGCCCAGGTGGCGGAGGCGTTGACGATGCTGCACCAGCACGGGATCGTCCACGGCGACGTCAAGCCGGCCAATCTCATCGTCGACCGCGACGGTCAGGTCGTCCTCGTCGACCTCGGGTCGTCGTCGGCACCGATGACGGCCTCCCCACCGCGTGGAGGCACGACTGGGTTTCGGGCTCCTGAGGTCGCCGGCGGCGCGCCGGCAGATCGGGCGAGCGACATCTTCAGCCTCGCGTCGACCACCTTCTCCCTGCTCACGGGGTCGCCGCCCGGCGGCGCGCTGCCCGTCTGGGATGGCATCTCGACGCGCGTCGCCGGTTCGCTCGAGGCCGCCCTCCGCGCCGGACTGGCCATCGATCCGGCCCGTCGTCCCGCCACGCCGGGTGAATTCGTTGAGCGACTACGGGCCGGCTGGGACGACCGCACCCCGACGGGGGTCGGCACGGTGCTGCTCACCGACATCGTGGGCTCATCAGCGCTGTGGGAGCGGGCTCCGGAGCGTGTCCCGGCCCTCTTGGCCGAGATGCAGCTGGTCATCGACCGCAGTGTCGAGGACCTGGGCGGGCGGCGCATCGGGGCGACGGTCGAGGGTGACGCGACCATGTCTTCGTTCGCCAACGCGATCGATGCGGTGCGCGCCGCGATTGCGCTGCAGCGAGAGCTGGCAGAGCGTTCCTTGGCGCTGCGAGTGCGCACCGGACTGTCGACCGGCGAGCTGATCGAGCTCGACGGCGACGTTCTCGGACCGACCGTCAACCGAGCCGCCCGGGTCCGCGAGTTCGCCCGCGCCGGGGAGATCCTCCTCTCGGCATCGACCGCCACGGTGGTCCGTGCCGCGCCGCCACCGGGCGTGGAGTTGCGCGCACTCGGCCCGCATGCACTGCGCGGACTCGACACCACCGACGAGCTCGTCGCGGTCGTCGCCGACGGTGTGACCGCACCGCCCGACCCGCAGCGCAGCCCGTACCCGGGCCTGGCTCCGTTCCGGAGCGACGACGCCGACTTGTTCTTTGGTCGAGAGGAGGTCGTCGCCCGATGCGCAGAGTTGCTGCGCGCCGATCAGTTCGTCGCGATCGTGGGTGCATCTGGCAGCGGCAAGACCTCTGTGGCCTTGGCGGGGCTGGCACCGCAATTCACCGACGTGGTCGTCGTGCGCCCGGGCGAGGACCCGGAGCGGGCGTTGCAGAATGCCGTCGTCCCGCGCGAGCGGATTCCGTGCTCATCGTCGACCAGCTGGAGGAGCTGGTCACGCTGTGCCCCGATCCGGCGAACCGGGCGGCGTTCGTCGATCGCATCCTCGCCCACCCCGGCCCGTTGATCGTCACGGTGCGGGCCGATCTCTACGGCGAGTTCGGCATCTACGACGAGCTCGCCCGGCGGCTCGGGTCCAGCCAGATACTGCTCGGCCCCCTTTCCGAGCACGACCTGTTGCGTGCCGTCGGCCAGCCGGCGGTGGCGTGCGGTCTGCTCGTCGAGGACGGGCTGGCCGAGCTGATCGCCGTCGAGCTGGGTGATGGTCCAGGCTCACTGCCACTGCTCGGGCACGCGTTGCGGGAGGCGTGGCTCCGTCGAGATGGCCGTGTGATCACGGTGGCCGGCTACCGCGACTCCGGCGGTGTTCGGTCGGCGATCGCGGCGACCGCCGACCGGGCGCTCGACGCGCTCGACGAGGACGCTCAGCTCGTCGCCCGGCAGATCCTGCTGCGGATGATCGAGCTGCGCACCGACGGCGAGGACGTTCGTCGTTGGGCCACACGGCGTGAGGTCGCCGAGGTGGATCCCGAACAGGGCCCGGACGTCGTGTCGGCGCTCGCCGATTCGCGTCTGCTCGTCGTCGACGGAGATCGGATCACGGTCGTGCACGAAGCGGTGATGCGCGCCTGGCCTCGACTCGCCGGCTGGATCGCCGCCGAACGCACCGATCTCCTCGCCCGCCAGGAGGTGCGCTGGGCGGCGCAGCGATGGATCGCGGGCGGGCGCACCGAGGGTGACCTCTACCGCGGGCTGCGACTCGATGCTGCCGTCGAGCTGGCGGCGCGCGCCGGCCTTTCCGCCGATGAGGCCGAGTTTGTCGGGGCAGGACGCCGGCTCCGGGACCGCGAGGACACCGATGCTCGCCGCCGGAGTCGACGGCTCCGGGTGCTCGCCGGGGTGTCGTCGGTGTTCGCCATCGTCGCTCTCGCCGTCGGCGCGATCGCCCTGTTGCAGCGCAACGAGGCCCAGCGGGCGCAGACCGCGGCGGATGTCGCCGCGCTCGACGCCGCCGAGTCGGCGCGTCAAGCGGACGAGGCCGCCGGAGCGGCGAACGAGGAGCGACAGCGGGCGGAGTCGAGCGAGCAGGACGCGCTCCTGGAAACGTTGGTCAATCGGTCGCTGGCGCTGCGGTCGACGAACAGGAGCGTCGCCGCGCTCCTCGCCGTCGAAGCGTTCCGGCGCCAACCGGGTCCGGAGGCGTGGTCGGCGTTGCTCGGCACGATCACTGCGGCGGGGAACTTCACCGGCTACGACTACCTCCCAGCGGAGTTCACACTCAACGGGGCGGCCATCCCAGGGACCTCGACGGCCGTCGTCGCCCTCGACGGACGGGACCTCCAGGTCTTCGATCTGGAGACCAGCACGCTTGAGCCACGCTTCGCCGCAGCCGACGACGACGCGGGGAACTACTCCGTCCTTCGGGTCAGTGCGGATGGGCGCTTCGTCGCCCAGTTCGTCGCAACGGCCTCACCGCCACGGGCGTGTGGCGACCTGGCGGTGCTGGCTGAGACCGACGACCGCGGGTGCGGAGCGCTCTCCGTCTACGAGATCGCCACCGGCGCGCGCGTGCTGGGTCCGGTGATCCCACCGTTCGGCCTCGGTGACGTCGCCATCAGCAGCGACGGAGCGTTGGTCGCAGTCGTCGGCGGCTCGGACGGAGACCTCGCCCTCTACCGCACCGCCGACGGCGAGTTGCTCGGCACCCTCGCCGGGCTTCCTCGACCCGATGGTGTGACGATCACTCGCGACACCGCGGCCGCAGCCTTCGCCGCCGACGATCGTCTGTACGTCGGTTCGATGGCTGGTCCGGTTCGGATTCTCGCACCGGGCACGGTGCAGGTGACCGGCACGCTCGAGGCCCCGCGCATGTCGTCGCACAACCACGTCCTCACGACGGGCGACGGGCGGCTCGTCGCCGCAGGGGACGAGGCCATCGTGGTCTTCGACACCACGACTGCGGCGAAGCTCTGGACGGTCGACCTGCGCGAGGGAATCCACCCTGAGCCGTGCCCGTCGCTCGCCGTGGCGCCGACCGCCGAGCGGCTCTACTGCGGCAACCACTTCGGTGTGATCGAAGAGCGCGACCTCGCCACCGGCCAGCGCACGGGCGTGACACTGGATCCGCAGCTCGGGAGCGTCGGTGACCTCGTGACGACCTCCGACGGGACCTCGTTGATCGCCTTCGGCGCCGGCGCACCGGTCGTCTCGCAGTGGCGGCTCGACGGTTACGGGCCCGCGACGCGACTCGTGGCACAGGACCATGTGGCCTTCGACGGCTACGACCCATCAGGCGAGATGCTGATCGTGGGGCGCCGAGACGGGTCCACCGTGACGGGCGAGCAGTTCAGCGACCTCGCGGTCTGGGACCCTGACGCCGACATGCTGATCGATCCGCTCGACACGTTCCAGGGAGGCTGGGCCGGCGTCGGGCGGATGGCAGGCCTGTTCGCCGATGGCACGCAGGGCGTGTACGACGTCACGACTCGAACGGCCTTCAGCGCCGAGCGCGACGACGGCCTCGGGTTCGGACTCTCCGCGGCGGGCACACGTCTCTACGTGTGGTACCCCGCCGCCGACGACGGCGCCGAGATCTGGGCCTTCGACGCTCGACCAGCCGGTGGCGCGGCGGGCGAGCGCATCGGCCCGGCGATCGGCGTGCCGGGGAACGTGCAGGGGGTCACGGCGACCGCCGGAGGCGAGCACGTCGTGGTCAACACGTTCGATGACCGAGGCTCCGTGACCAACGTGTACGACGGTGAGACGGGTGATCTCGCGGGCGGCCCGCTGATCGGCCCGCACACGACCAGCGTCAGCCCGAACGGCGTGCTCGTCGCCGCCCAGGCCGGCGACATCACCGAGTACGACCTCGAGACGCTCGAACCGATCGCCAAGTTCCCCGGCGCGCGCGGCGATGTCAACTCCCTGCAGTTCAGCCGCGACGGCGACGTGCTGCTGGCCACCTCGAACGACCAGACGGTCTCGATCTACGACGTCGCCAGCCACACGCGACTGGGCGATCCGATCCCGATCAACACCCCGCTGATCATCCCTGGCTGGCTTCGACCCGACGGGCTGGCCGTCGCCATGACCGTGCGAGAGGGCGTGGCGATCTTGGATCTGGAGCCGGCTCGGTTGGCCGAGGCAGCATGTCGGCTGGCCGGGCGCAACCTGACGGAGACGGAGTGGGCGACCTACCTGGGCGAGTTCGGCGAACCCCGTCGGACGTGCCCCGAGCACGACTAGGAGGCTGGCGCGGCGCTCAGGCCGGGAGTCCTGGACGAGGTCCTCTAGACCGCACGCTCGGCCGTCGACCGGGTCTCGAGCACCATGGCCGCGTCGGGGATCACCTCGGGCCCGTGTCGGGTGGCGAACCAGCAACCGCTGATCACCAACACGAAGCCACCGGCCGTGGCCAGCGTCACCTGCTCGCCGAGCACGACGGCTCCGACGGCGACGGCGACGGCCGGGTTGATGAAGGTGATCAGCGTGGCGCGGGCCGGGCCGACGGCAGCGAGCAGGCGGAAGAAGACCACGAAGGCGATCGCCGTGCAGAACACGGCCAGCGCCGGCGATGGCCGCCCACGCTTCGACCGGTGGCGAGTCAACTGGACGGGTGACCCAGGCGATCGGCGTGTAGACGACGGCGACGGCGGCGAGCGACACGGCAACCACCCCGACGTCGGGCACGTCGGCCAGGCGGCGCGTGGCGATGAACGGTGCGGTGGCGTAGCCGACGCAGACGAGGAGAACCTCGACGATGCTCCACCACGGCGCCTCCCCGCCGAGCTCGGTCGACACCAGCAGGGCCACGCCGCCGAGCCCGAGGCCGATGCCGAGCAGGCGGATCGGCCGCAGCGCGTCACGATCCCCGAGCAGGAAGGCGACGACGGCGCCGACGATCGGCACGCAGGCGATCAGCAGCCCGTCAGGCCGGATGGGAGGTGCCGCTCAGCGTCGGTGAGCAGGAACCAGGGGATCGCCATCTCCAAGGCGGCGAAGGCCAGGAGCGGGCGCCACCGTGACAACGCCGGCCGGATGGCGTCGGCCCGATGGGCGAACCACAGCAGTGGAAGGGCGGCCAACGCCGTTCGGCCGAACACCACCACCGGCGGAGCCACGTGCTCGACGGCGACTTTGATGAACAGGTACGGGACACCCCAGATGACCCCCATCGCGGCGAACAGCGCCCAACTGCGCCTCGTCACCGACGGGCCGGCTCTGGTGCCAGATCGCTGCGCCGCCCGCCCACTCGCCCCTTCCTACCGCCGAACGCAGAGCGGGCGATCCAGGTTTGAGCGCAGCCGGCCGCGACGACGGTCCGAGCTTCGACGGGACGTTCCACCGGAGCGCGGGCCAGGGCCGACCGAGGCGACCGGCGTGTCCGCCGATCGGTGGAACGTCGCTCCGGCGGTCAGGTCAGGCGTTCGAGTGCTTCGGCGGCGAGGAGGCGGGTGAGCTCGCCGGCCGATCGCTCGACGGCGAGCCCCGCGGCCTGTCCCGACCACAGCGCGGTGAACGCCGTGTCGCCGTCCGGCTCGGCGACCCCCCGGAGCGGGAGCACCGCTCCGGCTGCCCGCGGGAAATCAGGCGCCGCCGCCGACAGCGGGCCGACCTCGTCGACCAGCCGGGTCACGATGCTGCGGGCAGGGCGACCGGTGAAGACGTTGGTGATCGCGGTCTCGAGTGGCGCCGGGCTGCGCAGCGCCGCCCGGTGCAGCGCGCTGATCGTGGCCTCGGGGCACAACAGGTAGCCGGTGCCGATCTGGACGCCACTGGCACCGAGCACGAAGGCAGCAGCAACCCCGCGGCTGTCGGCGATGCCGCCGGCTGCGATCACCGGCACGCCGACGGCGTCGACCACCTGCGGAACCAGCGCCATCGTGCCGACCTGGCGCTCGACCGCCGAGCCCAAGAACATGCCGCGGTGCCCGCCCGCCTCAGCGCCCTGGGCGATGACGGCGTCGCAGCCGTGCGCCGCCAGCCACTCGGCCTCGGGCACCGTCGTCGCCGAAGCGATCACTCGGGCGCCGGTCGCTCGCACCCGGTCGAGCAGATCATCCGGAGGCAGCCCGAAGTGGAAGCTGACCACTTCCGGACGCATCTCCTCGACGACGTCGCAGCGGCCCTCGTCGAACGGGATGATCGCCACCTCGTACTGGTCTGCGTCGGCGATGCCGAGCTCCGTGTAGTACGGCGCCAACACCTCGCGCCACGCCGCCTCCGACCTCCCGTCGACGGGGTGGTCGTCGTGACAGAAGAAGTTGACGTTGACCGGCCGGGATGTCATCTCCCGAAACGCAGCGAGCTCGGCGCGCATCCCCTCGGCATCGAGGAGCGAGCACGGCAGCGACCCGAGACCGCCGGCCTCGCTGACCGCGGCTGCAAGGGCGGCGCCTTGCGCCCCGGCCATCGGCGCCTGGACGATCGGAACGTCGACGTCGAAGAGCTCCACGAGCCGACGGTCCGGCCATTTCGTCGCCATGGCGCCACTCTCGCGCCGCCGCCGGCGCTCGACCAGCCCCTGCGGTTGCGGAGCCGCAGGTACCAGGCTGGATGCCCGCAGGACTAGTGCCCCGAGAGGATCGACTTGAACGTGGCGACGATCAGCGCGATCAACAGGATGAGCAGGCCGAAGGCTGCCGACACCAAGCGCGTTCGATGGTTGGCTCGCTCGGCGAGGTAGCCGACAATGCCGATGATCAACGCCAGGACGAAGGGCACCACCCGCTGACCGAGGACTGGCGGGAAGATCAGGACCGGCACGGTTGCGGCGGCAGCAACCGACCCGGCGCCGGCCAGTTGGGCCATCGCCTCCTTCAGGTCCTGTCCGCGCAGCCGTCCACCGAAGAACCCACGTGTGGCGACGTGGAAGGCGAACCAGTGGGCCGCCGCCAGACCGATGGTGGTCCCCCACACGATGGCCACGAGCTCGAGGCCAGCGGGACCCTGGATCGTCCCGGCCTCCCGCCCGGCCGGGAGCGCAGCCAGGGTGGCCAGCAGCACGACCGAGACGTAGAGCACCGTCGCCGTCGCTTCCCGAAGGATCCGCCCGCGCTCGGTCGACTCGAGATCGGCATCATCTGTTGCCGCTCCGGCGGCGCGCCCAGCGGAGCTCACGATCCGGTGCACGGTAGTTGGCGCCGGCGAGATGGTCGGGAAGCGCGGCGACCGGACCGGCCGACTCGACCTCGACCACCTCGTACGCTTCCCGCCCATGAGCCATGGCGAGTCGAGCCAGCAACGCCAGTTGCTCGGCGAGCGGTTCGCCATCACGCCAATCGCCTACTCCTCGAATGGCCACGACGTCGGCTTCGCCGGCCCGGTCGAGCTGGGGGTCGAGGTCGGCGGCATGGCGATCGTCGACCTCCCCGACGATGCGCAGCTGGTCGTGCAGGTACGGGATCTGCGCGTCGTCGAGCGGGAGGCGTTGACGATCGACGTCGACGTCTCCGGCCTCGTGCCGGGGGCGACGGCTGCCACGGTGCGGCCGATGTTCCATTCGCTGTCCGGCTCGGGGATCGTGCTCGGGCGAACGGACGCGTCCGGCTTCACCGCGCTCTCCGAGACCACGCCGTTCGGCGAGCGACCCATCCGGGCCGCCGCGCCCGCCGAGCTGTCGAGCATCATCGACGCGCTCGACGGGGATGGCACCACCGTCGACATCGGGACGGTGGCGGGGACCGACGCGCCGGCACGCCTGCGTGCGACCGGGTTCGCCCGGCACACGTTCATGTGCGGCCAATCGGGTTCGGGCAAGACGTATACGACGGGAGTCCTCTTCGAGCGGTTGCTCGCCGCCACCACCTTGCCGATCGTCGTGCTCGACCCGAACTCCGACCACGTGCACCTCGGGGCGTTGCAGCACCAGGACGACGTCTCCGCCAATGCCGAGCGCTACCGGAAGGTCGCTCCCGGGGTGGCCGTCGCTCGCGCCCGCGGGTTGGACGCGGCGTACACGCTGTGTGCCGACTTCAGCGATGTCCCGCTCGAGGTGCAGGCCCGGCTGCTCCGGCTCGACCCGATCGACGACCTCGACGGGTACGCCTCGCTGCGCCGGCTCACCGGCGCCCTCGGGGCGAGCTACTCGATCGCCGACGTCGCTGCCGCAGCCACTCGTGATCCAGCGACCGCCGACCTGGCGACCCGCATCGAGAACCTCCAGCTCGCGTCGTGGTCGCTGTGGCGCCAACCCGGCGAGACCTCCATCGCCTCGGTCGATGTCTCCGACGCTCGCTGCGTCGTGCTCGACCTGGGCAGCTTGCCCGACCCGAAGGAGCGATCGATCGTCGCGTTGGCCGTCCTCGCCCGTCGTTGGGCCCGCCGGGGGGAACGACGTCCGGTGCTCCTGGCGATCGACGAGGCGCACAACGTCTTCCCGGCCGCGACGGACGACCCGATGCAGCAGGCCGCCGCCGACCTCGGCGTGCTCATCGCCGGCGAGGGGCGCAAGTTCGGACTGCACCTCTTGGTGGCCACGCAGCGTCCGAGCAAGGTCCACCCGAACGTCGTCTCGCAGTGCGACAACCTCGTCCTGATGCGAATGAACGGTGGCACCGACATCGACGAGCTCGCCTCGCTCTTCTCGCACGTGCCGAGCCCGCTCATGCGACGTGCGCTCGCCTTCCGCCTCGGTCGGGCGCTCGTTGCCGGCCCGATCTCCCCGGTCCCGAGGGTCGTCGAGATCGGCGGCCGGCTGACGCCCGAGGGCGGCGGCGACGTGCCGACCACCTGGGCGGCCCCGACCTGACGTCGCCGGTCGCCCTCAGCGTGGGCGTGGCAGGGGCCCCTCGGGCCGCACCTCGAGGGTCGTCACCGCACGCAGGGGACCGCTCGACGACGTCAACGGCTGCCCGGCGAGGTGGGCGTCGATGAGCTCGGCCATCAGTTCGGGCGCGCTGTAGTTCAAGGCGTGCGCCCCCGGGACCCGGACGGCGTCGACGTGCGGCAGCGGGGCGAGCACGTGCACCCGGTCGAGCCGCACGAGGGGGTCGCGATCTCCGGCGACCACCAGCGTCGGAACGGCCAGGCGTGGGAGCCGCTCCAGCGTCGGGTACCGGGTCATCGCCTGGAACAGCGAAAGGCTGCGCAGCAGACCGAAGCGCAGGTAGTCGCGAGCGGCGATCGCGACCAGCGAGAGCGGCTCGCGGAACCCGTCGACGAGCATCTGTCGAACCGCCCGCGGAAGTGGGCGGTTGTTCGGTCCCCCGGCCGGTGAGACCAGGACGGCCCGCTCGACGCGCTCGGGGAACGTCGATGCCAACTCGATGATGAGCGGACAACCGAGCGAGTTGCCGACGAACGCCGCCCGCTCGATCCCCACGGCGTCGCAGTACGACACGAGCGCGGCGGCCAGCTCGGGGAGATCGAGCGAGTGGTCCGGTCGCATGCTCCGCCCCATCCCCGGCAGGTCGGGCACGAACGTGCGGTAACGGGAAGCGAGGCGCGCCGCGGTCGGTTCGAGGTACGTGCCGGAGATGCCGAAGCCGTGGACGTGCACGACGGCACCAGCGCCGGGCCCGGCGTCCAGACAGGAGCGGTGGTACAGGGGCCGCCCGTCGACGATGACCCATCCGGCACGCAAGGGTGGTATCGGTCGTCGCGTCACGTCCTCATCATGGCCACTGCGTTCGTCCGGTTGGACGACGACCGTCGGAGCCCGCCACTCGTCACACCTGCCTAACATCACGATCGACCCGACCGTGACGTCCCTGCGCTCAGCCCGGAGGGCTCCCTCGTGCGTTGAGACTCCAACGGTTTCCAACCCATACGCCGCAAGGCACAAGGAGACGGCGATGACTCAGCCAGTCGGTGATCCGGCCAGCGACGAGCGCGAGCTGACGCAGCTCGTCAAGGACCTCAATGAGGCCGTCGTCACGGCGGATGTCGCCGTCCTCGAGCGAGTTCTGCACGAGGACTACGTCCACAACCGCCCGAGCGGCGTGGTCGAGGATCGGGCGCAGTACCTCGAGAACCGCGAGGCTCGGCGGGTGGATTTCGAGTCGCTGGTGCCGGACGAGATCAAGGTGCGCGTCTACGGCGATTCGGCGATCGTGACGGGTCGTTCCACCGCCAAGGGAACGGATCAATACGGCAGGATGGATGGGCAGCGTCGGTGGACCCGCGTGCTCGTCCGGCGGGACGAGCGCTGGCAGTTCGTGCACTTCCAAGGGACGCCGATCGCCAAGCCCTGACGGGTCAGATGAGGCCGAACCGGGCTCCGACCTGGTGGGCGATGCGGGACTCGAACCCACGACCTCCACGGTGTGAACGCCATCCATGCCGTTCGCCGACGCTCGCTGGCGGCCGCGGATGGCCGCCTACCAGCAGCGTTGCTCCACCAACGTCCGCTGTGATCCGCCGGCGTTCGTGGAGTTAGGCCCCCAGTTAGGCCCCGTCAGGAATCGCCGCCGACCGCGCCGCCGTTCGACAAGGTCCTCGCCGGTCGGCGATGAGTGCGCATCTAAGCCAAACCCGCCGACGGCAGTGCCTGGAGGGGGACTACCCCCGGGGCCGCGCGGATTGCAACCCTCCGGAACACGCTCTCCAGCCAATTGTCGGTTGTGGGAGGCCGTGAGCCATCGATCGACGGTCATGTCGGTCTCCTTACAGCGCACCAAGCGAAGACGCGCGCCAAGTCTCCGGCGAGTGTGTCGCGACAAACTCATCGCAGCAGCCGGCCCCGAGAGGATCGACTTGAACGTGGCGACGATCAGCGCGATCAACAGGATGAGCAGGCCGAAGGCTGCCGACACCAAGCGCGTTCGATGGTTGGCTCGTTCGGCGAGGTAGCCGACAATGCCGATGATCAACGCCAGGACGAAGGGCACCACCCGCTGACCGAGGACGGGCGGGAAGATCAGGACCGGCACGGTTGCGGCCGCAGCAACCGACCCGGCGCCGGCCAGTTGGGCCATCGCCTCCTTCAGGTCCTGTCCGCGCAGTTGTCCACCGAAGAACCCACGTGTGGCGACGTGGAAGGCGAACCAGTGGGCCGCGGCCAGACCGATGGTGGTCCCCCACACGATGGCCACGAGCTCGAGGCCAGCGGGACCCTGGATCGTCCCGGCCTCCCGCCCGGCCGGGAGCGCAGCCAGGGTGGCCAGCAGCACGACCGAGACATAGAGCACCGTCGCCGTCGCTTCCCGAAGGATCCGCCCGCGCTCGGTCGACTCGAGATCGGCATCATCTGTTGCCGCTCCGGCGGCGCGCCCAGCGGAGCTCACGATCCGGTGCACGGTAGTTGGCGCCGGCGAGATGGTCGGGAAGCGCGGCGACCGGACCGGCCGACTCGACCTCGACCACCTCGTACGCTTCCCGCGCATGAGCCATGGCGAGTCGAGCCAGCAACGCCAGTTGCTCGGCGAGCGGTTCGCCATCACGCCAATCGCCTACTCCTCGAATGGCCACGACGTCGGCTTCGCCGGCCCGGTCAAGCTGGGGGTCGAGGTCGGCGGCATGGCGATCGTCGACCTCCCCGACGATGCGCAGCTGGTCGTGCAGGTACGGGATCTGCGCGTCGTTGAGCGGGAAGCGTTGACGATCGATGTCGACGTCTCCGGCCTCGTGCCGGGGGCGACGGCCGCCACGGTGCGGCCGATGTTCCATTCGCTGTCCGGCACGGGGGTCGTGCTCGGGCGCACGGACGCGTCCGGCTTCACAGCGCTCTCCGAGACCACGCCGTTCGGCGAGCGACCCATCCGGGCCGCCGCGCCCGCCGAGCTGTCGACCATCATCGACGCGCTCGACGGGGCTGGGACCACCGTCGACATCGGGACGGTGGCGGGGACCGACGCGCCGGCACGCCTGCGTGCGACCGGGTTCGCCCGGCACACGTTCATGTGCGGCCAGTCGGGTTCGGGCAAGACGTATACGACGGGAGTCCTCTTCGAGCGGTTGCTCGCCGCCACCACCTTGCCGATCGTCGTGCTCGACCCGAACTCCGACCACGTGCACCTCGGGGCGTTGCAGCACCAGGACGACGTCTCCGCCGATGCCGAGCGCTACCGGACGGTCGCTCCCGGGGTGGCCGTCGCTCGCGCCCGCGGGTTGGACGCGGCGTACACGCTGTGTGCCGACTTCAGCGATGTCCCGCTCGAGGTGCAGGCCCGGCTGCTCCGGCTCGACCCGATCGACGACCTCGACGGGTACGCCTCGCTGCGCCGGCTCACCGGCGCCCTCGGGGCGAGCTACTCGATCGCCGACGTCGCTGCCGCAGCCACTCGTGATCCAGCGACCGCCGACCTGGCGACCCGCATCGAGAACCTCCAGCTCGCGTCGTGGTCGCTGTGGCGCCAACCCGGCGAGACCTCCATCGCCTCGGTCGATGTCTCCGACGCTCGCTGCGTCGTGCTCGACCTGGGCAGCTTGCCCGACCCGAAGGAGCGATCGATCGTCGCGTTGGCCGTCCTCGCGCGTCGTTGGGCCCGCCGGGGGGAACGACGTCCGGTGCTCCTGGCGATCGACGAGGCGCACAACGTCTTCCCGGCCGCGACGGACGACCCGATGCAGCAGGCTGCCGCCGACCTCGGCGTGCTCATCGCCGGCGAGGGACGCAAGTTCGGACTGCACCTCTTGGTGGCCACGCAGCGTCCGAGCAAGGTCCACCCGAACGTCGTCTCGCAGTGCGACAACCTCGTCCTGATGCGAATGAACGGTGGCACCGACATCGACGAGCTCGCCTCGCTCTTCTCGCACGTGCCGAGCCCGCTCCTGCGACGTGCGCTCGCCTTCCGCCTCGGTCGAGCGCTCGTTGCCGGCCCGATCTCCCCAGTCCCGAGGGTCGTCGAGATCGGCGGCCGGCTGACGCCCGAGGGCGGCGGCGACGTGCCGACCACCTGGGCGGCCCCGACCTGACGTCGCCGGTCGCCATCAGCGTGGGCGTGGCAGGGACCCCTCGGGCCGCACCTCGAGGGTCGTCACCACACGCAGGGGACCGCTCGACGACGTCAACGGCTGCCCGGCGAGGTGGGCGTCGATGAGCTCGGCCATCAGTTCGGGCGAGCTGTAGTTCAAAGCGTGCGCCCCCGGGACCCGGACGGCGTCGACGTGCGGCAGCGGGGCGAGCACGTGCACGCGGTCGAGCCGCACGAGGGGGTCGCGATCTCCGGCGACCACCAGCGTCGGGACGGTCAGGCGTGGGAGCCGCTCGAGCGTCGGGTACCGGATCATCGCCTGGAACAGTGAAAGGCTGCGCAGCAGACCGAAGCGCAGGTAGTCGCGAGCTGCGATCGCGACCAACGAGAGCGGCTCGCGGAACCCGTCGACGAGCATCTGTCGAACCGCCCGCGGAAGTGGGCGATTGTTCGGTCCCCCGGCCGGTGAGACCAGGACGGCCCGCTCGACGCGCTCGGGGAACGTCGATGCCAACTCGATGATGAGCGGACAACCGAGCGAGTTGCCGACGAACGCCGCCCGCTCGATCCCCACGGCGTCGCAGTACGACACGAGCGCGGCGGCCAGCTCGGGGAGATCGAGCGAGTGGTCCGGTCGCATGCTCCGACCCATCCCCGGCAGGTCGGGCACGAACGTGCGGTACCGGGAAGCGAGGCGCGCCGCGGTCGGTTCGAGGTACGTGCCGGAGATGCCGAAGCCGTGGACGTGCACGACGGCACCAGCGCCGGGCCCGGCGTCCAGACAGGAGCGGTGGTACAGGGGCCGCCCGTCGACGATGACCCATCCGGCACGCAAGGGTGGTATCGGTCGTCGCGTCACGTCCTCATCATGGCCACCGCGTTCGTCCAGTTGGACGACGATCGTCGGAGCCCGCAACTCGTCACACCTGCCTAACATCGCGATGACCCGACCGTGACGTCCCTGCGCTCAGCCCGGAGGGCTCCCTCGTGCGTTGAGATTCCAACGGTTTCCAACCCATACGCCGCAAGGCACAAGGAGACGGCGATGACTCAGCCAGTCGGTGATCCGGCCAGCGACGAGCGCGAGCTGACGCAGCTCGTCAAGGACCTCAACGAGGCCGTCGTCACGGCGGATGTCGCCGTCCTCGAGCGAGTTCTGCACGAGGACTACGTCCACAACCGCCCGAGCGGCGTGGTCGAGGATCGGGCGCAGTACCTCGAGAACCGCGAGGCTCGGCGCGTGGATTTCGAGTCGCTGGTGCCGGACGAGATCAAGGTGCGCGTCTACGGCGATTCGGCGATCGTGACGGGTCGTTCCACCGCCAAGGGAACGGATCAATACGGCAGGATGGATGGGCAGCGTCGGTGGACCCGCGTGCTCGTCCGGCGGGACGAGCGCTGGCAGTTCGTGCACTTCCAAGGGACGCCGATCGCCAAGCCCTGACGGGTCCGATGAGCCGAACCGGGCTCAGATCTGGTGCGCGATGCGGGACTCGAACCCACGACCTCCACGGTGTGAACGCCATCCATGCCGTTCGCCGACGCTCGCTGGCGGCCGCGCATGGCCGCCTACAAGCAGCGTTGCTCCGCCAAGGTCCGCTGTGATCCGCCGGCGTTCGTGGAGTTAGGCCCCCAGTTAGGCCCCGTCAGGAATCGCCGCCGACCGCGCCGCCGTTCTACAAGGTCCTCGCCGGTCGGCGATGAGTGCGCATCTAAGCCAAACCCGCCGACGGCAGTGCGTGGAGGGGGACTACCCCCGCGGCCCCGCGGATTGCAACCCTCCGGAACACGCTCTCCAGCCAATTGTCGGTTGTGGGAGGCCGTGAGCCATCGATCGACGGTCATGTCGGTCTCCTTACAGCGCACCCAGCGAAGACGCGCGCCAAGGCTCCGGCGAGCGTGTCGCGACAAACTCATCGCAGCAGCCGACTGCTGCCGACTCTCGTAGTCGGCGAGCCGCTGCCGTCAACCTGCCTTCGGCGGCCAGCTCGGCCATGCGGGCGCCGGCGTCGCCGAAAGCCGCTTGCTCCTGCTCGTCCATCAGGCTTAGTACCCCAGGCTCAAATTGCGTCCACCGCGTCCACCGCGTCGGGTTGCCTCGCCGCCAGGGTGAACGCCAGGTAGGCACCGCTGGACCAACCCACCAATCCGGTTGGCGCCTCGATGCTGTCGACGTAGGCGAGGATGTCGTCAACCATCCGACCGGGGCCAAGGTCGGGGTGGGTCAACTCAACCAACGACCCGGCATCGACGGCGACGTCGTCACCGCTGACCTTCGTGAACGCCGCGAGCGCCTTGAAGTACAGGTAGTCCCGCCGCTGCAGCCTGGCGTCGGTGAACGACACCACCTGCGACAGAAACACGTATGTGCGCACGAAGCGTTGGAGTGCATCGACGAACCGTTCCTGCTCGTCGTTCTCCAGATGCGTGAAACCGGTCGATCGCCAGGGCCAGGGCGGCGTGGATCCGGCCGTGGTTGAGGTTGTCGCCGACCAGCAGCAGGGCGACGGTGTGCTCGATCTCGTCGGGCCACAGCACGCCGTACTCGTCGAGGGCGTGGCGGGTCTCGTAGAGCAGGCTGGGGTCGGTGGGTGGGGCGACGCTGGTGCCGTAGTACCACTGAAGGCGGATGGGATGTCCTCGGCGTCGTTTCGGACGCCGCGATTGCTTTGCCCCCCAAATGGGGTACTGTGCGCCCCGGGCGGACGGGCGGTCCCTTGACTAGGCGGTGTTCTTTTCTGGTCGTCGAGAGACGGTCGTCCTTGACAACAGGGAGAACACATTGCACAGCAAGCACAAGCGGCGGGGGTTGCGCGCGGCAGCACTCGTCCTCGCGGCATCCGGCGTCGTAGCCGGATCCACTGCCTCGGCTAACCTGCCCGGGAGCACCTTCGAAGGTAACGACGGAAACTTCGTCGTCAACACCGCGGGGAATACCGACTGGGCGGCGCTCAACGCCGCGCAGACGGCCGCATTCTCGAAAGGGGTGGACCTGCTGTCGGGTCAGACCGACAACTCGTTCGGCAACGGCACCAAGACGAGCGACGTCAACGTCACGGTCGGCCTGGGGTCCATCCCCGGCCAGAAGGCCGACCTGGGCAACTCCTACATCACATCGGAGACCCTGGCCAACGGCGATGTGATGATGTACCTGGGTGTCACCCGGGTCACCACCTCGGGCACCGTCAACCTCGACATCGAGGTCAACCAGGCAGCGCAGCCCGACCTGACGACTCCGGGTCCCAAGGTGCTCAACCGGACAGTGGACGATCTGCTCATCGGCTACGACTTCCAGGGTGGGTCACAGCGACCCACGCTGACGTTCCGTACCTGGACCGGCAGTGACTGGAGCGCTCCGACCGCGATCGGCGCCGCCAACGGTGAGACCGAGGTCAACCGGGTGGCACTGGCCAACCCGCTGGCCGAGGGGCCGTCTCCGGCGAATGCTCCGGCGTTCACCTTCGGTGAAGCTTCCATCAACCTGACCGGGTTGGGCATCATCCCCGACGGCGAGTGCGCGCCGTTCTCCTCGGCGTACGTGAAGTCACGGGCCTCGGATGCGTTTAACTCCGCGGTCAAGGACTTCATCGCCCCGCAGTCGATCGATCTCGACAACTGCGGCGAGATCATCATCGAGAAGGTGACGGACCCGGCGAGTGATACCACCACCAAGTTCGGCTTCACCCTGACCGGCCCCGACACCGACGAGGCGTTCGACCTGGTCGGCGGTGGCTCGAACACCACGCCAGGCCTTCTCGCCGGCACCTACGTCGCCACCGAGGCGACGGTTCCGGCGGGTTGGGATCTCGACACGGCCACCTGCGATGACGGCAGCGAACCTGACGCCATCGATCTGGGGATCGGGGAGACGGTCACCTGCACCTTCACCAACGTCGCACGGGCCAGCCTGCACGTCCTTAAGACGGCTGAGCGTGACGGCACCTTCGACTTCACGTCGGGGACGCTGACGCCTGCGGCCTTCTCGCTGATCGCCAACAGTGGCGTGGCACAGGACTTCACCAACCTCCTCCCCGGCGGCTACGACGTGGCCGAGACGGTACCGGAGGGCTGGGATCTGGAGTCGCAGGACTGCGACAACAGTGACACCGCCGATGACATCACGCTGGGCGCGGGTGACAATGTCACCTGCACCTTCCACAACGTGGTCGAGCGGGGCGCTCTGCTGATCCACAAGACGGCCAAGCACGCTGCTGCCACGGAGACGGACGGCGTCATCAACCACGCTCTTGTGGACTTCACGGTGGTCAACGCCACCAACGGGACCGACACCGTCGTCACCACCGATGCCGACGGCTTCGCCTGCGTCGCTGACGTGCCGGTGTCGTTCCTCGACGGCGACTACACGGTCACCGAGTCGGTACCCGCCGGGTACCACAGCGAGGACGCCGAGAAGACCTACACGGTGGTTGAGGGCACGACCTGCGCCGACGCCACCGCGTTGGAGTTCGTCAACATCCCGCTGACCAACGTGTCGGTGTCCGTTGACAGCCACATCGACGGGGGCACGGCCTCCACGGTCGATTGCGGCGCTGGCCCGGTTCCGACCGACGAAAACGGCGATCTCCTCGACCTGCGGTTCGATGATCTGGAGCCGCAGACGCTGACCTGCACCATCGTGATCGATCCGTGATCTGATCCGTCCCAGTTCACTGGGTACGAAGAGGGCCCCCGGGTGACCGGGGGCCCTCTTCGCGTTAGCGCCCCAACGCGTCCGCGAAACCCATGGTCGCGGCCAGTCGCAAGTTGCTCGAGCCACGCAGCAGCAACGCCTCCGCCCAGCAGGCCCAGCTGGAGCGTGCCGCTGACGAATCGGGTCACCGAGTTCGTCGCTCGCGTCGGCTCCTGACCGACGGGACGTCGTCCGAACTCTCCCGCTAACCGGTCCCGGGCGCCGGCGAAAGCTGGCCGCCCGAGGGCTCGTCTCCGTCGATATCTCCCGAGCGCACGAGCCCGAGGCGATACGCCGCGGCCACGGCTTGAGCGCGGCTGTGCACGTCCAGCTTGACGAGCAGGTGCTGGATGTGGGTGCCCACGGTCTTCGGGCTGATGAACAGGTCGCGTGAAATCTCGGCCTGCGATCTACCGGCGGCGAGGCGGGCCAGCACCTCCAGCTCGCGCTCGCTCAGGCCAGCTCGCGGGCGAGCGTCGGCCGCGCCGGGGTGGCTCCGGTGCATCGACCGCAGCAACCGGGCTCGTAGCTCGCCGGCGTCGAACGGCTTGATCACGTAGTCGTCGGCGCCGAGCAGCAACCCGGCGACGCGATCGAACGGATCGGTCCGGACCTCCGAGACGAGCACCACCGGAAGCTCCGGGCCGAACCGAGCGAGGAGTTCGGCCATCAGTTCCAAGCCGGCCCCGTCGTCGCCGAGTTCAACCACCACGAGCGCAGGCGCACTCCCCTGGACGCAGCCGGGCAACCCAGCGGAGGAGTCGGTGGCGACGAGCGCGCAGGACTGGCGACGCGCGACGTCGGCGACGACAGCGCGCGTCGAAGGGTCGGCGTCGACGACAACGATCGACCCAGCCACCGCCCGCTCCCATCCCTCAGGTCCTCGCGGACCCCGAACTCCCACCTGCAGGCTACGCCCTAGGGTCACCGCTGCACACACGATACGGCGACGGCCGGTCGACCGCCCCGGGACCCGGTCGTACCGTGCGTCTGGCGGCCACGACGATGGCCGACGGGTCCCTCGACCCCGCGGGCCGCACATCGATCGGGGGGCGTAGGCGGCCGAGGGAGAGCACATGACCACGATCAACCGGGCGGCGATCGCCGTCGTCCTCAGCATCGCCACACTCGTCGTCGGCGCATCGGCGGCGCTCGCGGGCTCAGCAAAGTTCCATTCCGTCGGCTCGTCGGTCAACAACGACGGTGCCCTGGTCGTGAACTGGGACCAGCGGGGCCTCGGGGAGGGTGACATCAACTACACCGTCACCGCCGACGCCACGGCCCAGTACGCCTGCATCAACGGCGGCGGCAAGAACCCGAACGCCGCCAATAAGCAGTCCTTCGCCGGGTCAGTCGAGGGCGGCGGATCGTTCGAAGCCAAGAACGGGCGGGTGACCGCCAGCCTCACGGCCGGCCCGCTGCAGGCGCCGCAATTCCAGTGTCCGAACGGGCAGCGCCGGGTGCTCGCCGCCGTGACGTACACCAACATCTTGCTGACAGACACGACCAACGGCGTCGCCGCCGACGTCCCGGACGCGAACCGGGTCTTCTTCGACGTCTGAACCGCATCCGCGACGGGGCGCCGGCGGGTCGGCGCCACCGTCGTGGGGTGCGGCCCATGGAGCACCGCCCGTTCGCCGGGCCCAACGTCCCCATCAATGGGATGGCCAGCCCCTGGACAGGCGCTGCCTCGTAGCCCTCTCGTTTCGGCCGCCGCGGTTCGCGACCACGCGCCGGCAACGGGCCGATCGCGGAGTGAAAGGGGCCCCCCGCACGTCGCCGAACTGCCGGGGCCGCACCTGGTTTGCGCTGCGGCGGGTCGACGATGACCTGGACGCTCAGGCCGAGGTAAGGATCTCGGCGCTCAGGACAGCATGGGCGAAATCCACGTCGTGTCGGGCGTTCACGTGAAGAACGTGATCGGCACCGACTCGGATGCAGCCCGGAGACTGCCGGGCTGAGCCGCCGAGTCCCACGGCGCTGGCAACGCCTCATCGAGGCACACGAACGACGTTCGTTGCGCAGGTGAACCCGCACCAATTGTCGGGCGTCGCCGACCGGCATTCCTCGATGACGCGGCTGGCGGCGTGTGGTCGCGCGTTGTCCGCGTGATGTTCTCCGGCCGGCCGGCCCGTCGACTTCCGTACCAAGGGGAGCTCGGATCACCGGCGAAGCGACGAGGCGATTGCCGCGGCTCAGTGAGCGCCGAGGAGTTGGCTCACGGTCGTGCGGGAGCCGTGTTCGTGTGCCCGTTCGTAGGTCTGGTCGCCGAGCGCGGTTCGTGCTTGCGATGTGGCATCGGTAAGGAACGAGAGCACGACGGCGGGGAGGTGAACCTGATGGTCGTCGCGGAGACGGTCGCTTGCCCCGAGCAGTTCAGCCGCCTGTTCGTGGTCGGAACGGGCACACGCACGGAGCGCGTTGGCGATCGCCACCTTCGCGAGCAGTGTCGGGCTAGTGGTTGCGAGTGCGACCTGGGTGGCTTCGTCGATTGCCTGACTGGCGGCGGGAGCGTCTCCATCGGCGGAGCGGATCATCGCCATGGCCAGCAGTGCCTCGCACGCGCTCATCCGGTCGCCGATGCGGCGGGAGAAGTCCAGGCTGTGTTGAGCCGGTTCGATCGCCGCGTGCGTGTCGCCGGCGAAGAACTGGCTGAACGCGGTGCTCAGCGAGATCTGAGCGCGAAGTCGCAGGTTGGCAGCGGGAGTGGCGTCAAGGGCGACGCGCAGCGGTGGAAGGCACGCTGCTGGATTGCCGGCGGCCATCGGTAGAAACGACGCGTTGTAGAGGGCTTCAGCGATGAGGTCGTCATCGCCGAGCTCGTTGGCGATGTCGAGTTGCTCTCGGTATGCGGCTTCCATCGCAGAGTGTTCGCTGAGCCAGTAGTCCATGCTGCCGAGTGCCCCGAGTGCTCGCACGCGAGCGGCGGTACGGAGGTTGCGGGAGGCATCCAACAGGCGTCGCGTACGGTCGCGTCCTTCCTGGAGGTGATTGCGCAATTGCCAGAAACGCCAGAGGCCGGCACACAAGTTCAGGGCACGTCCGATGTCGGGCGGCGACGCCGACCGTTCGAGGTGATCGAGGCAGCTGCGTAGGTGGTTGTGCTCGAGTTCGAGTCGAGCGAGCCACGTCGCCTGCTCCTGGTCCATCAGGTGCGGTTCGGCGGCCGTGACGAGGTTCTCGCACCAGGTGATGTAGCGATGCTGGGTCGTCGCCGCGTCGTCGGGCGACGCCGACAGCTGTCGTGCGGCGAACGTCCGAATGGTGGTGAGCATCGAGAATCGCAGTTCTCCTGCCTCGCGCGTTCGGGTCACGAGACTGTGGTCGACGAGCGTGGCCAGCACGTCAACGAGGTCGACATCAGGCCCACACACGATCTGTGCGGCGTCGAGCGACCAGCTGCCGGTGAAGCTCGACAGTCGGAGAAACGCTGCACGTGCTGCTGCGTCGAGATGAGCGACGCTCCACTGGATCGTCTCTTCGAGCCCGCGATGACGGGCCGCTGCGTCGCGGGCTCCGCCAGTCAACGAGTGTGGCTGGTCCTTCAACCGTGCGGCGAGCTGGCTTGGATCGAGCACCCGCAGCTGGCGCGCCGCCAACTCGACAGCGAGGGGCAGACCATCGAGTAGGCGGACGATGTCGGTGATCGCCGCGACGTTCGACTCGGTGACCGTCAGCTGTTCGCCCGCCGAGGCTGCACAGGTGATGAGCAACTCGACGGCGTCCGAGGTTGCGACCGCCGAAGGGTCGGCCGCGTCGGCGGGGAGCGCGAGCGGTTGCACTCGATACTCGACCTCGCCGCGGAGCCGCAGGGGGACTCTGCTTGTCGCCAAGACCGCCAGTTCGGAGGCGCGATCGAGCAGAACGCCGATGTCTGGGCTGCCCTCGACGATCTGTTCGAGGTTGTCCAACACGAGCAGCGTCGGTCGCTCTCGAAGTTGGGCGATCACGCTCTCCACGACGTCGGCCGCCGTTGCGCGGGCCTTGATCGCCGAAGCGACCTCGGCAACGACGAGCGAGGGGTCGGAAACTGCGCTGAAATCGACGAAATAGACCGCCTCGAACGGTCGACCGGTCCGCTGCGCGGCGACCTCGAGCGCGAGCCGAGTCTTTCCCACCCCACCGGGCCCAGTGAGCGTGACGAGGGAACCCACTTCCAGCATCGCGTCGACCGCCGTGGCGTGTTCGTCTCGGCCCACGAGGCGCGTTCGACTCGCCGGCAAATTGCTCAAGACACTGCCGAGCGATCGCAGGGCGGGGAACTCCGAAGGCAGACCGTCGATGACGAGGTCGTACAGGTGCGTCCGGCTCGAGAAGTCCTTCAACCCGTGGCGTCCAAGATCGCGTACACGAACCCCGGACGGGACCCGGCCGCCGATCAGCGCAACGACAGCGTCAGACAACACCACTTGCCCGCCGTTCGCCGTTGCGGCGATGCGCGCCGCACGGTTCAGCTCCACGCCGACAAGGCTGCCGACATCACCCTGGGCCTCACCAGTGTGCAAGCCGATGCGCACACGAAGGTCGAAGCCAGGCGGCCACCCGTAGCCGGCGATCGCCCGCTGTATCTCAACTGCGGCCTCCAGTGCGCCGACCACCGACTGGAACACGACGAAGAAGGAGTCACCCTCGGTGCCCCTCTCCTCCCCGCAGCCGCGCACCGCAGCTCGCACGATCCTCGCGTGCGCCTCGATCATCTTCGAATAGACGTCCGGACCAACAGCTTGGAGCAGCTGAGTCGAGCGCTCGACGTCGGAGAACATGAACGTCGCGGTGCGGCTCGACGCGGCTGCCACGACGGGACTGTACGCGATCGCCTTCCCGAGGCGTGTCGTGGACACCGACGTCGCGTGTCGAGTACCCGGCCGTCTGCGCCGGGCTACGAGGTGCGACGGTGCGGACGGGCGCAGGTGACGATGCCCCACATCGTGGGGACTTGGACGACCTGGGAGCGCCCCCCGCCACCGCCGTCATCGCGTTCGTGCGGGAGTCGGACGACGGCGAGCGAGCCGTCGAGACCTCCGCCGGCCACACGCCGATCAATCCACTCGCTGATGACTGGCTGCGACGCGCTGTTTCGGCGGGCGGACTTGCTCCAGCGGGTTCGCCGGCCGCCCGACGGGCGGGGTCGCTTCGCTCCCGCCGTCACCGCGTGAGCCCTGCTGGCAACAAATCCCGCCGCCCACCTCGTCGTCTACGACGGCGCCGGCCACAGCCCCAACTGGGAGCAACCCAAGCGAGTCGCCGCCGACATCGAGGCCTTCATGGGCGAACTCACACTGGGTCACAGGTCGGCCTGATCTCACGCCGGGTGGATCGTGCTCCGCTCGGCCATCAGAGCCAGTCGTGCTCGCTCTCGCCAGCGCTCCCTGGTCGGCTGTCACGACAAGCCCTCCGGCATCCAGCACCGCACGGTCTCCGAGCGGCGAGCTCGGGCGCGCTGAGCCCCAACTCGCCGGTTCGCTCCGCAAGGCCGCTGAGTGCCCTCACCCCGCCGGCGGTATCTCCCCTGTCTGACAAACCCAGCGACTCAGGACGGCGCGCGATCATGACGTGATGCGGATGGTCGATGAGGTCCGGGCTCGGTCGCGGGCACGGTTCGTCGGGCGGGTCGAGGAACTGACTCGCTTTCGCGCCGCGCTCGACCGCGTCTCGTCGACGTTGCTGTGGGTGTTCGGGCCGGGCGGGATCGGCAAGTCGGCGCTGCTGGGTGTGTTCGCCGACGAGGCGACCACCTCCGGCCGCGAGGTGGTGCTAGCCGATCTCCGGTCCTCCGACAGCCCGCGAGCGACGGTGGACGAGGCGCTCGGCACCTGGGTCGAGCGCACGGGGTCGCAGGAGGGGCCGGTGGTCCTCGTCGATGGGCTCGATCGGTCCGACGGTCTCGACCGCTGGCTGCGCGACGACTGGTTCGGGCGGCTGCCGTCCGGCACGATCGTGGTGATCGCCGGTCGTCGGGCCCCGAGTCTCGAGTGGCGTTCGGATCCCCTGTGGTCCACCCTGCTCGAGCTCGTGCCGTTGCGGGAATTGTCGCGCGGTGACGCGCACGCGCTGCTCGATCGTCTCGACGTTGCGGCGTCGTCGCAGGCCGACGCGATCCATCTTTGCGGTGGCCACCCACTGGCGCTGTCGTTGCTGGCCCAGCTGCTGGCCGATCGTGGACGCACGATTTCTCCTGACCTCGCCGGTGCCCCCGATCTCGTCGCGGGACTGCTCGCCAGGTTGGTGGACGACATCCCCGACGGCGCCCACCGCCAAGCGTTAGAGATCGCATCCCTCGCTCGTGTCACGACGCAGAGCCTGCTGCGAGCCGCTCTCGGCGCCGACGCCGAGTCGGTGCACGCCTGGCTCGAAGACCAGCCACACATCGATCGCGTCGACGACGGCGTGTGCCCTCACGACCTCGTCCGAGACCTCCTCGAGGCCGACCTGCGCCGGCGCGACCCCGACAGATATGCGGCGGCCAACCGCTCGATCCGAGCGTTCCTCCTAGATCCCGATCGCCTGCAGCGGGCGCCCGATCGATGCATCAAGGACTTCATCTACCTGCATCGATCCAGCTCGTTGTTGAGCGGCTACTGGGACTGGGCCACGTTCGACTCCGCAGAAGCGACGCCCATGCGTCGTGGCGATGAGGACGCGCTCGTGGCCGTCGTGACGGGCCACGACGGGCCCGCCGCCGGCGAGTGCATGCGCTACTGGCTGCGCCGCCAGCCGGAGGCGTTCACGGTGGTGCGGTCGTCGGCAGGTGCCATCCAGGGGGTGATCGGGCTCCTCACCCTGGCCGCTCCGGAGCGGGACGACTTGGAGGCCGATCCGGTGATCGCGGCGATCTGGGCCCACGCCGGACGGGCGAGGCCGCGACGCCCCGGCGAGGTGATCGGCGTGTTGCGCTTCTTCGACGATGCTGCGCTGGGCCAGGCGGTCTCATCGACGTTCAACGTGCTGACGTGTCAGCTCACCCGTCACTGGCTCCTGCCGCGACGACTGTCGCTCGACTACATCGTGGTCGGCGATCGCGACCAGTGGGCGCCGATGATGGGCTACATCGACTTCCACGAGGCACCCGGCACCACGTTCACGGTCGATGCGACCGCGCAGCACCTGTTCGTGCACGACTGGCGCGACGTCACGCCGGCGGCATGGCTCGATCGCATGGAAGCGCTCGAGGTTGGTGGACCGGTGCCCCCCTGCCGCGCCGCCTCGCCCGTGCTGGTCGCGCTCGGCGAAGCCGACTTCGCGGCCGCAGTGCGGGCCGCCCTGCGCGACCTCACCAGACCTGCTCGCCTGGCCGACAACCCGCTGATCGGGTCCCGGGTGGCGCGCGATCTCGATGACACTGGTGGCGGTGCGGCGGTCGAGCGGGTCGTGCGGGGGGCGTTCGCCGCGCTCGTGGACGATCCCCGAACCGACCGGGCACGCCGGGCGGTGGCCCGCACCTACCTGCACGGCGCGGTGAGTCAGGAGGCGGCCGCCGAGGTGCTCGGGATGGCGTTCTCCACCTATCGGCGACACCTCGCCGCAGGTGTGGAACTGCTGATCGAGCAGCTCTGGCGGTGGGAGCTCTACGGGCGCGACGGGTGAGCGTGGCGCGCACGCGGTGAGCAGGTTCTGGACTGGCGGGTGAGCAGCGATCACCGGGATCGTGACGACATCACTCGTGACGACCAGGAGGCTCTCGCCATGCCCACCATCTTCCGCAGCGACCTGTCCGACGTCAGCGTCGGCGGCGCCAACCTCGCCGTCGTCGTCGTCGAGGCATGCCGCGAGCACGGCCCACGACTCGCGGTGATCGACGACACCACTGGGATGCGGCTCACGTATCGAGAGCTCGGACACCACGTCGACCGGATCGGCGCCTGGTTCACCGACCACGGCTACCGGCGCGGCGACACCGTGGCGATCTGGGCGCCGAACCTGGCGCCGTGGGTCACGACCTCGATCGGCGCGATGGCCGCCGGGTGCACCGTGACCGGAGTGAGCCCGCTCGCCACCGATCCCGAAGCCCGCCAACACCTCACCACTGCCAAGGCACGCGCGCTGGCCGTGTTCGCCCCATTCGCACCGCGCGCGCTCGCCCTCGCTGCAGACGGCGTCGTCGAGGATGTCATCGTTCTCGGCGACCCGTGTTCAGGCGCAATCGGGGTCGGTGAGCTCGTCGGTTGGCGCGGCGCGTCACCCGACGTCGAAGCTGTCGACGAGACCTCGATCGCGATGCTGCCGTTCTCGAGCGGCACGACTGGTGCGCCGAAGGGCGTCCGACTCACGCACCGCAGCTTGGTCACGATGCTCCGCCAGCTCACACCGACCGTGGGCCCGACTCGTGACGACGTCGTCCTCGCCCTGCCCCCGTTCCCCCACATCATGGGCTCAGTTCTCACGATGCTGCTCCCCCTCAGCGCCGGAGCGACCGTGGTCACCACCGCCAAGTTCGACCCCGATCGGTTCATCCCGTCGATCACCGAACACGGCATCACCATCATCGTCGCACCACCGTCGCTCGCATCGCTGCTCGCCCACCACCCCGCCGCTGACCCCGAGGCGCTGGCGACCGTGCGGCTGATCGCGTTCGGCGGCGCCCCACTGTCGGCACAAGCCGAAACGGCCGTTGCCGATCGCCATCCCCAGGCCCTCGTCGGGCAGGGGTGGGGCATGACCGAGCTGGCCGTCGGCGCCACCACTTCCCGCGTCGGTCAACCCGTACGCCACGGCGCCGCCGGCAAGCTGCTCCCGAACACCGAGCTGCGCGTCGAGCACCCCGAGAGCGGCGCCGACCTCGACGTCGACCAGGTCGGCGAGCTGCTCGTGCGAGGACCGCAGGTGATGGTCGGCTACCTCGACCACGACGACGCCACCGCAGCCACCGTCGACATCGACGGCTGGGTGCACACCGGTGACCTTGGTCGCATCGACGCCGACGGCTGGGTCTGGGTCGTCGACCGCATCAAGGACCTGATCAAGGTCAAGGGCTACCAAGTCGCGCCCGCCGAACTGGAAGCCGTCCTCGTGCAGCACCCGTCGGTGCGCGACGCCGCCGTCATCCGCCACGCCGTCGACGACGAGGAACGACCCATCGCGCTCGTCGTCCCCGCCGGAGAGGTCGACACCGCCGCCCTCCGCACCTGGTTCGCCCAGGAGGTTGCCCCCTATAAGCGCATCGACGACATCCGCATCGTCGACGACCTACCCCGCAATCCCTCGGGCAAGCTCCTCCGCCGCCACCTCATCCCGGCATGACCGATCCGCGCCGGGGACGGCGACGAACTCGGCGCGGCCGTCGACGAACTCGACCCCCGTCGTTCGCCAGTCGCGCGAGCTGCGGCTCGGGACTGCCGTGTGCGGAACCCAGATGGCGGAGTTCGGTTGCGCCGGACTGCCGGCGTTACCGGACGCTCTGCCTCGGAGTGTTCGGAGTCGTCCGCATCGACTCCGGGCGCTCAGCGCGACGGTTCTAACCGCCCTGGCGACTCGCTTCTAGTCCGCGGTCAGATACCGAGCGTCGCGCTTACCGGACGGCGCGATCCGGACATCGTGGACCGACCGAGGGCACGAGAGGAACGGCACTTGGAGAACGCTCCAGCGGTTGACGATGTGCCGTACGGGAGCAACGGCACGTACGTGTATCCGGCGGTCAATGCTTCAGACGATGACGGTCGTTCCTGTCGCCTCCGTGTCAAACGTGCTCAGGTCACGAGTTGGTACACGGTTGACGATCTATCTAGTTCCGTTTGGCGGTCGAGGAAGGAAGGTCGATCGCAGCTCGGGGCGGTGCCTGACTCTGTAGCAGCCGAACTCTGTACAGGTCGGGTACCCAAACATCGGAGGGTCTAGTGAGAGCAGCCAGCCGGAATTAGAAGACATTCGGCGCCACGAATCGAGATCGTGATCAGACAGCCGCTCACAGCGGCGAAGCACATCGGCAGGGCTCGGGGTCTGAACTCGGCTGCCAGAGACATTGGCTCGGGCGGTTGGCTCGGACACAAGCACCCTCACGAAATGTGTACAGTTCGTGAGAGATCAGGGATCGGGGGTTGTCCCATGTCCACAGCGGTCGATCGCTCTCGGCTGTCGCGACGCAGCCTCCTCGCGGCCACCGGCGCAGCGGCGGCCACTGCGACGCTGGCAAGCTTCGAACCTGCACAGGCGGCACGCGAGCGGGCCTTCGCAGCACAGTCGCCCCCGGAACCCGGGATCAGGCCCAACATGCTGGTGATTCTCGCCGACGATCTCGGCTGGGCAGACTTGTCCTGCTACGGCGCACCCGTCATCAGGACTCCACAGCTAGACCGGCTTGCCGCCAGCGGGGTGCGGTATGTGAATGGCTATTCAGCCTCATCGGTCTGCTCGCCGACCCGCTTCAGCCTTTACACGGGTCGTTACCCGGGGCGGCTACCTGGCGGCCTTCAAGAACCCATCATGGGGCCGTCGGAGATCGATGGTATTCCGATCGGCCACCCGACGCTCGCATCAATGCTGCGCGACGTTGGCTACGCCACGTCGATGATCGGCAAGTGGCACTGCGGATACCTGCCCTGGTTCAGCCCCACTCGGCTCGGATGGGACGAGTTCTTTGGCAACTTCGGAGGCGGTCTCGACTACTTCTCGAAGATCGACAACGGCGGCACCTACGACTTGTACGAGCAGGAAACCGAGCATGAGGACCTGCGGTACTACACCGACATCGTCACCGAACGGGCCGCCGAATTCATTGGCCGGGACCACGGCGCCCCGTGGCTGCTCAACCTAAACTTCACAACACCGCACTGGCCCTGGGAGGGCCCGGCAGACCAGGCGGTGAGCGACGAGCTCACCGCGCGCACCCGGGCCGGCGACCCCTTTGCGCTCCTTCACTTCGACGGCGGGTCAGTGGAGAAGTATCAGGAGATGGTCCAGAACCTGGACCTCGCCGTTGGGCAAGTCCTCAAAGCGCTGGCCCGCAGCGGGCAACGCAACGAGACGCTCGTCCTCTTCGCCAGCGACAACTGTGGCGAGCGCTTCTCGTTCCAATGGCCGCTCGACGGCGCGAAGGGCGAGGTGCGCGAGGGCGGAATTCGAGTGCCGACCCTGCTCCGCTGGCCGCGCCGCATCAGGGAGCGTCAGGTCGACCACACGCCAGTCTCGACCATGGACTGGACTGCGACGTTGCTCGAACTTGGCGGCGCTCATCCGCCGCCCGACACCCCCTTGGACGGAGTCAGTCTCGTCGACCACATCTTCAGGGGTGGTCCTCCTCCTGAACGGGACCTGTTCTGGCGGATGCGCGGTCAGCGAGCGCTTCGCCGCGGTGAGTGGAAGTACGTCCGTCAAGGCGACGGTGTCGATCACCTGTATGACCTCGCCGCCGATCAACGCGAACAGGCCGACTTGGCACGCAAAGCTCCAGATGTACTTGCGTCGCTCAGATCGGCCTGGGAAGCAACCGACGCCTCACTGATCCCGTATCCCAGCTGA
>CAWJNE010000011.1:0-68097 GCA_963844175.1 uncultured Acidimicrobiia bacterium
GACGCTCGTCGCCAGCCCGGCCGCCGCCCACGCCTCGTTGCTCGGCTCGACGCCGGCCCCCGACTCGGTCCTCGATCGCCCGCCCGACGTCGTCGTCCTGCGCTTCAGCGAGCCCGTCGACCTGGTGGACGACTCGATCCGTGTCCTCGACGCTTCCGGTGCCGCGATCGAGGTCGGCCCGGTCCGCCGCGACGGGGGTGACGACACCGTGGCCGTCGATGTCACATCTGACCTGGACGGTTCGTACGTCGTGGCGTGGCAGGTCGTCTCGGCCGACTCGCACGCCATCGAAGGCGCGTTCACGTTCTCCGTTGGCGCGCCGACGACGACGGACCCGGGCCTGATCGACGATGTCCTGGCCGGCACCGGCGCATCCGGTGGGTCGACCGTGGCCCTCGGCATCGGCCGGTGGATGAGCTACGCCGGCGTCGCCGTCTTGGTCGGAGGGTTCGCCGTGCTCTCCTGGTGCGCCCCGGCGCGGCTCGCCGACCGGCGCAGCTCGCGCCTGCTGGCTATCGCCGCCGGCGTCGGGGTGGTGGGCACGATGGTCATGATCGCCGCACGGTCGGCGGCCGTGGCCGGTGGCGCGCTGGACCCGGGCGGTTGGTCCACCGTGGTCGGCTCGCGATCCGGCCGCTGGTGGCTGATCCGACTGCTCCTGCTCGCCGTCGCGCCGTTCCTGCTGTTGGCGCTGCGGCGGTCGCTGCGCCGGCCCGTCGTCACGGTCGGTCTCGCCGCGTACGGGCTGGCGTTGCTGGCTGCCGTCGCCGCCGGTGGCCATGCCGTGACCGGCGCCGCCATCCCGTTGGGCTTCGCCGCCACCGTCGTGCACCTGGTCGCCATGTCGACCTGGGTCGGGGGTCTGGTCACGCTGGTGGTCGTGCTCGACCGTCGGGACCTGTGGCGCGGGCTGGCCCGCTTCTCCCCGCTGGCGCTCGGTGCGGTCGTCGCCCTGGCGATCACGGGCGTCGTCAACGCGTGGCGCCAGCTCGGCACGCCCGGCGCCATCACCGACGGCGGTTACGGACGCTGGCTGATCGTCAAACTGGTCGTGGTGGCGCTCGTCGTCGTCGCCGCCGCGGTGAGCCGAGCGACGTTGCGCCGCGGCAGCTCAGCGGTGGCCACCGCCCCGTCGCTGAGCACCGTCGGAGCTGCGGCGCGAAGCCGTGGCGCCCCCGACGTCCTGCGGCGCAGCGTGCTGCTCGAGGTCGTCGGCATGGCCGTCGTGCTCGTGGCGACCGTCGGTCTCGTCGATTCGCCGCCGCCCAAGTCACTCGCCGGCGAGGAGGCCGAGTCGATCACCGTCATCGCCACGCGGGACGACTTGTCGGCGCAAATCGACCTGGTGCCGGCTGAGACCGGCGGCACCACGATGCACGTGACGCTGTCCGCCGTCGCCGGTGAGGAGCAGGAGGCCGACGAGATCACGGTGACGGCCGCACTGCCCGCCCAGCAGCTCGGTCCCATCGAATTCCCGATGGTGCCGGCCGGTGACAACCACGTCACGACGAACGACGCCGACTTCCCCGTTCCGGGGGTCTGGGAGATCACCGTGACCGCCCGGTTCGGCGACTTCGACCAGGTGGCGATGACGACGACGGCGGAGGTCCGCTAGGCCGAGGCACCGCGCCCCCACGTCCGGTAAAGTTGACCAACTTCGTCATATTTGCCTGACCAGAGGAGCATCCGTGTCCGTCACCGACGAGCTGATCGCCAACAACGCTGCCTACGTCGAATCGTTCGGGTCCGGCGATCTGCCGATGCCGCCGGGCAAGCGGGTCGCCGTCGTGGCGTGCATGGACGCCCGCCTCAACGTCTACGGCGCCCTCGGGTTGAAAGAGGGCGACGCCCATGTCATCCGCAACGCGGGCGGGGTGGTGACGGACGACGAGATCCGGTCGCTGGCGATCTCCCAGCGGCTGCTCGGGACCGAGGAGATCATCCTCATCCACCACACCGATTGCGGGATGCTCACCTTCACGGACGACGAGTTCAAGCGCGGCATCCAGGACGACACGGGGATCAAGCCCGAATGGGCGGCAGAGTCCTTCACGAACGTCGACGAGGACGTGCGCCAGTCGATGGCCCGCATCCAGGCCAGCCCGTTCATCCCGCTGAAGGGCAGCGTCCGAGGCTTCGTGTTCGACGTCGCCGACGGCTCGCTGCGCGAGGTCGACTGACGGTCAACGCGCCGGCGGAGCCCCGAACGGAACGTCCCCGGCGACCGTGATGCGGTGCATGACGCGGCGCCCCGTGTAGTCGGCGACGGCGTAGTGGCTCGTCGCCCGGTTGTCCCACACCGCCACGTCGCCCGCCCGCCAGCGCCAGCGCACGACGTGCTCCGGCGCCTCGATGTGGTCGTACAACATGCGCAAGACGGCGGCGCTCTCGGTCCGCGAGAGACCCTCGATGTGGTCGGTGAACACCGGGTTGACGAACAGCCCCGGCTCGCCCGTCTCGGGGTGGATGCGCACGACGGGGTGCCGCACGGGCGCCAGCGCGCCAACCCGAGCGCGGTTGGCATCGTCGGCCTGGAACCGGTCGAACGTCGAGCCGGCGTGGTGGACGGCGACGAGCGGGTCGACGAAGCGTCGCACGGCCGGCGACAGCGACCGGTAGGCGCCGACGAGATCGGCCCACAGCGTGTCGCCACCGACGGCCGGCACCTGACGGGCGGCGAGCACCGACGCCATCGGCGGCTGTGCCGAGAAGGTGACATCGGTGTGCCACCGGTTGTTGTAGCTCGTCGCCTCCGTTCGATCACCGACGCCGAGCGGGTAGTCCTCGCTGTCGAGCACCAACACCTCGGGGTGCTCGTCGTCGAGCCCAGGCACGAGCGGATGAGCGGGCGTCAGGTCGCCGAGCGATCGGCCGAACACGACGAGCTGGCCCGGCGTGAGGTGCTGGTCGCGGACGAAGACCACGCGCCACTGCAACAACGCCTCGCGGATGGTGGCGACTCGCTCTGGAGCGAGCGGAGCGGACAGATCGAGGTCACCCAACTGGGCCCCGACCGTGGCGGTCACGGGTTCGACGGTCGGCTCCACGCTCATCACACCGATGTCGGGGAGGCCTCGTAGATCGTCAGCTCGGTCGGGCCGTCGGCGAGGGCCGTGACCTGCGTGACGAAGGCGCCCGACGACGGCACGGCGAAGTGGCGGCGCAGGGCGTCGGCGTCGGCCCACTGCTCGAAGAACACGAGCCGCCGGGGATCCTCGACGTCGTGGTGGACGGAGTGCAGCAGGCAGCCGGGCTCAAGGCGGGATCGGCGGACGTGCTCCAGGCTCAGCGCGAGGACCTGATCGAGGGTTTCCTCACGTGCCCTGACGCTGCCGGTGACGATGACCACCTGCGCACCGTACACGTTGGTGACGAGGTCCACTCCTACGCTCCGACGATGGGGAGCCTCGCCGCCGGCACGGGCGTCGGACCCTGGCCGCTGATCGTGCGACTGCCGACCGGTGTCGTCCTCGTCGGCGTGTCGCTGTCGAAGTTCACGCGCCACGGCTCGCTCGTCGAGTCCTTCGAGCGGTACGGCGTGCCGTGGCCAGACGCATCCGTGTACGTGGCCGGGACCGTCGAGCTCGTCGGCGGGCTCCTGATCGTGATCGGGCTGCTGACTCGGCTGGCCGCCCTCGCCGTCGCCACCAACATGGTCGTCGCGCTGGCCACTGGCGGCCGCGTCGATGTCGACCTGTACCACGTCGGGCTCGGCTCCGCGTTGCTCGTGGCGGCGCTCTTCCTCGTGTGGGCGGGCGCCGGTCCGTGGTCCGTCGACCAGCGCCTCGCCGCCCGTCGCTGACCAGGAGGACTCAGGAGCCTTCGACGAGACGCAGGCGCGGTGGTCCGGTGAGGGTCGCCAAGCGGGCGGCCGTGGTGTCGTCGGCGGCCAACCACGTGACGAGCTGCTGCTCGGCATCGTCGGCGAGGTCGAGCACCTCCTCGGCGACGTCCAGGTCGCCGACGACGGGATGGGCCAGGCGGCGCACCCCGCGCCGACGCTCGGCGATCGGGTGGGCGTTCCAGCGCACCTCGAACTCGGGCTCGGCGCGCAACTCGTCGACGAGCGCCGTGACGTGCGCTTCGTGCGACCAGTGAGCGATCGCCCGGCGGAGTCGACCGGCCTGCTCGTCGGCCGCCGCCCGCCACTCGCGCAGGACGGTTCGGGCCGCGGGGTGCTGGAACGTGTAGCGGGCCAGGTTCGGCCGTCCGTCGGCGGCGGTGTCGAGGATGCCGAGACCGCCGGCCACGGCCGCCCACGACGCGTTCCACCCGAGCACGTCTCCGGCAGGGCCGACGACGTAGGCCGGGGTCGGATCGAGCGCGTCGAGCAGCGCGACGACGGTCGGGGCGACCTCGTCGGCCAGCGCCAGCTGGGCAGGGCACAGGGGTTCGTTGCCGCTCTTGACACCGAGGTGGTACAGGTGGCGCCGCTCGCCGTCGGTCATCCGCATGGCGTCGGCCAACGCCGCCATCACGTCCGCCGACGGGTGGATGTCACGGCCCTGCTCGAGGCGCACGAGGTAATCGACGCTGACGCCGGCCAGCGTGGCGACCTCCTCGCGGCGCAACCCGGGCGTGCGCCGACGCCCGGAGTCCGGGAGGCCGACGTCGCGCGGGGACGTGCGTTCGCGGCGGGCGCGCAGGAACTCCCCCAGCTCGCCGGGCGGCGGGACGGCAGCAGACACGTCGGACACTCGACCATCATGCCGGTCACGGGCGCGCCCAGGGTGGCCGTGGGAGGGCCAGGATCACCCGGGCCTTCCTGCCGGCGCCCCGGTCCGGCACGGTGATCGGCATGAGCACCACCGCAGCGCACACCCTCCCCCTGGCTCCCGGCCGTTGGGACCTCGATCCGCACCACTCGTCGGTCGGCTTCGCCATCCGCCACCTCGGCGTGTCGAAGGTCCGCGGCCGGTTCCAGAAGTTCGACGTGGACGTGGTCGTCGGACGGACGCTGTCGGACAGCAGGGTGACCGCCACCGTTCAGATGGCATCCATCGACACGGGCAACCCCGACCGGGACGCCCACGTCCGCACCGCCGATCTGCTGGACGTCGAACGGCGACCGACCATGACGTTCCGCTCGCTGGCGATCACGGAGGGCCGTGACGGATGGGTCCTCGACGGTGAGCTGACGATCGGCGACGTCACCCGCCCGCAGCGACTCGACGTCGAGTTCGGTGGGATCGAGGAGTTCCCGCTCGATGGCTCTCGCCACGCCGGCTTCGAGGCGACGGGCGAGCTGCGGCGAAAGGACTTCGGGATCGACCTGGCGCTTCCGCCAGGCGTGAGCAACATCGCGCTCGGCGACATCGTGAAGTTGGACCTCGACATCCAGCTGACCGAGCCCGTCATCGCCGGCGCCGGCTGACACCGCGGCCGGAGCCGACGCCGGGGCTGGTCGGCGTGGCGACCCGAGGTCAGGATGGGCGGCGATGACCATCCTCGAGCTGTTCTCCCTCGCCGGCCGGGTCGGTGTGGTCACCGGGTCCGGGCAGGGCATCGGGCGGGGCATCGCCGTCGGCCTGGCCGAGGCGGGCGCCGACGTCGTCGTCACCGCCCGCCGCCGCGGCGACTTGGACGAGACGGCGGCTGCCATCGAGGCCGCCGGCCGGCGGGCCGTCGTCGTGGCCGGTGACATCCGCGAACCGGGCATGCCAGAGCGGTTGGCGACGATCGCCGCCGAGGAGCTGGGGCGGCTCGACGTCTGGGTCAACAACGTCGGCGGATCCGACGACAAGGCGTTGCGCCCGCTCGTCGACACGCTCGACGGCACGTGGCGCGACCAGCTCGAGCTGAACGTCACCTCGGCGTTCATCGGGTGCAAGGCGGCGGCCGGCCGGATGGTCCGTGGCGGGAGCATCGTCAACATCGCGTCCGGCGCCGGCATGCGCGGCTCCCCGCTCACCGGGCCCTACGCCGCGGCGAAGGCGGCGATGCTCAACCTCACCCAGACGCTGGCGCTGGAGCTGGCGCCCGACATCCGGGTCAACGCCGTCTCGCCGGGTCAGGTGCCGACGGAGGCGTTCACCGAGGTGCTCGGTGTGGACGAGGCGCGGCGGGCCGAGCTGGTGGCCGACACACCGCTCGGTCGGCTGGGCACCCCGCAGGACATCGCCGCCGCCGTCGTGTACCTCGCCTCGCCGGCGGCGAGCTGGATGACGGGCCAGAACCTGCTCGTCGCAGGTGGACGCACCGCCCGCGGCGGGTCGCGGACGAACTACGGCTGAGCCCACCGCGACCTCCGGACGCATCGGTCCCGGGTGGTCGTGCATCATGACGCGACGACCGGAGGAGGGGCCGAGGCGATGGACTGGGAGACGGTGGCGTCACTGGGGACGGCGGGCGGGACGATGATCCTCGCCGTCGCCACGTTCGCCTCCGTCCGATCCTCGAACCGCTCGGCGCGGCTGGCCGAGGAGTCGATGCTCGCCGCCGTCCGCCCGCTCGTCGTCAACTCGCGGCTCGACGATGCCGATCAGATCGTGCGGTTCCGCGACGGCCACCTGCTGCGCGTGCCCGGTGGTGGCGCCGCAGCCGACGTCACGGAGTCGGCGATCTACCTGGCCATCAGCCTGCGCAACGTCAGCCAGGGCATCGCCGTGCTCGACCGCTGGCGGTTGATCCCCGAGACCGTCGACGTGACGGCCGACCACGCCGACCCACGGACGTTCGCCCAGATGAACCGCGACCTCTACACCCCGGCCGGTGGCGTCGGGTTCTGGCAGGGCGCCCTGCGCAATCCGTTGGACCCGCTGTTCGCGAAGGCCCGGGCAGCGATCACCGAGCGGCGGGAGATGTCCGTCGAGCTGCTGTACGTCGACCACCTCGGCGGGCAACACGCCATCGTGCGGTTCGCCGTGCGGCCGGCCGGCGACGACCGATGGGTGGCGGCGTCGATCCGTCACTGGAACCTCGAACGACCGGACCCGCGGACGTTCGGCTGAGTTCGTGTCACCGTGTCCGCCACCGGTGGCAGGAACGGTGACGCAAACGCCGGACCGCCGTCAGTCGGCGCCGACGACCACGACCACGTCGTGACCGTCCTCCACCGACCCCGGCGGCCCGCCGACGCGCCCGGCAAGCGGCACGAGGGTGCCGCCGACCAAACCGAGCATCGGGGTGGCACCGGTGCCGGACAGGACGACGGGCGTGAGCACGTCGGGCGAGGGCTTGGGCACCCGGAACGAGATGCTCGGCGGCCTGCCGGCCGAGCCGGCGACGACGGTCAGGTCGGCGACGCCCACGCGTTGCCATCCGGTTCGAGCGCGACGGTCGAGGGAGCTGACGGTCAACGCGCCACCGATCGACTCGGCGATCACGTCCGCCGTCAGCACCACGGTCAGCTGCTCGCCGGCGACGTCCGACGAGACCACCCGGGGACCGCCGGCGTCCGCGGACCCGGCCCCAAGGTCGCAGCGCGCCAGCAGGCCGCCCAGCTCGCCGAGCAGGGCCGGCGGAACGCAGCTCACTCGGATGTCGACCTCCACGGCCGATCCACTCCCACAACGCGCCGGCGGACTCGTCACGACGACCTCCCCCAAGTGTCCGGAGGCGACAGCTTCGCGCTGCTCAGCGGCCCATCGTGTCGTCCAGCCAGTCGAGCACCCGCTGGTTGAGCAACCACCGGTTCTGCATCTCGCAGTGGCCGCCGGCTCCCTCGGCGGCGGTGAAGGGCAGCAGCGTGGTCGGGCAGGACAGCTGGTCGAGGAACTGCTGCGCCCCCAGGGCCAGCGGGTCGCCCTCGGCGGCGGTGCCGAGCACGGGGCACTGCACGTCGGCGGCCCGTCCTTCCATCGTGAACGGCGCCACCGCGGCGAGGTAGGAGCGCAGGTCGGTCGCCCCGTTCACCCAGAAGCCACGCTGGATGATCTTCCACCGCAGCGACGGGTCGCCCTCGATCGTCGCCGTGATCGATGCCGCGTCCTGCTCCGAGAGCTCCGGCAGCTTGGCTGCGGCCTCGGCGAACCCGAGGTGGCTGACCAGCCCCAGCATCCCGTCGAGCACCCCCCAGAGCGGGGGGTCGAGGACGCACGCCGCGAGTCGGTGCTCGCCGGAGGCCGCCCGTGCGGCGAGGTGGCCCCCGAGGCTCCACCCGTGCAGGGCGATCCGATCCGAGTCGACGTCGGGTCGGGAGATGACGGCGTCGACCACCGTGCTCACCACGCGCTCCCAGTCGGCGATCATCGTCACCCCGTCACGGACGAGCGGGGCGCCCTGGCCCGGCCCGTCGAACATGACGCAGTGGTAGCCACGCTGCGCCGCGGCCTGACCGATCGCCAGGTACATGTCGGCGATGGTGGCGTCGTACCCGTTGGTCGTGATGACCAGCGGTCGCCGCTCCCCCGGCGCAGCACCCGCCCCACGCAGGAAGTAAGCCGGCAGCTGGCACCCGTCGAACCGGATGTCCAACGGCTCGGCGGGCGGGTGGAGCAGGCCCATGGCTCGCTCGAACGCACCCATCAGCCGCTCGAACCCGTCGGCGAGGCGCGGGTCGACCGGCGCTCCGTAGAGCGGCCGGATCGCCACGCCGTAGCTGCTCATCGCCCGCAGCTCGTGCCCGCATGCAGTCTCGCGGTGGCCAGCGTCAGCAGCGGTGGCAGCTGCCGCGACGTGGCGGTCGCCGGCCGCAGCCCACAGGTCGAAGAACGCGCCATCGTCGGTCGCCGGCCCGAACGAGGCGGCGATCGCCTCCAGCTCACCCAGGTCGGCGCCGCCGCTGGTGACGTAGCCAGTGGACCACGCGGCGAACTCGTCATGCAGCGGATCGGTGAACAGTTGCAACGGCTTCTCCCTCCGGTGTCCGGCGAGAAGGTAGACGGTGAGTCGTCAGCGCGCGGTGCGGCGCACCGTCTCGACATCGACGATCTCGACGTGCGGGACGCCGTCGCTCTCGAGGGCCAGGTTGACTCCGACTCCGAGCATGAACCCCCCCGACATGACGTAGCTACCGTCCGGCATGACCTGCAGCGGCATCACCCGCGAGCTGATCCGCAGCTGCAGCTCGCGGCCCTCGCGCACCAGCGAGTAGCCGCCCTCGTACTGACCCAGGTAGGGCTCGACCGCAGCGAGATCCACCGGTGCGGCCTGCCGGCCGAGCTGGCGGACGGCGTCCAGCGCTGCGGCGTCGGCGGCCAGCACCTTGTCGGGCACACCGACGTTGAGCGCTAGCTGCTCGCTCAACAGCAGGTTGAGCACGTAGGTGTAGAACATGTTCCCCGTCGGGGCGGCCGTCATGCTGTTGAGCACGACCAACCCGACGTCGTGTTGCGGGACGAAGCCGATGAACGACGCGAACCCGTCGATCGCCCCGTTGTGCCAGACCAGCGATGAGCCGTCCGGGTACTCCTCGCGCAGCCAGCCCATGGCGTAACCGGCGCTCACGTAATCCGGGTCGAGGTCGCGAACGATCGGGGTCTCCACCTGGACCTTCCAGCACTCGGCCAGGTTCTCGGCCGACACCACCCGGGCGCCGTCGACAGAGGCGCCCTGGCGGAGCTGCAGCCGGACCCACGCACCCATGTCGCTCAGCGAGGCAAGGGCACCACCGGCCGGGGTGAAGCTGCCGATCGGTCCGAAGGGCAGCGCTCGGGGCCGCGGCCACAGGTCGAACTGGTTGCCGATGGCGTAGTCGTCGACCACGCCCCGGGGATCGTCGGCGATCAGCGCGCCGGCCATGCCGGCCGGCGCGAAGAGCCGGTCCTGCATCGCCTGGGTGTAGGCGGGACGCACCTGATCGGGGGCCACGCCGGCGGCGACGAACGGCAGGTAGCCGGCGACGGCGTACATCGTGTTGTTGTAATAGAACCGGTTGCTCGATGGCTCGACGACCGGAAGGTTGACCACCGACTCCAGCACCTGCGTGGTGGTCGGACCGCCGAACCGCAACGACGTGGCCGTCGGTTCGGCCAGGCCCGAGGACATGCCGAGCAGGTCGCGGACACGCAACGAACGGGTCAGTTCATCGGTCGGAGCGCGGAACGCCGGCCACACCTCGATGATCGGCTGGTCCCACCCGAACGTCCCGTCGTCCACGTACGTCGCCAGCAGGGCCGCCGTCATCGACTTCGTCGTCGACCCGACGCGAAAGCGTGTCAGCTCCGTGACCGGACGCGGCTCCGCCACGCCGCGATCACCGAACGTCACGGTATGCACGACCTGGTCGGCGCTGACGACGGCGACCGCGGCACCGACCAACCGCATCTGATCGAACGCCGATCCAACCAGTCGGTCGAACTCCGGCCAATCCATCGTGGAGCCCTGCGCTCGAGCGCCCGCCGTCGACGCCCACAGCGGAGCGGCACCGGCGGCGACGCCAGCAGCCAGCACCCCCTGGAGGAAGGTCCGCCGAGGCACACCCGCGCGCCCATGGGAGGTCGGCCCAGGTGTCCCGTCGAACTGCACCGCAGCCTCCCGTCCTCACCGACCGAACAGGCGGCCGGGCCCGGCGCTCAACCTAGTCCTGCGCGCCGACCGGGCCGGCGGCGGCCGCAGCCTGCAGCCCGGTGACCTGCAGTCGTCCGAGTGGAGCTGAGGGGAATCGAACCCCTGACCCCTTCCATGCCATGGAAGTGCTCTACCAACTGAGCTACAGCCCCGAACGGCCTGTTGACGATACCAAGCGCTGGTGGCCGGCCAACGGGTGCGATGAGCGGTGAGAGGTGAGTGGTGAGGGCCTCAGGGCCCCTCACCGCTCACCTCGCAGCTCGTCAGGCGGTCCAGTCGATGACCGGCGCGTCCCGGTAGAGCCGCTCGATCTCGTAGAAGCGGCGGATCTCGTCGAGGAACACGTGGACCACCACGTCGCCGTAGTCGAGCAGCACCCACTGCTGCTCGCGCGTCCCCTCGGTGCGCCGCGGTGATCGCCCCGTGGCCGCCCGGACCTGGTGCTCGATGTCGTCGACGAGCGTCCGCACGAGACGCCGGTTGGGGGCGTCGAGCACGACGAACAGCTCGGCGATGCCGAGGATGTCACCGACGTCGAGGACGACGATGTTGCGGCCCTGCTTCTCCTCGGCCGCCTTGGCGGCGATCGCCGCGACCGTGCGGGCGTCGACATCATCCATCGTCGCCGTCACCCTCCGTCGACTCGGTCGGGTCGGCGGTTTCGTCGGGCCCGGCCTCCTCGGCGACCGTCGCCTCGGTGGCGTCGTCGGTGGTCTCGGGCACGGCGTCCGCGCCGGGCCGGTCGAGGAAACTGGAGCCGAGGCGGATGACGGCGTCGACACCGGCGATGCGCTCCTCGGCCACGCCGATCTCCACGGGTCCGAGCAGCCCGTCGATGCCCTCCACCTCACCGACCAACGAGTCGTCGCTGACGAACACCTGCGTCACCTCGGGGGTCTCGCCTGCCGCCGTGCTCACGGACAGCACGTTGCCACCGGCGAACAGGATCGACGACGCCGCGTCGTACGCCACCTGCGTCCGTGATCGTCCGTCACCGAGGGCGGCGTCCTCGAAGGGGCTCTCGATGCGGAACGTGAGCGCCGGGTTCGGCGCCGACATCTTCCCCGGGGCGATCTGCCCGAAGACCACCGCCAGCTCGATGCGGTCGAGCCAGACGACGTCGACGTTCCGGGGGTTCTCTTCCTCGTCCGGGGACCTGTACGTCAGGGACCGCGAGCTGACTGGGCCCGACATCACGGGACCGAACACGGCGTCGACGGCGCCTGCGCCGGCCGGGACGGGCGCCGAACCGGCGACGGCCGCCACGCCGTTCCACACGGCGACCGCCGCCGGGTAGCGGCGCGACGCGGGCTCGTCGGCAGCTCGCGCCGTCAGGATCGCCGCTGCCTCTGCCGGCTCCAGCGTGCTGGTGCCTGCCGACGCGATCACTCGCCCGCTGGCGTCCGTCACCGGGTCCGGGAGATCGACGTCGATCGGGCCGATCGGGTCCAGCAGCTCGGTCAACCTGGCCTCGTCGACCACCTCGACCGCGTCGATGCCCAGCCCGAGCGTCACCTCGACCTCGTTCTCCAGGGACGTCGCGCCGTCCAGCCGGAAGGTCTCGTCGAGCGGGGAGCGCTCGCCCGCCATGTCGCCGGCGGCGTCGCTGTTGACGGGGATCGTCACGATGCTCCCGCCCGTCCCACCCGGCGAACCGACCAGCACCGCCAGCGACGCCAACTCGCCGTCGTCGTCCACCGCTGCCAGCGCCGCCGTCGGCGTGGACGGGAAGACCCGTTGCGGCACCGTCGTCATGGTGCTCGTGCCCTCGGTCGAGTTGTAGAGCGTCAGGCCGCCGGCGACGGCCAGCCCGGCGGCGCCCAGCGTGACACCGACGGCGACCACGGTGGCGACGAGCGTCGAGCGGCGGCGGCGGTGGGGCGAGGCCGTCACGGCGGGTCCTGGTACAGGCGCCGGTCGGCGATGACCTGCAGGACCGGGTCCGTGACCAGGTAGTCGAGTGGACGACCGTCGGTGAACCGGGCCCGCAGATCCGTGCTCGAGACCTCCAGCCTCGGCACCTCGACGCGGATCCAGTCGACATCGCCCGGGAGCTGCACGGGTTCACCGGGCCGATCGACCACGACCATCGCCGAGCGGGCGACGACGTCCTGGTAGCGCTCCCAGGTCGTCAGGCCAGCGGCGGCGTCGTCGCCGACGATGGTGAACAATGCGGCCTGCGGCTCACGGTCGGCCAATGCGGCCAGGGTGTCGGCGGTGAAGCTCGGCCCGCCGAGGTCGATCTCCAGCCGGCCGGCCTCCAGCCCGGGGACGTCGGCCACCGCCGCCTCGACCATCGCCAGGCGGTCGACCGCCGGCGTGATCGGTCGGCTGCCCTCCTTCTGCCAGGGGACGTTGGCGACCATCAAGACGACCACATCGAGCCCGAGGGCGTGCCGGACGTTGACCGCAGTGACCAGGTGCCCGACGTGCGGGGGGTCAAACGTCCCCCCGAACAGGCCGATGCGGCGCTGCTCCACGCCAGGTCGTGGCGCCACGGTCGAACCGGGGACGATCTGGTCGGCGACCGGCGTCGCGCCTGGCAGTGGCACAGGCGCGGAGCCTACCGGTGCGGTTCCGAACCATCTTGACACGCCTGGTACTCTGATGTCTCCCCTCCGAGCTGCCTCGGCGACGCCCGTCATCCGCACCCTCCCCCGCTCCGAATGACGTACGGCACCG
Source organism: uncultured Acidimicrobiia bacterium (assembly GCA_963844175.1). GTDB lineage: Bacteria > Actinomycetota > Acidimicrobiia > Acidimicrobiales > Ilumatobacteraceae > JALZMG01. The sequence goes on from CAWJNE010000011.1 coordinate 13,132, forward strand.
CTGTGCGCCTTGCGCCTGGGGCCGCCCGACGATCCCTCCACGAACGGTTGCACACGACACCATGAACGATTCCATCGGTCTCTACCTCAACGACATCGGCAAGGTCCCCCTCCTCACCGCCGAGGACGAGCGTGAGCTGTCGCCGCGTGATCGAAGCCGGTCGTGAAGCGGCCGAGAAGCTCGGCAACGGCCAGCGCGCCGTCGCCCTCAAGCGGGCCGTGCGCGACGCCGCCAAGGCGAAGGACCGGTTCATCCGCTCCAACCTGCGGCTGGTCGTGTCGATCGCCCGCCGGTACCCCCTGCCCCAGGGCATGGACCTGCTCGACCTCATCCAGGAGGGCAACCTCGGCCTGGAGCACGCCGTCGACAAGTTCGACTGGCGCCGAGGGTTCAAGTTCTCGACCTACGCCACGTTCTGGATCCGCCAGGCCATCGGCCGGGCCCTCGACCAGAAGGCCAGCCTGATCCGCATCCCCGGCGACCGCTCCGCCAGCCTGCGTGCCGCCCTGCGCCAGGCGTCCGGTGACGGCGAGACGCTCGACCAGGCCAACGCCGAACTGCACCGCCTCACCACGCCGGTCTCGCTCGACAAGACCGTCGGCGACGACGGCGACGCCACCCTCGGCGACCTCATGGCCAACGGTGACGGCACGCCCGAGGACCACGTGATGACGATGGTCGACGGCGACCTGCTCGACGAGCTGCTCGGCACGCTCGAGCCCCGCGCCCGCTACGCCGTGGAGGCCCGTTTCGGCCTCGTCGACGGCGAGCGCAAGAGCTTCCGCGAGGTCGGCGAGCGGCTCGGCGTCACCGCCGAGGCAGCCCGCCGGCTCGTCAGCCGGGCCGTGATCGGCCTGCGCGACGACGCCGAGCGCATCCTCGCTGTGTAAGTGGCCCGTCGGCCCCCCGTCTCGGCGGGATCCCGGTCCCTGTCGGGCACGAATCCCGCCCGGATGCGGCGAGCTCCCCGCAGATAGCCTCGACCACCGTGTCCGGCGCGTGGTCCCCGTCGTCGTGGCAGCTGCTGCCGGCGGCGCAACAGCCGGACTGGCCGGACCCGGCCGGGCTTGACCGGGCGCTGAAGACCGTCACCTCGTTCCCGCCCCTCGTCTTCGCCGGCGAGTCCCGCTCGCTGCAGGCGTCACTGGCCGAGGTCGCCGCCGGCCGGGCGTTCCTGCTCCAGGCCGGCGACTGCGCCGAGTCATTCGAGGAGTTCTCGGCCGACAACATCCGGGAGAAGCTGCGCGTCATCCTCCAGATGGCCGTCGTGCTGACGTACTCGATGGGGGTCCCGGTCGTGAAGGTCGGACGCATCGCCGGCCAGTTCGCCAAGCCCCGGTCCAGCCCAACGGAGCGCGTCGGCGATGTCGATCTCCCGTCGTTCCGCGGCCACATCGTGAACGGCGCCGGCTTCGACGTCGCCGCCCGGATGCCGGACCCCGACCGGCTCGTCCAGGCGTACCACCAGTCGGCATCGACGCTGAACCTCGTCCGCGCCTTCACCAAGGGCGGGTTCGCCGACCTCACCCGTGTGCACGCCTGGAACCAGGAGTTCGTCGCCACCAGCCCGGCCGGCCAGCGCTACGACCGGCTGGCGGCAGAGATCGATCGCGCCCTCAAGTTCATGCAGGCGTGCGGCGTCGACACGGCGTCCAACCCCAACCTCAGCTCGGTCGACGTGTACACCAGCCACGAGGCCCTGATCCTCGGCTACGAGCAGGCGCTGACCCGCCAGGACTCGCTGACCGGCGACTGGTACGACTGCTCGGCCCACCTGCTGTGGATCGGCGAGCGCACGCGCGAGGTCGACGGCGCCCACGTCGAGTTCCTGCGCGGCGTCGGCAACCCGATCGGCTGCAAGATCGGCCCCACCGTCGAGCCGCCCGAGGTCCTCGATCTCTGTGCCCGCCTCGACCCGGACCGGACGCCGGGGCGCCTGACGCTGATCAGCCGGATCGGCGCCGACCACGTCGAGGAACGACTTCGGCCCCTGCTGCGCGCCGTGCGCGACGCCGGGCACCCCGTGGTCTGGGCGTGCGACCCGATGCACGGCAACACGTTCAGCACCCCGAACGGTCGCAAGACCCGCCACTTCGACGACATCGTCCGCGAGATCGGCGGCTTCGTGCGCGCCCACCGCGCCGAGGGCACGTGGCCCGGCGGGATCCACGTCGAGCTGACCGGCGAGAGCGTCACCGAGTGCCTCGGCGGGGCCGACGCGGTGTCAGACGCTGATCTCGACCGTCGCTACGAGACCATGTGCGATCCCCGCCTCAACGGCCGCCAGGGACTCGACCTCGCCTTCCACGTCGCCGAGCTGATTGCCGGTCCGAGTTGATGGCTCGCTCCGTCCTGCGAGATCGGTGATGGCACTGCCGATCGCTCGCTTCGCTCGCAATGCTGGACAAGGCCGGCCGCACCATGCACGCGTGCTGCGGACGGGGGGCAAAGCGTCACGACTCAAACGGGCCGAACCCCCACCCTGATGCGGGCGCTCGAGCTGGTCGCCGGGTGGCCGGTGCCGAACGCGTCGGCGGTCGTCATTCGCGCCGACGGCTCCGTGCTCGGCTCGGCGGGGGACACCCAACACAGCTTCCGGCTCGCTTCCCTGTCCAAGATGCTCACGGCGTGGGCCGCCCTCATCGCCGTCGAGGAGGGTGTGCTGACGCTCGACGACCCGGTCGGCCAACCGGGCTGCACGCTGCGCCACCTGCTCGCCCACGCCGGCGGATACGCGTTCGACGGGCCGGACCCGATCGCCCCACCGGCGCGGCGGCGGATCTATTCCAACACCGGCATCGAGCTGGCCGCGGACGCGGTGGCGGCGAGCGCCGACATGCCGTTCGCCGACTACCTCCGCGCCGCCGTGCTCGAACCGCTGGCCATGACGTCGTCAACGCTCACCGGCTCACCGGCCCACGCCGTGCGTAGCTGCGCCGGCGACGTCGGCCGCTTCCTGGCCGAGGTCCAGCGGCCCACGCTGCTCAGCGCGACCACCGCGGCTGCCGCCGTTCACCCGCACTACCCGGACCTCGCAGGTATCGTGCCGGGTGTGGGGCGCTTCGATCCGTGCCCGTGGGGGTTGGGGTTCGAGATCCGTGGCGGCAAGTCGCCGCACTGGACCGGGCACACCAACAGCGCGGCAACGCACGGCCACTTCGGTGGCGCCGGCACGATGGCCTGGATCGATCCAGCCGTCGGCGCCGGCCTCGTCGCGCTGACCGACCGCTCGTTCGACGAGTGGGCCGTGGAGGCCATGCGCTGCTGGCCAGCCCTGTCCGACGCCGTCGTCGAGCAGCTGGGGCCGGCGCGATGACGTTCAGCCTCGGCGACCGGGTGCGTTGGGCGACGACCGGCGACGATGGCCTGCCCTTGGTGCGCTACGGGTTCGTCGGTGCGGTCGCCGGCGAGGTGGGGCCGGTGATGGTGATGCTCGACGGCGAGCTGGGCGGCGACGTCATCCAGCTCGACCAGCTGGAGTCGGTCACCATCCTCAACGTCAGGCTGCACCTGCACGGGCGTGACCTGATCGACGACCCGGAGCTGCGCCGCGGGCTGGTCCACCTGTGGCGGGCGGAGGCCGAGTCGGCCGGTCTCGACGTGGACCGCCTGGAGAGCCTCGGGACCGGTGAAGAGGCGATGCCCGGCTGGTCGCTCGGGGCGGTCACCAGCGGTGGCCAGGAGTACCTGGTCAAGGCGCTTCCGTCGGCGCGCGACGAGCAGATCATCTGCATTCGCGCCGAGTACCGCTGACCCGCGCCCGCCGTTGGGCAGCGCGTCCACCGGCCGTCGCGACGTGAGGATCCCCGCCGAGCGACGCTGACGCGCGACGATCATCATCGGCGAATCGAGGGAGGCGTGATGGAAGACGGGATCTTCGTAGAGGTCGAGCTTGTGGGGGATGCTCCTCTACGGGGTTCCGTTCATCATCGTCGTCGGGTGGTTCGGCGGCCGGATCCTCGGGGTGCGTCGGGGCTGGCTCCGGGCACTGTTCTCCGGCTTCGTCGGCTGGCTGGCGGGGTTGATCATCACCGCCGTCGTGCTGGACGAGGACATCACGACGATGGACCAGCTGCGCGACGTGCTGATCCCGACGTTCCTGTTCGGGCTGCTGGTGTCGATGTTCGTCAGCCTCATCCTCGACGTGATCCTCAAGCCACGCCGCCAGCGGCGCCGGCGGTGGGGCCCGATCCTGCACCCGATCGCCACGATCAAGCGCCGCCTCTCGCCGCTCGGCCGCTCCCGTGAGATCATCGGCTACGCCCGCAAGCGGGGGCTCACGGGGCTGCGCTCGGCGACGCCGTCTCGGCTGGCCACACCGGATGCTGCCCGGCGGCTGCGGTTGATGCTCGAGGACTGTGGCGGGATGTTCGTGAAGTTCGGCCAGATCGCCTCGACCCGCACCGACCTGCTCCCCGAGGTGCTGACCACGGAGCTGGCGAACCTCCAGTCGTCGGCCCGACCGGTGCCGGCCGAGGAGATCCGCGCCGTCGTGGAGCGCGAGCTGGGGGCCAGCCTGGACGAGGAGTTCGCGTCGTTCAACTTCGAGCCGTTGGCGGCGGCGTCGATCGGCCAGACCCACCGGGCGGTGCTGCGCAACGGCGAGGACGTCGTGGTCAAGATCCAGCGCCCGGGGATCGAGGAGATCGTCCAGCGCGACGCCGCGGTGCTGCGGATGGTCGCCGGCCAGGTCGAGCGCCGCGTCGAGGCGGCCAGGGTGCTCGGCGTCAGACGACTCGCCGAGGAGCTGATCACCTCGCTGGAGAAGGAGCTCGACTACGGCGCCGAGGCGCGCAACGGCACGGCCTTCGTCGAGAGCCTCGACATCGAGAAGGGCGTCACCGCCCCGACGGTGGTCGAGGCGCTGTCGACGCGCCGCGTCCTCGTCATGCAGGCCATCGACGGCGTGACCGTCGCCGATCGGGACGCCGTGGAGGCGACGCCGGTCCCGGCGTCCGAACTGGCCGTCCACTTGCTGCGGTCATTCCTGGACCAGGTCCTGCGCGACGGCGTGTACCACGCCGATCCCCACCCCGGGAACATCTTCGTCGACCCCCAGGGGATCCTCTGGTTGCTCGACTTCGGAGCCGTCGGGCGCCTCGACCCGCTGATCCTCGAGTCGATGCAGGGGCTGATGATCGGCTTCCAGCTCCGCGACCCGGTGATCCTGGCCCGGGCTGTCCGCCAGCTGGCCGGCGGCGACGAGACGACCGACAGCCGGGCGCTCGAGGCGGACATCGGGCTGGTGCTCACCGAGACCATCGGCGCCGGGGGCTTCGATCCGAAGTCGATGAGCACGATCCTCGACATCATGGGTCGCCACGGGCTTGGCCATCCCGGCGCCCATGTCCACGCTCTCGAGGGCGATGCTGACGCTGGAGGGCACGCTGCGGATCATCAACCCGGCGTTCGACATCTCCCGCGAGGTCACCGACCTGATGCCCGACTTCGCCGACCAGAAGCAGGCAGCCGTGCAGCAGCAGCTGCAGCGCGAGCTCCTGCGGGCGCTGCCCTCGCTGCGGACGCTCCCGGGCCACGTCGAGGCCATCGCCAGCCAGATGCGCACGGGCCATCTCAGCATCCGCAACGAGCGGTACGCCGGCGGGGACCGCGCCGTCGTCAGCGGCTGGGTCGACCGGGTGACGTTCGCCGCCATCGGCGCGTTCGGCCTACTGACGTCGGCGTTGCTCCTGCTGGCGTCCGGGACGGTGGAGGAGGAGGGCATCCGCGCCACGCTGCAGCTCCTCGGCTTCGTCGGCCTCATCTCGGGCCTGGTGATCCAGATGCGCGCCATCGCCCAGCTCCTGCGCAGCGAGGACGAGTCGGCGCGGCATCGACGGATCTAGCGAGGCACTCCGATGGGGTCGTGGTTCGAGGAGACGATCATCGAGCACGAGCGGCTGCCGCTGCTCGTGTGCTTCGCCGCCTTCATCGTGACGTTCATCGCGACGCAGGGTCATCACGCGGATGATCCGGGCCGGTCGTGGGCCGTTCAAGAACAACGTTTCGTCGAGCGGCCTGCACGTCCACCACGCCATCCCGGGGGTCATCCTCCTGGTGGCCGGGGCGTTCACCGGCATCGCCGTCGACCTCGAGTCGCCGTGGTCGATCGTCGCCGGCCTGCTGATCGGCGTCGGGCACGTCGCTGGTGCTGGACGAGTTCGCCCTCATCCTGCACCTGGAGGACGTGTACTGGAAGGACGAGGGCCGCATCTCGGTGGAGATGGTCAGCCTGGCCGTGGCCTGCCTCGGGCCTGCTGATCTTCGGCGCCAACCCGTTCCGGCTCCAGGAGCCGGAGGACACCACGCTCGCCCTGGCCGGCGTCGGCGGCATCATCGTCCACCTGACGCTCATCGTCGCCTGCGTCGTGAAGGGCAAGTACCGCACGGCGATCATCGGGACACTCGTGCCGTTCGTGGCGATTATCGGCGTCATCCGCCTGGCCCGCCCCCGCTCGATGTGGGCGCGCCGGCGCTACCGGCCGGACAAGATGGCGCGGGCCGTGGAACGCGCCGAGCACCACGACGCCCGGTGGGGTCCGCGCCTGTACTGGCTCGTCGACTTCGTCGCCGGAGAGCCATCAGGTTCGGCGGCAAGTCGCGCCGTCACCGCTCCACCTGCCGCGCCACCCCCCTGAACCGCAGTGGACGTTCGTCGCGCTCCTCGAGGTAGTGGGCGCCGAAGCCGGCCAGGCGGGCGACGGCGAACATGGGCGAGGCGGGCCGGAACCCGGCGACGAACGACAGCGCTCCGAGGCCGAGGTCGACGTTCGGCCGCTGGGTGAGGCGGATCCCGGCCTCGATCAGCAGGTCGTCGACGACGTCGCACCGTCCGGTCGGGATCGGGGAGGGACCGGAGCGCCTCGAGGATCGGTCGCAGGCGTGGATCCTCCCCTCGGTAGATGCGGTGCCCGAACCCAGGGAGGCGCTGGCGCGCGGCCAACCGATCGCCGACGACGGCCGCCGCCCCGCGCTGCTCACACTCGGCCAGCAGCTGGCCGACCTGGCCGGACGCTCCCCCGTGCAGCGCACCCTGGAGCACGGCCAGCCCGGCCGAGTACGCGGCGTACGGCGCCGTCCACGTCGATGCGGCCACGCGCACGGCCAACGTGCTGGTCGCCAGCTCGTGGTCGGCGAGCAGCACGAGCGCCCGATCGACGGCGGCGCCGAGCGCGTCGTCGGCGTCCTCGCCCGACCAGCACCGGGCGAGTCGCGTGGCGAGGGGGCCGTCGCCATGCGTCGTGCGGGCCGAACAGCGGCGGGAGCAGTTGGAGCAGGCGTCGCGCCGCCGCCGGCGCGTCGTCGTCCGGGTACCGCACGCCGAGGGTCATGGCCAGCACGCCCATGGCGGGCAGCTCGTCACGGACCGTGATGCCGGCGACCCGGCGGGCCAGGCGCACGTCGGCGGCACCGGGATCGGCCCAGCGCACGGCCGCCGCCGGCAGCTCGCCGGTCCACAGCAGCTCGGCGACCTGTTCGAACGAGCGGTGGCGGGACAGCTCGGCGACGTCGAGCCCGCGGTAGCGGACGCCGTCCTCGTCGAGGCTGGAGACGGCGGTGACGATCTGCACATCGATCGATGGCCTCGGTTCGATCGGGGCCCGGCGACCACGTCCGGCCAGCGGTGTCGAGGTCCTCGACGGCGTAGAGGGACGTCCGCCCGTCGGCCGACATCCGCCGTCGGAGCAACCCGCGGCTGACGTAGGCGTACAGCGTCGCCCGCTGGACACCGAGGCGGCGCGCCGCCTCCGCAGCACCGACGAATTGGGCCACCCCGGCAGCGTAGACCTCGATCAACGTTGATCTGATCAATGTTGATCAGAGGTCGAGCTCCGCGCGCAACATGAAGTCATGAGCACCTTGATCGACGTACCCCCCGGCCTCAACGGCGTCGCCGTCACCGACACGACCATCGGCGACGTCGATGGCGAGGCCGGTCGCTTCCACTACCGCGGCCACGACGCCCCTGACCTCGCCCGCACCCGAACGTTCGAAGCGGTGTGGCACCTCTTGGTCGTCGGCCACCTGCCGTCGGAGGCGGAGCTGGCCGACGTTCCAGGCCGTCGTCGGCGCCGCCCGCCGCCTGCCCACCTCGTTGCTCCCGGTGCTGGCGCCGCTGGCCCAAGCCCGCGGCGCATCGCTGCGCAGTCTGCGGGCGGCGTCGTCCGTGGTGGCCGAGGAGCTCGACCTGCGGCCGCTCATCGATCTCGAACCGCACGAGCGCGCCGCCCAGGCGCTGCGCCTCTCGGCGACCGTGCCCGTCCTCGTCGCCGCACTGCACCGGGCCAGCCTCGGCCTCGAGCCGCTCGACGGCCGGGACGATCTCGGCCACGTCGCCGACTACCTGCGCATGGTCACCGGCGAGAGTCCCGAGCGCCGCCGCCGCCCGGGCGCTCGAGCAGTACCTCATCCTCACGATCGACCACGGCTTCAACGCGTCGACGTTCACGGCCCGCGTGGTGGCCTCGACCGGCGCCGACCTCGCCGACGTCGTCGGTGCCGCGCTGGGAGCGCTGGCCGGCCCGCTGCACGGCGGCGCGCCGAGTCGGGCGCTGGACGCGCTCGATGCCATCGGTGATCCGGATCGCACCGAGACGTGGGTGGACACCGAGGTGGCCGCCGGGCGGCGGATCATGGGGTTCGGCCACGCCGTGTACCGCACCGTCGACCCGCGTTCGGTGTTGCTCCGCGAGATCGCCGTCGGCACCGGTGGCCCCCTCGTCGATCAGGCCGTCGAGGTGGAGCGGCGCATCGTCGACGCACTGGCCCGGTTGAAGCCGGGCCGGCCGCTGCCGAGCAACGTCGAGTTCTTCGCCGGCGTCGTGATGGCCGCGGCCGGGCTCCCGCGCGGGATGTTCACGCCGACGTTCGCCGTCAGCCGGACGGTCGGATGGACGACCCACGCCGTCGAGCAGGCGGCGCAGGGCAAGCTGATCCGCCCCAGCGCCCGCTACGTCGGCTGACCTGCTTTACGTCCGGATTCTGGTCGCCCCTGCGACCAGAATCCGGACGTAAACGGGTCAGCTCAGGCGTTCGACGATCATGGCCATGCCCTGGCCGCCGCCGACGCACATCGTCTCCAGGCCGAACGTCTTGTCCTCGGTCTGCAGGCCGTGGATCAAGGTGGTCATGATCCGGGCCCCGGTCATGCCGAACGGGTGGCCGAGCGCGATGCCACCGCCGTGCACGTTGAGCTTGTCCCAGTCGATGCCGAGGTGCTTGGCCGACGGGATGACCTGGGCGGCGAACGCCTCGTTGATCTCCACGAGATCGATGTCGTCGATGGTCATGCCGGCGCGGGCGAGGGCCTGGCGGCTGGCCTCGATCGGCCCGAGACCCATGATCTCGGGGTTGAGGCCGGTCACGCCGGAGGCGACGATGCGGGCCAGCGGGGTGAGGCCGAGCTCCGCCGCCCTGGTGTCGCTCATCACCAGCACGGCCGCGGCGCCGTCGTTGAGCGGGCAGGCGTTGCCGGCCGTGATCGACCCGTCCGGCCGGAACACCGGCTTGAGCTGGGCCAGCCCGTCGAGCGTCGTGCCGGCCCGCGGCCCGTCGTCCTTCGACACCACGGAGCCGTCCGGCAACGTCACGGCGACGATCTCGTCGTTGAACCACCCGTTCTCGACGTTGGCGACCGCTCGGTCCTGCGACAGCTTGGCGAACTCGTCCATCTCCTGGCGGGACACCTGCTCGGCCTCGACGACGTTCTCGGCCGTCTGCCCCATGGCGATGTAGATGTCAGGCAGGCCCTCGGACGGCGTCCACGCCGGGCTCCCGCCGAGCGACCGCTCGGCCGTGCGCTCGCCTGAGGTGGCGAACGCCGGGTTGGGCGCCGTGTCGCTGGCCCCGTTCCCGTACCGGCTGACGGTCTCGACGCCGGCGGCGATGAAGACGTCGCCCTCGCCGGCCTTGATGGCGTGGGCGGCCATACGGATGGTCTGCAGGCTCGACGAGCAGTAACGGTTGACGGTCACGCCGGGCACCTCGTCGAGACCGGCCAGCACGGCGACGGCGCGAGCGATGTTGAAGCCGGCCTCGCCGGCCGGCTGACCGCACCCCATGATCAGGTCCTCGATCTGGTCGCGCGGCAGGTCGGGCACCTTGTCCAGCAGGGCGGTGACGATCTGCGTCGACAAGTCGTCGGGGCGGATGGTCACGAGCGAGCCCTTGCCAGCCCGCCCGATGGGGCTGCGGGCGGTGGCGACGATGACGGCTTCTGGCATGGTCCGAGCGTACCGATGCACGTGAGCGGGCCCCCGAGCCCTCGCACCGCATCGCCGACGTGAAGGATCGGCCGAGCAAGCGAGGCCATCGTCACGGCATACTGCCGCCGCTATGGGTCAGGGAGGCGGGAAGTTGCGCGTCGCCATCGGTGCCGGCGGCACCGGCGGCCACATCTACCCGGGGCTCGCAGTGGCCAAGGCGCTCGAGGAGGTCACCGACGGCGACGTCGAGATCTGCTTCATCAGCACCAAGCGCGGGCTGCAGCTGACGCTCGTTCCGCAATTCGGCTACGAACTGCACACGTTCGACATGGTCGGCCTGCGCGGCGTGAAGAGTGCCCTGCAGATGGTGCCGCAGCTCGTTCGCTCGGGCATCGGGGCCTCTCGGTTGATCAAGGACAAGGGCATCGACATCGTCATCGGCATGGGCGGCTACCCGTCGGCGCCGGCGATGGTGGGCGCCCGGCTGGCCCGCATCCCGTCGCTGATCCACGAGAGCAACGCCGTGCCGGGCCGAGCCAACGCCTTCATCGCCCGGCTCACCCCGAACATCGCCATCGCCTTCGAGCGGGCTCGTCAACACCTGCCCAAGCGGGCCGACGTGCGGACGGTCGGGATGCCGCTGATGCCCGACGTCGGGAAGATGGATCGCGCCACGATGCGTGGCCCGGCCCGAGCGGCGTACGGCCTCACCGACGGGCAGAAGCTGGTCGTGGTCAGCGGGGGCAGCCTCGGCGCGACGAGCCTCACCGCCGCGGCCCTCGACCTCGCCGACCAGTGGAAGGACCGCGAGGACGTCGTCTTGGAGATCAAGACCGGGCCGGCACTGCTGGAGGAGGCGACGGCCCGGCTGGCCGGCAACCAGGCGGCCCGCCCCGTGGCGTACATCGATCGCATGGACAACGCCTACGCCGCCAGCGACGTGATGGTGTGCCGCTGCGGTGCTGGCACCGTGGCCGAGGTCTCCCACGTCGGTGTGGCCAGCGTGATGGTGCCGTACCCCCACGCACCGGGCGACCACCAGCTGCACAACGCCCAGGCCCTCGCCGACGTCGGCGCGACGGTGATCATCGAGGATCACCTGCTGACGTCAGCCACGCTGGGGCCCGTGTTGGAGGAACTGCTCGACGACGACGAGCGGCGCGAGGCGATGGCCCGCAACGCCCGCCTCGTCGACCACGGCGCGGCAGCCGAGGCGGTCGCCCGCTGGGCCATCGAGCTGACCAACCGTTGAACCAACCGTCGAGCAAGGGAGCGCATCGCCCATGACTTTCTGGACCGGCCGCCGCGTCGTCGTCACCGGCGGCGAGGGCTTCATCGGCAGCACGCTCGTCGACCTGCTGGTCGAGTCGGGCGCCGACGTCACGGTGTTCGCCCACTACAAGCCGTACGGCGAGCAGGGGTTCATCGCCGATCACGTGCAGTCCGGCGCGGTCAAGGTCGTCGCCGGTGACATCCGCGATCACGGCCAGGTGCAGGACGTCACGGCCGACGTCGACACGGTGTTCCACCTGGCCGCGCTCATCGGGATCCCCTACAGCTACGAGGCGCCCGACTCCTACGTGCAGGCCAACGTCGTCGGCACGCACAACGTCGTCGCCGCCGCCCGCCGCCACGGCACCCGCCGCGTGGTCACCACGAGCACCAGCGAGGTCTACGGCAGCGCGCTGACCGTGCCGATCTCCGAGGACCACCCGCTGCAGCCGCAGTCGCCCTACTCGGCGTCGAAGATCGGCGGGGACATGATGGCGATGTCGTACTACCTGTCGTTCGAGACGCCGGTCACGATCGTGCGGCCGTTCAACACGTACGGCCCCCGGCAGTCGGCGCGGGCGGTGATCCCAGCGATCCTCCAGCAGCTGCACTCCGGTGCCACGGAGATCAAGCTGGGGCTGCTCACGCCGACCCGCGACTTCACGTTCTCGACGGACACCGCGTCCGGCTTCCTGGCCGCCGCCGAGCACGACGAAGCCGTCGGCGAGACACTGAACCTCGGCACGGGACGCGAGGTCAGCGTCGGCGACCTCGTCGAGCTGCTGATCAAGGTGTCGGGCAAGGACGCCAAGATCGTGCAGGACCCGGCGCGCATCCGTCCCGAGGGCTCCGAGGTGATGCGGCTGCTGGCCGACAACTCGCGGATGCGTGAGCTGACCGGCTGGGAACCGGCGGTCTCACTGGAGGACGGCCTGGCCCGGACCAGCGACTGGGTCGCCGACAACGTCCTGCGCGACGCCTCCCGCTACGCCGTCTGACTCCCGATCTGGGCGGGTCAGCCGCCGAGCTCGCCGTCGCGGAAGTGACGGCGGCAGAGCAGCTCGTAGCGGACGGCATCACCGAACAGGGGCGGGGTGGTCGGGTCGTCGGTGTCGCCGACGACGATCGTCTCGCCCTCGCTGACCACCTCACCGTTGACCACTCGGGCGTTGTGGGTGGCCCGGGCGCCGCACCAGCAGCGGGCCTCGACCTGCAACGGCACCCGCTCGTCGGCGATCTCGAGCATCCGCTGCGTGCCCTCGAACAGCCGGCCGCGGAAGTCGGTGATCAGCCCGAACGCGTACACCTCGACCTCCAGCTCGTCGACGACGCGGGCCAACTGGTCGCACTGCTCGGGCGTGTAGAACTGCACCTCGTCACACACCAGGTAGTGGATCGGCCAGTGGTCCACGGCCAGCGAGTAGAGGTCCAGGTCGGCGGGCACGTCGATCGCCGGCGCCGCCACGCCCAACCGACTCGTCACCTGGTCACCCTCGCGGTCGAGGCACGTCAGCAGCAGCCCGTACAACTCACGGGTCGACAGGTTGTGGTGGATTTGCAACGCCACCGTGCTCTTGCCCGAGCCCATCGTGCCGAAGCTGAACCGCAGGAGCGCCATCGACGTCAGCGGGTGGCGACGACGTGGAAGACCTCGGCCAGTCGCCCGTCCGGCAACCCGAAGGCGGCTGCGTTCGCCTCGTTCCAGGCCCGGATGCGCTGCGGCATGCCGTCGGGGTCCGGGTGCTGCGATCGATGGGCCAGGAGGGCCGTGACCTTGCGATCGAATCGATCGGTGATGTCGACGGCGTCCGTGGCGTCCCCGAACCCCATGACCCACGCCTCGTCGACCGTCCACGGCTCGAGGCCCTCCGCGAGCAGCTCCGGGAAGGCGAACGGGTTGCGGGCGTCCGGGTAGATGGCGTCGATGGTCGCCTCGCCGGTCGCCCGGTGATCGGGGTGGTTGGCGGGCAACCGGTCGATGTTGATGGCAGGCGACTGCGTGATGACAACGCTCGGGCGGACCTGCCGGATGACCCTGGCAATCGCCCGCCGGAGGTCCAGCGAGGCGACGACCTGCCCGTCCTCCCAACCGAGGAACACGAGCTCGGTCACCCCCACGACCTTCGCCGCCTCGGTCTGCTCGGCCCGGCGGATGCCGACGATGTCGGCGCGCGGCGTGTCGAGGTCGAACCCTCCGGCCTGGCCGTCCGTCACCATGCAGTAGGTGACGTCGGCGCCGGCGTCGGTCAGGCCGGCGACGGTGCCGGCGGCGCCGAAGTCCACGTCGTCGGGGTGGGCCATGACGACGAGGACCCGATCGATCGATCCCGGCTCCAGCACCGGGGCATCCTACGATCGCGACCATGACGACGACCCCGACGACGCCGGCGACCAGCGGTGCCGACATCGCCACCTTCGAGTTCTGGAGTGCCGATCGCGCCATCCGCGAGGAGGCGTTCCGCCAACTGCGCGATCGGCCCGGGCTGGCGTTCCACCCGGAGATGGAGTTCGAGGATTCTCCGTTCCCGGTCGGACCCGGGTACTGGTCGCTCGTCCGCCACGAGGACGTCTGGGCGGCGAGCCGCAACCCCGAGCTGTTCTGCTCGGGTCAGGGTTCGAACATCGGCGATCTCCCGCAGGAGATGAACGAGTTCTTCGGGTCGATGATCAACATGGACGACCCGAAGCACTTCCGGCTGCGCTCGATCGTCTCCAAGGGCTTCACGCCACGTGAGGTCTCACGGGTCGAGGAGTTCGTCAAGACGAAGGCGGCGGCCGTCGTCGACCGCATGCTGGAGGAGCATCCCGACCGGCAGTGCGACTTCGTCGAGGCGATCGCCGCCCCGATGCCGTTGGACATCATCTGCCAGATGATGGGCATCCCCGACGACGACCACCAGCGTGTCTTCCAGTGGACCAACACGATCCTCGGCGCCGCCGACCCAGAGTTCGGCGGCACCTACCAGGCGTTGATGGCGGCGGCGCTGGAGATGTTCGCCTACGCCCAGGCGCTCGGCGAGGACCGCCGGGCCAACCCCGTCGACGACATCACGTCGGTGATGATGCAGGCCGAGGTCGACGGCGAGCGCCTGACGGCCCAGGAGTTCGGATCGTTCTTCATCCTCCTCGTCGTGGCCGGCAACGAGACGACACGCAACGCCATCAGCCACGGCATGAAGGCGCTGACCGATCACCCCGATCAGCGTGAACGGTGGTGGGGCGACTGGGACGGCGTCACACGCACCGCGGTCGAGGAGATCGTGCGCTGGGCCACGCCGGTGATCCACTTCCGCCGCACGGCGACCGCCGACACAGTGCTCGGCGGGCAGGAGATCGCCGCCGGCGAGAAGGTCGTGCTCTGGTACTGCTCAGCCAACCGAGACGAGCGGGCGTTCGCCGACCCGTTCACGTTCGACGTGACCCGCCCGATGCAACCGGTGCAGGTGGGCTTCGGTGCCGGCGGTCCGCACTTCTGCCTCGGCGCCAACCTGGCCCGCCGCGAGATCGGCGTGATGTTCGACGAGCTGCGCCGCCGGGTGCCGACCCTCGAGATCACCGGTCCGCCCGACTACCTGCACAGCAACTTCATCAACGGGATCAAGCGCCTCCCCTGCGCCTGGTAACCGGAGGTGCTGCTCAGCGCCACGCCGAACCAATCAGGTGTTGCCTGGCGCCGGGCGGCCACGTCTCACCGTCGCTGAAGGGACCAGCCGCTCAGCAGTCGACGACGAGCATGTCGTCCATGGGCTGCCTGGCGGGCAAGTCGCAACCGAACTCCGCAGCGAAGTCCTGCATCAGGGCCCAGCCCTCGTCGGCATCACTTGCTTCGACGTCGAGGAGCAATTGCCAGTTGCCGGGCTGCGTGGAGGGCGCCTCGTTGTCGACCGCAGAGACCCGCAAGCTCTCCGTGAGGGCGTTCCAGTCATCCGCGTAAGCGCCGGCCGCGACCTCGTCCGACGGCGCAGGGCCGACGACACTGGTTTCGCTACCGCCACCATCGTCGTCACTGCAGCCAGCGAGGGCGACGATGACCACCGCCAGCAGTGTCGTGCGCACCGAGCGAACCTATCCGAACTCCCCGGTGCCACAGCCCACGTGCGCCCGTCGAGCCATTTCTCCGACGGCAGCGCCTGTTGGCGTCGTGCCCATCTGAGGGTCAGACGTCAGCGGAGGAGGGCTTGGACGGTGGTGATGTGGTCGGCGTCGGTGGCTGACTTGTCCGGGCGGTAGCGCCGGACGCGGGCGAAACGCAGCGCCACGCCGCCCGGGTAGCGCGTCGAGACCTGCACGCCGTCGACGGCGATCTCGACGACCAGCTCCGGCCGCACGTGCACCACGTACCCCGACTCGGTGCCGACGGCGATCGTCTGCAGCGCGTCCGTCTGCCATGTCAGCAGCTCGTCGGTCAAGCCCTTGAACGTCTTGCCGACCATCACCCACTCGCCGGCGTCGCCACGCGCCCCGAGGTGCAGGTTGGACAGCCAGCCGGTCCGCCGCCCGTGTCCCCACTCGGCGGCCAGCACGACCAGATCGAGCGTGTGCACGGGCTTGACCTTGCGCCACAGCCCGCCCCGCCGGCCGGCGTCATAGCGCGAGTCGAGAGCCTTCACCATCACGCCCTCGTGGCCGGAGGCCACTGCCCGGTCGAGGAACGCCGCCGCCTCGTCGGCGTTTGCCGTCACCAGCGACGGCAGCCGGGCCGACGCCGGCACGACGGCGGCCAGCAGCTCGCGGCGCACTGCCAGCGGCTCGTCGACGACCGGCTGCCCGCCGGCGTGCAGCACGTCGAAGAAGTACGCCGACAGCGCCGCGCCACGCTCCGTCGGCGCGTCGGCCGAGAAGTCGCCCATCGTGTCCTGGAAGCGGCGGGGGCCGCCCTCCTCGTCCACCCCGAGCACCTCGCCGTCGAGCACCAAGTCGCCGCCGGGCATCGCCCGGACCACCGCGGCGACGGCGTCCAGGCGCCCGGTGATCTCGTTGAGGTTGCGGGTGAACAGCCGCACGTCGCCGTCGTACCGATGGGCTTGGATCCGGGCGCCATCGAGCTTCCACTCCACGGATGCCGCACCGGTCGCCGCCAACGCCGCCGCGACGTCGGTCGCCGGCGACGCCAGCATCGGCTGGACCGCCCGGCCCGGCGTCATGGTGACCGCCGCCAGCGCCGACTCGCCACCGGACAGCGCGGCCTCGGCCGTGACGCCGAGGTCCCCGGACAGCATGTGCGCCCTGCGCACCGCCGCCGCCGGCACGGAGGCTGCTCTGGCGATCGCCTCGACCATCACGCCGTCCAGCGCGCCGTGGCGCAGCTCGCCGCCGAGCACGCTCCACAGCAACCGCTGCTCGCCCTCCGTAGCCCGCCCCAGGACGTCGACCAGCAGCGCCCGGCGGGCGGCGACGACGCCGGCGCCGGACATCCCTGCCAACTCCTCGATCATCCGATCGACCTCGCCGACCTCGAGCACCGGTTCCGGCGCCGGGTCCGGTCGCACCGCCCGAATCGTCGCCCAGCCCACCCCGATCCGACCTTGGGCCGGTGCGCCCGTGAGGAACCCGACCGCCGGCGCGACCTCGCGGGGTGCCGCTCGACGCAGCACGTCGGCGATCAGCGCCGCCTTCTCGCCCCGCTTCGACGTGGCCGCGAGGCGGGCGGAAACCTCGGCCAGCGCAGCGAAGAGCACGGGCTGATTCTGTCCGCGAGGTGCCACGGAATCAGTGGTGACGTCCCGTATCTTGCAGCACCATGATCCGCACCTCGATGCGTTCGCGCATCGTGGTGGGGGCGATCGGGATCGGGGTGGTCCTGGCGGCGTGCGGCGGCGACGATGACGGGGGCGAGGGGTCGCCCACGACGAGCGCTGCGGTGGCCGGTTCGACCGTTGTCGACGATGCGACGTCGACAACGGTGGCAGGATCGGCGGCCGGACTCCACTCCCGACTCGTCGGCGGCTCCGACCGACAGCACCGCGCCTCCCACCACCACCGGAGCCCCGACCACCTCCGCTTCGCCCGTCGCCCCGCCGCCCAACGAGGCGCAGTTGGAGACGGCCAGCGTGGCGCTGCAGAAGTTCGTCGAGCTGCCGCTGCTTGACATCGGTCGTCCAGCAGCCGGACCGCAGCCTGTGGTTCACCTCGCAGACCGGCGAGGTGTGGAAGATGGTCGAAGGCGGACAACCGGAGATCGTGCTCGACCTGACGTCCGAGACGGCACCGTGGGCCGAAGGGTCCGAGCGCGGGATGCTCGGGATCGGCTTCAACCCGGTCGACGGTCGCCTGTTCCTCTACTTCAACGACCCCGCCAGCAACTCCCATCTCGTGTCGTACGCCCTCGGCGCCGACGGCAAGCCCGACCCGACCTCGCGCTGGGAGGTGCTGTTCGTCGAGCAGCCCGGCATCGGCCACAAGGGTGGCGGCATCGTGTTCGACGAGAACGGCGTGATGATGCTGGCCCTCGGCGACGGCGGCGGCAGCCGCGGCCGAGACGCCCAGGACTACAGCAAGCTGCTCGGCGGGATCATCCGGATCATCCCCCGCACCAGTGGCCCGGGCTACGACATCCCGGGCGACAACCCGTTCATCGGCCAGGAGGGCATCGCCCCGGAGCTGTGGGCCAAGGGCCTGCGCAACCCGTGGGGCTTCTGCCGGGACGCCGCGACCGGCGACATGTGGATCACCGACGTCGGCGAGGACACGATCGAAGAGGTCAACCACATGCCCGCCGGCACGGCCGGCATGAACTTCGGCTGGTGGCAGATGGAAGGCAGCAGCGTGCGCGCGGAGCCCACGGCGCAGCCCAACCAGCTGCCGGTCTGGGAGTACCGCCACGACGAGTTCGGCCCGGCGTCTATCGGCGGCTGCGTCTACCGCGGCAGCGCCATCCCGGCCCTCAACGGCGCCTACCTCTTCTCCGACATGTCCGGACCGATGTTCGCCATCGGCGAGGGGTATGTGCCGGTCCGCCTCCAGCTGCCGGAGCAGGGCCGAATCGTCACGGCGGTGAAGATGGGCATCGACGGCGAGCCGATCGTCCTCACGCTGCAGAACGGCGCCTACCGCTTGGTCCCAGTCTGATCGCCTCGATCGCTCCGAAGACTCCACTCTGTCGAGCAGCTCACTGCGACACGAACGCTCGGGAACCGTGTCTGGTGTGCAACGACGATCAGCTTCCCGGTGCCGGGCTTGCGGAGGTGCGGCCGCTACCGTTGCAGGAGGAGGAGGCAGCCGGCAACGTCGCCGGCTCGACGACCATGACCGAAACGACCACGCCGGTCACCGTGAACGGTGGCGGCAATGGGACGGCGACGGTCCTCGACCGGGTCGTCGTCCGCTTCGCCGGCGACTCCGGCGACGGGATGCAGCTGACCGGTGATCGGTTCACCTCCGTCAGCGCCGCCTACGGCAACGACCTGTCCACGCTGCCCGAGTTCCCCGCCGAGATCCGCGCGCCTGCCGGCACGGTCCACGGCGTGTCGAGCTTCCAGGTGCACATCTCCGACCACCCGATCACGACGCCGGGCGACGAGCCCAACGTACTGGTGGCGATGAACCCGGCGGCTCTGCGCGCCGACCTCGGCCGGCTCGAGCCCGGTGGCACGCTGATCGTCAACGAGGACGCCTTCGAGGACCGCAACCTCGAGAAGGCCGGCTACACGCTGGCCGGCGGGGAGATCGTCAACCCCCTCGACGACGGCAGCCTCGACGCCTACCGCCTGATCCGCGTTCCGATGACGTCGCTGACCAAGGAGGTGGCGGCGCCGCTGGGGGTGAAGCCGCGCGACGCCGAGCGCTCGAAGAACTTCTTCGCCCTCGGGCTGGTGTCGTGGATGTACACGCGACCCACCGACCCGACGATCGCCTGGATCGAGGAGCGCTTCGCCAAGAACGAGCTCGTGCTGGCGGCCAACCGGGCGGCCTTCGTGGCCGGTTACAACTTCGGCGAGACGACCGAGGCCGTCGGGCACCGCTTCGAGGTCCGTCCCGCCACGCTGCCGGCGGGCGAGTACACCAGCGTCACCGGCAACGTCGCTCTGAGCTGGGGCATCGTCGCCGCCGGGCAGCTGGCCAAGTTGCCGGTCACACTCGGCTCCTACCCGATCACGCCGGCGTCGGACATCCTCCACGAGCTGTCCAAGCACAAGCACTTCGGCGTGCGCACCGTGCAGGCCGAAGACGAGATCGCCGCCGCCGGCATCGCGCTCGGTGCCGCCTTCGCCGGCCACCTCGGCGTCACCACGACCAGCGGCCCGGGCCTGATGCTCAAAGCCGAGACGATCTCGCTGGCCATCTCCGTCGAGCTGCCGATGCTCATCGTCGACATCCAGCGCGGCGGTCCGTCCACCGGGCTCCCGACCAAGACCGAGGCGGCGGACCTGAACATCGCCATGTTCGGTCGGTCGGGCGAGGCGCCGTTGCCGATCGTGGCGGCGATGAGCCCGGTGCATTGCTTCGAGGCGGCGATCGAGGCGGCCCGGATCGCCATCAAGTACCGGACGCCGGTGATCCTGCTCTCCGACGGGTTCGTCGCCAACGGCTCCGAGCCGTGGCAGCTGCCCGACGTCGCCGACCTCCCGGACATCGCCGTGCCGTTCGCCACCGAGCCCAACCACACGGCCGCCGACGGCTCGCCCGAGTTCTGGCCGTACCTGCGCGAGCCGACGACGCTGGCCCGACCGTGGGCGATCCCCGGCACACCAGGCCTGATGCACCGAGTGGGCGGCATCGAGAAGGAGGGCGACGGCACCGGCAACATCTCGTACACCCCGGAGAACCATCAGAAGATGGTCGACCTGCGGGCGGCGAAGGTGGCGGCGATCACCGCCGACCTTCCACCGGTCGAGGTGAAAGGCGACCCCGACGCCGACCTGTGCGTCGTCGGATGGGGTTCGACGTGGGCATCGATCGACGCTGCGGTGCAGCGCCGCCGGCGGGCCGGGCGCAAGGTTGCCTGGGTGCACCTCGTGCACCTCAACCCGCTGCCGGCCGACCTCGGCGACGTGCTGGCCCGCTACCCGAAGGTGCTGGTCCCCGAGCTGAACAAGGGCCAGCTGGCCCGGATCCTGCGCGCCGACTACCTGATCGACGCCCGTTCGCTGTCCAAGGTCCAAGGCCTCCCGTTCATCGCCCGGGAGATCGAGGAGGCCATCGAGACGATGCTGATGAGCGACGCATCGGAGGAGTCCGAATGACCGACACCGTCATGGCGTTCCCCGGCCACGCAGGCCGAGTGTGGCCGCTCACTCGCTGGCGCTCGCTCGCTCGCACCTGCGGAGGACATCTGTGACCGATACCGCGATCCCGCTGACGACGAAGAAGGACTGGTCGAGTGACCAGGAGGTCCGCTGGTGCCCTGGCTGCGGGGACTACGGGATCCTGCTCGCCGTCCAGCAGCTGATGCCCGAGCTCGGCGTCGCGCCCGAGAACACCGTGTTCGTCTCGGGGATCGGCTGCTCCAGCCGCTTCCCGTACTACATGAACACGTACGGCATGCACTCGATCCACGGCCGGGCGCCGGCGATCGCCACGGGGGTCGCCGTGGCGCGACCGGACCTCGACGTGTGGGTGATCACTGGCGACGGCGACGGGCTGTCGATCGGCGGCAACCACCTGATCCACGCCCTGCGCCGCAACGTCAACCTCACGATCCTGCTGTTCAACAACCGGATCTACGGGTTGACCAAGGGCCAGTACTCCCCGACGTCGGAGATCGGCAAGGTCACCAAGTCCACGCCGTTCGGATCCGTCGACCCGCCGTTCAACCCGCTGGCCGTGGCCCTCGGCGCGGAGGCGAGCTTCGTCGCCCGCACCCACGACCTCGACCGGAAGCACATGATGGAGACGTTCCGAGCCGCCCACGACCACCGCGGTGCGGCGTTCGTCGAGATCTTCCAGAACTGCAACGTGTTCAACGACGGGCAGTTCAACGACATCACGAAGAAGCAGGTGCGTGACGAGATGATGATCGAGCTCGTCCACGGCGAGCCGATCCGCTTCGGCGCCGACCGTCAGCGCGGGGTGGTGATGGGCTCCGACGGCCAGCTGCGCCTGGTCGACGTGGCCGACGTCGGCGACGAGGCGATCCTGGTCCACGACGCCGAGCGACCGGACCCGAGCCTGGCCTTCGCCCTGGCCCGGTTGAGCGAGAACGACCACTCCCCCACGCCGTTCGGCGTGTTCCGCACCGTCACCCGACCCGAGTACGCCTCGGCGATCGGCAACCAGCTGGCGGCAGCCTCCGAGCGCAAGGGCGCAGGCGACCTGGCCGCCCTGCTCCGGTCGAACGGGACCTGGTCCGTCCCTGCTTGATGGCCGGACAACACAGCTCGCGCCACGCAACCAACGCTCGGGAACCGGGTCCGTCAAGTTGACCGCGGACGCGGCTATCTTCACGGGGCGGTGCGGCGCCGGCAGGTTCGGGTCGCACCAGGCCGTCCCGGCCGCCCCGATCGAGCACCCCCCGCAGACGAGAGCGACATGAGCGACCAGTTCGTCCGAGCCCGCCCCGACGGCCCGCCGAGGAAGCCGCGCGAGGCACGCATCGCCGTCATCGTCGTCGGCGCCACGGTGCTGACCCTGGGCGGCGTGGCCGTCGCCGGGTTGCTGCGTGAATCGCCCAGCGAAGCCGTCGCCACCACCGACCAACCGGCGGTGACCGCCGCGCCGGCCACGGACGTCCCGTCGACGCCGCCGACCAGCGTCGCTGCCGACGTGGCGGCGCTCGAGGCGCCCACTGCGGCGGCCGTCGGTGAGGAGGTCGCCGTGCCGGAGGGCGCGGCAGACGTCGACAACGCCGTCGCCGCCAGCGACGAGCCCGACGGCTGCAAACTGGCGACTCGCGAGGTGGTGCTCGGCGAGTCCGGGCCGAACGTCGAGTGCCTGCAGACGGCCCTCCGTGACGCCGGGTTCTACCAGGGACAGATCAACTCCACGTTCGACAACGCGACGGCCGAAGCGGTGAGCAAGCTGCAGACCGACCGTGGGCTGTTCGTCGACGGCGAGGTCGGTCGCGAGACCGGCAAGTCGCTCGGCATCTGGCCGGACGAGGAGTCCTTGGTGGTCCACACCCCGGCGCCCCCCGACGGTGCCGAGGACACGACCGGGTTCCCGCTCTCACCGGTCGCCGTCTCCGGTGACGACCCGGCGCTGCCGCCGCTGCCCGCCAACTCGGGAGAAGGGCGCCGCGTCGTCTACGACCGCGCCGGTCAGCGCGTCTGGGCCGTTGGCGAGGATGGCAACGTCATCCGCTCGTGGCTCGTCTCGGGCAGCCAGTACGAGAACGAGGTGCCGGGCACGCATGAGGTGTTCAGCCGGTCCGAGCAGTCGACGGCCTGGAACGGCAAGGCGATCCTGCCGCTGATGATCCGCTGGTATCCGACGGACCGCGGCAACCTCGGCTTCCACGGCATCCCCATCCGAGTGGCGGACGGGTCGGTGTACCAGACCACCGAGGAGCTCGGCACCAGGCTCTCGGGCGGCTGCCAGCGCCAGCACAACGTCGACGCCGAGTTCATGTGGAACTTCGCCGTCGAGGGCACCACCGTCGTCGTGACCTGACGCCGGCAGCGTGCGCTTCGGGCTGCAACTGCGCGTCGACGACCCGACGACCATCGCCACCCAGGCCCGTCGGGCCGAGGAGCTGGGCTTCGACATCGTCCTCGTCTACGACCACGTGGGCTCCGACTGGAGCCCGCTGCTGTCGTTGGCCGCCGCGGCCCTGGCGACCGAGCGCATCCGCATCGGCACGTTCGTGCTCAACGCCAGCTTCTACCACCCGCTCCTCCTGGCCCGCGACGTCGCCACGCTGGACCACTTGAGCGGCGGGCGGGTCGAGCTGGGGCTCGGCGCCGGACACACCCCGGCCGAGTTCGCCGCCCTCGGTGTCCCGCTCCTGCCGGCCGCTGAGCGCAAGGCCCGGCTGGCTGCGTTCGTCGAGTCGATCCGCCGGCTCCTCGACGGCGAGACGGTCGACGGCGCCTCGACCGGCCGCGCCCTGCAACAGCGGCTGCCGATCCTCGTCGGCGGCAGCGGGCGCCGCCTGCTCGAGCACGCCGCCCGCCACGCCGACATCGTCGGGCTGACCGGCCTCGGCCGCACCCTGCCCGACGGCCACCGCCACGCCGTTCGCTTCGCACCGGCCGTCGTCGACGAGGAGGTCGGCATCGTCGCCGAAGCGGCCGGTGGGCGTGACGTCGAGTGCAACGTGCTGGTCCAACGAGTGATCGTGACCGACGACCGGGAGGCAGCAGCGGCCGAGCTGGCGGCGGGCATCGAGGACCTGACGACCGCCGATGCGCTGAGCACACCGTTCCTGGCCCTCGGCACCCACCAAGAGATCGCCGACCAGCTGCGCGCTCACGAGCAACGCTGGGGGATCTCGTACTTCGTCGTCCGTGAGGCCGAGGAGCTCGCTCCCGTGCTGGCCTTGCTGCGCTGACGTTCACATTGCTGGAACGTCGTCGACACGTCGTCCGACGACGATCGGGACATGGACGACGCTCCCTGCGGCCTCTTGATCGTCGCCGCTGATCACCCCAGCCTGGACGACGCCATCGCTGCCTTCGGCGCCGAGCTGCGTGCCGAGACCCGCTACTTCGGGCGGCGCGGCCAGCGGGCCGCCCGGCCGAGCCCGACCCTGGTCGAGCGCCTGACGACGCCGGGGTGCGCCAACCGGCTGGCCGGCATGATCGGTGGGCAGATCGTTGCCGTCGCTGCCGTCGACGATCGCGCCGCCGACGGTCCGGAGTTGCTGATCGCCGTGGCCGCCGCGTGGCGAGGGCAGGGCCTGGCCCTCCAACTCGGGCGGGCCATCGTGGCCCGGGCCACCGAGCGAGGATTCGACCGGGTCGTGCTGCGCACCAGCCACCGCTCCTCCGACGTCCTCGACGCCGGCCGCCAGCTCGGCCTCGATCCCGTCGAGGTCGCTCCTGGCCAGCTGGCCCTGGTCCGCCAACTGGTCCCGCAGCCGGCCTGACCCTCCTGGTCAGGCTGCTGGCCGGGGGGTCAGCCCGGAACCTGACCAGGACGGGTCGGAGTCAGCTGCAGCCGCTGGTGCTGCCGCAGCTGGGGCAGGCGTGGCAGGAGCCGGCCCGGATCATCGTCACGCCGCACTGCATGCACATCGGGGCGTCGGCGTTGCGGATCACGCCGGCGGCCGGCGTGTTGTCCTGCGGCGTCGGCACGGTGGTGCCTGCGGCCATGTGCCCGGCCAGCTCGTCGGCCGACGGGACGGACTTCGGGTCGGCGTACATCTCCGAGCCGGTCGATGTCTCGACCACCGTCTCGTCGACGCCGGGCAGCGTCGGCTGCAGGCGCTCGTCGACCGTGAAGATGGTCAGCTCGGCGCGCTCGTCGAAGCTCAAGTACTCGATGGCGAGGCGGCGGAACAGGTAGTCCATGATCGAGCTGGCGAAGCGGATGTCTGGGTCGTCGGTCATCCCCGCCGGCTCGAAGCGCATGTTCGTGAACGCCTCGACGAAGGCCCGCAGCGGCACGCCGTACTGCAGGCCGTAGGAGATCGACTTGGCGAAGGCGTCCATGATCCCCGACAGCGTGGATCCCTGCTTGGACACGGTGAGGAAGATCTCGCCGGGACGGCCGTCGTCGTACTCGCCGATCGTGGCAAAGCCCTTGCAGTCGGCGACCCGGAACTCGAACGTCCGCCCGCGACGGCTGCGCGGCAGCTTCTGGCGCAGCGGCCGGTGGACGACCTTCTCGATCACCTTCTCGACGACCGCCGTGGCGGCGATGTCGCCCTTCTTCGCCGTGGACAGTGGCTGGCCGACCTTGCAGTTGTCCCGGTAGATCGCCACCGCCTTCAGGCCGAGCTCCCACGACAGCTCGTGCAACGCCTCGACGTCCTCGACGGTCGCCTCCTCGGGCATGTTGACCGTCTTGCTGATGGCGCCGGAGAGGAACGGCTGGACGGCGCCCATCATCCGCACGTGGCCCTCGTAGTGAATGGTGTTGTCGCCCATCGAGCAGGCGAACACCGGGACGTGCTCGGGTGCGAGGTGCGGCGCCCCGAGGATCGACTTCTCCCGATCGATGTAGGCGACGATGTCGTCGACCTGGGCCGGGGTGTAACCGAGCTGGCCGAGGGCCCGGGGGATCGTCTGGTTGACGATCGACATCGTGCCCCCACCGACCAACTTCTTGAGCTTGACGAGGCCGAGGTCCGGCTCGATGCCCGTCGTGTCGCAGTCCATCATCAAGCCGATCGTTCCAGTCGGCGCCAAGACGCTGGCCTGGCTGTTGCGCACGCCGTGCTCCTCGCCGTCGATCACGGCGGCCTCCCAGGACTCCTGGCCGGCGCGGATCAGGGCGGTGGGCACCACGGCGGCGTCCTCGAGCTGCAGGCTGGCATCCCGGTGCATCCGCAGCACGCGCAGCATGTGCTCCTCGTTGTCGGCGAACCCGGCGAACGGACCCATGCGGCTCGCCGTGCGGGCGCTGGTGGCGTACGCGTGGCCGGTCATCAGCGAGGTGATCGCCGCCGCCCAGGCCCGTCCCTCGGCCGAGTCGTAGGGCAGGCCCAACGCCATCAGCAGCGCACCCAGGTTGGCGTAGCCCAGGCCGAGCTGGCGGAAGGCCCGAGTCGTCTCGCCGATCTGCGCCGTCGGGTAGTCGGCCCGGCCGACGAGGATCTCCTGGGCGGTGAACACGACCTCCACCGTGTGCCGGAAGGCGTCGACGTCGAAGTGGTCGTCGGTGTCCAGGTACTTCAGCAGGTTGATCGAGGCCAGGTTGCAGGCCGAGTTGTCCAGGTGGACGTACTCCGAGCACGGGTTGCTGCCGTTGATCCGACCCGTGGTGGCGGCCGTGTGCCAACGGTTGATCGTGGTGTCGAACTGCAGACCGGGGTCGGCGCACTCCCACGCCGCCTGGGCGATCTGGCGCCACAAGTCGCGGGCCCGGACGGTGCGCAGCACCTCGCCGCTGGTCACGGCGACGAGGGCCCAGTCGGCGTCCTCGCGCACGGCCTCCATGAACTCGTCGGTCACGCGGACGGAGTTGTTGGCGTTCTGGTACTGGATCGAGAACGAGTCGGCGCCGTCGAGGTCCATGTCGAACCCGTTGTCACGCAGGACTCGCGCCTTGCGCTCCTCCTTGACCTTGCACCAGATGAACTCCTCGACGTCGGGGTGATCGGCGTTGAGGATCGCCATCTTCGCCGCCCGGCGGGTCTTGCCCCCGGACTTGATGGTGCCCGCCGACGCATCGGCGCCGCGCATGAAGCTGACCGGACCGGACGCCGTGCCGCCACCCTGCAGCAGCTCGCGGCTGGAACGGATCTTCGACAGGTTGATCCCCGACCCCGACCCGCCCTTGAAGATCACGCCCTCTTCCCGGTACCAGTTGAGGATCGAGTCCATCGTGTCGTCGACGGACAGGATGAAGCAGGCGCTGGCCTGGGCCGGGACGCCCGGCACCCCGATGTTGAACCACACCGGGCTGTTGAAGGCCGCCCGCTGGGTGACGAGGATGTACTTCAGCTCGTCCTGGAAGGCGGCAGCCTCCTCGTCGTCGGCGAAGTAGCCCCCCTCGCGCCCCCAGGTCGAGATCGTGTCGACGACGCGGTCGATGACCTGCCGCAGCGACGATTCCCGCTCGGGGGTGCCGAGCGTTCCCCGGAAGTACTTCTGGGCGACGATGTTGGCGGCGTTGACCGACCACGAGACGGGGAACTCGACGTCACGCTGCTCGAAGGCGACCGTGCCGTCCTTCCAGTTCGAGATCCGGGCATCGCGCCGCTCCCAGACGAGCTCGTCGTACGGGTCGACGCCAGGTGACGTGAACAAGCGGTGCAGACCGATCGTCAGCCGTTCCGGTGCCAGTGACATGACCTCTCCTCTAACGTCCAGGGTCCCGGCGGTCTTCCCGGGCTGCGATCTGCCCACCACAAGATCTGGTGGATCCGCCCCTCGGCGGCGCCCCCGACCCACTAGGGCTTGTGTGCGGGAGACAGATTACACCATCGTAACTACGCCCTTGTCAACGCTTGCGCGCACATTCTCCGTACCGGCCTGGCCACCGGCGCGACGCGGCCGGCACGCGGTGCGGCTCGCAGGTTCAGGACCCATCGGCCCCACGTCGTCCCACCTGGGTCAACCGTCGATCCGCGTGCCGCACCGCAGCCGGCACGAGATGCCAACCTAGACAGTCCGGCCTGTGGGCCGAAAGAGGGACAACCCTGTGAATTTCCCTCCGGGCACCGTGTGGGCAACCGCCCGTTCACCGCGAGGACGTGGCCGTGGAGCGCTCGTCGCCTCGGCGGTGACGTGCCAAGCTCGGCGCCGTGCGCCGCATCTTCCCCGAGCCGGCCGGGGAGACCACGGTGGACGAGCTGTACGGCGACCCCCGCCCACCTCCGGCTGACCGCCCGTGGGTCGGGATCTGCATGGTCGTCAGCCTGGACGGGAGCACGGTGGTCGACGGGCGCTCCGGTGGCCTGTCCAGCCCGACCGACCTGCAGGTGCTGCTGCGCCTGCGCGCCGCCGCCGACGTGATCTTGGTCGGCGCCTCCACCGTCCGTCAGGAGGGCTACGGCCCACCCCGCACACCGGACCAGCGCATCGGCGTGGTCACGCGCCGCGGGGACCTGGACATGTCGGTCGACCTGTTCACCAGCGGCGCCGGGTTCCTGGTGCTGCCGGAAGACGGTCCACCGGCGCCCCGGACGCCCGACGGACGACCGGTCGACGTCGTGCGCGCCGGTCGCCGGCGGGTCGACGTGCGCCTCGCCCTCGACCGCCTGACCGAGCTCGTCGGGCCGCTGCGGTTCGTCCAGGTCGAGGGCGGCCCCCACCTCAACGGATCCCTGCTCGACGCGGACTGCGTGGACGAGCTGAACATGACCGTGGCGCCCGTGCTCGTCGGTGGCGACGGTGGGCGTCTGACCGCCGGCGCAGCGCCAGCGGCTCACCGCTTCGACCTCGGGCACCTCGCCGTCGACGAGCTGTCGTTCACGTTCACGAGGTGGCTGCGCCACCGCGATCGTTGACGAACGTGTGCCGACGTCGGCGGTCGGTCAGCCGGCGGCACCCTTCGACAGCAGCTCGAGCTCGCGGTGGAAGTCGGCCGCGGCGTCGAAGTTCTTGTACACGCTGGCGAACCGCAGGTAGGCGACCTCGTCGATCGACCGCAGCCGATCGAGCACGGTGACGCCGATCTGGGCGCTGGTGACCTGCGAGCCCTGCAGGCGGACGGCGTCCTCGATCGCCTCGGCGACCTCCTCGAGGACGTCGGCGTCGATGCCGCGACCCTTCGTGGCGGCGGCGATGCCGGCGACGATCTTGGCCCGCTCGAACGGCTCGGTCCGCCCGTCCGATTTGACCACGACCAGCGGCACCTCGTCGATCCGCTCGAAGGTGGTGAAGCGGTGGCTGCAGGCCCGGCACTGACGGCGGCGGCGCACCGCGCCCCCTTCCTCGGCGAGGCGTGAGTCGACCACCTTGGTGTCGTCGACCCTGCAGACGGGGCAGTGCACGGCGCCACGCTAGTGCCGCCCGCTCACGGCAGTCGGACCTCGCTCACGGGAGCCGGACGGCCTGCCCGACCTGGATGGCGGTGCCGCCGTTGACCTCGATCAGCGCGTCGAGGTACCGCCGGAACCCGATGTCGCCGTGGTGGCGCTCGGCGATCGACCACAAGCTGTCGCCCGGCTGCGCCACGACGTGAGCCGCCGCGCCGACCTGACCGACTCCGGCGGCGGAGGCAGGGCCGCCACCGGAGTCGGTGAGCACGCCGTGCGCCCCGAGCCCGAGCAGGCTCAGCGCAGCGGCGACGAGGGTGGCGGCGACGGCCCGGCGGCGCTGGACGACGGGACGTGCCGGACGAGCTGGGCCGATCCCGACCCTCGGGAGCGTGGTGACGACGGCCATCTGGAGACCTCCTCCTGGTCGTACAATTGTTCGGCGAACGGGACACAGTCCAGCAGAACGGTCGTTCGCCGTCAAGTCGAAGTTCGAACGGGATACCGACCGACCGAAGCAGTGTTCGGCGCAGTGGCGCTGAGCAGCGGCGTTCGTGCGCGGATGGAACAGATGTTTGACAGCAATGACGTA
The DNA here is from genome assembly GCA_963844175.1 of uncultured Acidimicrobiia bacterium. Lineage (GTDB taxonomy): Bacteria > Actinomycetota > Acidimicrobiia > Acidimicrobiales > Ilumatobacteraceae > JALZMG01. Next base: position 42,665 of record CAWJNE010000011.1, read on the forward strand.
CGTGCGTACGATTCACTGCATGACTGACCACTCCCGGCACACCCGTCCCAACGCCGCCCGACCCCCGGGCACGCGCCCCGCCCGGATCACGGAGCGTCAGCGGCAGGTGCTGGAGTTCGTCGAGCAGGAGACCCGAGAGCGCGGGTACCCGCCGTCGGTGCGCGAGATCGGCGAGGCGATCGGGCTCACGTCGCCGTCAACGGTGCACAGCCACCTCAACACGTTGCAGAAGCTCGGCTACCTGCGCCGTGACCCCACCAAGCCGCGCGCCATCGAGGTTCGCTGGGACCCCAACTCCGGGGCCGTGATCGAACGCCGGCCGGTCCGCCACGTGCCGCTCGTCGGCGACGTCGCCGCCGGCACCGACGTGCTGGCCGAGGAGAACGTCGAGGAGCTGCTGCCGGTGCCGGCCGACTTCACGGGAGAGGGCGAGCTGTTCATGCTGCGGGTCCGCGGCGATTCGATGATCGAGGCCGGGATCCTCGACGGCGACTTCGTCATCGCCGTCCAGCAGCCGTTCGCCCGCAGTGGCACGATCGTCGTCGCCGGCATCCCGGGCGGTGAAGCGACGGTGAAGAGCTTCCTGCGGCGCGACGACAAGGTGGTGCTCGCGCCGGCCAACTCGGCACTCGAGGAGATGGTGTTCGACGACGGCGACGTCGAGATCTACGGCCGGGTCGTCACCGTCATGCGCCGCCTCTAGCCCGACCGTCAGCCGGGCGGGCGCGGTGGGGGCAACGGCTGGCCGGATCCCGGCCGGGCATAGGGCGGCGGCGTGGGCGGGTTGGCGTACGGCGGTGCAACGGGTCGCGTCAGGGGATGCTGCGGCTGCCACGGCGGCGCCGGCGGCCCGGCGTCGGTCGGGATGCTCCACTCGGACCGGCCACGCAGGAAGGCCAGGGTGGCCAGCACGATGCCGGCGAGCAGCACGGCGACGGCGCCGATGCGCAACGGCATGACGCCGCTCGCCGGGTCGCGCCCGACGCGCACCATCACGTCCTCGGCGTCGGCGGTGACGCTCAGCACGTACTCGCCGTCGGTGTCGATCTCCGCCGTGCGGACCCCGCGGCCGCTGGCGCCGGCACGGTCGTAGGACGGCCCGTCGACCCGGTTGAGGTCGACCGGCGAACCGTCAGCGCTGGTCAGCGACAGCTCGACCCGCGGCGCCTCGTCGTCGGAGCCGTCGTAGCTCGTGTCGTCGCCCGCGCAGTCGCCCTCGATCTCGCCGACCGAGCCGGTCGTCTCGACGAAGAACGTGTACGTGCCGCCACGGTCGAAGACCAGCGTCGTGTCGCAGCCGACCGGTGCCGGTGCCAGCGACTCCACGGCGTCGTCGTAGCGCTTGCCGGCGATCAGCCACAGCGCGAGGGCCCCGAGCACACCGATCGCCAACGCCACCGCACCGAGGACTCGGAACCGCCCCTTGCCCTGCGCCATCGTTCAGTCACACCTCCAGCCGCGTGGCGACCAGCTCGATCCGATCGTCAGGTTGTACCACGGCGACCCGCACGTGGTCCTCGGCTGCCGTCCCGTACAGGTCGCCGGGGCTCACGACGGCCCCACCGTCGCCAGCGAGCCGTTCGGCGAAGGCCCAGGCGTCGCCGACCGGGAACCAGAGGTAGAACCCACCCGCCGGCAGCTCGACCGGTCGGTCCATCCAGGCGCCGAAAACGTCGGCCAGCCGGCGCAACCGTCGGGCGTAGCGCTGACGCTGGGCCTCCACGTGCTCGTCGTCGTCGAGCGCAACGACGGCGGCGGCCTGGGTCGGACCCGGGACCATCATCCCGACGTGCTTGCGCACCTCCTGCAGGTAGTGGACGAGCTCGGCATCACCGGCGTAGAAGCCGACACGAGCCCCGGCGAAGTTGGAACGCTTGGACAGCGAGTGGACGGCGATGACGCCGTCGGAGCCGTGCTGGAGGATGCTCCGGCCGGGCCCGTCCCACGTGAACTCCACGTAGCACTCGTCCGAGAACACGGGAACGCCGTGCGCCCTCCCCCAGGCCGCCGCTGCGCCGAGGTCGTCGAGCGCGCCGGTCGGGTTGCCCGGGCTGTTGACCCAGAGGGCGAGCGCACGGTCGGCGTCCTGCTCGCCGATCTCCTCCAGTCGCAGCCGACCACGCTCGTCCAGCGGCACCGGCCGCGCTCGGCAACCGGCGAGGATGGCACCCATCTCGTAGGTCGGGTAGGCGATCGCCGGGTACAGGATCGTGTCTCGCTGCGGGGTGCGCAGCTGGAGCCACTGCGGCAGGGTGCCGACGAACTCCTTGGTCCCGATGCAGGCGCCGACGGCGCGCAGGTCGATGTCGACGTCGAACCGACGGCGCATCCACCGGCTGGCCGCACCGCGCAGGTCGGCGCTGCCGATGCTCGCCGGATAGCCGCGTTCCGCGCCCGATGCCGAGAGCGCGGCGACCACGCCGGGCGGCGGCGCGTCCATCGGGGTGCCGATCGACAGATCGACGGCCCCACCCTCGTGCCGGCCGGCCAACCGGACGAGATCGTCCAACCGGTCGTACGGGTACGGCGGCGGGACGAAGCCGGCCGCCTCCGTCACGTTCACGGATCGACCACGAAGTCGGCCAGCCGTCCCGCCGACGCTTCGGACAACCGGGCCCGCACGCGCAGCGCGTGCTCCTCGTCCGTGCTCGACACCACCTCACCCTCGCGGTGCACGGCGGCGATCACGTCGCCGCGCTCGTACGGGATGGCCAGCTCGACGACCCGGGTCACGGAGCGCAGCCGATCTCCGAGCACGCGCAGCAGTTCGTCGATCCCCTCACCCGTCGTGGCGCTGATCGCCACCGACCCCGGGTGCTCGGCGACGAGGTGCTTGGCCGCCAACGGCGCCACATCGGCCTTGTTGACGACGAGCAGCTCGGGGACGCCGTCGGCCTCGATCTCGCCGAGTACGGAGCGCACGGCGGCGATCTGCCCGTCCGGGTCGGCGGCACTGGCGTCGACCACGTGGATCAGGTGATCGGCGCGCGTCGCCACCTCGAGCGTGCTCTGGAAGGCCTCGATGAGCCCGTGGGGCAGTCGGCGCACGAACCCGACCGTGTCGGTGAGCAGCACGGGCTCGCCGCCCGGCAGGGCGAGGCGGCGCGTGGTCGGGTCGAGCGTGGCGAACAACCGGTCCTCGGTGAGCACCCCGGCGTCCGTGAGGCGGTTGAGCAGGGTCGATTTCCCGGCGTTGGTGTACCCGACGATGGTGACGGCGGCCAGCCCGCTGCGATCTCGACGCTGGCGTTGCAGCAGACGCGTCCGGCCGAGGTCGTCGAGCTGCGACTCGAGTGCCTTGATCCGGCGCATCAGCCGTCGGCGGTCGACCTCGAGCCGGGTCTCGCCACCGCCGAAGCGCATGCCGACGCCGCCCCGCTGCTGGGACAGCTTGGCGGTGGCGCCGCGCCGCAGGCGCGGCAGCCGGTAGCGGAGCAGGGCCAGCTCCACCTGCGCCTTGCCCTCGAGGGTGTGAGCGTTCTGGGCGAAGATGTCGAGGATTACGGCGGTGCGGTCGATGGCCGTGCGACCGAGCAGCTTCTCGAGGTTGTACTGCTGGCCCGGGGTCAGCTCGTTGTCGAACACGACCGTGTCGGCGTCGACCTCGAGGCACAGCTCGTGCAGCTCGGTCGCCTTGCCCTTGCCGATGAACCAGGTGTGGTCCGGGTGGTCGCGCCGCTGCACCAACCGGCCGACGACGTCGGCGCCGGCGGTGTCGATCAGCGCCTCGAGCTCGTCCAGGCTGGCGTCGGTCGTCTCGTCGTCGCTGCCCGGGAACGTCACGCCGACGATGACGATCCGTTCCCGCACGCTGCGCTCGATGAGCGTGGCGCCAAGGGCTTCGTTGTAGGGGTTGCTCATGGTCGTGGGATCTCGATCGTGGCGACGTACGTGGCGGGGCCGGTCAGCGTGGCGTGCCCAGGCTGCGGTCGGTCGAGTGCCACGATCGCATCGCCGCCGTCCATGTGCACCACGAGTTCACCGTCGTCCGGACGGGCCAGCCCCCAGGTGGACGCCGCCCAGGCCGCGGCCACGGCCCCCGTCCCGCACGCCTGGGTGATCCCGACGCCTCGTTCGTGGACGCGCATGGTGACGGCGTGCGGCTCCGGTCCAGGAGCTACCACCTCGAGGTTGATGTCGGGAACGCGCCGACCGAGCGGTGCCAGATCGATCGCCTTGGCATCGTCGACGGCGACCACGCCGTGTGGGTTGCCGACGCTCACATGGGCCACCGGGCGGTCCGGCAGCACACCGAGGGCGGCCCACCCAGGGGGCGGATCGATCTGCATCAGCCGCCCCATCTCGACGGACGCCAGCACCGTGTGCGGGTCGTCGGTGGGCTGTAGATCGACGCGCCGCGGCCCGGCGTCGGTGAGCACGGTCATGCCGTCCGGGAGCGGCAGCGGGTCGCCCCTGCGCATCGCCAGCGCCTGGGCGAAGCATCGGATGCCGTTCCCGCTCATCTCGGCCCGGCCGCCATCGGCGTTGTACAGCACCATCTGTGCCGACGCCGATGCCGACGGGGCCGACGCCCCGACGAGCAACCCGTCAGCACCGATCCCCCGGCGACGATCACACACGACGCGCGCCAGCTCGCCGAGATCGTCGGCGTGCGGGTGGAAGACCACCAGGAAGTCATTGCCGAACCCATGGTGCTTGGTCAGCACGAGTGGTGCTGCGGCACTCATGCGCGGCGGAGGGCCTCGACCACGGCGGGCCCCGCCTCGGCGACCGGATCGTGCTCGATGTCGATCCAGCGTACGCGCGGGTCCCGACGGAACCACCGCTCTTGGCGCACGGCGAAGCGCCTGGTGCGGGTGATGATCGCCGCGGTGGCGGTCGGGACGTCCGGCTCGTCGAGCAGCTCCTTGTACCCGAGCGCCTGGCGCGCCGTCGGCGACAACGGCCCGGCCGCGTCGAGCCGGCGCACCTCGGCGGGCAGGCCACCGGCGATCATCGAGTGCACCCGCTCCTCGATGCGTCGGGCCAGCGCCGGTCGGGACCACCGCAGCCCGATCATCGCGGCGTCCGTCGGCGGGTGGGAGGCGACCCCGGGACCGAACGAGCTGAACGGACGTCCGGATCCGATCGTGACCTCCAGCGCCCGCACGACGCGTCGCTCGTTGGTCGGCTCGATGCGGCTGGCGGCGACGGGGTCGAGCTGGCGCAAGCGGGCGTAGTGGTCGGCGGCGTCGGCCTCGAGCGCGGCCCGCACGTCGGGCCACCGCCCCGGGACCTCGAGCTGGTCGATGACGGCGACGAGGTACAACCCGGTGCCGGCGACGAGCAGCGGGCGCCCGCGGATGGTGGCGATCGCCGCGTCGAACGCCCGCTGGTAGTCAGTGACGCTGAACGACTCCGTCGGTTCGACGAGGTCGAGGCAGTGATGGGCGACGGCGGCGCGCTCGGCAAGCGTCGGCTTGGCGGTGCCGATGTCCATCCCGCGGTACACCTGCATGGCGTCGACCGCCACGATCTCGGTCGCCGCGACGGTGCGCGCGGCCGCCATCGCCACCGCCGACTTGCCCGACGCCGTCGGGCCGAGCACGACGACCGGTTTATCTATCAACTCAGCCAGCGAGGACGGGGATCCGCACGCGGTGGCCGGGCTCGGCGAGCTGCTCCACCAACCGGCCCGTCAGGTGGTGGGGCGCGGCGCCGGTGATCTCGACAGCGGCGTAGGTGCCGGAGCGCATCGGCGAGGCGGGGACGAAGTGGACCAGGCGATGGTGCGGCGTGCGGGCGGCCAGCACGGACGGGTTCTTCTTGCTCGGGCCCTCGACGAGCACCTCTTCGACCCGCCCGACCCGGTCGGCGTTGGCGGCCAGCGCCGACCGCTCGACGACGACACGCAGCCGGTCGAAGCGCTCCCCGGCGACACCGGGGTCGACGAACCGATCGGTCAGTTCCGCCGCTTCGGTCCCCGGCCGGGGCGAGAAGATGAACGTGAAGGCGTCGTCGAAACGGGCCTCGGCGGCCACCGCCAAGGTCGCCGCGAAGTCCTGATCGGTCTCACCGGGGAAGCCGACGATGATGTCCGTGGAGACGGCCAGGTCGTCGACGGCGCGCCGGGCCTCGGCCAGCCGGGCCAGGTAACGATCGGCGGAGTAGCCACGGTGCATCGCGGCGAGGACGGCGTCCGACCCCGATTGCAGCGGGAAGTGCAGGTGTGGGCACACGGCGGCCGTCTCGGCCATCGCGGCGAACGTCTCCGGGCGCATGTCCTTCGGATGTGGCGACGTGAACCGGACCCGGCGGATGCCGTCGACGGCTCCCACAGCGCGCAACAGTTCGGCGAACAGCGGCCGCACCCGCGCCGACCCGTCGCCGTTGCGACGGGCGGCGAGCTGGAGGTCGCGGCCGTAGCTGTTCACGTTCTGGCCGAGCAGGGTCACCTCGGTGACACCGGCGCCGGCAAGGGCGCGGACTTCGTCGACGATCTGCTCGAACGGCCGCGACATCTCGTCGCCGCGCACGGCCGGGACGATGCAGAAGGCGCAGCGGTTGTCGCAGCCGATCTGGATGGTCACCCAGGCGCGATACGACACGTCCCGATGGACCGGCAGCGCTGACGGGAAGGCGACATGATCGTCGAGCACGGCGGCCTCGAGGATCTCCGTGATCGGGCCGGTCGCGGCGGCTTCGCCGATCAGCGTCGCCGCGCGGTGCACGTTGTGGGTGCCGAGCACGACGTCGACGTGCGGCGCCCGCCGGCGAACGATCTCCCGGTCCTTCTGGGCGAGGCAGCCGGCGACGACGATCTGGCGGTCGGCGCGCTGGCCCTTCCACGTCTTCAGGTGGCCGAGGTGGCCGTACAGCTTGTTGTCGGCGTTCTCCCGGATGCAGCACGTGTTGAGGACGACGACGTCGGCGTCGCCCAGGTCGGTGGCGGCGACCATGCCGTCGGCGTCGAGCAGCCCGGCGATGCGTTCCGAGTCGTGCTCGTTCATCTGGCACCCGAACGTGCGCACGACGTAGCGGCGAGCGCCGGGGAACGCCATGACGGTCACGGCGGGGGAGGCTATCGGTCGGCGCGATCGGGGATCGGCCGGGTCAGAGTCGCCGGCGAATGGCCCACAGGTCGGGGAACATCGGGGTGAACAGCGTCGAGCGCAAGTACGCCGCGCCGGACGACCCACCGGTGCCGGACTTGTCGCCGATCGTCCGCTCGACCATCTTCACGTGGCGGTAGCGCCACTCCTGGAGCCCCTCGTCGAGGTCGACGAGCCGCTCGGCGACGAGCGCCGGCCCGCCGTCGGCGGCGTACACGGCGAGCAGGACGTCGTCGAGCTCGGGGTGGCGGCCGACAGATCGGCGCACGTCCCGATCGAGCAGGTCCGCCGGGACGGCGGCGCCGTGGGCGACCAGGAACCGCAGGAACGAATCCCACAGGCACGGACGCTCCATCGCCGCCCGCACGGTCGGCGAGGAGAGCGTCGCCGGCGGCTCGTCGCGCCGCCCGAGCACCGCCTCGAGCTCACGGAACTGCGCCGACTGGAACCCGCTGGCGGCGTCCAACCGACCTCGGAAGCTGGTGAACTGCCGTGGCGTCATCGTCTCCAGGACGTCGATCTGGGCCACCGCGACCTTGAGGATGGTGAGGATCCGGCGCAGGGTGTGCAGTCCCCCCGACGTGGAGCCGAGCTCGAGCTGGCGCTGCAGGTGGGCCAGCTCGTGCAACAGCTGCTTGAACCACAACTCGTAGACCTGGTGGATGACGATGAACAGCAGCTCGTCGTGCTCGTCCGAACGCGGGCGCTGGGCGGCGAGGACCTCGTCGAGCGCCAGGTACGAGCGGTACGTGAGGGCCGGGTCGGTCACCCGCCGATGGTAGGCCCGGGGCACTTGGGGCGACTTCCGGCGCGTCGGTAGCGTCACCGCCCGTGCTGGCCCTGCTGCTCAACACGACCGGGTACCGACTGCTCGGACTGCTCCACGTCCTGGCCGTGATCTGCGCCTTCGGGCCGCTGCTGATCTACCCGTCGATGCAGCGCGCCGGTGCCGGGCAAGCCGTGGCCCGGCTGCACCTGCGCCTCGCCCTCCCGGCGATGACGCTGGTCTGGGTGCTCGGCATGGGCCTGGTCGGCATGTCCGACGACGTGTGGGAGCTGACCCAGACCTGGATCCTGCTCTCGCTGATCGGCTGGGTGATCCTGATGCTGGTCAGCTGGTTCCTCATCCGGCCGGCGCTGACCGACACCAGCGCGACGGCGCGCAGTCGCATGGCGTCGGGCATCGGCGTCACGCACCTGCTGCTGGTGGTGATCCTCTACCTGATGATCTTCAAGCCCGGCATCTGAGTTTGATGGCCTCGCTCGCTCCGAAGACTCCGCTCCTCGGCCTGGGCCGGGCAAGGCCGGCCTGACCATTCAGGCTCGCTGCGGCACGAACGCTCGGGGACCGCTGGCGTGACATTCCGCGTGAGCGAACAGCACGCAGGTGCACTGTCCGCTCACTCAGAGCTCAGACCTCGTCAGTCGTAGGCCGAGGTCGGCGCCTCCGCGAAGCCACTGCTGTACGTGTCCGCTGCGGCGTCCGCTTCGGGTCCGTCGACCTCGACCGGCGTGTCCTCGCCGGGCTTGAGACCGGCGGCGACGAGCACGCGATCGCTGATCTCGACCATCACCTCGGGGTTGGTGATGAGGAAGCTCTTGGCGTTCTCCCGGCCCTGGCCGAGCTGCTCGCCCTCGTAGGTGAACCACGCCCCGGACTTCTTGACGATCCCGAGGTCCACCGACATGTCGATCAGCGACCCCTCGCGGCTGATCCCCTTGCCGTACATGATGTCGAACTCCGCCTGGCGGAACGGCGGGCTGCACTTGTTCTTCACGACCTTGACGCGGGTGCGGTTGCCGACGACCTCGGCGCCGTCCTTCAGCGACTCGATGCGGCGGATGTCCAGACGGATCGACGAGTAGAACTTCAACGCCCGCCCACCCGGTGTGGTCTCCGGGGAACCGAACATCACGCCGATCTTCTCCCGCAGCTGGTTGATGAAGATGGCAATGGTCTTGGTCTTGTTGAGGTTGCCCGTGAGCTTGCGCAGGGCCTGGCTCATGAGCCGGGCCTGCAGGCCGACGTGGGTGTCACCCATCTCGCCCTCGATCTCGGCGCGCGGCGTGAGGGCGGCCACGGAGTCGATGACCACGACATCGAGCGCACCCGAGCGCACGAGCATGTCGCAGATCTCGAGCGCCTGCTCGCCCGTGTCCGGCTGCGAGATCAGCAGCTGGTCGATGTCGACCCCGATGGCCTTGGCGTAGACCGGGTCCATGGCGTGCTCGGCGTCGATGTAGGCGCACACGCCGCCGTTGCGCTGGGCCTCGGCCACGACGTGCATGGCCAGCGTGGACTTGCCCGAGGACTCCGGCCCGTAGATCTCGGTGACCCGCCCACGGGGCAGGCCGCCGACGCCGAGCGCCAGGTCGAGGGACAGGGCGCCGGTCGGCACGGACTCGATGGCCATCGAGCCCTTCTCCCCCATCCGCATGATGGAGCCCTTGCCGTACTGCTTGTCGATCTGGGCGAGCGCCATGTCCAGCGCCTTGTCGCGATCAGTGCTCATGTCGTCTGCCTTTCGGGGACCGGGTCAGGACCGGAGGTGGTGGGACGGGGGACGTCGATGAGGCGACCGTAGACAGGGGGTGTCACAGCGAGGACGGTGCCGGGCCGGACGGTGGTCGGGTGTCGTTCGGGGTCGCGAATGACACGAGTGTAACCAACGAACAGTCGTTCGTTCAAGGCTTCCGGACGACGGCTGCGCTCCGGCTCACCGGCGGGCCGGCGGCGCGCCGTCTTCCGGCTCGGGCGGGCGCATCGCCAGGTCCACGGCCTGCCACAGCGTGTAGCTCACCGGGTACAGCAGGATCGGCAGCACCACCGCGCCGGCGCCCAGGATCAGCAGCAGCGGTAGCACATCGACGCCCGGCAGCGTGAGCACGATGCCCACCGTCATCGCCGCCACGAGCGTGCCCAGCACGAGGACGGCGCTGATCGCCAGGGCACCGAGCTCGAAGCCCTCGTAGCCGCGCTGCCACCCGATCCCGCAGGTACGACAGCGGTCCTGCTTGGCGAACCACCCCGTGAAGAAGGCCCCCCGGCCGCCACACCACGCGCACCGGCGGCGGATCCCCCGCCACAGCATCTTCGGGATCGTCGGGCGGGCGACGGGCACTGCACGTACGGTACGACCTCGATCCGCGAGACTCCGCCGGTGCGTCGAGGCATCGCCGGGTTGATGTTCTTCATCGCCGCGATCCTCCTTGCGTTGGCCGCCGGTGGCTGGTGGCTGCAGCGGGTGGCCTTCGACCCGACGATCAGCGGGGAGCTGGCCGAGGTGATCCTCGAGCAGCCGGAGATCCGCAACGAGGTCGCCGAGCTCACCGCCGAGGCGGCGGCGGCCTCGCTCGACGCACCGATCGACGCCGTCCGGGCCACGGTCGAGCAGGTCGCCGGCACCAGCGCCGGCGCGGCGCTGATGCAGCAGATCGTCGCCGACTCCCACGCCCGCCTGATCGGAGCGCGCGACGAACCGGTCGAGATCACCAGCAGCGACCTCGTCCAGATCGTGCGCGACGAGCGCGCCGGCAGCCTGCCGCCGGTCGAGATCCCGGTCGAGGAGGTGCGCGCACTGAGCATCACGAGGACGGTGCTCGGTTGGGCGGTCCCGATCGCTGCCATCGTCGGAGGCGTCGCCTTCCTGCTCGGCCTGATCGCCCACCCCCGCCGGGCCGACGCCGTGTTCGGCATCGGCACCTTCTGCATCTTCGCCGCCGTCTTCGCCGTCCTGCTCGGCTGGGTGCTCCCCGTGTACGTCGCCCCGGCGATCAGCGACTCGCCCTGGCTGCTGGTCATCCCGGCCGTCGCCGACCACAACCTGCCGTTCGTGATCGTCGCTGCGGCGACGCTGTTCGTCGGCGGCGTGGCCCTGATGCTGATCTCCGGGATGGCCCGCCGCCGCCGGGTGTGGTCGTCACCGGTCTCGGTCGGCCGCTACAGCGACCAGCACCGCTGGTCCTGAGCGCTCGGCGACGGCGACCGGCCGATCAGGCGGTGAGCTCGGTGACGAACTCACCGAACACGTCGGCGTAGCGGCCGGCCTCGACGTCGGTGTGCATCACCGAGATCAGCCACTGCTCGTCGAGGCCCGGCGGCAGCAGCACGCCGCGGTTGATGCCGTGGATCCACTGGGCGAAGGCGAGGCCGAAGTCCGTCGCCTTGTAGTCGCGGTAGTTGCGCACCGGCTGCCGGCTCCAGGTGACGCACCCCTTGGCGCCGAACTGCACGGTGTGGGCCGGCAGGTCGGCCTGCTCGATGATCGACTGGCAGGCGGCGACCAGCCCGGCGTTGCGGGCGATCGCCGCGTCGACCGGCTGGCGGGCGCAGGCCTCGGCGAGCGTGGCCTTGCTGGCCGCCATGACGAGCGGGTTGCCGTTGTAGGTCCCGAGGTGCAGCACCTTGCCCGCCGTGATCAGGTCCATGAGCTCCTGCTTGCCCCCGAAGGCGCCGACCGGGAAGCCGCCACCGATGGACTTGGCCAGCGTCACCAGGTCGGGCTCGATGCCGAAGTGCCCGGTGGCCCCGCCGTGGCCGGCGGTGATCCCCGTCTTCACCTCGTCGAAGATCAGCAGGGTGCCGTGGCGGGCGGTGATCTCACGCACCGCCTCCAGGTAGCCCGGCTGGGGCAGGCAGATCCCGATGTTCTCCATCACCGGTTCGACGATGAAGCACGCCACGTCTCGAGCGACCAGCACCCGCTCCAGCGCGTCCGGGTCGTTGTACGGGATGACGATGGTGTCGGCCAGCACACCGCTCGAGATGCCGGCCGTCCCCGGCACGCTGTTCGGCGCATCGGCCGGTCCCGCCTCGTCGAGGGGCGGCTTCATCGAGATCATGACCTCGTCGTGGTGGCCGTGGTAACCGCCCTCGACCTTCACGATGCGGTCCCGGCCCGTCGCCGCCCTGGCCACGCGGATGGCGTCCATCGTCGCCTCGGTGCCGGAGTTGGTGAACCGCCACATCGGCAGCCGGTACCGCTCGGCGAGCAGCTCGGCGACCTCGGCGTTCAGCTCGCACGGCGTGACGTACAGCGTCCCCTCGTCCAGTTGGGCGCTGACCGCCGCCCGGACGGCGGGGTGCATGTGGCCGGCGAACAGGGCCCCGAAGCCCATGTCGTAGTCGACGTACTCGTTGCCGTCGACGTCGACCATCCGGGCGCCAGCGGCGTGGCGCACGACGATCGGGTGCGGGTCATAGGCCTGGAAGCTCGACGGCACGCCGAGCGGCATGACGCGGCGCGCCCGATCGGTCGCCCGCTGCGAGCCGGTGGTGCGCTCGGCGTACCGGACCAGCTCCCGTTCGGTGATCGCTTGCGCCCGGTCGGCCAGACCGGCAGCGCTGCGATCGGCATCGACGGCCACTCCGGAGATCGGATCGGTGGCGGTCATGGCTCTCACTTCCCCTCGACGTCGGGACCTGTGGGCGCGGACGCTACCGCAGCGGGCCGCGACGGCCGCCTGGGCGGACCGGGCTCAATCCTCGGCCGGCGACCGTGGCCGAGCCTATATGTACCCTTGCGGTTACGTACATGGTGTGTTACACATGGGGTCGTGGATGCCGCACTCAACGCAGTGGCCGACGGTGGGCGACGGCGCCTCCTGGAGGTGCTCGCCGACGGACCGGCCACCGCCGGCGAGCTCGCCACCGTCCTGCCCATCGCCCGACCCGGTGTGTCGCGCCACTTGCGCATTCTGCGGGAGGCGGGCCTCGTGGACGTGCGCTCCGACGCGCAGCGGCGGGTGTACAGCCTTCGGGCCGAACCGCTGGCCGAGGTCGACGAGTGGCTCGACCGGTACCGACCGTTCTGGGCAGAGCGCCTTGGCGCCTTGCACACCGAGGTCGCCCGCGGCCACCGGGCGCGCCGGGCTGACCGATGACGGCCTACGACTCCACCGTCACGGGGGTGCTCCGCCGAGTCGACGGCCGGACGGACGTGGCGCTGGAGAGCGTGTACGACACCGATCCCGCCGACCTCTGGGCGGCGGTCACCGAGCCGGCGCGGCTGGCGCGGTGGCTGTGCGAGGTCGACGGCGACCTGCGGGCCGGTGGCAGCTTCCGCGCCGACCTGGACGGTGACGTCGCGACGGGCGAAATCCTCGTGTGCGAGCCCCCGGTGCGGCTGCACCTCACGTGGTGCTTCGGTGACGATCCACCGACCCTCATCGTCGTCGAGCTCGCACCGGTCGGCGCCCGCACGCGCCTGACGATGCAGGAGCGGGGAGTACCCGACGCAGACGCGGCGGGCTTCGGCGCCGGCTGGCAGGCTTACCTCGAGGTGCTGGGCGACGTGGTGGCGGGCTCGCCCGTGCGGGACCGCCACGCTCGATTCCGCGACCTGGTGCCGGCCTACCGAGCGCAGCGGGCGGGGATGGCGTGAGCGACCAGATCGTGTTGTCCACCGTCACGCTCGAAGCGCCGGACGCCGGAGCGCTGGCCGAGTTCTACGCCCGGATCACCGGTGGCCGGATCACGTTCCGCCATGCGTCGTGGGCCACGGTGCGTTGTCCCGGAGGGCGCATCGACGTCGCCACCGCCCCCGGTCACCTCCCGCCCGTCTGGCCGGACCCGACGTCGTCGATGCAGGCCCACCTCGACTTCGACGTCGACGACCTCGACGCCGCCGAGACCAGGGTGCTCGCCGCCGGCGCGACCAAGTACGCGCACCAGCCGAACGCGCACTGCCGGGTCTACGCCGATCCCGCCGGCCATCCCTTCTGCCTCTCGACGACGGACGTCCCCGAAGAGCGGTGATGACGCGTGGAGTCGGGAGCCGGCAGCCGCGGCGTCGTCAGCGGCGGGCGATCACCTCGACACTCGGCACGACGAAGACGCCGTCGGGCTCCTCGGTCCACGAGCGCCACGCAGCCTCGAGCTCGACCAACTCGGCCTCGTCGGCCAGCCCCTCGGCGAGGACCTGGGTGGCGAACGACGACTGGCGGACCCGGTCGGCCCACATGCCGCCCCACCACGCCCGTCCGGCCGGATCGGCGAACGTCCACGCCGAGCTGGTCACCGTGACATCGCTGAAGCCGCCGGCCCGAACCCAGGCTGGGAGGTGGCGACCGGCGTCGGCCTCGGCCCGGTTGCGGCGAGTCAGCTGGTGGTACAGGGCGAGCCAACGATCGAGGCCGGGGTTCGCCGGCGCCCAGAAGAACCCGGCGTAGTCGCTGTCGCGGACGGCGAGGATCCCGCCCGGGCGCAGGACGCGCGCCGCCTCGGTGATGGCGGCGATCGGGTCGGTCAGGTGTTGCAGCACCTGATGGGCGTGGACGACGTCGAACGAACCGTCCGTCGCGTCGACCGAGTAGACGTCGCCGACCTGGAACGCGACGCGTCCGTCCCCGGACGATCGGGCCTGCTCGATGACCTCGACCGAGGAGTCGATGCCGAGCACGCGACCCGGTGCCACCCGTGCCGCCAGATCGAGCGTGATCGTGCCCGGACCACACCCCAGGTCGAGGACGTCGAGGCCGGCGCGCAGGTGCGGGAGCAGGTAGCCGGCCGAGTTCTCCGCCGTGCGCCACCGGTGGCTGCGCAGCACCGACTCGTGGTGCCCGTGCGTGTAGACGTCATCCACCCGCCAAGCGTCGCACGACGCACCCGCCTCCGTCCTCGTCAGGGAATCTGGCCTCCCGTCCGACCGATTTCCTGACCAGGACGAAGGCTCGTCAGTCATCACGAAGCGACGACGCGCCACGCCGCCACGCCGCCACCACTCGTGTGGCGAACGCCGACTCGACGGCCAGGGCCGCGCCGACGCCGAAGGCGACGTCATCGTGGAGTTCGACCTCGGCGCCGACGAGCGCTTCGAGGAGCTCGATCATCAGGGTCGAGTGCTCGGCGTCGGCCAGGACGTGGACCCTGAAGAACCGCTGCGCTCTCGACGACAGGTGCAACCGATCGAGCCCCGCGACGTAGCGCTCCATCGCCTCGACCGACGTCAGCTCCGACAGCGCGAGATGGCCCATCGCCGCGCCACGCCACCGCCGGTGCAGACCGAGCATCGACGCCAGGTTGCTGATGGCGAGGCTCACCGCCGGGAGCACGTCGAGGTGGGCGTTCGGTCGTTGGTCCAGCCCCAGTTCGTCCATGGTGTCGGCGAACAGCTCGGCGTGGATCCGGGTGCCGTGATCGACGCCGTACTCACCCGCCTGGATGCGGACCAGCCGCTGCTTGGGGACGCCGCGCAGCCGAGGGACGACCCATGTGTGCGGGTCGGCCTCCTTCAGCTGGTAGGCCGAGCGGTGCACGAGGTACTCCCGCAGCTGCGCCACCGTGGCCTCGTCACGGACGAACTCGGAGACGGACGGTCCGCCGACCCGGCTGGTCAGGGCGGCGACCAGATCACCGACGGCGACCTCCGGGGCGACCTCGATGCGGGCGCGCAGGGCCGACTCGAACGACGACTCGAGTTGGGCACGGAGCTCCAGCAAGCTCGGATCCCACTCCAGCGCGTCGCCACCGTCGGCCAGCGCGCCGTAGTGCAGCTCGTAGCAGAGGTAGAGGGCGAGTTGTAGATCGTCGTCCACCAGGGCATCGATCGACGTCACCGGGCCTGGCACGGCGACGGTCCGGCCGGCGAGCCGGGCGAGGACGTACGCCGACAGTGGGCCACGATCGACCGGCAGCGGTGGGAGGCCAGAGCACTCGGGGGCCGAGTGCACTCGGTGGTCGGACGTCGACGGTGAGGCGGATGTGAGGAGCTCCATGAGATCGGGCTGCCGCTACCCCGCCGAAGCGCCGGTGAACCAGGCGCTCGGGACCTCCGCATGCGCGTAGCGGGACCGCTGCGTCGTTGCACCCCGTGCGGACGTGAATTCTGACCAGCCGAAGTTCCGGTTCCGCAGGCTGCCGATGGGTACGGGGCGCCCCATGTCACGAACCAGCCTCCTCCTCTCGCAGCTGAACAGTCTCCTGCGGCTGACGCAGACCGAGCAGATGATCGCCACGACGCGCCGGCCGCAAGCGGCGACGTCACGCATCGAGCGGGACCTCGACCAGAACGCCGGCCAGTGCGCTGAGCGGTCGGGGCTCCTGGCCGACGCCATCCGCAGCCTCGGCGGCGTCCCGGACGCGCTCGGGGTGGCCGTCGGTCGGGCCTCGGCGACGGTCAAGGCGACCCTTGAGCAGGGTCAAGACCTCGACGAGGCGCTGCTCGGTGACCTGAGCCTCGAGCACCAGCTCCGCGATCGGGCCCGATTCGCCCGCATGCTCGCCGATCAGCTCGGCGAGACCAAGGTGGTGCGCGTCCTCGACCGGCTCGATCGGGCGCACACGCAGACGATCGAATGGCTCATGGAGCGCCTCGGCGAGCTGGCCATCGGGAGCCCACCGGGGCTTCGTCCGACACCCGCCCAGGCCGTCATCGGCGCCGGGCGCAGGATCGCCGGCTTCCCGACGCGCCGGGCCGCGGCTGCGGTCAACAGCTCGATCAGCGCGGCGCGCGCCACCGGCGGGCGTGCCGCCGAGACGATCTCGACGAACGTCGATCGCACGCGGGAGATGGTGCAGGCGGCCGGAGAGATCTGGTCGGCCGGACGTGACGCCTCGCTGCGGCGCAGCGAGACGCTGGCCGACCAGCGTGGCGCTCGCGACACCGCGGCCACCATCCACCGGGCGCGGCTCGACCTCGGTGGTCTGGACTCGACGGAGCTGCCGATCCGCAACTACGACGGGCTCACGGCGTCCGTCGCGATGCGTCGGATCGCGCGGCTCACGAACGCCGACGACGTGCGCGCCATCCTGGCCTACGAGACGGCGAACAAGGAGCGCAAGGGCGTCATCAACTCGGCGACCCGCCGGCTCGAAACGCTGGCGGCGGACCTGGCAGCCGCCTCCTGAAACGAGACGCGGCCCGCCGGCGACGCCGGCGGGCCACTTCCCACCGATGCGCCTGACGAGTCAACGTCCCGAGGGGACCGACTCGACGCGCACGTCGCGCTTGCCATGCCACACCACTGCCTTCATCTGCCGTCTCCTCGTCGTGAGTGTCGACGGACTCTCCCCGAGGCGGGCAGCCGACATACCGCTTCGTCCCCTCGGTGGCGAAGACCGACAGGGTCACTCAGCTGCGCGCCGACGGCGCTCGGTGCTGCCACGTCGGGACGGCAGTGGTTTCATTCGCTGCGGTCGCCGAGGTTCAGGTCGGCCAGCGCCTGCAGCTCCTCGTCGGGCGCCTCCTCGACGGCGATCAGGTTCTCGTCAGCTCCAGTCGTAGCGCGGACGAGCTCGTCGAGCTTGCGCTGCAGCGCGGTGACCTGGCGTGACTGGGTGTGCTGGATGACGAAGACCATCACGAAGGTGACCGACGCCGTCACCGCGTAGAGCGCGGTCGCCCACCAGTCGGGAAAGCCGGCGACGGCACCGACCACTCCCCAGACGACGACCACGACGGCGGCGACAACGCCGGCAGCGGCGCTGGCGACGATCTCACCGACACGATGCAGCGCGCGGCTCGCCCAGTGCCGCGAGCTCCAATCGGCGTGGTGGGGGGTCGAGGCCTGGAACAGGCCGCGTCTCCATCGTTGGTTCTCGGCCTCGCCGGCCAGCTCGTCGCGGCGGCTCTCGACCCACCCTCGTCGTCGATCGCTGGTGGGTCCGTCGTTGCTCATGGTTCGAAGGCAATGGTCATGACCGGTACCTGTACCCGCCGATTCGCAGGAATGCGCCCCACCCCGGCGAACGGTCGGGCCGACAACCAGCCACGATGGTGCGATGACCGACGTGCTGGTGATCGCCGACACGCATCTCGGTGCGGGGTGTGCCGGACGTCTGATGGAGCGCTTGGGCAGCGAGCTCCGGACGGTGGACCTCGTTCTGCACGCGGGCGACATCACCGACGACTCAGTGCTGCAGGCGCTGCGCAACGCCGTCGGCGAGGGCTCGGTGCACGCCGTGCTCGGCAACAACGACTCGGGGGTACGCCTGCCGGAGCGCCTGACGATCGACGTGGCTGGGTGCGAGGTGGCGATGGTCCATGACAGCGGCCCAGCGATCGGTCGTGGACGCCGGCTGCGGCGCTGGTTCGCTGACGCCGACCTGGTCGTGTTCGGGCATTCCCACCTGCCGTGGTACGAGGTCGACGTCCGCAGCGCTGACGGACACGTCCAGCATCAGCTCAACCCGGGTTCTGCGATACTGCGTCGGCGGGCGCCAGCGTGCACCGTCGCACGAGTTGAGATCGCCGACGGAGCGGTGTCCTCGGTCAAGCACGTCGCAGTCGGCTGAGGCCGGAGCCACGGCTCCTCAACGAGCGCGTGCGGCGGTCCAGCAGTTGTGGAGGCCTGAGCAGCGGCGTTGCCGGCCGGCTCGTTCCAGACCCCTGGTCGTGTCAGGGCATGGCGACGGGAACCGCCGGAGCTGCGTCGCCTCCGGCGGTGATCAGCTCATCCAACTGGCGGTGGAAGTTCTGTCCGCCGCCCTCGTTGCGCCCGAAGTACACGGTGGGCTTGGCCCCGGTGGCCAGCGCCCGCTGCAGGCGCAGCCCGGTGGAGTAGTCCTCGTCACGAACGACGGCCTCGAGGAAATCGGCCTTGCCCATGGCTTCGGCGCGCTCGGCGTCATCCGGCTCGGCCGCGGTGAAGTAGTTCTGGATGGTCACCGACGTGCCGACCTCCTTGCCCGGGAATAGCTGGCTGACCAACCCGCCCGCGTTGCCGCCGGCGATCGAGACGTGCGGGAAGATGGTCCACACGCCGCCCGAGATGATGTCGAGGTTCCACTCCTCCTCGGGCTGGTCCTTCAGATCGAGCAGCGCCGGATCAGGCGAGGTGACCCGCTGGTGCGGGCCCCACGAGTTGTAGATCGGCCGATGGCTGATCTCGGTACCGAAGCTGGCCCGGTGCAGGAACGGCAGGTGGTAGAAGTCGAGGTACCCGTCGTAGGCGATCTTCCAGTTGGGGCCGACGAGCTCTCGGCTGGAGATCAGGTGCCAATCGCCGAAGCCGAAGAAGTCGAGCATCTCGTCGTAGCCGGCCAGGTGCTCGTCGATGTTCATCGCCACACCCGGTGTCAACACGACGAAGACCATCCCGGCGCGCTCAGCCACCGGCAGCGGCGTGAGACCGTTGCAGCTGCGGTCGATGTCGCCGAAGTACTCCCGGTCGGTGATCCCAACGAGGTCACCGGTCGTGTCGTAGGTCCAGTTGTGGTACGGGCAGGCGAACCTGCGGCCGCTGCCCGCGCCGTCGGCGACCACTTGTGCACCGCGATGGCTGCACGAGTTGACGAAGGCGCGGACCTCGCCGTCGCTGCCGCGCGTGAGCAGCACCGGGACGTCCATCACCGTCACCGCTTTGAACGCGTGTGCCCCGCGCAGCTCACCACCGAGCGCCAGCATCAGCGGCGTCCGCTTGAACAGGGCCACCTCCTGCTCCCACCGCTCGGGATCCATGTAGACGCTGGCGGGCAGCTCGAGGACCGATTCCACCTGCCCAGGGGTGTTCCCCGCCTCGACGTGGGCGATGTTCTCCCAGGCCATCGCCACGAACTGGCGGCGATTCTCGGCGGTCTCCCTGCTGGACGACGATCGCTTCGCCGCCCCGGCGGGGGCGACTGGCGACTTCCTCGGAGTTGAACGCATCTGGGGCTCCTCGACCATCGGGAGGGCGGCAGCACAGCGGCCGACCCCGACGAACATTCGGTGCCAGTTTCGACGATCTGGCTTCGATGGATCTTGCCGCAACTCGTCGACCAGTGCGTCATCGAGCGCCACGTGGTTGGCGAGGGGGTGCTCCCCTGCTGTCGCTCGTCGCCACGACGACGTCGACTCCCGTGCCGCCTTGCACGGTGAGGCGCGGCGGCCGTTCCGTGGCGGTACCGGCATCCGCGTCTGCTTGGTCGGACCTTTGCTACCTTCGCATCGCCGACGTGATTGCGAGGGGTGTGCCGATGCGTCTGTCAGCGAGGTTGGGAGCGGAGTTCGCCGGAACGTTCGTGCTCGTGTTCGGCGGCACCGGCAGCGCCGTTCTCGCCGCCACGTTCCTCACCCCGGCGGGCACCGACAGCGGGCTCGGGATCGGCTTCGCCGGCGTGTCGCTGGCGTTCGGGCTGACCGTCGTGACGATGGCGTACGCAGTCGGCCACATCTCGGGTGGCCACTTCAACCCGGCGATCACCCTCGGCCTGGCCGCCGCCAGGCGCTTCGGGTGGAAGGACGCCGTCCCGTACATCGTCACGCAGTTGGTCGCCGCGTTGGCTGCCTCCGCGACGTTGTGGGTCATCGCGGTCAATCAGCGGGGTACCACGAAGGATTCGCTCGCCGCCGGCGGCTTCGCAGCGAACGGCTACGGCGACCACTCACCGGGCCAGTACAACCTGCTGGCCGGTCTCGTCATCGAGATCGTGCTGTCAGCGGTGTTCCTGATCGTCATCATGGGCACGACCGACAAACGAGCCTCCAAGGGCTTCGCCGCGCTTGCCATCGGCCTCGCCCTCACGCTCATCCACCTCGTCAGCATCCCGGTGACCAACACCTCGGTGAACCCGGCCCGCTCAACCGGACCAGCGATCCTGCTCGCCTTCGGGGGCGAGTCATGGGGTCTCAACCAGCTCTGGCTGTTCTGGCTGGCGCCGATCGTCGGAGGACTCGTTGGAGCGCTGCTCTATCAGCTCGTTGCCGAACGTGAGACCGTCTCCGATGCCGCCGTGATGGGCGTCGAGGAGGCGTGAGGTCGGGACACCGGCCACGCTGACGGCCTCCTCACTCGCGTACCACGAAATTCGCCGGCGTCAGCTCCCGTCACACCACGTGGCCGATTGGCCGGACCGCTACTCGACGGCACCTGGTGGGAGGGTGCCAGTGGCGGCCTCCCAGCCGATGGCGGCGAGGCGAGTGCTCACCATCTTGGCGGTGGCGAGGCCGAGTCCGCCTGCAACCGACCACACCAGCGCGTCGGGCCACGAGAACTTCCTGTTGGCGGGATCGAACACCGCGGACGGAGCCTTGTCCTTGCGGATCATCCTGTAGATGCCTTTGATGAGCATCTGGGCGACGAATGCGCCCAGCGCACCCGTGATCCAGGATTCGAGCTTCCACACCCGCTCGCGGCTGATGATCCCGGGCATGCGTCGGCGCTTCACGTCGAGAACCTACCGCGGAGCCGAGCGCGGAGCCGCGAGGGCTGGCTGGGCGCTACGGCGAACGCTCGTGATCTCTCGGTGTCGGGATGACGCCGGCTTGGCGGAGTCCGGCCAGATTGTCGGTGATGCCCCGTTGGTGGGCGACGCGTCCGGATGCGTCGAACGTGAGGAACAGCATCTCTTCGAACTGGAGTCGACGGCCCGTCGGCGGGAGGGGTCCCCAAGCGCCGGCCTGTGTGCCGGTGATCAGAAGGTGGACGGCAACTCGCTCGGTCTCCGTGACGAGGTCGAGCAGCTGCTCGTGGTAGTCGGGAAAGGTGGTCCATGCCCGTTCCACCATTGCTCGCACCGCCTGGTGGCCGAACTGGAGGGGCGCGTACGGTCGATAGTCAGCGACGAAGTCCGGGGAGTAGAGCTCGGCGATGCTGGTGAAGCGTCTGGCGTTCCATACTTCGTCGAACAGGCGGTGCACCGTGGCCCGGTTTCGCTCGATGGCGTCGCGACGCGCAGCCATAGCGGTGTCCGTCACAGACCGGTGGCGACGCCGGCGCCGATCAGCGTGATCCCGGTGAGATGTCCAATCGAACTGGTCGCAAACAGCCGCCAGCCGAGCGAGCGCACCGCGAAGTGGTCGTCGATCCGCTGCAGCCAGTTGAGTGTTGCCCCGGCGAGGAACAGCGCTGAGCCAGTCACCAGCAGGATCGCGGCGACTGTCTCGAGCCACGCCGGCAGATCGCTCAACCCGATTGCCACGGCAAGGCTGATGTGGACGGCGCCCTGGATGATCGCCGACAGGTGCGCCGTCACGAGGTGACGAGACGCTGTCGGCGACGCCATCCGCGCCCGCGCCAGCGGGATGCCCAGCGCGAACCCGAAGCCAATGCTGAGCACGCCATAGGCGATGAGGATCTTCTGCCCGGCGGTCACGACACGCCGCTGCCGTCGCAGCATGGGTTGCGTCGTTCCACGTCGTCCTCCATCGTTCGCGATACGATCTGTATCATGAATTATTGTCGGTCCACGGTCAAGCCCCCGTGACCCGCCCGTACCGCCTGGGCAAGCGGGAGGCCTCCGCGGCCACCAACCGTCAGCGTGTGATCGAGGCAGCCGCGGAGCTGATCGTCGCTTCGGGGTTCGCCGCGGTATCCATCGAGGAAGTCGCCGACCGGGCGGGCGTGAGCCGCCCGACCGTCTACCGAGCGTTCGGGTCCAAGACCGGGCTCCTCGAGGCCGTCGCGTGGCACGTCCTCGCGTCAGCAGGCATCGAGCGAGTCGACGCGGCACGCAACCAGGCCGACGTCGCCGACGCCACGAAAGCCTTCCTGCACGAGAACTGTCGCATGCTCGCAGCGGCGGGCCATGCGTTGCGGGCGGCGGTCGACATGGCCCGCCACGAACCAGAACTCGCCACGATCATCGACACCACGTACTACGGACGCCGCGTCGACTCGCTCCGCCAGCTCGCCGGCCGACTCTCCAGCGCCGGTCTCCTCCGTCCCGGTTGGACGACGGAGTCCGTCGTTGACGCCTTCATGATTCTGACCAGCGTCGACACCTTCGAAGTGCTGACACGGCACCGCGGACTGAGCTGGCAGCACGTCGGTGATCACCTGTTCGCCATGACCACCGCCTTCATCCCGAGCAGCGCCGACCCGCTCATCCGCATCCACAACGACACGCTCTAGCAACGCCGGCGCATCCGGTGTCGGTCCGTAGCTTTTCGCTACGGCGTCGACGCTGGCTCACATGGGCGCGGCGACGAGGACGGCGTTCTCGGGTGCCGCCGACGCCAACCACGTCAAACGGCCCGGCAACGAGCCATCAGCCATCATCCGCTCGCTCGCGAAGCACGACAGAAGGCCCCGACCGCGAGTCGAGTTCCGCCTCGCCAGCCGCGATGCGGCCCGACGACGGCCCGGGGTGCTAACCCCACTGATCAGAGGTGTGGTCGCAGGATGGTGTCCGGCGACGGCGCGGAAGACGATCGTCGTATGCGCCGATCAGGTCACGACCCGATCGGCGGGATTCGCTCGGCGCACGCTGATTTCAGCGCCGCTGTCGACGCATATCGGCAGGCGCTCGACGCGGTTGTGACGGGCGACGCGCTGGCCTGTTCTCGAGCCTTTCTCGCGCCGCGGACGATGTGACGCTCGCCAACCCGCTCGGGCAACCTCGCCTCGGACGGGCCGATGTCGAGCAGGCCGGCCAGGGGGCCGTCGCGAACTTCGAAGCCGGCTCGCTGCGATTCGAACCGATCAGCACGATCCTGACGGTCGGTCCGCCACGGGGCGGAACGTGACGACGCCCGCTCGACTCCAAGAGGTGCTCCAAGCGCGCCACAGCGTGCGGATTCGACCTCGGCTTGTGGGTCTCGTGCTGTCGAGTCTGCTGGGGGTGGTCGCGTGCAGCGACGACGACAATGGAGCGGCAACGGGATCGCCGGACACCACCGGCGCAGCAGCAGTGGCGCGGGCGGTGGAGACCACCGCGCCATCGGTCGACAGCATTGAGCGGCCGGTCGACACCTTCGAGCCGCCGGCGACCTCGATCGCGCCGAGCGGGGCGGTCGTGTTCGAAGGCGACGACTTCTACGCCGTCCCGGAGCCGCTGCCCGCCGGCGAGCCGGGAACGCTGTTGCGTTACGAGCCGATCGATGTGTTCGGCGGGTGGTCCAACTTCGGTGACTCGCCCGGCGAGTTCGGCCTCCAGACCTTGGGCACGGTCAGCGGCGAGGTCGTGATCTGGCGGGACCCGGTAGCGGTGCGAACTGAGCGTGTTGGCGGGCCCGTGCCTGACGATGCGGTTGGCCGTTCGGCCGAGGAATTGGCGACCTGGCTTGCTGAGCATCCCCATCTCGAGGCGACCGATCCCGCACCCGTTTCGGTTGGCGGGTTGGACGGGTTCGAGGTGGGGATCGGCATCGCTGCGGCGTCGACCAACGCGCCGGCCATGTGCTCGCCGGGGGAGGTGTGCGTGGACTTGTTCGCGCCGCCGCATCTCGAGTTCGCCTGGCGGCTCGTCACGCGTGATGACCGGGCCCGGATGATCCTGCTCGCCACTGCCGACGGGTCCGGCACGGTGCTCATCGCCCTCGACCCCTACGACCATCTCGGCACCGAGTCGGAGGCGTTCGACACGCTCGCCCGACCGCTGCTGGACAGCATCGACTTCACCGTCGGCGAGCCTGAACCAGCGACCGGCGGGTGCGTGAACGGCTTCGGATCGTGCCGGGGACATCTACAGCCCGGTGCGTACAGGTCAGCCGAGTTCGAGCCATCGTTCAGCTACGCGGTTGGCCCGCGCGCAGCGGGTGGGCCGGCAGCGTGGCGGATGATGTACCTGTCCGAGTCGATCCAGGGCGAACCGATCGCAGTCACCGGCACTGCGGTGGTGCCATCGATCGCCGCGCCGGACGGCGGCCGGCCGATCCTCAGCGTCGCCCACGGCACGACCGGCATCGCCGATCAGTGCGCACCGTCTCACGATCCGTCCTCTGACATGGCGGCGCACATCCGGTACGTCAACGCCGGCTACCTCGTGGCGCGCACCGACTACGAAGGGCTGGGCACGCCCGGGCGTCACCCCTACGTCGTGGGCGAGAGCGAGGGTCGCAGCGTGCTCGACGCGGCCAAGGCGGCCCGCCAGCTCCCCGGTGCCGACGCCAGCGACGAGCTGGCGATCTGGGGTCACTCCCAGGGCGGCCACGCCGCACTGTGGGCGGCGCAACTGGCCGACCAGTGGGCACCCGAGTTCGAACTCCTCGGCGCCCTCGCCGCTGGCGTCCCCGCCGACCTGAGCGCGACCGGCGATGCAGTCGAGATCGGCCCGGGGAAGGGATACATCCTCTTGACGATCGCCGGTTACGCCGCTGCCTACCCCCAACTGGAACTGTCATCGGTGCTGACCCCGGCCGGGGAGGCCGCGCTCGGCATTGTCGACGAGCAGTGCGCGCAAGAGGTGCTCGCCCACTTCGCCGACACCAACCCCACCGAACTCTTGCAGCCACTCGACTCGGTCGAGGCATGGACCACCCTGCTCAACGAGAACAACCCCGGCCAAGCCCTTGTCGACGCCCCCATCCTGATCATCCACGGCACCAACGACTTCCTCCCCATCGCAGCGGTCGAACGGATGCACGAGAGAATGTGCGCACTGGGCCAGCAAGTGGAGCTGCGGATCATCGACGGCGGCGATCACGACGCCTCCTTCCACATCGCCACCGCCGACGGCTACGACTGGATGCAACAGCGACTCTCCGGCGACCAGCCCGTCACCACCTGCCCGCCGCCGTGAAC
>CAWJNE010000012.1:0-137763 GCA_963844175.1 uncultured Acidimicrobiia bacterium
GGTGCGCCCCCAGGGATTCGAACCCTGAACCAATGGATTAAGAGTCCACTGCTCTGCCGTTGAGCTAGAGGCGCTGGCGGCCCGGCAGTGTACGGCCGGCGTCGTGCCGAGCCGCCACCACCGGGCGTATGGGGTGAGCGAGGGGACTTGAACCCCCGACCTCCAGGGCCACAACCTGGCGCTCTAACCGAGCTGAGCTACGCCCACCATGGGACGTGCCAGTCTGCCACCTCGCCCTGCGCACCACACCGCTGGTTCGCCGTGGCGGCTTCCGGGCCCGCACCGACGACATGACTGACTGGCGCATAGCCTCCGCCGATGCCGCTCGACCCGAACACCAAGGCCCTGCTCGACCAGATGGAGGCGCTCGGCGCGCCACCGGTGTGGAAGCTGGAGGTCGATCAGGCCCGGGCCTCGATGAACGCCATGGTGGCCATGATGGGCCCCGGCGAGGACGTCGCCGAGGTCCGGGACCGCACGATCGACGCCGCCGGCCAGGAGCTGCCGGTGCGGATCTATCGCCCCACCGAGGTCGGTGCCGGTCCGGCGCCGGCGCTCGTCTTCTACCACGGCGGCGGGTTCGTGATCGGCGGTCTCGACACGCACGATCGCGACTGCCGAGCGCTCGCCAACCGGGGCGGGTGCGTCGTGATCTCCGTCGACTACCGGCTGGCACCCGAGCACCCGTTCCCGGCCGCCGTCGACGACGCCGCGGCGGCGCTGCGCTGGGTCGTCGAGCACGCCGACGACATCGGCGTCGACGCCGACCGCCTCGCCATCGGCGGCGACTCTGCCGGCGGCAACATCAGCGCGGTCACCGCCCTGTGGGCCCGCGACGAGGGGATCCCGCTGCGCCTGCAGCTGCTCATCTACCCGGCCGTCGACTCGTCGGGCGACTACCCGTCGAGGGTCGAGAACGCCAGCGGCTACCTGCTCGACCAGGAGTCGATGGAGTGGTTCACCGAGCACTACTTCGGACCGGTCACCGACCGTGACGACTGGCGGGCGGCACCCATGCGCGCCGCCCGTCACGACGGCGTCGCGCCGGCACTGGTGATCACCGCCGAGTACGACCCACTGCGCGACGAGGGCGAGGCCTACGCGGCGAAGCTCGAGGCCGCGGGCGTGCCGGCGACCGCCACCCGGTACGACGGGATGGTCCACGGTTTCTTCGGCTTCGGAGCGATCGTGCCCGCCGCGCTCCCTGCCGTCGACGAAGCGGGCGCGGCGCTACGCGCCGCCCTCCACGCGACCTGACCGAGCGAGCTCAACCGGCGGCCATCGCCGCCACGATGCGCTCGAGGACCGCCGGACCGGTGGCGAAGTTGAGCCGGGCGAACCCGACGCCCGGCGGTCCGAACCGCGGGCCGGAGCTGACCTCGACCCCCCGCTGTCGAAACACCTCGGCCGGGTCGTCGCCGAGGCCGAGTCGCCGGCAATCGAGCCAGGCCAGGTACGTGGCGTCGGGCACGGCGTAGCCCACCTCGGGCAGGTGGGCGGCCAGCAGACCGACGAGGCGGTGGCGGTTGGCGTCGAGCTGGCCGCCGACGGCCGCTTGCCACGCGTCGCCGTGCTCCCACGCCGCTTCGGTCGCCGCCACGCCCATCACGTTCGGTGCGCCGAGGTAGTGCGGCGGCAGCGCCCGCAGTGCGGCGTGCAGGTCAGGACTGCCGGCGTGGAGGACCGCCCAGCGCATCCCGGCGAGGTTGAACGCCTTCGACGCCGACGTGACGGTGACGGTCCGCGCCTCGACCTCCGGGCCGAGGGCGGCGAAGGGGACGTGCACGTGCGGGGGGTGGACGAGCTCGGCGTGGACCTCGTCGCTGACGACCGGGAGTCCGTGGCGGGCGGCGATCTCCGCCAGCCGCTCCAGCTCGTCGCGGTCGAAGACGTGCCCGGTCGGGTTCTGGGGGTGGCAGAGGAGCAGCAGGTGGGCCGGCTCGGCGGCGAGCCGCCGGTCGAGCTCGTCGTGGTCGAACGCCCACCTCCCGTCGACCAGCTCGGCCGTGACGTCGAGGCGGCGTCGTCCCATCTTCTCGATCGCCGCCAGGAACGGGTAGTAGGCCGGGAGGTGGACGACGATCCGGTCACCCGGTCGGGTCAGGTGGTGGATCGCCGCCACGACGCCCTGCATCACGTCGGCCAGCTCGTGCAGCCGCCCCACGTCGGGCTCCCAGCCGAAACGCTGCGCCATCCGCCCGGCGAAGCGCTGGGGCAGCGCCGACCGGCCGATCCCCGGCCAGTTCGGGTAGCCGAGGTCGGTCGTCGCCACGGCGGTGAGGCGCTCGACGATCGGCGCGGCGACGGGGAAGTCCATGTCGGCGACCCAGGCCGCCAGCCGCCCGTCGACGCTGGCCCACTTCGTGCCCGGTCGGGCGCGCACCTCGTCGACCGTCAGGTCGCCGAAGCCATCACGTCCCGCCATCGATCGAATGCTGGCACGATGCCCCGATGATCGACGACCGGCGCCACCTCGACGCCATCGCCGACGCCGACCTGTTCCCGTACTGGTACGACGACGTCGACCAACCCGACTCCAACCCGACGCTGGTGCGCAACGAGAGCTGCGACCTGTGCGTCGTCGGGGGCGGCTACACGGGGCTCTGGACGGCGATCGTGGCCAAGGAGCGTGACCCCGAACGGGACGTGGTGCTGATCGACGCCGCTCGAGATCGGGTCGGCCGCCAGTGGCCGCAACGGCGGGTTCATGGAGTCGACCCTGACGCACGGCGTCGCCAACGGGCAGGAGCGCTTCCCCGCCGAGCTCGAGCTGCTGGAGCAGCTCGGTCTCGAGAACCTGGACGCCATCGAGAACGCCATCCACCGGTACGACATCGACTGCGACTTCGAGCGCACGGGCGTGATCGACGTGGCCACGACGGAGCACGCGCCGAGCTACCTGGCGGAGTTGCGGGCCGAGGAGGCCGACCTGCGCCGCCTGGGCCAGGACGCCCGGTGGCTCGACGCCGACGCGATGCGCGCCGAGGTCGACTCCCCCACCTACACCGGCGGCCTGTGGCGGATCGGCCGGGCCGCGCTGGTCGACCCGGCCCGATTGGCCTGGGGGTTGAAGTCGGCCGCCGAGCGCCTCGGCGTGCGGATCTACGAGGACACCAAGGCGATCCGCCTCGATCGCGACGGCATCGGCGTGCTCGTCGTGACGCCGCTGGCATCGGTGCGGGCGGCGCGCGTCGCCCTCGGCACCAACGCCTCGCGACCACTGCTGCGCCGGCTGCGCCACTACATCGCGCCGGTCTACGACTACTGCATGGTCACGGAGCCGCTCACCGACGCCCAGCTGGCGAGCATCGGGTGGCGCAACCGCCAGGGCCTCTCCGACATCCCGAACCAGTTCCACTACTACCGACTGACCGAGGACAACCGGATCCTGTGGGGCGGCTACGACGCCGTCTACTACTGGCGCGGCCGGGTGGCCGCCGAGCTGGAGAGCCGGCCGGCGACGTGGGCCAAGTTGAGCGCCCACTTCTTCGCCACGTTCCCTCAGCTCGAGGGCGTGCGCTTCAGCCACATCTGGGGCGGGGCGATCGACACGTGCAGCCGCTTCTGCGTGTTCTGGGGCACGGCGATGTCCGGCCGCGTGGCGTACGCCCTCGGCTACACGGGGCTGGGCGTGGCATCGACCCGTTTCGGCGCCTCCGTGATGCTCGACGTCCTGGACGGTGAGCGCACGGTGGCGTCGTCGACCGACTTCGTCAACAGCCGGCCACTGCCGTTCCCGCCCGAGCCGTTCCGCTTCCTCGGCATCCAAGCGACGCGGTGGTCGCTGGACCGGGAGGATCGCAGCGGGAAGCGCAACCTGTGGCTGCGCACCCTCGACCGTCTCGGGCTCGGCTTCGACAGCTGACTGCCCGGAAGCAGGGCCGCGGGAGGGAGGAGGGGCGTTCCGGGCGACCGGTAGGTTGCCCGCATGGACCCGCACGATCACGCCCACGACGACGATCCGGCCGGGCCGACCGAGCGCCCGGCCGACCCCGAGGTCCCTGAGGCCGACGGGCTCGAGCAGGAGCGCGAGGTCACCGAGGGCCAGCACCTGAACCCCGTCACCCGCGACCCCGAGGTCGCCGAGGCCGACGCCATCGAGCAGGCGATGGACCTGCCGGGCGACGTCGACGAGGAGCGCAGCGCGGGCTGATCGGCTGCCGCAGTCGGACGGGAGGGCTCAGCGGGTCAGTCCGAGGCGCCGACGAGGCGAAGGTGGCGCATCCGCCAGGAGGCGATGGCCAGCGCCACCGCCGAAACGATCGCCAACCGCACGATCGCCCCGCCGCCCTGCGGGATGCCCTCCCGGACGAGACGGTTGGGCACGTCGAAGTCGATGAGGCCGACGTACACGGCGCGGCCCTCCCACGTCGGCGACAGCTGGGCGATGCCGGTCAGCGCCGTCCCCAGCAGGCGCTCGATCAGGAACACGAACGCCAACGACCACACGGCCGTCCGCCGGCTGATGCAGGCGATGGCGACGAAGACGGCGACGTACGACACCGACTCGGCGGCGGCGGCCACGAAGGCCGGCCACGCCCGCCCCGGGGCGCCGGCGGCGACGGCCGCCAGTGCGCACGCCGGTGCGATCGTCACCAGGGCGACCATCGATCCCCCGATCCAGCGCCCGACGACCAGCTCCCACGTCGGACCGGGCGACCGCCACGTGAAGTGGAACGTCCCGGCGCGCAGCTCCGCCCCGAGCACGGCGTCGCCGATCACCAGTGCGGCGATCGGCACCATCAGCCCGAAGATGCCCTCGGCGGCGACGTTGGAGAATCCCCGCTCGACGTTGCTGTACACCGCTCGGGCGAGCAGCCCGAACAGCACCACGCCGCCGCAGGCGCCCAGAACCGCCGCCCACCGGCGCGGCGGGATGCAGGAACGCAGCGTGTAGGCGATCACGGTCAGCAGGCGCGGGCGGGCCCGACGCCGGGCGATCGGCGCCGCCGTGTCCGGGATGGAGCGGGTGGCGCCCGGGGTCGGCGGCGCCAGCTCGCCGGTCATCGGACGAGCTCCCGGAACATGCTCTCCAACGAGTCGTCGAGCGCGCGCACCTCGAGCAACCGGACGTCGTTGTCGTGGGCGATGCGGGCCAGCGCGATCGCGACGTCGCGCGTCTGGCTCGTCTGCACCACCAGGCCGTCACGCGACCCGTCGATCGTCACGCCCGCCACGGAGTCCAGTCCAACCAGGGAGGCGGCCAGGCGTCGCACGTCCGTCGCCCGCACGAGCACGTGGCGCGGCCGGTCGTCCATCGCGTCACGGATGGCCCGGTGCCCGCCGGCGGCGGCGAGGCGGCCGTGCACCACGACGACGACCCGCTCGGCCAGCCGCTCGACCTCCCCCAGCACGTGTGAGCTGACGATGACGGTGCGACCCTGACGACCGAGCGTCGAGAACAGCTCGATCAGCCGCAACCGCTGTACCGGGTCGGCACCGTTCAAGGGCTCGTCGAGGACGAGGACGTGCGGATCGGTCACCAGTGCGGCGGCGATCTTGGTGCGCTGGCGCATCCCCTTGCTGAAGCCGTCGACGCGGCGGTCGCCGACGCCGAGCAGCCCGACCACGTCGAGCGAACGCTCGGGCGCGTCGCGATCCTCCACCCGGTGGAGGTCGGCGACGTAGCGCACGAACTGGCGCGCCGTCAGGGCTGGTGGGACGGCCTCGTCCTCGGGCACCAGCGCCATCCGGCGGTGAACGGCGCGGCGCCGGCGTGGGTCCAGCCCCTCGATGCGGATGGCGCCCTGGTTGACCGGGATCATGCCCGTCATCGCCCGCATCAGCGTCGTCTTGCCGGCGCCGTTCGGCCCGAGCAGGCCGGTGACGCCCGGGCCGAACGAGCAGTTCACCTCCGACAGCGCGACCTTCTGGCCGAACCAGACCGAGACGTCGTCGATCTCCACCGTGGGATCGGCGACGAACGCCGGATCCCGACGCTCGCCCTCGGCGACGACCGCGCTCACCGCTCGACCCATCGGTAGCGGCGCAGCAGGACGGCGGCGAAGGCCACCAGGACGACCACGTAGACGGCCAGCGCGACCCACCCACCGTGCTCCACGCCGCCGAGCGGCGAGTCCGGGTCGACGTTGCCGAGGAAGATGACGTCGCGCAGGTAGAGGGGCAGGGCGAGCACGTTGATGACGGCGGCCATCGATCCGCCCTCCCGCTCGAAGTCGCGCAGGAGGACCGCGGCGGTGACCGACGTGACCAGGAACAGCCCGATGATCGTCGCCCCCGCCACGATCCGACGGTCGGTGAGCGCCGAGATCGCCACCCCGATGATGGCGTAGTAGGCGGCGAGCAACGTGACCGCCGCCGGCACCTTCCAGAGCACGTCCAGGTTGGCCGTGAAGTAGTCGAGCGAGCTGTCGCTGACGAGCATGTTGCCGACGAACAGCACCACCTGTGGCAGGAACGAGAAGGCGAAGAGGATGGAGAAGATCGCCCCGAACTTCGCCACCGCGTAGTCGAAGCCGGTCAACGGGCGGGAGAACATCAGCGGCAGGACGCGCTGGCGCCGGTCGGGGCAGATGACGTCCGGGCAAACGATGGCCACGAACAGCAGTAGTGCCGCCGACACCCCGACGTACTCGCGATACGTGACGATCTCGATGCGGTCGACGAACCGGTTGCGCGTCACGTAGCCGACGCCGACGTTGACGATCGCCGGGATCGTGACGATGCCGAGCAGGACGAACGGCGCCACCTTCTGGCGCCACGAGCGGCGCAGGCCGAGCGCCCGGCGGATCGTCGCCCGGTAGAGCGCGAACGTCGCCGCACCGCGCTGCCCGCGCGGCCCGGCGTACGGCCGGTAGCCGCGGTCGTACACCGCACCGGCGTCGAAGAGGGTCACGAACCGGTCCGGACGCGGTCGAGGAACACCTCGTCGAGCGAGGTGAGTCGGCTGGTCAGGCGGTACAGGGGCAACCCGAGCTCGGCGACGACGTCACGCAGGCGATCGAGGTCGGCGTCTCCGTCGATGGCGACCTCGACGACACCGTCGTCGACCGTCGCGTCGAGGGCGATCCGGCGCAGGCCGGCGACCAGCTCGGCCGACTGCACCCCGACGTCGACGGTCACGGACCCCGTGCGCTCGAGCAGCGACTCGGTCGCACCGGCGACGACGAGCCGCCCGGCGTCGATCATCACGACGTGGTCGCACACGAGCTGCACGTCGTCGAGCAGGTGCGTGGCCATGACCGCCGAGATGCCGAACTCGCGCAGCCGGGCGACGAGGGCCAGCATCTCCTCACGACCCATCGGGTCGAGTCCGGCCGTCGGTTCGTCGAGCAGGACCAGCTCGGGGTCGCCGACCAGCGCCTGGGCCAGCTTGGTGCGCTGGCGCATGCCGGTCGAGAAGCCGCCGATCGGGCGGAAGCGGGCCTCGTCGAGACCGACCAGGTCGAGGATGTCCGAGGCGCGCTGGCGGGCCGCACGCGGCGGCAGGCCGCCGAGCTCGCCGAACGTGGCCACCACGTCGGCGGCGGTCTGGTCGAGCGGGAGGCAGTCGTGCTCGGGCATGTACCCGAGGCGGGCACGGATGCCGATCGGGTCGGAGGCGACGTCGCGGCCGTTGACCTCGATCGAACCCGCCGTCGGGTGGGCGAGGCCGAGCAGCAGCCGGAACAGCGTCGTCTTGCCCGCACCGTTGGCGCCGACCAGGCCGACGGAACCGCGCGGGACCTCGATCGTCAGGTCGTCGAGGGCCGTGACGCCGGGGTAGCGCTTGGTCAGCCCGTCGATGCGCAGCAGCGGTCCGGCATCCACGGCGACATGGAGTCTGCCAGAGGATCCGCCGGCGCGGCCGGCGCCTCAGCCCGTCGGCCAGCGGGCGACGAGGTCGTAGCTGGCGCCGGACGGCGACAGCGTGCTGCGGGCGAGGACCACCTCGGCGACGGCGAACTCGCCGTCGACCGGCTGCCCGAGCACGCCGCCAGAATCGGCACCGCGCGGACGGAATTTGGCCAGGGTGATGTGGCCCCTGAAGGCGCGAGACTCGGGTCGTCGACCGACGTGCCGTGTGGCGTCGACCACCGTCGCCGCGAGGTGGGTCGCTCCCGCCACCGGGGCGATGATGCCGTCGCCTCCCAGGCGTCCGACGCGCGGCCCGATGACGAGCGTGGCGGCCGGCAGCACGACGCCGTCGAGGACGCGGCGCGCACGTCGCGTGGACGGGCCGAGCCGAGGAAGCGCAGTGTGACGTGCCAGTTCTCCGGCGGGATCCAACGGACACCTGGTGCGTCCGGGCGCGTCAGCGCGGCGAGCCGTTCGACGATCTCTGGTGGTGGCCAGACGGCGAGGAACAGCCGGGCGGTCTCGCCGTCCGGTGGCGGCGACGGGGTCAACCGGCGGCGGCGAGGCGCCGGTGCAGGTGGGCGCGCAGCTCGTCGGTGTCGTAGGACCGGTAGGCGCGACGTTTCCGTTCGGCGGCGACCCCGAACGCCACGACTCCGGCGAGCGTGGCGAGCCCCAGGATCTTCCACAACCGCACGTGCGTACAGTACGGCGCAATCCGCCACGTCGTCTTGTTGACCAGGGACGACGCAGCGATCTGGCGTCTGAGCAGGCATCTCGTGAATCACTGTTACTCACTGTGATTCACCGCCTCTCATCCCCATGTGCACGGAATGTGCACACCGATCCCACCAAGCAAGTGCGCCGACGCCGCCGTCACGTCGCCGACGAGCCAGCACCGACAGGAGGCGCTGCTGCCATCCGGGTCTCTTCTACGTGAGACAGTGCCGGAAACAAACGGTCACGGAGCGACTACACGACGGCAACGACCAGGCGCCGAGAATTGCAGGCGCCATCGACCGTCACTTGGGTTTGCTTGCGGCTGCGGCCGCAGCCGCACTGGTCGGCGCGAAGGTGTTCTCGGTTGCTCGGTTCAACGTCGTCACCATGCGGGAGATCATCCGATCGGACACCGGCACCGTGTTGCTCGTCACCGGGATCGAGGCGGTGCCGTATCTACTACTCGTGGAGGCCAGCTACGGGTTGATCTGGGGCTGGATGACCAGTCGGTGGGTTGTCCCGTTTGCCGTTTCTCGGTGTGCTGATCCTTTCGCTAGCGGTGCTGTTGCCCGTGTTTGTTCGCCACGATCGGTGTCGTCAGCATCAGCGTGTGGACATGGGCGAGCATCGGGCGGGCGAGACGACCCGCGCTGTCAGTCGACGCAAATGCTCGCGCGCAGGTTGGTCGTCAGATGCTTGCCGCACTCGCGTTCACCGGAATTACTTCTGTTCGCCTTTACCACGCCGTCCTGGCTGCCCAGCGAGACGCTGGTGACGACGACGACGTCGCGACCACGCGTGGTGACCGTCCTCGAGACGATGGCGACGAACTGGTAGTGCTCTCCGACGACGGGCGCCAGGTGGAGCGGATATTGACAGATCGTGTTCGGGATCGCTCACGTTGTGAGGCATCACGAGACTGGACGAGTTGGCGGATCACAGACCTCTTCCGGGATCCGGTGTATCCGATCTGCTGACGTCGCCACCTCAAGAGAAGGAAGTCCGCCGTTCGCCCGGTCCGCAACAGCCCCCGAGGTGCATCCGCCGGCGAGCTCAGCCCGATCACGGGCAACAGCCTGGCGCCCCGTGGCGCGCCGCATCGGCGTCGACCCCGCCTGCCTACGACAGCACCGGTGCTGATCCGAGCGGCTAAGCGAACGGACTGCAGTTGGCCACGGAGCTGGGCATGGACGACGCGGCCGCAGGTGGGGCCGTCCGGTACCTGGTTCGGAGAGGCTGGCTCGACTCGCGGGTCGCCGGCGCTGGACGACTCGTCCGGATGTCTGCGGCCGGATCGACCAAGTCGAACGGCTCCGGAGCGAGCGGCAACCCGAACGGGAAATCTGGCGCCGATCAGGCAGGAGCATCGCTCGCCTTCGTGGCCATTACCCCGAGCCAGCGTGCCGACATCGAGGCGGCACTGACGGAGATTGATCGCCAAGACGTCGAGAGCAAGCTGGAGGGTGATGATCTCCTCGACTACGAGGCGGAACGGCGGGCAGCCACGGACCTGATGACGGGACCGCGACCGAAGCGGGGCGTGCTCGAGTGCTGCTGCAGGGTTCGGGGCCTTCGCAGCAGCGGTAGGGGCCGAGTACGTCGGCGCCAAGCTCACTGGCCTGCTGTAGCCACGTCGGCCTTCGCCCGTGATCACGGGCGAGGTGGGTCGAACACGGTGGTACCCGCGTCGCTCACGTGCTCGGTCCACCGCAGCCCGTCCCAGTAATGCTGCTCGTGCCGGCCAAGCGGGTCGGGCGCTCCACTTCCAGCGGTCGCCTCCGAGGGCAGGTGCCCCTAGGTGGTGTCGGATTGGGGGGGTCGTATGACGACGGCCATGTCGACGCCGATGGCGACCATCTCTTCGGCGAGGGTGATGGCTTCAGGTGGCAGGTCGGGGGTGAACGCGAGCACGATGGTGTTGTCGTCGACCCTGGGCAGCAGCGGGTTGTCGGGTCCGAGGATGGTCCGCAGTTCATTTCGAGCGGCTTCGTAGCGGTCCCGCTCGGCGTCGGTTCGCAGGTCGGTGTAAGCGACTTGCACGGCGCCGGGGCGAGCCAGTCGGTCGGCGATCGCGCTCCCTCCGACGAGCTCAACGATCGCGGTGGCGTCGTCTGGCCGGTCGACCACTCGGTGCGGCCACACCTGTGCTTCGTGGCGGCTGTCGACGGAGACGTCGTAGCCGGCTCGCTCCAGTTCGTTGAGCATCCCGAAGCCGCCGCTGCCGAGATCGACCGGTTCGCTCCAGTCGACGAAGTATTGACCGTCGGGGCCCCAGGCGGGGTTGGCGGCGAGGGCGTCGACGGTGTCGGGCATCAGCTCGGCCAAGAACCGTGACGCCCGGTTGTCCGACAGGCGGGGCCCGACGATCGTCTCGGCGCTCCACACCGTCGCGACTACGAGGGTGGCGGCGAGGACGGCGACCCGGGCAACGGGCCGAAGGTGTCGACGTGGTCGGCGTCGCACGAAGGCTCGGCTGCGCAGGCTGGCGACGACGGTCCAGCCGATGCTGACCAGCAGCACCGTTTGCATTGCCCATAGGAAGAACACGGTCCAGTAGTAGACGGGGACGACGGTCCGGCTGGCGGCCATCACCGACGCGGCGAGCGTGACGGCGGCGACGAGGTGCAGGCGGCGAAGCGCGCTATCGCCGAGGCGGGTGCTGACGATGGCGGCCGTCATCCACACGAACAGCAGGACCGCCCCGGGGACACCGGAGCCGCCGGGAAGCCCGGGTACCTGTGACTGCCGGTCACCCCACAGCTCGCCGGTGAGCATCCGCCACGGATCCAGGTGCCACAACATGACGTCGAGGCCGCCGTCCCAGCCGATCGGCTCCTCGTTCGAGCTGGTGACGAACTCCCACAGCAACGTCAGGTTCCCCGGATCGTTGGTCAGCTCCTCATACAACACCGGGATCCACAACACCACCAACAGCCCGATCCCCGCCCCGAGCCACAGCAGGATCCGGCGGCGACCGGTGCGATCCCGCACCGCAGCGACGACCGAGGCGCCGACGGCGAACACGATGAGGGTGACGACCGGCAGCAGGTAACCGGCATAGGACTGAGCACACAAAGAGCCCGCCGCGACGAGCACGAGCAACATCGGCCGATCACCGGCAACGACCGCCCACGCAGCGAAAATGCAGACCAGCCACCACAGCACCGGGAGGTGCGAGTTCCACACCTCTGACAGCACCACCACCCCGTACGCTCGGGCCAACAGGACCACCGCCGCTCCCGCGATCAACAGCCTCGTCGGGTTCCCGGCGCGAGCGACGATCCACAACACGATGACGATCGCCGCGAACGCCAACAGCACCTGTGACGCCAGGAACGCCCAACTGCTCGCCCCGAGCAGGCGGTACGTCGGCCACATCGCAAACCAACCGAGCGGACCCGGATGAAACGCGACGCCTTTCTCGACAGCGAATCGTCCCGCCATCCCCGTCAACGGCGAGTACTGCGTGCCAACGTCGCGCAGGCGCATCTCCATCATCGCCTGGTCCAACACCGGGAACCATTTGGGATCTCGCTGCAGCACTGCGGACAACAGACAAGGAACCGCCGCCACCACCGCAACCACGCCAGCGAGGACGAAGGAACGTTGACGATTACGAACGGCAGCGACCACCGTTCCCGCCGCCACGGCCCAAATGCTACGGGCTACCGGGTCAGCCGTGACTGCACGGCTGGATCGCAGGCGTCGTCAGTGGATCGCGCCTAATCACGATTCCGACGGCCGTCGGGAGGGCCGTCCGATAGCACGTCCGAGAACTCGCGGACCCGTGTCTGCGAATGCCGGCTTCGGAAGCAGCCGACGGCATCCATCGACCCGGTCGATTGCGGCCGCGAGCGACCCACGAGCGCCCCGAGTCGGCGATCGGTGGCGCCATCCGGCCGACCCGCATGACGTTCGTCCTTGGGCTCGGGCCGCGCAGGAACCTCCGCACCACGACCCCAGGCCACGCCTGAGTTCTGGTCCACGACGGTGTCAGGCAAGCCCGGAGGACCGACCTGGCTCGCTCGCAACTTGGTGGAAGGGGGCCTGACCATGTCCAGCATCAACCACCTCGACGATGGCGCGTGGATCGTTCGCTGGCGCGATACCGACGGCAACTCCCGGCCAAGAGGTTCCGGCGCCAGGTGGACGCCAAGGCGTTCCTGGTGGACCTCGACCACCAGCTCCAGCACGGCAACTACGTGACGCCCAGCGCAGGCAAGCGCTCCGTTGGCGACTGGTGGCGGCACCGGTTCGACCTCCAGGTGCAGTGGTCGGCTGGGAGCCGCGAGCGTCAACTCGTCATCTGGCGGAAGCACCTTGAGCCCACGCTGGGCCGCAAAGAGATCGGCAAGGTCCGCCACTCAGTTCTCCAGGCGATCATCAGCCGCTCGGGGCTGGCGCCGGCGACGACGAAGCTGCTGCGCTCGACGCTGGCGTCGATGTTCCGCGCTGCCGTGAAGGACGAGCTGATCGCCAACTCGCCTGCCGATGGGCTCAAGGTCCCGACTGGCGAGATGAGTGAGCCGCGACCGTTGTCAGACGAGGAGTCGGCGGCGCTGGTCGCCGTCTGCACGCCGTGGGAACCGGCGTGGATCACGATGGGACTCAGCACGGGCGTCCGCATCTCGGAGGGCCTGGCGATCCGCCTCAGCACGGTCGACTTCCTGCGGTTACAGATCCGCATCGCCGACCAGGCGCGGACGCCTCAGGTCGGACCGCCGACCTTGGCGCCGCTGAAGACCCGTCGGACCAAGGCCATGCGCTTGGTGCCGCTCAGTCCGACGCTGGCCGAGGTCCTGGCCCATCACGTGGAGACCGAGAAGCGTCGACGGGGCGACAACCTCGGCGAGCTCGGACTCCTCTTCCCCGGACCCGACGGTGGTCTCTGGCGGCGTCAGGCAGCCACCGACCGCTTCGCCGCCATCGTCCGCCGCGCCGGCCTCGACAGCGACTTGTCCTGGCATTCGCTGCGCGACACCGTGGCCACGAACACGTTGCGCGACGGGATCAACCCGACCTTCGTCGCCACGATGTTGGGCAACACGGTGCCGATCTTGGTGCATCGGTACGCCGGCGTCCTGCCCGACGACGTCGACCGTGCGCGCGATTCCCTCGATCGGCTCACGGCCCAGGCCGTCGGATCGTGATGTGCACAGATTGTGCACGCCGAGCCGCGGTTGACAGATGCCCAGCCACATCACACCTGCTTTACAGCCATATCAGGCGCCCATGACGGCGAGTCGTACAGTACGGCGCATCCTGGGCGACGAAGCGAACGAGCCGACGACGACCCGGCGGCGCTGGTGGCGGCGGCGGAGCGATCGCCTCGGCCGCACCCACCCGACGACCATCCCCGCCGACGAGGCGATCGAGTCGGCGGTGACCGGCGACGTGTGGCTGTTCCGCGGGGCCCGCCTCGCCGATCGGGCGATCCGCGTCGCCACGAACGCCCCGGTCAACCACGTCGCCCTGGTCGTCGCCCTCGACGACCTCCCGCCCCTGCTCTGGCACACCGAGTTGGGGCATTCGCTGGAGGACGTGTGGACGGGCGAGCACCACCGCGGCGCACAGCTCAACCGGCTCGACGAGGCCTTCGACGTGTGGACGGGCAAGTACGGCCAGCGGGCCTACCTGCGCCAGTTCAGCGGGGAGGTGACGCGTGACATGGAGGACGAACTGCTGCGGGTCATCGCCATGTACGACGGCCGCGCCTTCCCGACGACCCGGGGGTTGGTCGGCCGATGGCTGTCGGGGCGCGTGCGCCACGAGGCGACGGGCGAGGCCGTGTACTGCGCTCAGCTGCTGGCGATCACGTTCCGACGGATGGGGCTGCTCGACCCCAAGCACCCGTCGAACTGGTACGACCCGGGCAAGTTCTGGAGCGGCGACAAGCTGGAGCTGCGCGACGGCGCCAGCCTCGGCCGCGAGCTCGAAGTCGTCAGGGGCTGACGCCGAACTTGCGGTAGCGCTCCGCCATCGTGATCGGCAGCTCGACCGGCTGACCGGCGCGGATGGCGGCGACGTGCTCGCTGTCGGCGGACCAGACGTGGCACGTGTCGAGGTTGGACTGCAGCATGCGCGCCCGGTCCTCGGGCGTCGGCCCGGGTCGACCGCCACCAGGCGCCGGGACCTCCCGGCGGGCGACGCCGTGCATCGACCACGTGCACTGCACCGCCACCGGCGCCATGGCCAGCAGCAGGGCGGTGGTGTGGGTGCAGCCGCGTGGTCCGCCGAACAGCTCGCGCACGCGGTGGGTGAACCCGCGGGCGATCGACAGCCCGACGAGCCCCTGGTAGTGGGTTGTGACGGCCGGGCACGACGTGTGCGGGTGGGCCTCGAACAGCACGTCGGCGCCGGTGATCACGAGGGACGGGAAGGCCACCCGCAGCTCGACCTGCATGTGGTGCATCGTCAGCGGGTCGGGGTCGCCCTCGACGTACAGGCCCGGCGGCTTCTGATCGCGCACCGCACCGCGGATCAGCAGCTCCTCGTCGCTCACCCGGTACCCGCGCACCCGGTACTCGCGATCGTGCAGCACGTCCATGCCGTCTGGATCGGGCGGCAGGATCGGATCGCTGGCAAACATCAGACCATGCGTACCTGCCCAGGCCGACGCGCGTCGACCCGGGATACGTTGCCGCCATGATCGAGCCGTTCTCGCTCACCGGCTCCGTGGTGCAGCTGGTCCCGCTCGATCGCCAGCACGTCGATGCGCTGGTCGTGGCGGCGCAGGGCGAACGGTCCACGTACGACTTCACCGAGGTGCCGAGCAGTTCGGCCCACGCCGCCGACTACGTCGATCGACTGCTCGCCGACCGTGACGCCGGCCGCGTCGTGCCGTTCGCCCAACGGCGGTTGGCCGACGGTCACCTCGTCGGCTGCACCCGGTTCATGGAGCTGCGCTGGTGGCACGGCCGGCCGCACCCTGATGAGGTCGAGATCGGTGGGACGTGGCTGGCCACCGACGCCCAGCGCACCAAGGTGAACACCGAGGCCAAGCTGCTCCTCCTGCATCACGCCTTCGACGTCTGGGGGGTGACCCGCGTGGCGCTCTGCACGGACGCCCGCAACACCCGCAGCCGGACCGCGATCGAGCGCATCGGCGCTCGCTTCGAGGGCGTCCTGCGCCACCACCGGCCGTCGCACGTGGCGGGCGAGCGGGGCCGCCCCCGCGACTCGGCGATGTTCGCCGTCACCGACGACGACTGGCCGGTCGTCGCCGCCGAGCTCGAACGGCGGCTGGAGGTCTGACCGGTGGACGTGGTGATGGTGACGGCGCACCCGCACGCCGACTCGTTCACGGCCGCCGTCGCCACGGCGGCGCGTCGCGGCATGCGCCGGGCCGGCCACTCGGTCGACGAGCTGGACCTCTACGCCATCGGCTTCGTGCCGGCGATGAGCCCGGCGGAGCGCGCCGCCTACCACGAGGCCGCACCGCTGATCGACCCGATGACCATCGAGCACGCCCGGCTGGTCCGCCAGGCCCGAGCGCTCGTCTTCGTGTACCCGACGTGGTGGGGCGGGCCGCCGGCGATCCTGCGGGGTTGGCTGGAGCGGGTGCTCGTGCCCGGTGTGGCGTTCCGTTTCGACGAGCACGGCAAGGTCGTGCCGGCGCTGACCAACGTCCGGCAGATCGTCGGCATCAGCACCTACGGGTCGTCGCGCCGCTACGTGCGGGTGATGACCGACGGCGGCCGACGGATGCTGCTGCGGGCACTGCGCCTCAACTGCGGATGGCGGACCTCGACGAGGTGGCTGGCGATGTACTCGACCGACACATCGAGCGAGGACGAGCGGATCGCCTTCCTCGAGCGGGTCGAACGGTCGATGGCACGACTCGGACGGTGGCGGTGAACACCCTCGTCGTCTACTGCCACCCCGATCCGGCGTCGTTCACCGCGGCCTGCCGTGATCGCGTGCTCGCCGCGCTGGCCCGTCGTGGTGATGACGTGCGGGTCCACGACCTGTACGGCGACGGCTTCGACCCGCTCTTCTCCGCTGCCGAGCGCTCCCGGCACCTCGAGCACGGGGCCGCGCCCGACGTCGTCCACCACGCCGAGGACCTGCAGTGGTGCCGGCAGCTGATCCTCGTCCACCCGACGTGGTGGAGCGGCCAGCCGGCGATGCTCAAGGGCTGGTTCGACCGCGTGCTGGTCAGCGGGGTGGCGTGGCACCTCCCGGCCGGTGCCGGCCGCCTGCGCGGCGGGTTGCGCAACGTGCGGCGCATCGTCACCGTGACGTCGCACGGCTCCGGCAAGCTGACGAACGGCCTCGAGGGCGAGGTCGGCAAGCGACTGGCGGGCCGAATGCTGCGCTCCCTGTGCCACCCGATGGCGCGCACGAAGTGGATCGCCTTCTACGGCATCGACACGGCCACCGCCGAGCAGCGAACGGCGTTCCTCGACCGCATCGATCGGGCGCTGCGGTGACCGTCATTGCGTTCCCCGGCCACAACACCTGCAGCCTGCGCAGTCGCTGGCCGCTCGCTCGCTGGCGCTCGCTCGCTCGCACGGTCGATCGGGTCCTGCGGTGACGGCTCCGCGGATCCTCCGCCTGCGCGACGAGCTGGCCGAGATCGGCGTCCCCATCGACCCCACCGACGACTGGGGGTCGCTCGTGCTCGCCGAGCTCGACTACGCCTTGCGACCACGCCTGCACGAGCGCCGGATCCCGAGCGTCGGGGCGATCATCCAGCCGACGACGCCTCCGCAGTCGTGGGAACAGGCGACCCGCCTCGTGGTCACGCTGCGTCCCGTCGAGTCGATGCCGCTGAACGGCGCCCGCCTGTTCGCCGACGGCATCTCGAGCTGGTTGATCCGCACCGCCGACGGCGCCGACGAGTGGGCGGTGTTCGATCGTCCGGCGGGGTCCGAGCGGGACCTGGTCGTGCTCTCCCAGGCGATGGGGGCGACGGTCGTCCAGCGCCACCCGAACGGGATGGTGCGGGTGATCGGTCCGTTCGGCGTGCTCCGGTGGGAGGGGCTGCGGTGGCAGCTCGAGCCGCCCGTGTCCGAGTGGATCGACGAGGTCGCGGCGATGGCCGAGCAGCCGGCGCGCGAGGTCCTCGAGTTGTTGCTCGAGTTCGCCGTGCACGACCTCGGCGCACGCGGCATCGGCGCCCTGCTCGTCTACCGCCCGGACGGCCAACCGCCCGGCGAGTTCCAGCTCCGCCTGCCGGAACCCCCCGCCCTCGACGTGAGGGTGCCGGCCGACCTTGCACCACTGCGCCATGCGCTGGCCCAGACCGACGGCGCCGCAGTCCTCGATTCAGACGGCGTGCTGCGCCAACTCGGCGTCCGCCTCGTCCCGAGCCCGCGCGCCGAGACCGAGGTCGACGGCCTGCGCGGCATGCGCCACACCTCGGCGCGCCGATACAGCTTCGACGACCCGACGGCCACGATGATCGTCGTCAGCGAGGACGGTCCGGTGACGGTCCTCCGCGGCGGTGACGTGATCGGCACGTCGCCGGCTCGTGGCGTGCCGATCACGCCGGACGTGACCCCGTAGCGGTTCCGTGGACTCCGACCTGTCCTCGGCACTGGGCGCCGCGCTCGGCACCGAGGTGCGCTCGAGCACGCCCGTCCACGGAGGTGACGTCGCGCTGGCCTACCGCTGCGAGCTCGCCGACGGGCGTCGCGTGTTCGCCAAGACGCACGGCCGGCCACCTCCCGGGTTCTTCTCGACCGAGGCCAGCGGCCTGACCTGGCTGGCCGAGCCGGCGGTGGTCGCCGTGGCCGAGGTGCTGGCGGTCAGCGACACCGACCCGGCGTTCCTCGTCCTGTCCTGGATCGACGCCGGCCGGTCGACGCCCGACGAGGCCGAGCTCGGACGGCAGCTCGCCGCGCTGCACCGAGCCGGCGCACCGTGCTTCGGGCGCACGGACCGGCGGACCACGGGCAGCCGCGCCCTTCCCAACGAGCCCACGGCCGGCTGGGCCGAGTTCTACGCCTCGTGCCGCCTGCTGCCGCTGGCCCGGATGGCCCGCACGGCGGACGCGCTGGCGGCGTCGACGATCGCCGACCTCGAGCGGCTGGCCGAACGGCTCGACCACTTCGGCGCCGCCGACGAGGCGCCGGCGCGGCTGCACGGCGACCTGTGGGCCGGCAACCGGCTCGTCGACCGCCGCGGCACGAGCTGGCTCATCGACCCCGCCGCTCACGGCGGGCACCGCGAGTTCGACCTGGCGATGATGCGTCTCTTCGGCGGGTTCGGGCCGGCCTGCTTCGCCGCCTACCAGGAGGTGTTCCCGCTGGCCGCGGGGTGGGAGGAACGCGTTCCGCTCCACCAGATCGCGCCGCTCGTCGTGCACGCCATCAAGTTCGGCGGCGGGTACGGCCCGGCCGCCACAGCCGCCATCGAGCGATATGTCAGCTGAGGCTGCGGAGCGATGAGCGATGAGCGGTCGCTGACCGCTCATCGCTCATCCCATCGGCGCCACCGCTCCGGCCACCTCGGCGGCGACGGCGGCGTTCTGCACGGCAAGGGCCAGGTTGGCGGGCACGCTGCGGCCCGCCGTCGCCTCGGCGATGCGGCCGAGCACGAACGGGGTGACGGCGGATCCACTGGCCCCGGCGTCG
The DNA here is from genome assembly GCA_963844175.1 of uncultured Acidimicrobiia bacterium. GTDB lineage: Bacteria > Actinomycetota > Acidimicrobiia > Acidimicrobiales > Ilumatobacteraceae > JALZMG01. The sequence continues at coordinate 19,098 of CAWJNE010000012.1, forward strand.
ACGGCGTCGGCCAACGCCCGATCGACGGCGTCGTCGAGGACCGCCGCTTCGAGCTCGTCGGTCGGCGGGATGGGAACCGTGAGCAGCACCCCGACGTCGGGGCGGGCCCGGTTGGCCAGGACGCTCGCCACCTCCGCCGCCGACTCGACCCGATGGGCCACCGGCAAGCCCGACGACCTGACGTAGAAGGCGGGGAACCAGTCGTGGCGCCACCCGAGCACCGGCACACCGACCGTCTCCAGGTGCTCAAGCGTGCGGGCCAGGTCGAGGAACGCCTTGGCTCCTGCGCACACGGTGACCACGGGGTGGCGGGCCAGTGCGTCGAGGTCGGCCGAGACGTCACCGGTGTGCTCCACACCCCGGTGCACACCGCCGATCCCGCCCGTGGCGAAGACCGAGACGCCAGCCGTCGCGGCGAGGGCCAGCGCGCCCGAGACCGTCGTCGCGCCGACGTCCCAGGACTGGGCGACGGCGACGGCGAGATCGCGTTCGGCGGTCTTGCGCGCCGGCCCGAGGATCCGTCCGTGCTCCGCGGGGTCGAGCCCGACGCGGGGTCGTCCGTCGACGACGGCCGTGACGGCGGGGACCGCGCCGCCGGCACGGACGGCGGCGATGCATCGCTCGAGGGCGTCGGCGTTGGCCGGCGACGGCAGCCCGAGGTGGGAGAAGATCGTCGACTCCAGGGCCACGACCGGCACGCCGTCGGCGATGGCGGCGGCGACCTCGTCCGACACGACCGGGCGGATCATCGCTCGCCCTTCGATCTGACGAACCGGCTGACCGCCTCGACGTGAGTGGTGTGCGGGAAGGTGTCGATGACCTCCGAACGCTCGTGCCGGAAGCCCACGCCGGCGAGCAGCCGGGCGTCGCGCGCCAGCGACGCGGCGTCACAGCTGACGAGGACGAGCACCGGCGTGGTCGTCCGGGCCAGCGCGTGCACCCCGGGCTTGCCCAGCCCGCTGCGAGCTGGGTCCGCCACGACGACGTCGATCGGGTCGTCGGCGGCGGCGTGCCATCCGCCGAACTCGCCGCGCACGACCTCGGCCTGACGATCGTGCAGGTTGCGCACGGCATCGGCGACGGCGGTGCGCGCCGTCTCGACGGCGACGATCCGCGTCGGCGCCGTCGTGGCGCACGCCGCCAGCACACCCACGCCGCAGTAGGCGTCGACGACGAGTCCCGCAGCCTCGAGCTCGGGCGCGGAACGGCGGACGGTGTCGGCGAGCAGTTCGGCGGCGGCGGGGCCGGACTGGAAGAACGACCCCATCGACACGTGCAACCGGCGGCCGGCCACGTCCTCGTGGAGCAGCGCCGACGACCCAGTGGCCGTCTCGTCGGGGAGGCCATGGACCGTGCCGATCGCCTGGTCCCAGCGCGCCGCCAGCGCGCCGGTCGCCGTCGAGACGCGCAGCGTCAGCTCGACGCCTTGATCGAGGCGCAGCTCCGGGAGCAGCGCGGCGAGACGTGGGTGGGCGACGAGACAGGCCGGCGCAGCGACGATCTCGTGCGAGCTCTCGGAACGGAAGCCGACCAGGCCGTCGGCATCAGCGGCGACGCGTACCGTGGTCCGGTACCCGCCCGCCGGCACGGCCCCGCCGTGTTCGACGACCGGTGCGGCGACGCCACCCGTCCGCCGCAGCGCGTCGATGACGATCTCGACCCGGGCCGCCCGCTGGGCCTCGAGGGTGAGGTGCTGCCACCCGCACCCGCCGCACCCGGCCCGTCGCGATGCGCACGGAGGCGTGACGCGCGCCGGTGACGGGTCGATGACGGCGACCGTGATGGCGCGGGCCCAGTCCTTCTTCGCCGTCAGCACCTCGGCCTCGACCGTCTCCCCCGGCGCAGCGCCACGCACGAACACCACGCGACCCGAGTCGTCGCGGGCGATCGCGTCGCCACCGGCGACGAACCGGTCGGGACGCAGGAGCAGGGTCGTCACCGGCGCGGATGCTACGGCCAGGTACGTTCCCTGATCGATGGCCCGACCGATCGAGATCGCCCCGTCGGTCCTGCCCGCCGACTTCTCCCGGCTCGGCGACGAGGTCGTCGCGCTCCAGGACGCCGGCGTCGACATCATCCAGTGGGACGTGATGGACGGACAGTTCGTCCCCAATCTGACGTTCGGCCCCGACGTCGTCGCTTCGGTGCGTGAGCGGGTGTCCGTGCCGTTCGAGGCCCACTTGATGGTCCTCACGCCGGAGGTCCTGGCCCAGCGGTTCGTCGAGGCCGGCTGCCGGCGCCTGATCGTGCACGCCGAGTCGACCACCCACCTGCACCGGACGCTGGGGATGATCCGTGACGATCTCGGCGCCGCCGCCGCCGTGGCGATCGTCCCGGCCACGCCGCCGGCGGCCATCGCCCACGTCCTCGACCTGGTCGAGCTGGTGCTGGTCATGACGGTCAACCCCGGCTTCGGGGGCCAGCCGTACCTGGCGTCGATGGAACCGAAGGTGACCGAGGTCGCCCGGATGCTCGCCGAGCGGGGCCTCGCCGAGGCCGTCGACATCGAGGTCGACGGGGGCATCGCTCCCGAGACGGTGGGTGGCGCGGCCGCCGCCGGCGCCAACGTGCTGGTCGCCGGCACCGCGCTGTACCGCGACCCCGACGGGCTCGGCCACGCCGTCGCCGAGCTGCGCCGACGCGCCGAGGCCGCCCGGCCGGCGTGAGGCGATGACACCCCGTCCCTAGGGTCCACGACGTGCCGATCGACGTCACCGTGACCGCCCACGGAGCTGCCGCGCTCGACGCGCTGGCGTCCGCCGTGCGGCGCGCCAAGGGTGAGGATCCGCTGGCACCCGTCACGATCGTCGTCCCCAACAACACCGTCGGCGTCATGGCCCGCCGGGGCCTCGGTCGCCGAGGCGGCGCGGCGGCCGTGGAGGTCCTCACCCTGTTCCGCGTCGCCGAGCTGCTCGCTGCGCCGACCCTGCGCGCCGCTGGTCGGCGTCCGGTGTCGACGCCCATCGTCGACCTCGCCGTCAAGCAGGTCCTGGCCGACGCTCCCGGCCGCTACGGGTCCGTGCGCAACCACCCGTCGACCGTGGTCGCCCTGCGCGACGTGTCTCGGGAGCTGCGCATCGCCGGCCCCGGGGCCGTCGATGCCCTGGCCCGCACGCGGCGCGGGGCCGAACCGGCGCGCGTCGCCGCCGCCGTCGCGCGGCGCCTGGCCGGCGACTGGTACGACGAGGGTGACCTGCTGGCCGGGGCGGCCGTCGAGGTGCGCGCCGGCCTGCCCCGGCGGTTCGCTCGGGTCATCGTCTACCTCCCCGAGCTGGTGCGGCCGCTCGAGCAGGCCCTGCTCGCCGCCTTCGGGGCGGTCGGTGCCGTCGAGCTGCTCGTGGCGACCTGCGGCGACGAGCAGGACGACGTGGATCACTCGACGGCCGAGCTGGTCGAGCGGCTGACCGGTCGACCGCTCCTCGCCGCACCGGTGGCGCTCGCCGGCGAGGCCCCCAAGGTCGAGGTCGTCTCGACCACCGATGCCGACGACGAGGTCCGCCTCGCCGTCCGGGCGCTCGTCGACGGCGCCCGACGAGGCGTCCGGTTCGACCGCATGGGGGTGGTGTGGCCGACCGACCGACCGTACGCCCGCATGGTCGAGCACCAGCTGGTGGCGGCCGGGATCCCGTGGAACGGCCGGCCCGGTACGCAGACCGCAGAGCTGATGGTCCCGCGGGTGCTCGCCGACCTCCTCGAGCTCGATCGCCGTGGCCTGCGGCGGTCCAACCTGATGACGCTGCTCGGCGACGTCCCGGCGCGCGACATCCGCGGCCGTCCGGTCCCCACGGCCCGTTGGGAGCGCATCGGCCGGCGCGCCGGCATCGTGCGCGAGGCGGACTGGGAGCGTGGGCTGCACCTGGCCCATGTCGACGCTGCGGCGCACCGGCCCGGCGACGTTCCGGCCGTCGAGTCGTTGGCGGGACTGGTGGCCGAGTTGCGCATCGCCCTCGGCGACCCGGCCGAGCGCCGGCCGTGGGCAGCGTGGGTCCAGTGGTGCCACGCCCGGCTCGACCGGTGGTTCAGCCCAGCTGGGCTCGATCGACTCGAGGGCGACGAGCGAGCGGCCTGGGAGCTCACCCAGCGCGTCCTCGATCGCCTCGGGCACCTCGACTCGATCGGGGCGCCGGTCACCCGCGCCGAGTTCAGGGCGACCTTCGTCGCCGAGCTGGAGGTCACCCCGGCCCGCCACGGCACGGTCGGTGACGGCGTGCACATCGGCTCGATCTCGGGAGCCATCGGCCTCGACCTCGACCTGGTGGTCGTGGTCGGCGCGGCGGACGGCCTGCTCCCCCCACCGCCGCCCGTCGATCCGCTCCTCGGCGAGGCCGATCGCGTGGCCGCCGGCCTGCCGGGCAACGCCACACGCGTCGAGCGCGCCCACCGGCACTTCGTCGCCCTCACCGCCACGACGCCCGACGTCCTGGTCACCGTGCCGCGCGGAGATCTGCGCGTCGCCGCCGTCAACCACCCGTCGCGCTGGCTCGAGGCCGTGCCCGCCGTCGTGCGCTCCATGGATTCTCACGCCCATGCACTGGCGTCGACGGAGTTCCCGGTCTCGGCCGCCGAGCACCGGACCCGTGACCTCTGGGCGGCCGCTCGGGCCGGTCAGGACGTCCGCCGGCATCCGCTGGCGACGGGCGACATCGTGCTGGCCAGGGCGCTGGCGCTGCGCGACGGTCGAGCCAGCGCCCGGTTGACCGAGTTCGACGGCGACTTGTCGTCGTTCCCGCCGCCGCCGCTGACCGGTCCGGTGTCGCCAACGCAGATCGAGCAGTGGCGGGCCTGCCCGCACGCCTACTTCGTCCGGTACCTCCTCGGCGTCCGCCCGATCGACGAGCCGGAGGCGATCGAGATCCTCACGCCGCTCGACCGCGGCAATGCCATCCACGAAGCCATCGACCGGCTGCACCAGCGGGTCCTCGCCGACGAGCTCCCCGATCCGGCTCCGCACGGCTGGATCGACGTGCACCGGGCCGCCCTCGTCGATCTCGCCGAGGAGGTGGCGGCCGAGTTGCAGGCGGCCGGGCGGTCCGGGCGGGCGGCGTCGTGGGCCAACGAGCGGGCGGCGATGATCGACGAGCTCGACGAGTGGCTGGTCGAGGACGCCCGGGGGTGGGCCGGCCGATCGATCCGGTGCTCCGAGGCGTCCTTCGGCCGCGACGGCGAGGTCGAGGTCCCGATCCGCCTGGCCGACGGCCGGACGATCCGGTTCGCCGGCCGGATCGACCGCATCGACCAGCTGCCCGACGGCAGCTTGGTCGTCACCGATCACAAGACCGGCAAGGCCGACCAGTACCGAGCCGTCGGTCCGGACGATCCCACGCTCGGCGGCACCCGCTTCCAGCTGCCGGTGTACGCCGCCGCCGCCCAGGCGCTGACCAGTCGGCCGGACGCGCTGGTGCGGGCCGAGTACGCGTTCCTGCGGCGTGGGCAATTCCAGCGCATCGGCGTCACATTCGACGACGCGACGTGGGATGCGGTGCGCGGTGAGCTGGCCGAGGTCGCCGCCGGCATCGAAGCCGGGTACTTCCCGGCCAGGCCGGCGGCGCCGGAGTGGCGACGGTTCGTGGACTGCTGGTTCTGCGAGCCCGACGGGCTGGGCACCGCCGATCGCTGGTCGCAGTGGGAGCGCAAGCGCCACGACGACCGGCTGGCCCGGTGGTTCGCCGATCCCGAGGACGAAGCGCGGGGACACGGATGACCGGGCAACTGTCGCTCGACCTCGACGCACCGCCGCCGCCGGACCCGCCGCCGGACGCCGCAGCGCGAGCGAGCATCCGGGACGCCACCTCGGCCACCATGTTCGTCGAAGCCGGCGCCGGCACCGGCAAGACCACCGCGCTCGTCGGGCGGATCCTCACGCTGGTCGAGGCTGGCGTGGACATCGAGGCCATCGCCGCGATCACGTTCTCCGAGAAGGCAGCGGCGGAGCTGCGTCACCGCCTGCGCGCCGAACTGGCTCGCCGAGGTCATCGAGCGGCGCTGGACGGTCTCGACCGGGCGGCCATCGGCACACTGCACGCCTTCGCCCGGCGGCTCCTCTTCGAGTTCCCGATCGAGGCCGGCCTGCCGCCGGGGTTCGTCGTGCTCGACGAACTGGAGAGCCGGCTGGCGCTCGACGAGCGCTGGGAGGATCTCCTCGACGAGCTGTTCGACGATGCATCCCGCACCGTCGCGCCGGGGCTCACCGCGGCCGAGCTGATGCAGCTGTGCGACTGGAACAAGCTCGGGGGCACGGCCGGGCTGCGCCGGATCAGCGAGGAGTTCCAGGCCAACTGGGACCTCGTCGAGGCCAGGGTCGAGCTCGATCCCCCCGCCCGTCCCGGCGGTGCCGAACGAGGCTGGACGGAAGCGCTGGGCCACGTGGCCGGCACCCCGACGCCCGAGGACGACCGCCAGACCAAGGTCCTCACCGAGCTCGCCACGATCGCCGACGAGCTCCGACGGGACCAGCGCCTGGGCACCACGCTCGTGGCCCTCGAGCAGGTGAAGCATGCCGTCCGCAACCCGCAGCGCTGTGGTGACAAGACCAAGTGGCGACAGCTCGGCCAGGCCGCCCTCGACGATCTGCGGGCGGCGGAAGCGGCGCTCGTCGATGAGGTCGACCACCAGCTGCGGCGCTGGCGGCAGTACCAGGAGGCGGTGGTCGGGGCGATCGTCGGACGGTTCGTGCTCGACGGGGCCCGAGCTCGGGCCGACGCCGGCACGCTGGAGTTCCACGACCTGCTCGTCCTGGCCCGGCGGCTGCTGGCCACCGACGCCGACGTGCGGCGCACCCTCCACGACCGGCTGCGGTGCCTCCTGCTCGACGAGTTCCAGGACACCGACCCGATCCAGCTCGAGATCGCCACCCGCCTGACCGCGCCGCCGGCCGATCAGGCGACCGACAGCGAGACGCTGGTCCCGGCACCGGGTCGTCTGTTCGTGGTCGGTGACCCCAAGCAGTCGATCTACCGGTTCCGGCGTGCCGACATCGCCACGTACCTCGCCGCCAGCGGCCGTCTGGCCGAGCGACACGAGACGCTGACCGCCAACTTCCGCTCGTCGCGGGCGGTGATCGACTGGATCAACGGCGTCTTCTCGAACGTCATCGTGCCCAGCGACGGGGTCCAACCGGCGTACACCACGCTCGACACGTGCCGCACCGGCCCCGTGGATCACGGCTCGGTGATGGTGCTCGGGGCGGACGTCCACGGCGACGACGACCTCCGGGCCAGGGAGCTGCGCGAGCGCGAGGCCGAATCGGTGGCCGCCACCGTTGCCGCCGCGCTGCGCGAGGGCTGGCCCGTCGGCGACGGCGATCGTGGCCTGCGACCGTGTCGCGCCGGCGACATCGCCATCCTGCTCCCGGCCCGCACGTCGCTGCCGATGCTCGAAGCCGCCCTCACCCGGGCTGGGGTCGCCTACCGGGCCGAGAACTCCACCGTCGTGTACCTCGCACCCGAGATCCGCGACCTGCTCGGCGTGCTGCGCGCCGCCGCCGATCCGACCGACGAGTTGGCGCTCGTCGCCGGGCTGCGCTCGCCGATCTACGGGTGCAGCGACGTCGAGCTCTACGAGTGGCGACGAGCCGGCGGCCGGTGGAGCCCGCTGGCCGAGGTTCCACCGGGGCTCGAGACCCACCCCGTGGCTGAGGCCCTGGCCGACGTGGGAACGATCACCGCCGCCGTCGGCCGTGCCGGCCCGGCCGAGCTGATCGAGCAACTGGTGGAACGGCGACGAGTGCTGGAAGGTGCCCTCGGTGGGCCCGATGCCCGCGACGTGTGGCGGCGCATCCGCTACGTGGTCGACCAGGCCAGGGCGTGGACCGACGCCGGCGGGCGGGGGCTGCGGCGATACCTGCGATGGGCGAAGTACCAGGCCGCCGACGGCCGGGCCGGTGACACGATCCTGCCCGAGCACGATCACGACGCGGTGCGCGTGATGACCGTGCACGCGGCGAAGGGGTTGGAGTTCCCGATCACGGTCGTGTCCGGCTTGACGACGAGGATGCAGGCTCGTGGTTCGATGTCGGTCGTGTGGCCTCCCGGGGGCAGCTGGGCGCTGGCCCAGAAGGACCACCCGCTGTTCGACGAGTTCCGCCCACTCGACGAGCAGATGAGCGACGCCGAGCGGCGGCGACTGCTCTACGTCGCCTGCACTCGCGCCGTCGACCACCTCGTCGTGTCGCTGCACCGCCAGCCCGAGAAGGTCGAGGAGGGCACGACGAAGGCCACCAGCGCCACGGTGCTGGCGGAGGCCGGGGCGACGGGCCACGGAGCCGTCGCCAGCAACGACCGCGCCGCGGTCGCCGAGCCGCCGGCGCCGGTCCAGCCGCTGGAGCTGGCCTGGGCCGATCAGGAGCAGTGGGACGCCGAGCGCCGGCGTGCACTGGCCGAAGCGTCCGTTCGCTCCGTGACATCCGCCACGCGCCTGGCTCACGACGCCCCGTTCGCCGTGGAGCTGCTGTCCGGTGCGCCGGCCGACGACCCGGGGCTGCGCAAGGAGGGAGTCGACCTCGACCTGCCACCGTGGCAGCGCGGCCGGTACGGCACGGCGATCGGGCGAGCCGTCCACGCCGTCCTGCAGGACGTCGATCTCCGGGACGGCGCGGACGTCGAGCGGCTGAGCGCCGCCCAGTGCGCCGCCGAGGGGATCTTCGGCTTCGAGTCGACCGTCGCTGCGCTGTGCCGCTCCGCCCTCGCCGCGCCGATCGTGCGCACGGCAGCGTCGGGCGCCGAGCACTGGCGCGAGCTGTTCGTCGTCGCCGAGCTCGGTGGCACCGTGCTCGAGGGGTACGTCGACCTGTTGGTGCGAACTGCCGGCGGGCTGGTGATCGTCGATTACAAGACGGATCGCTGGGCCGGGGCGGCCGACCGATCGGCCCGAGCCAACCGCTATCGGCGACAGCTGGCGGCCTACGGCGTCGCCCTCGGGGGCCTCCTGCCCGAGCAGATCAGCGGCGGGGTGATCGTGTGGTGCCGCACCGATGGTCCGGCCGACGAGGTGCCCGTCGACGGCTGGGCCGAGGCGATGCAGGAGGTCAGCACGACGCTGTTGGCGGGTTGAGGCGACACCGCCGATCCAGGTTCGTCAGACGTCCTTGCGACGGGCGGCGCGCACCTCGCGGGTCTGGCTGGCCGTCGTCACCACGGAAGCCACGCCCTTGCCCATGCCCGTGAGGATCCAGCGGAGCGTGGCCAGGCCGAAGATGATCGCCATGGCGATGGCGACCGGCAGCAGCAGCGCCCGCAGGACGTCGCCCTTCGAGTTGGCCAGCGGACCGAGCACGCCGGCGTCGACGTCGGTGCCGTCGGTGTTCAGGGTGCGCACCGGCTCGTCCAACCGTGGGCACGAGATCTCGTTCTCGGTGATGCCGATCACGTCGTCGCCGGCAAACAGGGGCTCGGTCACCCGTACGCGCGAGGCCAGCGTCGTCCCACCGTCGGGAGCCGTGGCGCCGATCAGGTACTGGGTGTCCTCGGACAGGAACCGCGTGTCGTCGCCGTAGCGCACGTCGACGAGCCCGCCGTAGGCGTACGGCTGGAGGTCGCCGGCGCGGAGCTGATCGATCCGGAAGCGCGCCGTCTGGTAGTCGGTGTCGACGACCGTGCCGAGGAAGACGACCTCGGCCAGCTCGGGGGTGGGGCAGCCCTCCGGAATCGGCATCGGCCAGCGCCGGCCGGACGCGTCGGTGGTCGCGCCAGCCGCGGGTTGCTCGTCGGGCTCGGTCGGGGGCGGCAGCGCCGACGCCGACGCGCCGGGGCTCAGGAACGACGCCAGCAGCGCGACGAGGACCAGGTGTCGCCAGGTTGGCCGCACTGGGTCAACGCTACGCGACCACCCCGCCCGCGAACGGTCACCCGACCTCGCGATCCCTGTACGACCTGAAGGCCGAGGCGCCGCGCGATGGTGTGCAGACGCGACTGAGCGGTGTGCGCCGCATGGCGCACACCGCTCAGTCGACATCTCACGTGCCGATCGGAACGACACTCCTAGTACACCGTGATGCCCGTCCCGCACGCCGCGCCGTAGCCCGCCGTGTTGAGCGCCTTCACCCGGTACTCGTACTGCCCGTAGCTGGCGACCGGGAGGGCGTCCACGAGGTTCACTTGGTTGGGCACGGTGTGCGCGGTGTACCACACCCCGTTCTTGTAGATCGTGACCTCGTAGTGGGTGATCGGTGCGCCACCGTCGGTGAACGGCGCTTGCCACTTGATCACGATCCACTTCGAGCCGGGCGATGACTGCCAGGCCTGACACGACGGCACCTTGCCCGGGACGGTCCTCGGCACGGCGCTGACGACCGCACTGGGGACGCTCGTTCCAGCCGACGTGTTGGCCAGGATGCGGAAGTAGTACGGCGTGCCGTTGTTGAAGTAGGCGCTGGACGCGATGAACGAGGTGTTGTACGCGGGGGCGAAGAAGTTCCACGGTCCGCGGGCGTTCGGAGCCCACTGGACGGTGTAACTGGTGACCGGAGCTCCACCGTCGTTCGCCGGCGCCTTCCAGCTCAGGAAGACCTGCTGGTTGCCGCCGAATGCCGTCACGGACACCGGCGCGCTTGGAGCGACTGCTGACACCACGGGTGATGTGATCGCCGATGATGCCGCCGTGTCGGCGTGCGCCGCACCGGTCGTGCCGACCACACCGGCGATGGAGCCGACGAGCGCCGCTGCGGCGATCATCTGCCGAACAGACTTGTTGAGTTTCACGATTGTTTCCTTGCTGTGTCGTGGGGCGCCTCGCAACGACCCGGGGAGAGCGAGCATGAAGAACCGCCAGCCCGGCGGGATGAGTAGTCATCACCCATTCGCCGGGCGGTTGGCCGGTGAGTAGCGCCACTCGCCATCGCGCCGCGGTGGTCCGACCTACGCTCGGCGGCGATGACGGTGGCGACCCGCTGGCCGATGGTCGGCCGGCGTCGCGAACTCGACTCGTTCACCGCGGCGCTGGACGACGCCGGTTGCGAGGGGTTCTGCATCTACGGCCCCCCCGGCGTGGGCAAGACTCGACTCGGTGACGAGTGCGCCGCTCTGGCCGAGGCGGCCGGGCGGACCGTGCACCGCGCCACGGGCGAGCGGTCGACGAGCGCCGTGCCGTTTGCCGGCATCGCCCACCTGCTCCCGGCACGCGCCTTGGTCGCGCTCGGCATGGGCGAGCGGCACGATTCGGTCGTACGCGCCCGGTTGCTGGATGCCGCCCGCAGGGCCCTCCAGCCGACCGGCACGGGCGGTGCGACGTCGGTGCTCTTCCTCGACGACGCCAACCGCTTGGACGGCTCGTCGCTGGCGCTGATCGACGACCTGATGACGTCGAGCGCCCTGTTCTGCGTGGCCACCGTGGTCACCGGCGAGCCCGTGCCCGAGACCGTGATCAGGTGGTGGCGGGAGGAGCGTGCCGCCCGCGTCGACCTGAGCGAACTCGACCCCGTCGCCGTGGACACGCTGCTCCACGTCGTGCTGGAGGGACCGCTTGACGAGATGGCGTCCACGCAACTCTGGAACGCCAGCCGGGGCAACATGCTCGCCCTGCGCGAACTCGTGCTGAGCGCGACGTCGCGCCATCAGCTCACCTCGCGCGACGGTGTGTGGCAGCTCACCGGCGCGTTGGTCCCGCCGGCGCGCCTGCGCGAGCTCGTCGAGACGCGCTTCGAAGGGCTGCCGGCACCAGCGTTGGAGGTGCTGGAGCGGCTGGCGCTCTGTCAGCCCGTGGCCCTCGAACGGCTGGCGGCGGCGGTCGGCCTCGTGGTGTTGGAAGACCTCGAAGGCGCCGGGCTCATCGCGGTGCACAACGAAGGTCGGAGGGAGTCGGTGCGGCTCGCCCACCCGTTGCATGGCGAGGTGTTGCGCGCCGGACTGCCGAGGCTGCGGACTCGGTCGATCCTCCTCGCCGAAGCAGAGGCGCTGGTGGCGAGCGGGGCGCGGCGCCGTGAGGATCCGTTGCGAATCGCCTGTTGGCAGTTGGACGCCACGGGTCGCGCGGAGCCGGACCTGCTCCTTGGTGGCGCCCGAATCGCCCGCTACGGCCACGACTACCGTCGGGCGGCCATGCTGGCCGAAGCGGCGCTGGCGGCCGCTCCGTCGGCGGCGGCCGGCTTGGTGCTCGGTGAGGCCCGCTACAACCTGGGGTCGTTCGAAGCGGCCGAGGTCGCCCTGGCGGATGCGGCCTCGCGCGCCGAAGGTGACAACGAGGTGGTGCGCATCGCCACGGTGCGCCGCCGCAACCTGTTCCGCGGATGCCGGCGAGAGGCGGAGGCCATGGAGGTGGGCAGGGCAGCCGCGGCGACCGTGGCCTCGAGCGCGGCACGCGACGAATTGCGCGCCGGTGACGCCGAGATCTTGGCGATCGCGGGTCGGCCCGCCGAGGCCTTGGCCCTGCTCGAGGAGGCGGAGACGACCTCGCCTCGACTGCGCGTGCTCAACGCCATCCCGACGGCGACTGCGCTCGCGACGACCGGGCGAACGGCCGATGCGCTCGCGCTGAGCCGGCAGGCGTACCGGGAGCACCTCGCGCTCGGCGACGAGTTGGCCATCTCGTCGCCCGGCACACACCGCGTGAACCAGGTGTACGCGCTGGTGCAGGCGGGCCGGCTCATCGAGGCCGACGAACGGGGCGGCGCGTGGTTCGAACTGGCCAGCGGCGCCCGCAACCCACTCGGTGTGATGTGGACCGGCGTCCACCTCGCTCGCGGTGCCCTCGCCCAGGGCCGGCCAGCGACCGTGCTGCGACTGACCGAGCGCACCCGGACGGCGATCGAGAGCTCGGGGTTCGAGGGGTTGCGGCCGACGGTCGGTGCGTTGGAGGCGGTCGCCTACGCCCTGCTCGGCGACGCTGAGGCGAGCGCCGCACGGGCCGACGAGAGCGACGCCGCGAGCGCTGGTTTCGGGTTCCTCGCCCCGGAGCTGGCACTGGGGCGGGCGTGGGCGTCGGTCGCCGCCGGCGAACTGAACGCGGCGCGGGCGTTGCTGCTGGCTGCAGGTGACGACGCCGCCCGCACCGGCCACGTCCCGACGGCCTGTTGGTTGCTGCACGATGCCGCCCGCCTCGGCGCGCTGCAGGACGCCGCCGGCATGCTCGCCGAACTGGCCGCGCTCACGGACAGCGCGCTGGCGGGAGCTCGTGCGATGCACGCCGCGGCGCTGGTCGCCGCAGATGCGCCGGAACTCGAGGCGGCGGCTGACCGATTCGAGGTGCTCGGCGCCTGGCTCGCCGCGGCGGAGACCGTCGCCGCCGTCGCGGACGAGCGGCGCCGTCGCCACGAGCGACGGTCCGCCGCTGCGCTGGATCTCCGGGTGGACCAGCTCCTCGCCCGTTGCGAGGGCGCCCGCACTCCCGCCTTGATCAGCACGCGGGCGGTCGTGCCGCTCACCGCACGCGAGCGGGAGATCGCCGCCCTGGCCGCTGCCGGACACCCCAGCAGGCAGATCGCCGAGCGCCTCTACCTCTCGGTGCGCACTGTGGACAACCACCTCAGCCGCATCTACGACAAACTCGGTGTGTCGAGTCGCGCCGACCTGGCGACCGCCCTCGAACCGCCCGAGCGGAGCGCGCCTTGACGCCGGACCAACTCGCCCTCGTGCAATCGTCGTATGCCGCCCTCGGCGCCGATGCGTCGGCGATGGCCGTGGACTTCTATCGCCGCCTGTTCGCAGCCGATTCGTCGACCCGGGCGCTGTTCACCGACGGGCCGGAGATCATGGCACTGAAGTTCACCGCCGAGCTCGAGGCGATCGTCGAGGCGATCACATCGTTCGACGAGTTCCGTTCGCGCGTGGATGCGCTCGGCGCCCGTCACGCCGACTACGGAGTCCAGACCGAGCACTACCGCGCTGTCGGCGATGCGCTCATCGGCGCCTTGGCCGCCCGGCTGCACCGTGCGTGGGATCCGGCGCTCGAGGCGGCATGGCGGCGCGCCTACAACCTGGTCGCCGAGGTGATGATGGACGCACAGCGGGCCGGCCATCGCCAGGACAGGCTGGCCGGTTCCTGAGGACGCTCAGGGCGCGGCGAGAGCGACCGCGGGCTCGGCCGCCCACCAAACGGTGGGAGCACCGGCTACTCAGCGCGGTGCACGCTGATGAGACCGTGGGGCAGCGCCATCGCCCACCCGTTGCCGTCGAGGGCCACCGGCCATGACCAGCCGGCGTTTCGATCGATGCGCGTGATCCGGCGGTGGTGTTCGCCGTACACAACCACATCACCTGGCTGCAGCTCGATGCCACGGATCGTCGTCATGGCCGTTCCCCTTCGTTCGAATCGCCTGCTGAAGGCAGCTTCCTCCGCCCGGGCCGGCGAGCCATGAGTACGACCTACTCAACTTCCGCCGGAGGCGCTGGGAGTACCGACCGAAGCGCGACGGCAGGCCGACATCGCAGCCGTACACGAAGGTCCTCGTCAGCGGCCCTTGAACTCGGGCTGGCGCTTGTCGACGAACGCGCGCACGGCTTCGGCCGTGTCGCCGGTGCCGAAGTTCACGCTCTGCGCTGCGCCCTCGTCGTCGAGCGCCTGCTCGAGGGTGATCCCGATCGCGTTGTCCAGCAAGCGCTTCGTCTGGGCCAGGGCGATCGGCGGTCCGGCAGCCAGGCGGCGGGCCCAGTCGTCGACGAAGGCGTCGAGCTCCCCGTCGGGGACGACGCGATTGACGAGCCCGATCCGGTCGGCCTCGGCGGCGTCGATGATGTCGGCGAACAGGGCCAGCTCCTTGGCGCGGTGCAGCCCGATGCGTCGCGGCAGCACCCACGAGCCGCCGAAGTCGATCGTCAGGCCGCGGCGGGCGAAGATCTCGGAGAAGCGGGCCGTGTCGCCGGCGACGACGAGATCGCACAGCAGGGCCATGTTCATCCCGGCGCCGACGGCGACGCCGCGCACCTTGGCGATCGTCGGTTGAGGCAGCCGTCGCAGTGACAGCGCGACATCACCGACGTGGCGCATCGACGCCAACGCATGAACCCGTTCGCCCTCGTCTCGCCCGGCCATGTCCCCGACGTCGGCACCCGAGCAGAAGTCACCGCCGGCGCCGGTCAGCACCATCACCCGGTCGGTGGACGTGCTGCCGATCTCGCGCAGCACGGCGAGCAGCTCCGTCCAGAGCTGGCCGTTGGCGGCGTTCTTGCGGTGCGGCCGGTTGAGCGTCACCGTCACCACGCCCGCCTCGCGGTCCACCAGCAGGGTCTCGAACGTCGCGGTCATGGCGGCGACGTTACGTCCCGTGTCCCGGGAGAATGGGGGTCGTGGGCTACAACCCGTACCGCCGCTTCAAGGCCCGGCCGAGCGACTACGTGCTCGTGGTCGCCGCCGTCGTGGTGGCGTTGGCCCTGGTGGCGTGGGCCCTGCTCGGCTGATCACGGCGGATCAGAAGGCGCCGTGGATGACCTCCAGGCGGCGACCGGTGATGGCGACCACGTCGAAGCGCACCTCGACGCCGTGCGTGCCCGACGTCGCCAGCCACTCGGCGGCCAGCCGACGCAACCGCTGCTGTTTCACCCGACCGACGGCCGATGCGGCCGGACCGAACGCATCGGTGCGGCGAGCTTTGACCTCGCACACGACGACGAGGCGTCGGTGGCGCAGGATCAGGTCGATCTCGCCGAGGGCGCAGCGCCAGTTGCGGGCCACGACCCGGTAGCCGTTGCGCTGATACCACCGCGCCGCCAGCTCCTCACCCCAGCGCCCCCGCTCGATGTGCGTCGCCACGCGACCGCTCCCGTCGCCGATCCAGTCGGGGAACGCGTGAGACGTTCGAGGCGCCGACACCGCCGCCGGGCCGGGCCCGGGCGAGGAGTCAGTAGGTGCGCTTCTCGCGGATCTTGGCCGCCTTGCCGGTGCGACCACGCAGGTAGTACAGCTTGGCCCGGCGGACGTCGCCGCGCTTGACGACCTCGATCTTCGTGACCGTCGGGGTGTGCAGCGGGAACGTGCGCTCGACGCCCACGCCGTAGCTCAACTTGCGGACGGTGTAGGTCTCCTGCAGCCCGCTGCCCTGGCGCCCGATCACGTTGCCCTGGAAGATCTGCACCCGCTCCTTGTTGCCCTCGACCACCCGGACGTGCACCTTCAGCTCGTCGCCGGGTGCGAAGTCGGGCACATCGGTGCGCAGCGACTCGTTGTCGATGAGATCGGTGGCTTTCATCGTGGGCGTCCTTCGGAGCAGGCCGAGCCGCAGCGAAGGTGCTGCGGGCTGCGGGGCAGGGCCGTTCAAGGATACGGGAGCGCCGGGAACTCTTCCAACAGCCGCTCCTCCTCGACGGTCAGCCCACCACGGGCGTCGATCAGGTCCGGCCGATCGCTGATCGTGCGGTGGAGCGCTTGGGCCCTGCGCCACCGGGCGACGAGCCCATGGTCCCCGCTGCGCAGCACCTCGGGCACGACCCAGCCCCGGAAGTCGGCCGGGCGCGTGAACTGCGGTTCCTCCAGCAGGCCGGCGGCGCCGAAGCTCTCGGTCTGCGAGCTGGTCTCGTTGCCCATCACCCCCGGGACGAGTCGGGTCACCGCCTCGACGACGAGGCACGCGGCGACCTCCCCGCCGGCGAGGACGATGTCGCCGACGCTCAGCTCGCCGTCCACCAGGTGCTGGCGGATGCGGTGGTCGACGCCCTCGTAGCGCCCGCAGAGCAGGCTGAACCCGTCACCGCCCGCCAGCTCGACCGCCCGCCGCTGATCGAAGCGCGTCCCGCCCGGTCCGAGCAGGTACAGCGGACGCGGTGGGTCGACCTGCTCGACGGCGGCGAAGACGGGCTCGGGCCGCAGCAGCATCCCGGCCCCGCCGCCGAACGGGCTGTCGTCGACAGTGCGATGGACGTCCTCCGTGTGCGCCCGCAGGTCGTGCGTGCGCAGGTCGAGCAACCCCGAGGCGCGGGCCCGGCCGAGCAGGCTGGCCGAGCAGAACTGGTCGACGACACCCGGGAAGATCGTGAAGACGTCGATCCGCACTAGGCGTCGTACAGCTCGAACAGGCCTGCAGGCGGGTCGACGACGACGCGCTCCGGCGTCCGGTCGACCACGAACACGACTGGTACCAGCGCACCACCCTCGAGCTCCAGCAGGTCGGCGGCCGGGTTGGCGATCACGGCGACGCACCGACCCCGCTCCAGGCCGGCGGCATCGACCACCCTCGTCCCGATCAGCTCGTGGACCCACAGCTCGGTGTCGTCGTCGACGGGTTCGGCGAACACCGGGGTGTTGGTGTAGCGCTGCGCCGAGACGCGATCGCCGATCTCGTCGAACGTCACCAACCAGCGGTCGTGGTGGGGCGATGCCGCGGCGACGGTCAGCCAGCCGTCTCGGGCGAACCAGCGGGCGCCGGGCACCAGCCGTTCCGGCCGGTCGGTGGTCAGCTGGACGTTGATCTGTCCGCGGACCCCGTGGGCGCGGCGCAGGTGACCGATCTCCAGCAATCCGGGCGGCGGGCTCACGTACCGCCGATCAATCGTCGAGGAACTCGATGTCGACCTCGGTGTCGTCGCGCGACGCTGCCGCGCGCACCACCGTGCGGATGCTCTGCGCCGTACGGCCACGGCGCCCGATCACCCGACCGAGGTCGCCCGGCCCGACGCGCACGTCCAGGCGCACGCGCCCGCGGCTCTCGGAGGCGTCGACCTGGACGGCGTCCGGGTCGTCGACGATCGAGCGGACGACGTGCGTCAGCACCGCGGCTGCGGTCGGCGCCAGCGCCTCGTTGCCGGCGACGTCGGCGACCTCGCTCATGCTTCGGTCGACGCGGTCGACGACGTGGTCGCCGTGCCGACGCCGGCGATCTCGAGCAGCTTGCGCACCCGATCGGTGGGCTGAGCCCCCTGACGAAGCCACTTGGCGGCCTTGTCGTGGTCGATGCTCAACGTCGACGGGTCGGTGCGCGGGTTGTAGTGACCGACGATCTCGATGAACCGGCCGTCACGCGGCGAGCGCGAGTCGGCGGCGACGATGCGGTACTGCGGCTGCTTGGTCTTGCCGACGCGGGTCAGGCGCAGCTTCACTGCCATGGGGATCCTCGAAGGTTGGCGGGACGGGCCCGGACGAACGCGGAGAGGTTATCGGCGCTCCGGCGCCCCCGGGTCAGCGAGGCATCCCGGGCAGGCCACCGGTCAGTTCGGCGAGGTCGGGGAACCCGCCCCCGGGCGGCAGTCCGGGCATGCCACGGCGCTTGCCCTTCTTGCCCTTCCCGGTCATGCCGAACCGCTTCATCATCTTCTGCATCTCGGCGAACTGCTTGACCAACCGGTTCACGTCGGACGGCGACGTGCCCGACCCGTTGGCGATCCGCGTGCGCCGGGAACCGTTGATCAGCTGTGGCTGTGCCCGCTCGACCATCGTCATCGAGCGGATGATCGCCTCGACCGGCTTCAGGTCGTCGTCACCGATCTCGGCGCCCTTCAGCTCCTTGGGCATGCCCGGCATCATCCCGAGCAGGTTGCCGAGCGGCCCCATCTTCTTCAGCTGCTGCATCTGGGCGAGGAAGTCGTCGAGGGTGAAGGCGCCGTCGAGCAGCTTGCTCGCCGCCTCCTCGGCCTGGTCCTTCTCGAAGGCCTGCTCGGCCTGCTCGATCAGCGTCAGGACGTCGCCCATGCCGAGGATCCGCCCGGCCATGCGATCAGGGTGGAACTGCTCGAAGGCGTCGAGCTTCTCCCCCGTCGAGGCGAAGGCGATCGGCTTGCCGATCACCTCCTTGACCGACAGCGCAGCGCCGCCGCGGGCATCGCCGTCGAGCTTGGAGAGGATCACGCCGTCGATGGCCAGGGTGTCGTTGAACGCCTCGGCCACCCCGACGGCGTCCTGACCGGTCATCGCGTCGATGACGAGGAACGTGTAGTGCGGCGCCACGGCGCCGGAGATGAGGCGGACCTGCTGCATCATCTCGGCGTCGATCGCCAGCCGGCCTGCAGTGTCGACGATGAGGACGTCGCGCCCCAGGCGGCGGGCCTCGGCCAGTCCCTTGGCCGCCGTCAGCACAGGGTCGCCCGGCTCCGAGAACACCGGGACGTCGACCTGACCGCCCAACGTGCGCAGCTGTTCCACGGCCGCCGGTCGCTGCAGGTCGGCCCCGACCAGGAGCGGCTGGCGGCCCTGGGCCTTGAACCAGCGGGCCAGCTTGCCCGCCGCCGTGGTCTTGCCGGAGCCCTGGAGGCCGGCCATCAGGACGACCGTCGGCGGCCGCCCGGCATAGGTGATGCGCAGCGTCTCGCCGCCGAGCATCCGGGTCAGCTCGCCGTTGACGATCTTGACCACCTGTTGGCTGGCGTCGAGGGCCTGCGAGCGGGTGGCGCCGATCGCCTCGGTGCGGATGCGGGCGATCACGTCTCGGGCCACGCCGACGTTGACATCGGCCTCGAGCAGCGCCGTGCGGATCTCGCGCAGGATCTCGTCGACGTCCGCCTCGGTCAGGCGACCCTTGCCGCGGATCCGCTTGACGATCCCTTCCAGCCGGTTGGACAGCGTCTCGAACATGCCGTTGCGACGCTACCGACGACCGATGACGGTGCGCTCGCGCCGTATCGGGCGTTTCATTCGCAAGGGTAATGAGTTAGGCTAAGGATCGTGCGTGCGTCGACGACCTCCCGAACGGACGCCGCGCTCGCCAGCTCGCTGCGGCTCAGCGTGATGCGACTGGCCCGGCGGTTGCGCCTCGAGCGCTCGGGCGACGACCGCACGCTCAACCAGCTCGCCGTGCTCGGCACGCTCGAACGGCGCGGACCGCAGAGCGTCGGCCAGCTGGCCGCCCTGGAGAAGGTCAAGCCGCCGTCGATGACGCGGACCGTCGCCTGCCTCGAGGATGCCGGGCTCGTCACCCGCCGCCCGCACGACCGGGACGGCCGCCAGGTCGTCGTCGACCTGACCCCCGCCGCACGCGAGGTGCTGGCCGACGACCGTCGCCGGCGCGACGCCTGGCTCGCCCAGCACCTCGGCGATCTGGCACCGGACGACCTCGAGCTGCTGCAGCGCGTCGCGCCGCTGCTCGAGCGCCTGGCCGAAGCATGATGCGCACGTTGAACCTCCCGCGCCGAACGCAGTGCCGCGGCCTGCGTGGCCGGGGAACGCCGTGATGCGCACGTTGAACCTCCCGCGCCGAATGCAGTGCCGCGGCCTGCGTGGCCGGGGAACGCCGTGATGCGCACGTTGAGCCTCCCGCGCCGAATGCAGTGCCGCGGCCTGCGTGGCCGGGGAACGCCGTGAGGGTCACGTTCGCCGCACTGGCCACCCGCAACTACCGGCTGTTCGCCACCGGGTCCCTGGTCTCCAACGTCGGCACGTGGATGCAGCGCGTCGCCCAGGACTGGTTGATCCTCACGCTGACCGCCAGCGCCGGCGCGCTGGGGCTGACGACCGGTCTGCAGTTCCTACCGATGCTGCTGTTCTCCCCGATCGCCGGCGTCGTTGCCGACCGCTACCCGAAGCGCCGGGTGCTCATGATCACCCAGGTCGTGCTCGGGGTGAGCGCAGCGACGCTCGGCCTGCTCGCCGTCACCGGGACGGCGCAGCCGTGGCACGTCTACGTCCTGGCCTTCGTCTTCGGGACCGGCGCAGCGTTCGACGTCCCCGCTCGCCAGGCCTTCGTCAACGAGATGGTCGGCCCCGAGCGGCTGGTCAACGCCGTGGCCCTCAACTCGGCGGCATTCAACCTCGCCCGGATGATCGGGCCGGCGCTCGCCGGCCTGCTCATCGCCTGGCTCGGTTCGGGGGTCACCGCCACGGGCTGGGTGATCCTGGTCAACGCCACCACGTACGCCGCCGTGATCGTGTCGCTGGCCCGGATGCGCACGAGCGAGCTGGCGCCGTCGGCACCGATCGGGCGCGGCCGCGGGCAACTGCGCGAGGGCATCGCCTACGTGCGCCGGAGACCGGACCTCATGCTCGTGATGGCTGTCGTTTTCGTCGCCGGCACGTTCGGGCTGAACTTCCAGATGACGACGGCGCTGATGGCGACCGAGGTCTACGGCAAGGGCGCCGGCGAGTACGGCATCCTCGGCTCGATCATCGCCGTCGGGTCGCTGGCCGGGTCGCTGCTCGCCGCCCGCCGCGTCCGGTCCCGCCAACGGTTGATCATCGTCGCCGCCATCGCCTTCGGCAGCATCGAGCTGGTCGCCGGGCTGATGCCGACGTACCTCACGTTCGCCGCCATCCTCCCCCTGTGCGGGTTCGCCGCGTTGACGGTGATCACGGCGGCCAACGCCTTCGTGCAGATGTCCGTCGACGCCCAGGTGCGCGGCCGGGTGATGGCGCTGTACATGGCCATCTTCATGGGCGGGACGCCGTTCGGGTCACCACTGCTGGGCTGGATCGCCGACCAGTTCGGGGCGCGCTGGACCCTGCTCGGCGGCGGCGCCCTGACCGTCCTGGGGACGCTCGGCGCGGCGGCCGTCTTCGGACGGCGCCAGGGCGTGGTGGTCGCGACGCAGCTGCGACCGATGCCGCGGGTCTGGATCACGGGTCGCGAGGCGCCCGGCGTGACCGACACGGTCGTCGCCGCCTGATCGGCGTCTCTACAGCGAGCGAGCCACCGGGGAGGCGGCGTACGGGGTCATCCGCAGCCCACGGCGCGGGACCTCGGTCACCGCGTCGTCGCCCAGCGCAGCGTTGATCCCGGCGCGCAGCTGCTCGGACCGACGAGGGGTGAGGATCGGCAGGTCGACGGCGCCGGCCAGCTCGGCGGAGGTGCGCACCTTGCCCGGGCGCTGCCCGAGCGCGGAGATCATCGCCCGCTGCTTGGCGCCGAGCACCGGTGGCGTGGCGTCATCGGGGAACGGCGAGGCGTACGAAGGGAAGGCCATCGCTCGGACGGTAGGAGTCCTTCGTTTCGGCCGTGTTCCAGGCCCGTGAACGGGCGACGGCGCCCATGGAATACGGTCGGCGGTGGGCCCGCCAGCGGCCCGATCGAGAGGAGGGCCGATGAGCGCACGAGTGGTGCATTTCGAGATCCCGTTCGAGAACGGGGACCGAGCACGGGAGTTCTACCGGGACGTCTTCGAGTGGTCGCTCGAATCGATGCCCGAGATGGGCTACACGATCGTGTCGACCGGACCGCGCGGCGACGACGGGATGCCGTCGGAGCCGGGCTACATCGGCGGCGGCATGTTCGAACGCCAGGATGAGCTGAAGACCCCCGTGCTCGTGATGGCCGTCGACGACATCGAGAAGACCCTGGCCACCGTGGAAGAGCACGGGGGCACGACGGCGATCCCGAAGATGCCGGTCGGCGACATGGGGTTCGCGGCGTACTTCCACGACACCGAGGGGAACGTCCTCGGTCTGTGGCAGAACGCCAGCTGAAACGGGCCCGGCAGGGTCAGCCGGGGAGGGCGTGCTGCTCGAAGAACGCCCAGCTGTCTCTGGTGGCGTCGACACCGACGGTCGTGTTGCCGAGCTGGGTGACGGCTCCGGCAATCGGCGAGTTGGGCCAGGTGTGCCCGCCACCGGTGATCTCGAAGAAGGCCATCGGCGTCCCGCTCGCGCAGTCGGTGTAGTCGTAGCGGATCACGTCGGCGCCGACGGTCGTCGAGGTCGGCTCGGGCGCGCACCCTGCGTCGGCGGCGAACTCGGCGAACTCGTCGGGCATCACCTGCTCGAAGAACGTCCGGAGGGCCGGGTCGTCGCCGGCCAGGATCGACTCGCCGCTTCCGTCGAACGGCACGACGATGTCGGCGGTGCCGTGATAGGCGTGGTACGGCACGCTCCGTGACGGACCGCAGCCCTCGGGGTGGTAGGTCCCGGCGACCGATGCCGCGGCGGCGATCCGATCGGCGCGCTCGCACAGGAGGCGGGCGGTGAAGTAGCCCCCGTTGGACATGCCGGTCGAATAGATCCGCTGCGGGTCGGCGCACCACTCCTCGACGAGCAGATCGAGCAGCGCGTCGACGAACGCGAGGTCGTCGCGGGTCGGGTCCTCCTCGTCGTACAGCTCCCAGGAGTTGCCGAGGCCGGTCGGGTGGACGGCGATGAAGCCCTCGGCGTCGGCGACGGTCTCGTAGCCCGAGTAGATCGCCTGCTGGGTCCCGTCCGAGCCGAGCCCGTGCCAGTCGATCACGACGGGCACCGGAGCGCCGGCGAACGAGGAGGGGACGAAGATCCGCACCGGGTGGTCGCCCCCACCGGCGGTCAGGACGGTCTCCGTGAGGCCCGGCGGGACCGCGCCACAGCTCGCCGGCGCGGACGTGGCGGGCACGGACGTCTCGGACGCCGTGGTCTCGAGGATCGTCGGGTCGGGGTCCGTGGTCTCGGGCTCGGCCGTCTCGGGCTCGGTGATCTCGGGCTCGGTCGTGTCCGCCTCGGTGGTCTCGGGCTCCGTCGTCGGTACCTCCGTCGTCTCGGGCTCCGTCGTCTCCGCCGCGGCGGTGGTCTCGGACGCCGCGGTCAGCGCCGACGCGCCGTCGTCGTCGCCGCTGCACCCGGCGACGACCACGGTCGCCGCCACGAGTGCGGCGACCAGCCGACCCGGGACGATCACTCGAACAATGCGTCCACGAACTCGTCAGCATCGAACGGCACGAGGTCGCCGATCGACTCGCCGAGCCCGACCAGCTTGACGGGGATGCCCAGCTCGGTCTCCACGGCGAAGACGATCCCGCCCTTGGCCGACCCGTCCAGCTTGGTCAGCACGACACCGGTGACCTGCGTGGCGTCGCCGAACTCCCGGGCCTGCGTCAGTCCGTTCTGGCCGGTGGTGGCGTCGATCACGAGCAGGACCTCGGTCACGCGACCGGCGCCCTTCTCGGCGACCCGGCGGACCTTGCGCAGCTCCTCCATCAGGTTGCTCTTGGTGTGCAGCCGGCCCGCCGTGTCGGCGAGGACGAGGTCGTGGCCACGGGCGGCGGCCGACTCGACGGCGTCGAACACCACGGCGCTCGGGTCGCCGCCCTCGTTGCCGCGCACCAGGTCGGCGTCGGCCCGTTCGGCCCACGTCGTCAGCTGCTCGGCGGCGGCGGCGCGGAACGTGTCCCCGGCGGCCAGCAACACCTTGTGGCCGGCCGCTCGCTGCTGGTCAGCGACCTTGCCGATGGACGTGGTCTTGCCCACGCCATTGACACCGACGAACAGCCACACGTTCGGGCTGCCCGGGTCGCCGGGCTCGAAGTGCAAGTCACGGTCGGCACCGGCCAGCCGCTCCTTCATCTCGTCGCGCAGCGCATCGAGCAGCTGATCGGGCTCGGTCAGCTCCTTGGCCTTGACCTGCGTGCGCAGTCCATCGAGCAGATCCGTCGAGACCATGACGCCGACGTCGGCGCGCAGCAGCGCCTCTTCCAGTTCATCCCACGTCTCGTCCGTGATCCCCTTGCGGCTGCGCACCCCGGCGAAGGCACCTGACAGCGCCGCCCGCGCCCGGGCCATGCGGCCGCGCAGGGTCGGCCGCTCGACGACCGGGGGCGCAACGGCGTCAGGCTCGACGACCTCCGGCTCGAGAACGGTGACACCGCCACCCGCCTCCTGTGGGGGCCGGGTCGGTGGTGTCACCGGCGGCCGGCCGCGACCGTCGATCGGCCGCTGGGCCCGCCGCCGGTTGACGATCAGCACGGCCAGCCCGAACAGCAGGACGAGCCCGATCAGGACGAGGTAGATCCACTCCATCGCCCGCCGAACCTATCGAGCAGGCGCGACCGCCACGTCCTGCGCCCGCAGCCCGTTCTGTGACGGCGGGGTCACGGGTGACACGAACGTTGGTCGAGAAGCTGCTGCGGGGACGTTCAGGCGGCGGAGACGCGTTCGGTGATGACCTTGGACGAGCCACCTGGCTGCATCGTGACGCCGAGGAGGCAGTCACCCGCCTCCATCGTGCGCTTCTGATGGCTGACCACGAGCAGCTGCGCTTCTTGGCGGAACTCGGCCAAGAGGCCGAGGAAGCGGTGGAGGTTCATGTCGTCGAGCGCTGCCTCGACCTCGTCCATCACGTAGAACGGTGACGGCCGGCTGCGGAACACGGCGAACAGGAAGGCCAGCGCGGTCAGGCTGCGCTCACCGCCCGACAGCAGCGACAGCTTCTTGACGTTCTTGCCGCTCGGCTTGGCCTCGATCTCGACGCCCGTGTCGAGCAGGTCCTCGGGCGTGCTGAGCATGATCCGCCCGACGCCACCCGGGAACAGCGTGGCGAAGAGCCGCTCGAAGTTGCCGGCGACGTCGGCGAACGCAGCCGCGAAGACCGACTGGATCTCCTCGTCGACGGCGCGGATGACGCGCATCAGGTCGCGGCGCGTCGTGCGCACGTCCTCCAGCTGCTCTTCGAGGAAGGTGTGGCGCTGCTGCAGCTCGGTGAACTCCTCGAGGGCCAGCGGGTTGATCGGCCCGAGCAGGCGGACCTCGCGCTCCAGCTCGCGCACCCGGGCACGTGGCGCGACGCCGTCGGGCAGCGGTGGCGCCGGTGTCGCTTCGGCCGCTTCCGGCTCGATGTCGAGGTCGTGGCGCAGCAGCTCGACGGCGGCCTGGAACCGCATGCGCGCCTCCGCCTCGTCGACCTCGGCCCGGCGGGCTCGCTCGCGGACGGCGTCAAGTGATCGCTCGGCCGCCGCCCGCTCGCCGCGCAGCTCGTCGAGGCGACCGGCCAGCTCGCGCACGTGCTCGCTCTGCTGCCGGCGGCGGTGCGCCAGCTCTCCGTGGTGGGCGTCGAGGACGTTCCGGTGGGCGTCGACCAGCCGACCGAGGTTCCCGAGCGCAGCAAGCGAGCGGTCGAGCTCGGTCCGGCGGTCGGTGGCTGCGGCGCGCTCGGACGCATCCTCGGCCAGGCGACGCTCGGCATCGTCGAGGCGGCGCTGCAACAGCTGCTCCCGCTCGGCCAGCCCCGCCGCGCGCACTTCGAGATCGCGACGGCGCGTCGTCAGCACGCTCGCCCTCGCCTCGACCTCCAGCTGGTGCTCCTGGCGCGTCCGGGCGGCGTCGACCTCCGCTTGCTCGCCGACCTCGAGCCGGGCCACAAGGACTTCGAGCTCGCTGACACGGGCCGACTCGGCGGCGAGGTGGAGCTCGAGCTCGTCGACGCGACGCAGCAGCGGTTCCAGTTCGGCGACGGCTTCGCGCCGCTCGGTCTGCGCCGACGTCAGCCCGGCCGATGCCGCCGTCAGGGTGGCGTCGTTAGCGGCCAGCTGCGCCTTGAGCTCGGCGAGGTGGCGCCGAGCGGTGGCGTCGCACTCCGCCGCCACCTGCTCGTCAGCGGCGCGCTGCTCCGCCTCGCGGTGCCGCCGAGCGGCGTCGGCGACGGCGTCCTCGAGGGCAGCTGCCGTCACGAGACCGGCCGAGGAGGAGCCGACCCGCCAGCCGACCGACCCGAAGCGGTCACCACCGGCCGTGACCACGACCGCATCCGGGTGGTCGATCGCCGCCTCCAGCGCGGCGTCGCGGTCGTCGACGCGGACGGCGTCGTTGAGCAGGCGGTCGAGCATCGTGCCGATCGCCGCTCGCTCGGCGTGGACGTGGGGCCGTACGGGCTCACCGACGGGCAGCTCGTGCGGCGACGTCGGCGCCGGGAGACCTGCCGAGAGGACGGCTCCGGCGGTCTGCGACGACCGCAGCACGTCGAGAGCTGCGGCGCCGGCGGCCGGATCGCGGACGACGACGGCGGTGAGCGCCTCGCCGAGTGCGGCCTCGACGGACCGTTCCCAACCGGCATCGATGCGCACGAGGTCGAGCAGCGTGCCCAGCACCCCGTCGACGGCGGCCAGCGCTTCGGCGCCTGCTCGGGCGTGAACGGTGTCGAGGGCCAACTGCAGCGCGTCGACCCGGGCGACGGCGGCAGCGGCGGCCTCCGTGGCTCGCTGGCGGACCTCCACGGCGGCGACACGATCGGCCTCGACCGCGGCGAGGTGGGCCTCGGCGGCGGCGATCCGCTCGACGAGTGGGGCCTCGATCAGCTCGGCGGCGTCACAGTCATGGCGGAAGCGGGCGATGCGCTGGTCAGCATCGACCGCAGCTCGTCCGAGTGCGGCCGCCCGCTCGCTGGCCTGGGCCAGCTCGACCCCGGCGCGCTCGACGCCGGCCCGGCGCGACCGAAGCTCGCCCCGCACCTCGGCGGCGGCCGTCGCCGCCGATGCCCGCCCGCCCGCCGGGTCGTCCGTCGGCTGGCGGCGATCCTCGAGGAGCGAGGCCTCATCGCGTTCGAGTGCCGACCGCTCGGGTTCGATGGCCGCCTGGTCGGCGTGCACCGCGGCGAGCTCGTCCCGAGAGCGGGCGGCGTCGGCCTCGATGCTGGCGACGACGCCGGCGTCGAGCACCTGCACCCGGTCACGTTCGACACTGCGACGGCGCTCGGCGATCACGGCGGAGACGGCGCGCGCCCGTTCCCGCAGCTGATCGGCGACAGCGAGCTGGTCACCCACATCGTCGGCACCGCGCGCCGTCAGCTCGGCGCTCGCCGCGGCGACGTCGGTGTCGAGCCGGGCGAGCTCGGACTTGAGCCCCGACTCGGTCGCCGCGGCGTCCAACTTCGACGCCGCCAGCCCGGCGAGCTGGGTGCGCAGTGCGGCGAGCTCGCGCCCGGCGACGTGGACACGCAGCGCGGTGAGCTCGCCGATGAGTTCGTCGTGGCGGCGTGCCGCCTCCGCCTGGCGCTCCAGCGGGCGGAGCTGCCGACGCACCTCCCGCAGCAGATCCTGCACGCGCAGCAGGCTGGCATCCGTCGAATCAAGGCGGCGCTGCGCCTTCTCCCTGCGCTTGCGGAACTTGAGGACGCCGGCCGCTTCCTCGATGATCGCCCGGCGGTCCTCGGGGCGAGCCGTGAGGACGGCGTCGATCTGGCCCTGGCTGACGACGACGTGCTGCTGGCGGCCGACGCCGGCGTCCGAGAGCAGGTCCTGGACGTCCAACAGGCGGCAGGGCACGTCGTTGATGGCGTACTCGCTGTCGCCGGTGCGGAACAGGGTGCGCCGAACGGTGACCTCGGTGAGGTCGAGGCCGAGCAGGCCCGAGGAGTTGTCGATCGTCAGGGTGACCTCTGCCCGGCCGAGCGCCGGACGGGAGGCGGTGCCGGCGAAGATGACGTCATCCATCTTCTGGCTGCGGACCGCGCTCGGGGCCTGGGCGCCGAGCACCCAGGAGATGGCGTCGACCACGTTCGACTTGCCGGACCCGTTCGGCCCGACGACCACGGTGACGCCCGGCTCGAGGTCCAGGGTCGTGGCCTCGGCGAACGACTTGAACCCCTTCAGGGTGAGACGCTTCAGGAACACGGCGCCAGCGAAGATAGTGGTGGGACTGCCCGACGCCGAGGATGCCCGTCGGCAATTCTGATACCCGGGAGAGGTCCCCGAGCGTTCGTGCCGCAGTGGGCATGGGTGGTCAGGTCGGCCGGGCCGCCAGGCCCAAGGCCGACAAGCCGAGCGAGCGCAGCGAGTGAGGCCATCAAGCACGGCGCTGGCACCACCCGCAGTAGTACGTGCTGCGGCCGGCACTGACCGTGCGGCGGATGATGCCCCGACCGCACGTCGGGCAGCGCGTGCCGACGCGTCCGTAGACGGCGTGGGAGTCCTGGTACGAGCCACCCGCTCCCATCAGGTCGACGTACTGGCCGTCGCCGAGGGACGACCCGCGGGCCTCGACGGCGGCCGCGAGGATGCGGTGCACCGCGTCGTGCAGGCGGCGGACCTCGGCGCGACGCAGCGACCCGGCCGGCCGGCTCGGGTGGAGGCGGGCAGCGTGGAGGATCTCGTCGGCGTAGATGTTGCCGATGCCGGCGATCACGTGCTGGTCGAGGAGCAGCGGCTTGAGCGCCGTGCGGCGACCGCCGAGGAGGGCGATGAGGGCATCGAGGCCGAGGCCGTCGGCGAGCGGATCGACGCCGAGGCGGGCCAGCTCGGGGAGCTCCACCTCCACGTGGTCGGGGTCGAAGACGACGACCTCACCGAACGTGCGGGGGTCGACGAAGAGGAGTTGCTCCCGGTCCGGTCCGGCCAGCGACAGGGCGACATGGGTGTGCGCCGGGCGGGGCGCGCCATCGGCGGCCAGCAGCAGCTGACCGCTCATGCGCAGGTGGAACATCACGGTGTCGCCGGTATCCAGCGGGCACAGCAGGTACTTGCCCCGGCGATCGGCGGCGATCATCGACGCCCCGGTCAGGCCGTCGATCACCTCCGTGGCCGAGGTCCGACGCACGGTCCGCGGGCGACCGACCTCGACCCGGTCGATGCGCCGCCCGACGACCCGGTCAGCGAGCCCGCGCCGGACCGTCTCGACCTCCGGCAGCTCGGGCATCAGCCGCCAGGGGTGGGCCAGGCTCCGCAGCCGGCCTCGGCGGCGGCCTGCTCGGCGGCCTTCTTGGAGCGGCCGGTCCCCTCGCCGAGCAGTCGCCCAGCCACCGTGACCGCGGCGAAGAAGCGCTTGGCGTGGTCCGGGCCCTCGGCGCGCGTCGTGTACTCGGGCGGGGGGCCGCCGGCCATCGCCACCAGCTCCTGGAGGCGCGACTTGTGGTCGAGGTGGTCGAGTCGAGCGGCCGTCGCCGCCAGGCCCGGCCCGATCAGCCGCTCGACGACGTCGTAGGCCACCGCAGGGCCACCGTCGACGTACACGGCACCGAGCACGGCCTCCAGCGCGTCGGAGAGGATCGACGGCTTCTCGCGACCGCCGGCGGCGTCCTCGCCTCGACCGAGGCGCAGGAACTCGCCGAGTCCGAGGCGTTCGGCGACGGACGCCAGCGCCAGCGCGTTGACGACGCCCTTGCGCACACCGGTCAGGTCACCCTCGGGCAGATCGGTGAAGCGGCGGAAGGCCAGATCGGCGACGACCCAGCCGAGCACGGCATCGCCGAGGAACTCGAGGCGCTCGTTGCTCAGCGTCCCCGGGTGTTCGGCGCACCACGATCGATGGGCCATCGCCCGCAGCAGCAGCTCGGGGTCGGCGAACTCGTATCCGATGCGCTCGGCGAGCGTTCGTTCGTCACGCTCCTCGACCGGCGCCGACTTGACGACGTCCGCCGTCAGGCGGCACCTCGCGTCCGTTCGTGGACGTAGTCGACGGCGTCGCGGACGGTCTTCAGGTCGGCGAGGTCCTCGTCGTCGATGCGGAAGCCGGTCGTACGGGCGCTGAGCTCCTCCTCCAGCGCCTCGACGAGCTCGATCAACGCCAGCGAGTCGGCGTCGAGGTCGTCGACGAACGACTGCCCCTCGCTGATCGTGGATGGTTCGATCTCCAGGATGTCGGCCAGCCGGTCACGCACGATCTCGAAGATCTCGGTGCGCTCGATCGTCTCCCCTGCTCCAGCCACGCTGCGCACTGTACCGACGGCGGCGATCGCCATCGTCAGCAGGGCGGCCAACGCGAAATGATGGGTCCGTGGTGTCCGCCGACGAGGTCCGGGCCTTCGCCTCGAAGCTGCCGCGCGCCGAGGAGGCGCTGGTGCGCGACCAGGTCAAGTTCCGCATCGGCCAGATCGTGTTCGTCGCCCTCTCCCGCGACGAGACGCTGATGGGGTTCGGGTTCCCGAAGGAGGAGCGCGATGCCCTGGTCGCCGCCGAGCCGGACAAGTTCCGGCTGCCCCGGACGTCCGACCTGCGCTTCCACTGGGTGGAGGTGCGACTGGCCGCCATCGACGTCGACGAGATGCGCGAGCTCGTGCTCGATGCCTGGCGGATGTGCGTGCCGCAGAAGGTCAGCAGGATGATCGGCGGCGTCGAGGACGTCTGACGCTGCACCGCATCGGCATCGGCCGACCCGCTCGCCGAACGAGCGGACCCGCCGGCCGGGGCATGCTGTCGGTCATGGTCACGTGGAGCGACTTCGAGCGTGAGGAACCGACCTTCGCCGCCAGGGTGCGCGCCCTGTTCGACGTCCGCAAGCACAAGACGATCGCCACGTTGCGCGCTGACGGGTCACCGCGGATCTCGGGCATCGAGGTGGAGTTCGCCGACGGTCAGCTGTCGTTCGGTTCGATGCCGGCGGCGCGCAAGGGCGCCGATCTGGTGCGCGACCCCCGGTTCGCGCTGCACAGCCCGACGGTCGACCCGCCGGAGGGCGAGCCGTCCGGCTGGACCGGCGAAGCGAAGGTCGCCGGCCGGGCGGTGCTGGTCGGCGACCTGGGCGGCGAGACTGAGGGTCAGCTCTTCCGCGCCGACCTCGACGAGGTGGCGCTGACCAAGCTGACCGACGCCGGCGATCGCCTGCAGATCGAGGTGTGGCGTCCCGGCGCCCCGCTGCGGCGCATCGAACGCGATTGAGACGATCGCCTCGGGGGCTACGGCGCCGGCGTGGCGAGGACGTCGCGCAGCTCGGAGACCATCTCGTGGTCGACCATCTCGCGCGCCACGTTGATGGCGTTGAACATCGCCGTTGCGCCGGTCGAGCCGTGGGAGATGATGCACACCCCGTCGACGCCGAGCAGGATCGCGCCGCCGTAGGTGTCGGGGTCGAGCGTGCGGTAGAGCGGTGTCAGCGCCGGCAGCAGCGCCTCGGCCGGCGCGGCGTGCTCCGGCTGGGCGAAGATCTCCAGCAGGGCCCCGACGATCGACCGCAGCCCACCCTCGAGGGTCTTCAGCACGACGTTGCCGGTGAACCCGTCGGTGACCACCACGTCGACTCGGTCGGACATGACGTCGCGCCCCTCGACGTTGCCGATGAACTCGATGCCGGGTGCCGCGCCGAGCAGGCCGAACGCCTCCTTGCGCAGGGTGTCGCCCTTGCCCGGCTCCTCACCGATGGACAGCAGGCCGACGCGCGGCGCGGCCAGGTCGAAGCGGTGGCGGGCGTAGACCGAGCCCATCTGGGCGAACTGCACCAGCCACTCCGGCTGCACCTCGGCGTTCGCTCCGGCGTCGAGCAGGATGGTCGGGCTGGCGCCCGGCACCGGGATCGGCGTGGCGACGGCCGGCCGGCTGACGCCCTTGATCCGGCCCATGCGCAGTAGCGCGGCGGCCATGGTCGCACCGGTGTTGCCGGCCGAGATCATCGCCGATGCCGTGCCGTCGCGCACCGCTTCGGCGGCCCGCACCAACGTCGAGTCCTTCTTCCGCCGCACGCCGCCGGCGGCGTCCTCGTCCATGGCGATGACCTCGCTGGCAGGGATCAGCGGCAGGCCAGCGGTCTCGACGCGATCGGCCAGATCGGCCGGACCGACGAGCACGACCGGGATGCCGGCCTCCGCCGCCTGGCGGGCACCGGCGACGATGTCGACGGGAGCGCGGTCGCCGCCCATGGCGTCGACCGCGATCGGTTCCATCCGCGCCTCGAGATCGGGAGCGGTGGGCCGGTCAGCCGGTCACTTCGACGGCGACGCGACCCTTGTACCACCCGCAGGACGGGCACACGATGTGGGGCTGCTTGGCCGAACCGCAGCGTGGGCACACGCTGCGCGACGGAGCGTCGAGCTTCCAGGCGCCGGCACGCCGGCTGCGGCTCTTGGACTTCGACTTCTTCTTCTTGGGAACGGCCATCGTGCTCTCCGACTGGGGATGCGGCGGTCGAAGGCTACCGGCGGGCGGCCGGTGCGCCTACGGCTCACGCAGCTGATCGAGGACCGCCCAGCGGTCGTCACGCTCGACCGGATCGCACGTCGCAGGCGCCGGTCGAGAGGTCGACGCCGCACGTCGGGCACAGTCCGGGGCAGTCGTCGCGGCACAGCGGAGCGTCCGGCACGCCGAGCAGCAGGCCCTCGCGGACCATCGGGCGCAGGTCGATCCGACCGCCGACGACGGGGAACGTGTCGAGGTCGGAGGGGTCGACCGGACGCTGGTCGTCCGGCTCGGCGTAGCGCTCGTCGACGGCCACCCGCAGCTCGTCGGCCAGCGGACGAAGGCAGCGGCGGCACTCGTCCGACCAGCTCACCGCCAGCTCACCCCGGGCGTCGAGGTCGTCGATGGACGATTCGAGCACGACGTGGACGGCGACGTCTCCGGTCAATCGGGGGTCGTCGATGTCCAGGTCGGCGAGGGCAACCGTCCGATCGACGATGCGTCGGGTGCCCGGAACGCGCATCAGTTCGGCGGCGTTGACGACCAGCTCGGAGGCAGCCATCGGTCCATTCAACCCGCTCACGGGAGACCCTCGCAGTGCTCGAGCGGAGCTGGTAGACACGTTGCCGCGCGTCGGCTCGGGGCCCGGCGCCGCCATCGACACCATCGAGACCATCGGGAGGGGCCATGGCTCAGGACGCAGACTGCTCGCCGGGGCGTCGGTTGGTCGGCGGCGTGCTCGCCGCCGTCGCGATGATCGGCTCGATGATGCTCGCCGATCCCGGCGTCGCCAACGGATCACCGGGCGAAGCGCCCACGCTGACGAGCGTCGAGCCGCTCAACTCACCGTCGTTCGGCGGCGGCAGCACCGTGACGTTCCACGGCTCCGGGTTCAGCACGGCACCGGGAGGCACCAGGTTCCTGATCGGCCCCACCGACCCGTGCGATGACCCGTGCGTCGAGTTCGAGAACGTGGTGTGCTCCAGCGACAGCCTCTGCTTCGGAACAGCGCCGGCGTTTCCCGAGCAACCGACCGGGAGCTGCCAGGCCATCACGTTCATCGGCGTCGTCGTCGACGGTCAGCAAGGTGTGCTGGACGAGGACTTCAGCTGGGGGACCTGTCCGACCTCCGAGCCCGATCCCGATGATCTGGCCGACACCGGCGCCTCGCCGACCCTCATCGGCATCGTCGCGGCGAGCGCGCTGCTCGCCGGCGCAGGGCTGCTGCAGCTGGCCCGCCGCCGCCGCGCCTGAGCCCTAGCGGTCCTGATCGAAGAAGCCCTTGGTGGGGTCGTCCTCGTCGCCGGCGGCGAGCGTCATCGGCGCGGCGCCGATCGACAGGCGCTGGCGGCCGGCGCCGACCGTCTTCTGCAGCTTGTCGAGCAGGATCTCGAAGCTGCCGAGGCGCTGGTCGAGGAAGTCCTCGGTCTCGTGGCGCAGGCGCCGGGCGTCCGACTCGGCGGTGTCCATGACCTGCCGCGCACGGTGCTCGGCGGCGCGCACGACCTCGGTGCGCTGCACCATCCGCTCGGCCTTGACGCGCGCCGCCTCGACCAGCTCGTCGGCCTCGCGCCGCGTCTTGGCCACGAACTCCTGGCGCTCCTTGAGCATCCAGCGGGCCTGACGCAGCTCGTCGGGCAAGCGGTGCAGCGCCTCCTCGAGCAGCTCGATGATCTCGTCGCGATCGATGCGCGGTGATGACGACAGCGGCATCGTCGGCGCCGTCGCAATGATGTCGATCGAGCGGCGCAGCAGCGTCTCGGCATCGCCGACGTACCCCTCACCCGGCTCGGGGTACTCGTCGTCGATGTCGTCGTAGTCGTCGTACTCGTCGTCGTAGTCGTCGTCGTAGCTCATGACCGTGCCGTCTCGTTCGCGAACGTCTTCGCCAGTGCGTCGGCCACCGCCCTCGGCACCATGTGCCCGACCGCACCACCGTACCTGGCGATCTCGCGCACGAAGCGACTGCTGATGTAGCCGCGGTCGGCGCGGCACGGCAGGTACACCGTCCGGATGCCGGTCACCGAGTGGTTGGTGAGCGCCATCTGCTGCTCGATCTCGAAGTCGGCCGGGCTGCGCAGCCCCTTCACGATGAACGACGCGTCGGCCGCCGCGGCGGCGTCGATGGCCAGCCCGGAGTGCGCCGTGACGTCGACCGAGGCGCCGAAGCCCTCGTCGTCAACGCTCTGACGGATCAGCCGTTGCCGCTCGTCGATGTCGAACAGCCCGCCCGGCTTCTCGTGGTTGTGCATCACGACGACGGTGACGTGGCCGAACAGCTCGACCGCCTGCTCGATGACGTCGAGATGGCCGAGGTGGATCGGATCGAAGCTGCCGGGGTTGAGCACGGTGCCCATGGGTGCCGCCAAGGTAGTTGCGCTCGCGCTCAGCCACGACGATGCAGGAGCGTGACCCAGGTGCGCCCGTAGCGCTTGACCCTCCCCTGGTCCCAGTCGGCCGGCGCATCCACCGCCACCTCCGCCTCGGCGACGAGCAGCGGCGCACGCACGGCGCGCAGCAGGCGCGGCCAGTCGGTGAAGCCGTACGGGGGGTCGGCGAAGGCGAGGTCGACGTCGAAGCGCGGGGCGACCGAGATGGCGTCACCCACGACGACGCGCGCTCGGTCGCGCAGCCCGAGGTCGGCCAGGTTCCCGTCGATCGCGCTGAGCGCAGACCGGTCACGCTCGACGAACGTGCAGTGCGTCGCCCCGCGTGAGAGCGCCTCGATGCCCAGCGCGCCGCTGCCGGCGTAGAGGTCGACGACCGTTGCGTCCACGACGACGTCGAGGCTGGCCAACACGTTGAACACCGCCTCGCGCACCCGGTCGGTCGTCGGCCTGGTGGCATCGCCGGACGGGGCGATCAGCCGGCGACCCCGCATCTCGCCCGCGACCACCCGCACCGGGGCAGGGTACGGCGCCGTTACGGTGCCGGCGTGGGGTCCGGAACGCCGCTCGAGCCGGACGCCGTCATCACGTGCATCGACTGCGGGGGTCGTGCCCACCTGCTGACGACGCGCGATTTCGATCCCGAGGACGCCGACGCCGACCGATGGCGGCCGGGCGACATCGTCACCTACCGATGCGCCGACTGCCTCGACCGCTGGGACCTCGTCCTCGATGCAGACGAATGACCATCGGAGGGTTTGCTGCCATCCGAGGGTCAAGTGCGGGAAGGCCCCTGAGCAAACCCTCCGATGCAGCAAACCCTCGGATGGGCGGGGTGGGGTTGAACGCGGGTCAGCTGCGGGTGAGGAACTCGGTGTCCTCGTCCGTGAGGAGCAGGTGCAGCTCGTCGAGCAACTCTGGATGGTGCTCCAACACGAGGTCGGCATCGACGATCTCGAACGCCGCCTCGCGGGCCAGGCCGACCAGCTCGCGGTCGCGGCGCAGCGACGCCAGCCGCAGGTCGCTGCGGCCCTTCTGGGCCGAGCTCATCAGCGTGCCCTCACCGCGCAGCTCGAGATCGACCTCGGCCAGCTCGAACCCGTCCGTCGTGGCCACCAACGCCTCGACCCGGGGACCGGGCCCGTCGGCCGCGTCACCCGACGTGAGCAGCCAGCACTGCGACTCGTGCGACCCGCGCCCGACGCGGCCGCGCAGCTGGTGCAGCTGGGCGATGCCGAACCGGTCGGCGTCGAGGATGACCATCGCGGTGGCGTTGGGGACGTCGACGCCGACCTCGATCACGGTGGTGGCGACGAGCACGTCGAGACGTGCCGACCGGAAGGCGTCCATGGTGGCCTCCTTCTCGGCCGAGGGCATCCGCCCGTGCAGCAGCCCGAGCCGCAACCCGTGCAGCTCGCCGCCCTGCAAGCGACGGTACGTCTCCTCCGCCGATGCCACCTCCAGCTTCTCGCTCTCGTCGATCAGCGGGCACACGACGTAGGCCTGCCGTCCGGCCCCGACGTCGTCACGCACCGCAGCCCACGCCTCGGCTTCCAGCAGCGGCCCGCCCGCCCAGCGCGTCACGATCGGCGTCCGCCCCGGAGGCAGCTCGTCGAGGACGCTGACGTCGAGGTCGCCGTACACCGTCATCGCCGCCGTCCGCGGGATCGGGGTCGCTGTCATCACCAGCACGTCGGGCACGGCGCCGCCGGCCTTGTCGCGCAACGCCGCCCGCTGCTCGACGCCGAACCGGTGCTGCTCGTCGACGACCACGACGCCGAGGCGGGCGAACTCGACGGCTTCTTGGATCAGCGCGTGCGTGCCGATCACCAGGTCGACCGATCCGTCGGCCAGCCCGGCCAGGATCCGCTTGCGCTCCGCGCCCGTGACCCGGTTGGTGAGCAGCTCCACCGACAGCGGACGATCGGCGAACAGGCTCTCGCCGCGCGTCGGCACCTCGAGGCCCTCGAGCATCCGCCGGACTCCGGTGGCGTGCTGTTCGGCGAGCACCTCGGTCGGGGCCATCAGCGCGCCCTGGTCGCCGGCCTGGACAGCGGCCAGCAGCGCCGTGACGGCGACCACCGTCTTGCCCGACCCCACGTCTCCCTGCAGCAACCGGTGCATCGGGTGGGGGGCGGCCAGGTCGGCATCGATCTCGGCGATCGCCCGGTGCTGGGCGGCCGTCAACGGGAAGTCGAGGGCGTCGTGGAAGCGGCGCACCAGCGCGCCGTCGACGGTGTGGCGGAAGCCGATCGACCCGCGCTCCAGCGCCCGCTTGCGCATCACCAGCGCCAGCTGCACGCGCAGCAGCTCGTCGAAGGCGAGCCGGCGGCGGGCCTGCTCCTTCTCGGCGATCGACTCGGGTCCGTGGATCTGCCACATCGCCCGCTGCCGGTCGATCATCCCCAGGCGGGAGCGGACCTGCACGGGCACGGGGTCGAGCAGGCCCCGGGCGGCGCTGCGCTCCAGCGCGTTCTCGATCCAGCCCGCCAGCTCCCACGTCGTGACCTGGGCCTTCTCGCTCTGCGGGTAGATCGGCACGATGCGGCCGGTGCGGTCGCCGATCAGATCGACGATGGGGTTGGCCATCTGGATGCCGCCCCGGTACGTGTCGACCTTGCCGAACAACGCGATCTGCAGGCCCTGTTGCAGCTGACGCTCACGCCACGGCTGGTTGAAGAAGACGACCTGCATCCTCCCGGTGCCGTCACCGACCACGGCGTTGACGATCGCCCGGCGGTTGCGGCCGACCCGCTTGGAGACCGATCGCACCTCGACCAGCACCAACGCCTCGGTGCCGGCGACGAGATCGGCGACGCGGGCCTCGTTCGTGCGGTCCACCCACCGGCGGGGATACGTGGTGAGCAGGTCGAGGACGGTGTCGATGCCGAGCAGGCCGAGGGACTCGCGCTTGCGCTCGCCGACCCCCTTGAGCCGCCCGACGTCGATGCCGGCCAGCTCCCGGTAGCTGATGGGCTCGCTCGCTGCGCTCACTCGACGCCGAACAGGTAGGGGTACAGCGGCTGGCCGCCGTGGTGCACCTCCACCTCGACGCCGGGACGGCGCTCGTCCAGCCAGGCGACGAGCGCAGCCGTCAGGGGTTCGGAGGCCTCGACCCCGGCGATCACGGTCACGAGCTCACAGCCGTCGGCGACGAGGTGGTCCAGCAGCGCCGTCGCCGCCCCGATGACGTCGGTGTCGATGGCGACGATGCCGTCACCGCCGGCGATGCCGATCCAGTCGCCCTCGGCCACCGGGCCGGCTTCGGTGCGACTGGCCCGCACGGCCTTGGTCACCTCGCCGGAGCGCACGGCTTCGGCGGCGTGACGCATCCCCGCACGGTTGGTCTCGGCCCGATCCTCGGGGTCGTACACCATCAGGGCCGCCAGCCCTTCGGGCATCGATCGCGTTGGCACGACGCGCACGGTCCGTGTCGTCAGGGCATCGAGCTGCTCGGCGACCGGGATGATGTTCTTGTTCCCCGGCAGCACGACCACCTGATCGGCGTTCACGGCGTCGACGGCAGCCAGCAGCTCGGCCGTCGACGGGTTGAGCGTCTGGCCGCCGGTGACGACGGCCTGCACGCCGAGGTCGCGGAACATCTCGCCGATCCCCGGGCCGCTGGCCACCGCGACGACCGCGCAGACGACCGCCGGCTGGTCGGGGGCGATCGGTTCGGGCTCCCCGGGCCCGGCCGGCTCGTCCGGTTCGACCGGCTCGGTGGGCAGTGGCGTCGGGCGACCGGCCACGATGGCCGCCTCGCGGATGGCGTGCTCGGCGGCGACCTCCTCGAACAGGTCGGTCACGCGGATCGCCTTGGGCCGACCATCGAGGTCGAGGGCGGTCTCGATGGCCGCCCCGATGTCGTTCGTGTGGACGTGACAGTTCCACAGCCCGTCGCCGCCGACGACGACGATCGAGTCGCCGAGCTCACCCCACCGGTGCTTGAAGTCCTCGATGCGTTCGTCGGCGAGGTCACACAGGTACATCACCTCGTAGCGCTGGTCACCGCCGACGGCCTCTGCAGCCGCGCTCGGCTGGACCGCCGACGCCACCGCAGCGCCGCCGTCGGGCTCCGGGAGCGGCTCGTCGTCGACCACGTTGGCCAGGGCGTCGAGCAGCAACAGGTAGCCGGCGCCACCGGCGTCGACCACTCCGGCGTCGCGCAGGACCGGTAGCAGGTCGGGCGTCGATGCCAACGCGACACGACCGGCGTCCCGCGCCGCTCGCACGACGGTGGCCAGGTCTGCGTCGGCGGCGACCGCCGCTTCCGCCCCGTCGGCGCTGGCTCGCACGACGGTGAGGATCGTGCCCTCGACCGGCTTGAGCACGGCGCGGTCGGCGGCCTGCGAGGCCGCCCGCAACGCCTGGGCCACGGTGGCCGGCCCGACGGCAGGAGCCTCCTTGAGCGTCGCCGCGATGCCCCGCAGGACCTGCGACAGGATCACCCCGCTGTTGCCGCGTGCGCCCATCAGCGAACCGTGGCTGATCGCGTCGCACGTACCGACCAGATCGTCCGGAGCCGCTTCGACGGCGTCGACGACGGCGTCGAGGGTGCGGGCCATGTTCGTGCCGGTGTCGCCGTCCGGCACCGGGTACACGTTCAGCCGGTCGATCGCCGAGCGGTGTTGCGCCAGCAGGTCGCGGAAGGTGGTGACGGTCATCCGCAATTCCGTCACGCCGAACATCTCCAGCTCCAGCGTGGGCATCGTCCCAGAATACTGAGGCCGATCGTCGACCCGCCGGGGTCGGCGGCCGTGTCATCGGCGGCATCGAGTCGATAGCCTCCGAGCACCGTTCGTTCGACGAGCTCGACGACTCCTCCGACCCCGACGATGGTGAGTGATGGCCTCTGTATGTGAAGTGTGCGGCAAGAAGCCCTCGTGGGGCATGTCCGTGTCGCACTCCCATCGCCGCACGAAGCGCCGTTGGAACCCGAACATCCAGCGGGTGAGGGCGCTCGTCAACGGCTCCATGAAGCGCGTCGACGTGTGCACCGGCTGCCTGCGATCCGGGAAGATCACCAAGGTCGCCGACGTCCCATCCAGCCACGCCGGCTGACGAGCGAGGCTGCCGTGCAAGGCGTCGTCAAGTCGTACGACCCGGTCACGGGCGACGGGGTGATCATGTGCGACACGGACCTCGGGGACTACGACCTGAGCGCCGGCGCACTCGACGGTTCGGTGTTCCGAATGCTGCGCCAGGGCCAGCGGGTCATCTTCGACCTCGACGCAGCTGGCCGCGCCGAACGGCTGCGCCTCGGGTCGGAGGCCGACATGAAGACGCCGGGAGAACCAGCCTGATGTGCCTTCGCGCCGGTGCTTGACGGCTGGTACACACGGGAAGGCGACAAGCTCGAACTCAACGGAGCGTGAAGAGCATGAGCGGAGAAACAGGCAACCAGCGGCTGCGACAGTGGGTCGACGGGTGGGCCGAGGTGTTGGGCCCCGCCGACGTGTACTGGTGCGACGGCAGCGCGGAGGAGTACGACCGCCTGTGCGCCCAGCTCGTCGCATCCGGCACGTTCACGACGCTGGACGAGGCCAAGCGCCCGAACAGCTACTGGGCCCACTCCGACCCGGGTGACGTGGCACGCGTGGAGGACCGGACGTTCATCTGCTCGCAGGACGAGCGGGCCGCCGGGCCGAACAACAACTGGCGGCATCCCGACGAGATGCGGGCCGAGCTCGAACAGCTCTACACCGGCGCCATGCAGGGTCGCACGCTGTACGTCGTGCCGTTCTCCATGGGCCCGCTCGGCTCGCCGATCGCCCACATCGGCGTGCAGCTCACCGACTCCGCCTACGTGGCCGTGAGCATGCGGATCATGACCCGCATGGGCCAGGGCGCCCTTGACGTCCTCGGCGACGAGGGGCAGTGGGTGCCGTGCGTGCACTCGGTCGGCGCACCGCTGGCCACCGTCGATGGTGTCGTCGAGGCGGACGTCGCGTGGCCGTGCAACCCCGACAACAAGTACATCGTCCACTTCCCGGAGACGCGCGAGATCATGTCGTACGGGTCGGGCTACGGCGGTAACGCCCTGCTCGGCAAGAAGTGCTTCGCCCTGCGCATCGCGTCCGTCATGGCTCGCGACGATGGCTGGCTGGCCGAGCACATGCTGATCCTCAAGCTGACCAACCCGGCCAAGGAGTCCAAGTACATCGCTGCGGCGTTCCCGTCGGCGTGCGGCAAGACGAACCTGGCCATGCTCGTGCCGACGATCCCCGGCTGGACGGCCGAGACGATCGGCGACGACATCTGCTGGATGAAGTTCGGCGACGACGGTCGCCTCTTCGCCATCAACCCCGAGGCCGGCTTCTTCGGCGTCGCCCCCGGTACCGGGTGGGAGACGAACGCCAACGCCATGGAGACCCTGTGGGGCAACTGCATCTTCACCAACACGGCGCTGACCGACGACGGCGACGTGTGGTGGGAGGGCATGACCGACGAGCCACCGGCACGGGCCACGGACTGGAAGGGCAACCCCTGGAACCCGGAGATCGAGACGCCGGCCGCCCACCCGAACGCCCGGTTCACGGCACCGGCCGCGCAATGCCCCTCGATCGCGGCCGAGTGGGAGGACCCCGCCGGCGTGCCGATCTCGGCCATCCTGTTCGGCGGCCGCCGGCGCACGACGGTGCCGCTGGTCACCGAGGCATACGACTGGGAGCACGGCGTGTTCCTCGGCTCGATCATGGCCTCGGAGACGACGGCCGCCCAGGCCGGCGCGGTCGGCAAGCTGCGCTTCGACCCGATGGCCATGCTGCCGTTCTGCGGCTACAACTTCGCCGACTACTTCGCGCACTGGCTGTCCATCGGCAAGGCGACCGACCCGTCGAAGCTGCCCCGCCTGTTCTTCGTCAACTGGTTCCGGCGCGACGAGGAGGGTCGGTTCCTCTGGCCCGGGTTCGGTGAGAACAGCCGCGTGCTGAAGTGGGTGTTCGAGCGGGTCAACGGCGACGCCGCTGCGGTCGAGACCCCGATCGGGCTGCTCCCGACCACGGACGCACTCGACACCGCCGGCCTGGACATCGCCGACGACGACCTGTCCGAGCTGCTTGCCGTCGACGTGCGGGGCTGGAAGGAGGCGGTGCCGCAGATCCGCGAGCACTACGCCCAGTTCGGCGCCGACCTCCCGGCCTCGCTGAACGTCTCCCTCGACACCCTCGACGCCAAGCTCAGCTGAACGTCACCGGCCGACGGCGGCGCGCAGCGGTACGTTCGCGGACTCGCACCGGCACGCAGGAGGCTCCCCCCAAATGACCTCGGTGAACAAGCAGGTGGTCGAGCGGTACATCGACGGGTTCAACCGCTCCGACCACGCCCAGATCCTGTCCTGCCTGACCGACGACATCGTCTGGACGGTGTTCGGCGCGTTCCGCATCCATGGCAAGGAGGCCTACGACCGGGAGATCGAGAACCCCGCCTTCACGGGCCGCCCGCGCATCGAGATCACCCGGATGGTCGAGGAGGACGACGTGGTGATGGCCGAGATGACGGTGGAGGCGCAGCGGGCGAACGGCGAGACCATGCGGGCGGCGATGGGTGAGGTCTTCGTCATGCGCGACGGCGAGATCTGCGAGCGGCGGGCGTACGTCGTCGAGCTTCAGGAGAACGACCACCGATGACCGGTGGACGGACCCCAGGCTCGTTGCAGGACCAGCTGCGGGATGCGCTGAAGGCGGCGATGAAGCAGCGCGACCAGGTCGCCACGACGGCGCTGCGTGCCGCGCTCGCCGCCATCGACAACGCGGCTGCAGTGGCCGTCGCGGCGCCGGTGCCGGCCCCGTCGGGAGCGATCGCCGGCGCCGCACCCGGCGTCGGTGCCACCGAGGTGCCCCGCCGGCAGGTCGACGAGGACGAGATTCGTCGACTGGTGGGCGAGCAGCGGCTCGAACGGCAGGACGCGGCCGACTCCTACGACCGCCTCGGTCGGCACGAGCTCGCCGTCCGGCTGCGCGACGAGGCGGCCGTGCTCGATTCGCTCCTCGCCACGTGACCGACGTCGAGCCGCCCGCACCGCGGCGGCACCGTCGGCTCGGCCGAGCGCTCGTCACGCTGGTCATCGTGGCGGTCGTCGTCGTCACGGCGTGGTCGGCCTTCGTCTGGTGGGCCCAACCTCCCGCTCCGTCGGCGTTCTACACGCCCCCGGTCCCGCTGCCCGCCGGCCCTGCCGGCACCATCGTGCGGGAGGAGGCCATCGACGACGCCGGCGCGGGCCTGCGGGCGTGGCGCGTGCTGTACACGTCCACGACCCCCGACGGCACGCCGATCGCCGTCTCGGGGGTCATCGTGGCGCCCGACGGCACTCCGCCCGCCGGCGGTTGGCCGGTCGTCGCCTGGGCGCACGGGACGACGGGAGTCGACCGCCGGTGCGCGCCGTCGATCGACTACCCGCAGGGCGGGCTCGAACGCGTCCCCGAGCTCGAGGACCTCGTCGCCGCCGGCACGGTCCTGGCGATCACCGACTACCCGGGGCTGGGCACACCGGGACCGCACCCGTACCTCGTGGGTGAGAGCGAAGGCCGCGCCGTCCTCGACAGCATCCGGGCTGCTGGCGCGCTGCTCGGCGACGACGTGGCGGCGGAGCAGGCGGCGATCTACGGCCACTCGCAAGGCGGCCACGCCGCCGTGTGGGCCGACCAGATCAGCGCCTCGTACGCCCCCGAGCTGCGCCTCGCCGGGGTCGCCGCAATGGCGCCGCCGACCGACCTCGGCGTGCTGCTCGACGACGACGTGTCCGAGCCGGCCGGGATCGTGCTCGCTGCGTTGGCCATCTCGGCGTGGTCGGACTACTACCCGGACACCGCCGTCGACACCATCGTCGAGCCGATCGCCCGGCCGTTCGTGGACGACATCGGCGACAAGTGCATCGCCACGACCGACCAGGGGTTCACCGACATCCCGGACGTGGCGGCCCTCGAGGCGACGTTCCTGTCGAGCGACCCGGCGACCGCACCCGGCTGGTCCGAGCGCCTCCGCCAGAACGCGCCGGGCGACGTCGCCACGGCGGTCCCGCTGCTCGTGGCCCAGGGCCTCACCGACACGTTGGTC
The DNA here is from genome assembly GCA_963844175.1 of uncultured Acidimicrobiia bacterium. Taxonomy (GTDB): domain Bacteria; phylum Actinomycetota; class Acidimicrobiia; order Acidimicrobiales; family Ilumatobacteraceae; genus JALZMG01. Next base: position 62,866 of record CAWJNE010000012.1, read on the forward strand.
CGCCCGGAGGTCACCGAGCAGTACGTGCGGGACCAATGTGCGGCCGGCGCGTCGATCCAGTTCGACACGTACCCGGAGACCGGCCACTTCGCCGTGCGCACGGTCGCTGCGCCGATGGTCCGGGACTGGCTGCTGGCCCGCCTCAACGGCGAACCCGCCGGGTCAGGCTGCACGACGACCGAGCAGCCGGCCCCGCCCGCCGGCGGCGACTGAGCTCCCCGACGACACCGCCGCACGTCGGGATCAGGCCGGCGGCGCCGCACCGGCGGTGGCCAGCGCGTCGGCCGCCGACGTGCCCGGCATGATCTCCGGCATGCACCAGGTCGCACCGGCTGCGGCGAGCGCCGATGGATCCGGGTGCACCCCACCGACCAACACCACGTCGATCGCACCGGCCGTCAGCTCACCCGCATCCAGCGCTGCCGTCACGTGCTCGGGCGCCCACACGTCGACGCCGACCAGCGCCAGCCCGTCCAGCCCATGGCGACGCACCCGGCGCGGCCCTGCTCGCAACCCGGTCAGCCCGGCGATCCAGATCGGCACACGCGGCCGTTGCACCCCGGCCGCCGTCGTCACCCGCCCGCCGGCGCCCGGGACGGTGAGCCCGGCGAGCATCGGCTCCAGCAGCTCGAGCCCGGCGTCGAGGGCGGCGGCACGGGCGCGATCGTCGACCGCCGGCTCGTCGAACGCCGAGTACTCCCCGTAGCTGTCGACGCCGAGCCCGAGGCCGAGCACCATCCGCCCGCCCGACAACCGGTCGAGCGACGTCGTCGCCTGGGCCACGAGCTGCGGTCGGCGCCGCGGCAGCGCCACGACCATCGTGCCGATCCGCACCCGCTGCGTCGCGCCGGCGATCGCCGCCAGCGTCACGAACGGATCGGCGAACGGCGCCGCCGTCCGGTTCCACAGGTGATCCCACACGAAGATCCCGTCCCAGCCGGACTCCTCGGCCGCGGCCGCGACGTCGGCGAGCGCACGCGGCTCGGCGAGCTCTCCCGACAGCGACACCGACAGACCCCAGAGCACTCGGCGAACGTAGACCATGCGCGTCCGTGGTCCGACGGATCGGTGCTACGTCTCGGCGTCTACGGTGAGCTCATGACGCAGGCCGAGACGCCCGTCGGGCTGCCCGAGGCGCACGTCGTGCGGGAGACCATCAAGCTCATCGACGACCACGCGCCCAGCATCTACACGTGGGACTACGCCCGCCAGCGCCAGCAGCTGGTCTCGCTGTACGACAAGGCCAACGCGTCGCAGTGGAACAGCGTGACCGAGCTCGACTGGGACACCGACGTCGACGCCGAGGAGCTGGCCCGGTCGCAGGACACGCCGGTGCTCCAGCTCGTGCGCGCCGCCGCCGAGGTCCCGGGATCGCCGCTGGCCTCTTGGTCGCAGCGTGAGTTCGACCAACTGGCCCTCGAGCTGTTGCGGGCCAGCCTGAGCCAGTTCATGCACGGTGAGCAGGGGGCCATGCTCGTCGCCGCCAAGATCGTCGAGACCGTCCCGTGGATCGACGCCAAGTACTACGCCGCCACCCAGACGATGGACGAAGCCCGCCACACCGAGGTCTTCGCCCGCTACCTGCACAGCAAGCTCGGCGAGCCGTACCGCATGGGGCCGGACCTGGAGGCGCAGATCACCGCGCTGCTGGAGGACGCACGGTGGGACATCGCCTACCTCGGGATGCAGATCGTCATCGAGAGCCTCGCCCTCGCCGCGTTCGGTGACCTGCTGCGGCGCACGGACGAACCGCTGCTGCACAAGCTCCTGCGCTACGTCATGGCCGACGAGGCCCGCCACGTCGCCTTCGGCGTGCTCACGCTCGGTGAGCTGTACCAGGGGCTCAGCTCGGCCGAGCTCAAGGAGCGCCAGGAGTTCCTGCTCAACGCCACGCAGCGCAGCCGCAACCGGTCGCTCAACGCCGAGGTGTGGGAGCGCATGGGCACGACGTTCGACGCCGTGTGGCCATCGATCCAGGAGGCCCGGGGGCGCACCGGCGTCAGCCCGACCGGCTCGTTCCAGCGCGGGTTCTTCGCCAAGCTGGTCCCCAACGTCCGCAAGCTCGGCCTGCTCGACGCCAACGACGGCTACCTGCGCCGCCGGTGGGCCGACGTCGGCCTGCTGCAGTTCGAGTTCGCCGACGACACGGCGTCGGACTACGAGTCCTACGACGCCGTCGCCCACGACCGCGCCGGAACGCGATGAGCGGTGAGGGGACCTGGTCCCCTCACCGCTCACCTCAGCGGGGTGTCTCGCCGCCCCGCGATCGCTCACCCGTCAGTCAGCGCCGGCACCTCGACGACGATGAACTCGTTGTCGTCGGCGAAGTCGGGATTGCGGCCCCGGTTGGGGAAGTTGTTGTCGCACCCGACGAGCACCTCGTCCTTGCTGATCACTCGGATCGCCTCCACCGATTCGCAGGCCACGCCGAACGGGTCGCCGATGCGGACGTCGCCTGGGCGGATCGCCGGGAGGGAGACGCCGTCGGGATCCGGGATGGCGGCCAGGTCGAGGACCTGGCGCTTGACCAGGCTGCCGTCGGGGCCGCTGTCCCGCAGGTCGACGACGTAGGCGCGACGGTCCAACGGAGCGCCGGTCACCCCACTGTCGCCGTCGCGCTCCACGACGAGCAGCCGGTGCGGGTCGAGGGGGGCGACGTCGGCCACGAGCGGCGTGCTCGGATCGACTCGGTAGTCCCACTGTCGGCCGGTGAACTCGCCGCGATGGGTGTCGTACTCGAACATGATCCGGCGCGTCGACGCCGGGCCATCGGCCACGGTGGCGCCTTCGAGGATCGGGTACAGGTGCTTGCCGGAGCTACCCATTCCTTCCAGCCCTCGGCTGTTGGGCTGCGTGGCAGTGGCGCCGCCGAGGAACGGGTTGTTCGGCGACTTGAGGTCTCCCGGCAGCGGGATCGGCGGCTCGAGCAGGGTGCCGTCGTCGTCGAAGTGCAGGATCCACGGTCCGAACTCGTCACCGACCCACAGATCGCCCTCCGGGCTGACCTGCAGGGATTCGGGGTCGATGTCGCCACCGGTGAGCAGGCGGTCGGGCGTGTTCTCGTTGACGATCGGGAAGCCGATCACGTGGTTCGGATCGCGGAACGAGATGAAGTCGCCGACTTCCACGCCACCCGTGTCGTCGTCGGCGGTCTTGAAATCGATGCGCAGGGTGTAGGCGCGGATCAGGAAGTCGACCGAGTTGGCCTTGGCGCCGAAGCCGTTGTCCGGCATCGCCAGCCACTCGCCGTGGCGGCCCTCGACGAGCGCCGAGAAGCCCTCGACGGGCTGGCTCGGCGTCGGGAACGTGATGCCGTTCTGCGGGCCGGTGTAGAAGTTGCCCGACGTCGGGCCGGGCGCGTACGTGTTGACGTCGAGCACGGCGCGACCGAGCAGGCGCGGTGGTCCGTCGTCAGGCGTGGCCGCGGCGACGACGCCGGGCACCAGCGCGGCCACGACGGCCAACCCGGTGACGCGAGCCAGGGTTGAGCGGGTTCCGGTCATGAGCGGGTTCCTTTCCCTCGATCCCCGCGGTGGGGACGGACCGATGGTCCACCGTCCGGTGTCCCGGGCGCCTGAGGAGGCGATCCCGTCCCTGCCCGAACCCATCCCGGCCGTCGACGGGACTCCAGTACCATCCGCCCGGGAAACCGGGTGCCGTACGTTCGGTGGAGGGCTCGGGAGGGATGCGGGATGCAGCACGTCGTCGTGAAGCGGCGGATCGCCGTGGCGCTCTCACTGGCGGTGGTCGCCGCCGGCGTCGCCTTCGTCCTCACGTTGCGGGCCAACGGTGCGGCGCCCCAGGGTCAGAACTGGTGGCTCGTGTGCTGGCTGACGATGGCCGCCGGTTACGGCAGCGCTGGCGCCGCCTTGATCTGGTGGCCGGCTCGTCGGCGCGTGGCGATCTGCTTCCTCGTCATCGCCGCATCGGCCTTGCTGACCGCGATCGCGGTGCAGTACCGGGGTTACGTGACCGCCAACGGCGGGTTGCCGCCGTGGCCGCGGCTGGCCGATCTGGACGACTGGTCGCGCCCCCTGCTGGGTGGGATCTTGGCGGCGGTCGTGCCGTGGGAGTTGCTCCCCGCGCATCGACGGCACGAGCGGTGGATCGTCACGCTGCGCACGGTCGGTTTCGTCGCCCTGGTCGGACTGGTCGTCACCGCGGTCCTCGAAGGTCCGGATCTGCTGGAGCGGATCTGCGCCTGGGTCGTGTGCATCGTCGCCACCGCAGCGACGGCGACGCTCGCTCGGCACTGGTGGCGCAACGATCGCGCGTCGGGCGACCTGCTCCCCGCGTGGCTGCTGGCCAGCGCCGTCGCCGGCTGGCTGGCCGTGGTGCCGGATCTCTCGGACATCGCCGACTGGCGGCTGCCCGGCCGGGACGTCGTCACCCCGATGTTGTTCCTCGCCACGGTCCCGCTGCTCGTGGCCGGCACCGTCATCGAACTGGTCCGCCGATCCCCCGGCAGCCGAACCGTCCACCGCGTCGTCGAGTGGGCGACCCTGGCCGGCGGCATCGTCGTCATCTACACGGCCCTCGTCGCCGGGCTCGGTCAGCTCGTCGGCGGGAGCGGACCGACCTGGTTCCTGGTCGCCTCGACGGGAGCCATCGCCATCGCCCTCGAGCCGGTGCGCCGGCGGATCCGCCGGCTCGCCGACGGCCTGGTCTACGGCCTGCGCGACGACCCGCTCGTCGCCGTGCAGCACGTGGTCGACCGAGTGGGATCGGGGGGCGGCGCCGACCTGCTGCCGGACCTGGCCACGACGTTGCAGCGTGAGTTGCGGATGGACGCCGTCGCCATCGACGTCCGCCGTGACGACGACTGGCAGCGGGTCGCTACCTGCGGCGGGCCGACGCCACACACCCGCGAGGTGCTGCTGCGCCACCGCGACGAGGTCGTCGGTCGCCTCGTCGTCGGTTGGGCGCAGGGTCCGACGTTGCGCCCGCAGGACGACGCGGCGCTGGTGCAACTGGCCGGTCCGCTCACCCTCGCCGTGCGATGGGTCGGCCTCAGCGAGGACCTGCACCGTTCGAACATGGCCACGGTGCTGGCCCGCGAGGAGGAGCGGCGGCGCTTGAACCGCGACCTGCACGACGGGCTCGGACCAGCCCTGACGGGCGTCTCGCTCGGGTTGCGCACCGCCGTGGGGCGCGTCGCCGCCCGTGGCGGCCCCGAGCTGGTTCCGACGACTGCACTGCTGGATCGACTGGCCGACGAGGTCGATGCGACCGTCACCGATCTGCGACGCATCGTGCGCGACCTGCGCCCGACGGCGCTCGACCAGCTCGGGCTGATGGAGGCGCTCACTGAGTTCGTCCGCAAGTACAACGACGACCTGGAGATCCACCTGGTGCTGCCCGAGGCTCCGGTGGCGCTCCCGGCCGCCGTCGAGGTCGCCACGTATCGAATCGTGACGGAGGCGGTGACCAACGTCGTTCGCCACGCCGGCGCTTCGCGGTGCTGCCTGAGCATCACCGCCGGTACGACCGTCGGGATCGACGTCGTCGACGACGGCGTCGGCACGGACGGCCAGGCGCGCTCGCCAGGCATCGGATTGCTGGCGATGCGCGAGCGAGCGGCCGAGCTCGGCGGGTGCGTCGACCTGCGATCCATCCGCCCGCACGGGACCCACCTCCACGTCGAGCTGCCGGTGGTCCCATCGTGACCGGAACCGGTCCGCCGCTGCGCGTCGCCATCGTCGACGACCACCCGATGTTCCGGATGGGGCTGGCGGTCGCCATCGCCGACATGGTCGGCATCGAGCTGGTCGGCGAGGCGGAGACGGCGGACGCCGTGCCGGCGCTCATCACGGCGACAGCGCCCGACGTGGTGCTGCTCGACGTGCGGCTCGGCGACGGCTCGGGGCTCGAGGTCAACCGGTGGCTGCAGGCCGAACACTGCCAGGTCAGGGTGGTCATGCTGACGATGTCCGACGACGGCGACACCGTGCGCACGGCGTTGCGGGACGGGGCGTCCGGCTACCTCGTGAAGGGGGCCGGGCCCGAGCGGCTCGAGCATGCGGTGCGAGTGGCCGCCGCCGGGGACGTCGTGATCGACCACGACCTGATCGCCGCGGTCAGTGCTCCGCCCCAGCCGCATGGCCGCCGCACCGACGGGCCGCTCTCCGGACTCACCGAGCGCGAGATCGAGGTGCTCGGGCTGGTCGCCAACGGCGATGACAACCGTGCGATCGCCCGCCAGCTCTACCTCAGCCCGAAGACGGTGAGCAACCACGTGTCCAACATCCTCACCAAGCTCAACGTCCCCGACCGCCCCCAAGCCATCGTCCTCGCCCGCCGCGCCGGCCTCGGCGACCAGGACTGATGGCCTCGGGCGCTCCGAAGACTCCGCTCCTCGGCCTGGGCCGGGCAAGGCCGGCCTCACGCAACGGGCTCACTGCGCTACGAACGCTCGGGAACCCTTTCTGAGAAGGGAAACGACGTCAGATCTGGCGTCGATCTGTTCTTACTCGCGGGTGGGGACGGCGGCGGCGGCGAAGTCGGCCATCGACGTGTACCGCCACTCGGGCGCCGTCGCCGGATCCTTCGGTGGGGCCGTAGCGCCGGCGCCGGTGCGGTCGTGCCGGCGGTGGATCCACACCGAGGGGATCCCGATCTCGGCCGCCGGCTCGTGGTCGTGGTACAGCGACTCGGCGACGTGCAGCAGCTCGTGCTCCCCGATGCCGAGCCGAGCCACGCCCTGCAGCAGCGCGGCGAACGTGACGGGGCTCGGCTTGTAGGCCCCGATGTCCTCGGCCGTGAGGACGAGATCGAACTCGACGCCGAGCCGCTCGTTGCTGCCGGCGAACGAGGCGCGGTCGACGTTGGACAGGATCACGAGTGCGTACCGCTGCTGCAGCCGGGCGAGCGCCTCCGCCGAGTCGGGGAAGGCCGGCCACCGCGGCACCGAGGCCCCGAAGTCGGTCCGCTCCGCCGTCGAGGTGGTCACGCCGAAGCGATCCCCCACCCGCTCGAGCACCGTGGCCAGCACGTCCGGGTAGCGCATCGTCGGGTGCTCGGTCTGCACGATCGTCTCCGTCGCCCCGAACGCGGCCAGCAGGTCTTCGGGAGGAGCGTCGACCCCGTGGCGCTGCGCCCACGGCACCAGCTCGGCCAGGATCCCCGACTCCCAGTCGATCAATGTGCCGTAGCAGTCGAAGCTCAGCGCCTTGAACCCTGTGACGTCGTCCACCCGGCAAACCTAGAGTCGGCTCGTGACCGAGGACGATCGGACCTGGGGCTTCCGCACACGGGCCGTCCACGCGGGAGGCCGGCCCGACCCGACGACGGGGGCCCGGGCGGTCCCGATCTACCAGACGACGAGCTTCGTGTTCGAGGACGCCGACGACGCCGCCGACCTCTTCGCGCTGCAGAAGTTCGGGAACGTCTACGCCCGGCTCGGCAACCCGACCGTCGCCGCGTTCGAGGAGCGGATGGCCAGCCTCGAGGGCGGCATCGGCGCCGTGGCGACGGCCAGCGGCCAGTCGGCCGGGCTGCTCGTGTTCGCTGCGCTGTGCGGCGCCGGGGACCACATCGTGTCGTCGGCCCAGCTGTACGGCGGCACGCGCACGCTGCTCGAGTCCTCGCTGGCCCGCTTCGGCATCACGACCACGTTCGTGGCCTCCAGTGACCCCGCCGACTACGCCGCCGCCGTCACGCCGCGCACCCGGTTGATCCACACCGAGACCGTCGCCAACCCGTCGGGCGCGATCGCCGACCTGGAGGGCCTGGCCGCGGTCGCCCACGACGCCGGCGTCCCGCTGGTCGTCGACAGCACGACAGCGACGCCGTACCTCTGCCGGCCGATGGAGTGGGGCGCCGACATCGTCGTCCACTCGGCGACGAAGTTCATCGGGGGTCACGGCAACTCGCTCGGCGGCGTGGTCATCGAATCGGGTCGCTTCGACTGGGGCAACGGGCGCTTCCCGGTGATGACCGAGCCGGTCGCCTCCTACGGCGGCCTGAGCTGGTGGGGCAACTTCGGCGAGTACGCGTTCTGCACCCGGCTGCGGGCGGAGCAGCTGCGCGACCTCGGGCCGGCGCTCTCGCCGACCAACGCCTTCTACCTGCTGCAGGGCCTGGAGACCCTGCCGCAGCGGATGGATGCCCACGTGGCCAACACCCGCCAGGTGGCCCAGTTCCTGGCCGGGCACCCCTCGGTGCCGTGGGTCAGGTGGGCCGGCCTGCCCGACCACCCCGACCACGATCGGGCGCAGCGCTACCTGCCAGTCGGGCCGGGCGCCGTGCTGTCGTTCGGCGTGCAGGGCGGGCGGGATGCGGCGCGGCGCCTCGTCGAGTCGGTCGAGCTGTGCAGCCACCTGGCCAACATCGGCGACGCCCGCACGCTGATCATCCACCCGGCGAGCACGACCCACCGCCAGCTGTCCGACGACGCACTGGTCGCCGCCGGTGTGCCGGCCGACCTCGTCCGCCTCTCGGTCGGCATCGAGGACGCCGACGACATCGTGTGGGACCTCGATCGGGCGTTGGCAGTGGCGAGCAAGCGTGGTTGATGTCACCGCCATGGCGTTCCCCGGCCACGCAGGCCGTTGGTGGCCGCTCCCTCGCTGGCGCTCGGTCGCTCGCGTGGGTCTTCCGATGATGGCCACGTGGTCGCCGCCCAGCATCCGTGGCGAGCTGGAGATCCTGCGCCACGCGCACCGTCGCCATCGTCGGCATGTCGGCCGATCCCAGCCGACCGAGCTACTTCGTGGCCACGTACCTGCGGTCGTCGAGCTGCGACTTCGACCACGTGTGGTTCGTCAACCCGAAGGGCGGGACGATCCTCGACGAGCCGGTCTACCCGACGCTGGCCGACCTGCCGGCACCCCCCGACCTCGTCGACGTGTTCCGCCGTAGCGAGGACCTGCCGGCGGTCGCCGCCGAGGTCGTCGCCATCCCCGGCATCTCGACGTTCTGGACCCAGCTCGGGCTCCGTTCGGACGAAGCGGCGGCCATCGTCCACGCCAGCGGCCGCAACGTCGTGATGGACCGGTGCCTGAAGATCGAGCACGCCCGCTTCGCCGGCGGCCTGCACCTGGCCGGCTTCGACACCCGCACGGTGTCGTCCCGCCGACCGCGTAGGGGCAGACTCGGGCCATGACGACGACGACGAAGGTCACGGGGGTCCACCACCTGGCGGTCAGCACGGGCGACATCAAGAGCCAACTGGAGTTCTTCACGGACGTGCTGGGCTGCGAGCTCGTCGCCCTGTACTGGATGCACGGTGTCGAGGGCGCATGGCACGGTTTCGTTCGGTTGCACGACACGTCCTACGTGGCGTTCGTCCAGATGGCCGGCATCGCCGAGGCGCCGGCCGAGATCGGCATCACGCACGCCGGCCACGGCGGTGGCGTCAGCGCCGCAGGCACGATGCAGCACGTCGCCTTCGACGTCGCCACCGAGGCCGACCTCCTGGCGATGCGCGACCGCATCCGGTCACGTGGCATCAACGTGATGGGGCCGATCCACCACGGCCTGTGCTCGTCGATCTACTTCGCCGGGCCGGAAGGGCTGACCCTCGAGGTGGCCACGTCGAAGGACCCGATCGACGGTGACCACTGGATCGACCCGGAGGTCGTCGAGCTGGCCGGCATCTCGGCCGCCGAGCTGGAGCGGCTGCGCCGACCGGCCGACTTCACGCCGACCGCGACCCCCGTCGCCCAGCCGCCCGTCGACCTCGACCGGCCGCAGATGGCCTACCCGCCGCCCGTGCTCAGCGACTCATGGGCATGGCCGACGACGACGTCACGGCGCGCATGAGCCTGACGGAGCCCCCGGTCCCGTAGCGAACTGCCGCCGGTCACCGGGAGAACTGATCGGCCTGGCGACTGTCGAGGTACTCGTCGAGCCGGGTGATCCGCCCGGCCTCGACACGCACGACGATGCACGCCGGCATCTCGACCGGCTCCCCCCGGCGGTTCGTGCCCCGGGCGACGTGCTGCTGGACGAACCCGTTGTCGGTGGCCGACCGGCGGACGTCCGCGTAGCGGAAGCCGTCGATGTTGGCGACCACCCACGCCAGCGTGCGCAGGCTGGCCGCCTTGTCCTGCTCGACCCGGTCGTGGTTGTGCCACACCACGACGTCGTCGGCGTACAGCGCGCTCACGGCCTCGAGATCGCCGTCCGTGATGGCGGCGAAGAACCGGTCGGCCACGTCGAGGTGCGAGGGCATGGCCGGACGCTACGACAGGACGAGCTCGCGCAGACCGAGACCCATGATGAACAGGCTCCCCAACCCGTACAGCAGGTGCTCCTTGCCGCGCATGAACGAGCTCGATCGGTAGCTGTACAGGATCCCGACGGCGATGACGGCCGAGAACCCGTACAGCGCGTGCAGGTCGTCGGGTCGGCCGCGGTCGCCGGCGATGAGGATCGAGCCGGTCACCGCCTGGGCCATCGCCAGCACCTGCCCGGCGATGATCACCGACCACAGGGGCCAGCCGCGCAGCGGCACCCAGCGCTGCGCGGCCAGGGCCCACACCCCGGCCACGGCGTTCACGGCGATCAACGCCCAGGCCAGCGCGCCGTGCCACGCCAGCATCAGCGGATCAGCGTGTCGGCCTCGGCGCCCGCCTCGACCAGCACCAGGCGACCTGCGGCGTCCGCCTCGACCACCGTCACCGAGGTGTTGTCGAGGCTGCGCAGCACCAGCCGATCGTCCCCGACGCAGGCGCCGATGACGGCGTTGATGGCGACGAAGTGGGAGACGACCACCGAGTCGCCGTCGGCGGCGGCCAGTGCCCTGATGTGCTCCACGGCGCCGTGCTGGTAGTCGGTCCACGTCCCGCCGAGGTCCGACCACCGACCGGCCATCGCCGCCCGCAACCAGGGCACCCGCTCCCCCATCGGGATGCCCGGCGGCGACGGGATCTCACTGACGATCGGCTCGACGGCCGGATCGACCCCCCAGGCCGCGGCCAACGGCGCTGCCGTCTCCCGGCACCGCCGCATCGGGCTGCACGTGATCGGCTGGGGGCCGAGGTCCCCGAGCCGCTCGACGAGTCGTCGGGCCTGGTCCTGGCCGACCGGATCGAGCCCGGGGTCCGGGTCGGCGTCCCAGCCCCCCGTGGCCCGACCGTGGCGGACGAGCCGCACGACGGCCATCAGCTGCCCACGCCGTCCAGCAACCATCCCTGGCGCAGCCCCGCCGGGGCGCCGGGCTCGATGTACCACTCCGTGGAGAACGTCCGCCGGAACACCTCGTCGGGCATGGACAGGAACAGGCCGATGTCGGTGACCTGGCTGGCGTGAGCGGCCAGCGACGCCCGCTTCTGCTCGACGTAGGCGCTGACGTCCACCGCCAGGTGCAGCTCGGTCTCGGGCGTCCCGAACGGGTTGCCGTCATCGGCCGGCCCGTTCGGGTCGAACTCCTCCTCGAACGGGAACTCAGCGAGCAACCGCAGCATGGCGTCACGGTTGAACGTGACCTCGAAGCGCTTCGGTGTGCCGGCCAGGTCGGCGGCACGATGTCCGACGCGGTGGACCTGGATGTGATCCGGGTGCCCGTAGCCGCCGTGCCAGTCGTACACGACCACGACGTCGGCCTGCTCGCCGCGCAGGATCTCGGCCAGCCGACCGGCGGCCTCGTCGACGTCGGCCCGCCAGAACGAACCCAGATCGTCGTTCTGCTCCCACCCGGTCATCCCGGAGTCCCCGTACCCGAGCCACACGACCCGGGCGATCCCCAGCTCGCTCGCCGAGCGGTCCGTCTCCTGGCGGCGCCGGTCGACCAACGTCTCGCCCGGTCGCAGGTCGTCCGGGGACTCGCCGTGCTCGCCGTTCGTGCACACCACGAGCACCACCCGGTGGCCCTCGGCCGCAGCCCGGGCGATCGAGCCGCTCGTCTGGCTGGACTCGTCGTCGGGGTGGGCGTGCACGAAGACGATCGTCGCCATCGCCGCCGCAGGCTACGGCCCTCCCGGCGGCACCCTCGCCTCCGTCCGAAGGCGGACGGCTACTCGGCGGCGGAGACGGCGCCCGACTCGACCAGCGCGTCGACCCGGTCCTTGGGGATGCCCCAGTCGACCAGGGCGTCGCGGGTGTGCTGTCCGGCATGCGCCGGCGGGAGGTCGAGCTCGGGCGCCGTCCGGCTGAACCGCGGCGCCGGGGCCGGCTGGCGCTTGCCGGCGGCCTCGACGATCGTCGAGCGAGCGACGTTGTGCGGGTGCGTGGCCGCCTCCGTCATGGTCAGCACGGGCGCGAAGCACACGTCGGTGTGCTCCATCAGCGCGCACCACTCGTCGCGCGACTTGGTGGCGAACACGTCGGCCAGCCGGGCCTTGAGCGCGGGCCAGCGCGACTTGTCCATCTGGGCCGTGAACTCCTCGTCGCCCGCCAACCCCGTCAGCCGCATCAGCTCGGCATAGAACTGCGGCTCGATCGAGCCGATCGACACGTACTGCCCGTCGGCGCAGCGGAACACGTCGTAGAAGTGGGCGCCGGTGTCGAGCAGGTTCGTCCCTCGCTCGGCCTCGTCGAACGCCCCGAGCTGCGAGAACGCCCAGAACATGGTCATCAGCGTCGCCGCGCCGTCGACCATGGCTGCGTCCACGACCTGGCCCTGGCCGCTGCGCGCCGCTTCGAGCAAGGCGCACACGACGCCGTAGGCGAGGAACATGCCGCCACCGCCGAAATCGCCGACCAGGTTGAGCGGCGGGACCGGCGCCTCTCCCTGGCGACCGATGTGCGCCAGCGCACCGGCCAGCGAGATGTAGTTGATGTCGTGCCCCGCCGCCAGCGCGTACGGCCCGTCCTGGCCCCAGCCGGTCATCCGGCCGAACACCAGCTTCGGGTTGCGGGCCAGGCACTCGTCGGGTCCGATGCCGAGGCGCTCCATGACGCCGGGCCGGAACCCCTCGATCAGCGCATCGGCCTCGGCGACCAGGTCGAGCAACGTTGCCACGCCATCGGGGTGCTTGAGGTCGATGGCCACGTTCCGGCGACCGCGCAGCAGGAGGTCGCCGTGGGGCGTCCCGGGCGCCGGGCCCCGGACGGCCTGGGCCCGCTCCACCCGCAGCACCTCGGCCCCCATGTCGGCCAGCATCATTGCGGCGAACGGTCCGGGACCGATGCCGGCGATCTCGATCACCCGGTAGCCGCTCAACGGACCGGCCATGGTCAGACCCCCACCGCGGCGCGATCGGTGTGCCGAGTGACGGCGTCGACGATCGTCGGCCACAGCTCGCGCGGCAGGTCGTGGCCCATGTGGCTGAGCACCAGCAGGTCGGCGTTGGGGATCGCCGCCGCCGTGGCCTCTCCGCCGCTCGGGGTGATCAGCGTGTCGTCGCGACCGTGCAGCACGAGCGTCGGCACCTGCACCTCGGCGAGCCGCTCCGACCGATCACCGCTGGCGTAGATCGCGGCGAGCTGGCGCGTCGCCCCCTCGGGGTAGAAGGCGCGGTCGTAGGCGGCGGCCGCGCGCACACGGAGCCACTCCAGGTCGACGTAGCGCTTGGAGGCCCAGATGGCGCTGCGGTCGGCGGCGGCGACGAACGCTTCCCGATCGGCCGGCGGCGCGCTGAGCAGGACCTCCAGCGCCTCCGTGGTCGGCGCCCCGACTCGCGGATCACCCGGCGAGCTCATCACCGACACCAGGCTGAGGCACCGGTCCGGGTGCTCGATGGCGATCGTCTGGGCGATCATCCCGCCCATCGACGCACCCATGACGTGCGCCCGCTCGATGCCGAGGTGGTCGAGCAGCCCGACACCGTCGCGGGCCATGTCGGACAGGTCGTAGGGCACCGGCGGCGTCGGTTCGCCGGCCAGGACGGCACGCATGACGCCCATCGGCTCGACACGCTGGCCGTCGAGGTGCGTCGACAGCCCGCAGTCCCGGTTGTCGTACCGGATGACGTAGCGGCCCCGGTCGGCCAGCTGCCGGCACAGGTCGTCGTCCCAGGCGATCAGCTGGGCCGTGAAGCCCATGACGAGCAGCAGCGCCGGGTCGTCCGGCGAACCGATCGTGTCGTACTCGATCTCGACGGTGTCCGGGTTGGACGTGGCGACGGTGGCGCGTGGCATCGGCGAAGTCTCGCGGGTCGGAGGTGGCCATCGGTAGCCGGGCTACGGTCCGCGTTCGATGACGAGATTCGGGGTGCACACCGGGCTGCAGCACACGACGGCCGACGAGCTGCGGGTCCTCTGGAAACGCATCGAGGCGCTGGGCTTCGACTGGATCTCGATCTGGGACCACTTCTACGGCGCCACCGGCGATCCCGAGGACGCGGCCTGCCTCGAGGCCGTGGCGATGCACGCTGCGCTGGCCTGCGAGACGGAACGGGTCGAGTGCGGTTCGCTCGTCTACTCCATCGGCTACCGCCACCCGGCCGTGCTGGCCAAGGCGATCACCGCCATCGACCTGATCTCCGGCGGGCGGGCGGCGATGGGCATCGGCGCCGGGTGGGCGCAGGTCGAGTACCAGGCCTACGGGATGGAGTTCCCGAGCGTCGGCACGCGCATGGACCAGCTGGAAGAGGGGATCGCCATCCTGCGTGGCCTGCTGCACGACGACACCACGACGTTCGAGGGCCAGTGGTTCTCGGTGCGCGAGGCGCGCAACGAGCCCCGCCCGATCCAGGAGCGACTGCCGATCTGGGTGGGCGGCGGCGGCGAGAAGCGCACGCTGCGCATCGCCGCCCGCTTCGCCGACGGATGGAACGTGCCGTTCGTGTCGCCCGAGACGTTCGCCGCCAAGCGCGCCGTGCTGCACGAGCACTGCGCGTCCGTCGGGCGCGACCCGGCGGAGATTCGCTGCGCGGTGAACGTGGGGCTGGCCTGGGACGAAGACAGCCTGCGCCAGCAGTTCGGCCAGATCGCCGACGTCGTGCGACCGGGTGTGCTGAGCGGGTCGGTCGACGAGGTCGTGTCCCGCGTCGGGGCGTACGTCGAGGCCGGCGCCGATCAGGTCAACCTGGCGCTGCGCGCGCCGTTCGACGTGGACGCCCTCGAGCAGTTCTCCGCCACCATGCACCTGGCCTAACCGATCCTCCCATCGGAGGGTTTGCTGCACCCGAGGGTTTCCGGAGGGGGAGCCCCTCAGCAAACCCTCGGTCGGCAGCAAACCCTCGGATGGGTACGAGTCAGGTGGCGGCTCAGCCGTCGAGGAGGCGGCGCTTCTGAACCTCGAAGTCCTCCGCCGAGATCGAACCGCGGTCGCGCAGCGCCTCGAGCTTCTCGAGCTGGGTGACGACGTCGGCCGACGCTGCAGTGGGCGTGGGCGTCGCTGCCGTGGACGGCGGGGGCGGCGGCGGCATCGGCGACCCGGCGGTCTGGTTGCGGTCGCGGATCGTGCCGAACATGCGGTCCTCGTTCGCCTCCATCTGGGAGTGGAGGAGGTTCTGCACGCGGTCCGGGTTGCGGATGTCGGTGAACCGCTGCTGGCCCTCTTTGGCCCCGGACTCGATCAGCAGGTCGCCGGCACCGACGATGCGCTCCCAGACCCCCTGGTCGAAGTGAACGCTGTTGACGCGCTCGAGCGGGATCTCGATGCCGCTCTTGGCGAAGACGCCGTGGCGGAAGATGACGCGGTCGCTGGAGATCACGAAGTGCGTGGTGATCCACTTCAGATAGGTCACGAGGACCCACAACGCAGCGGCGACGATCAACGCCAGCACGATCCACTTCAGCGTGCTCGCCGCATCGAACGCCAGGGCGACGATCCCGAGGACGATCGTCACGATCAGCGTGAAGACCGATTCGGAGAAGAACCACCAGTGCGGATGGAGGTCGAGCGCCAGCGTCTCGTAGTCGTTGAGCAGCTTCTTCGGGTACGGCACGCGCCTCAGAGTACTGCGAGCGATCTCTATGGTGATCGGGTGCACCCGGTCTCCGGTTCCGCCGAGGACGACCGGTACACCGACGCGTCGGCGGCCGACGAGAGCGCATTGGCCGGTCTGGATCCCGATCAGGTGGCCGCCGTCACCACTCCCTCGACGCTGGTCGCCGTGATCGCCGGCGCCGGATCCGGCAAGACGCGCGTCCTGACCAGCCGCATCGCCCACCGCGTCGCGATCGGTACCGCCGACCCGGGCCACACCCTCGCCCTCACGTTCACGCGCGAGGCGGCCGGCGAGCTGCGCCGCCGGTTGCGCCGCACCGGTGTGCGCGAGCGGGTCGAGGCCGGCACGTTCCACTCCGTCTGCTGGCACCTGCTGCGGCAGCGGTGGCGCGACCTCGATCGCCAGCCGGTGTCGATCGCCGAGGATCGCGAGCGCTTGCTGACCGAGGTGGCCACCGACGTGCCGCCGGCGACGCTGGCCACCGAATCGGCGTGGGCCAGCGCCCGCGGCGTCGACGCCGCCGGGTACGTGGACGCCGCCCGCGCGGCGGGCCGGCGCACCGGGCCGGCCCCGCACCGGATCGCCGGCGCGCTCGCCGCCTACCAGGAGCTGAAGCGCAAGCGGGGCGTGATCGACCTCGACGACCTGCTGGCGCTGATGGTCCGCGAGCTGACCAGCGACCAGTTGTTCGCCGACTCCATCCGTTGGCGATTCCGCCACGTCCACGTCGACGAGGCCCAGGACCTCAACCCGATCCAGTTCCGCCTGCTCGAATTGATCGTCGGGACGAACCAGGACCTGTACCTCGTCGGTGATCCGGCGCAAGCGATCTTCGGGTTCAACGGCTCCGATCCGTCCCTGTTGTCCGGGATCGCCGACCGGTTGGAGGGCGTCGAGGTGATCCGCTTGCCGACCAACCACCGGTGCACGCCGCAGATCGTCGCCGCCGGCAGCCACGTGCTGCGCGCCGCCGACGCACGTGGCACCGCTCGGGCGGCGCGCGCCGACGGCCCCGGTGTGCGCGTCGTGGCCGCCGACGACGAGGCCCACGAGGCGTCGCTCGTCGCCGCCTTCGTGCGCTCGCTCGATCCGGCCGACGTGCGCAACGGCCGCGTCGCCGTGATCGCCCGCACGCACGAGCAGCTCAGCCGGCTCGAGGGCGTCCTGCGGACGGCGGGCCTGCCCGTGCACCGGGTGCGCCGCGCCGCCAGCACGCCGATCGGCCGGCTCGTGCGCCAGGCCGCAGCACTCCCGTCGGCCACTCGGCTCCGGGCGTGGGCGCTCGACGTCCTCGATCAGCCGAGCGAGGACGACGCCGACATCGACCGCGAGGCGCGCGTCACCGTGGCGACTGCAGTGCTGGACTTCCTCCGCGAGCAGCCCGCCGGCGACGGGGTGGCGCTGCGCTGGTGGCTGTCCACGGCGGCCGAGCTGATGCCGGTCGAGCACGGCGTCGAGCTGTTGACCTTCCATGCCGCCAAGGGTCGGGAGTGGCCGACCGTCATCGTGGCCGGTGTCGAGACCGGTCTGGTCCCGCACCGTTCGGCGACGACGACCAGCGCCAGGGCCGAGGAGGCCCGCCTCTTGCACGTGGCGCTCACGCGGGCCGAGGATTGCCTGGTGATCACGTGGTCACGCCGCCGAGGTGGCTACGCCCGGCAGCCGAGCCCGTTGCTCGCCGACCTCGACGTGGAGGTGCCCCCGGTGACCCCGGTCCCCGCCGAGCTGCGGTCGACCGAGGTGCGGACGGCCGAGCAGCGCTCGTTCGACGACCTGCGGGCGTGGCGGGAGCGGGCGGCGCGCGCCGCCGGCGTGCTGCCCGCCGAGCTGTGCACGGACGGCGACCTGGCCGCGATCGCCGCCGCCCGGCCCGACACGCCGGAGGCACTGGCCTCCGTGACGGGATTCGGCATGCTGACGGCGACGCGGCTGTTCCCGGCGGTCAACGCCGTCCTGACCGAACCCTGAGCGATGAGCGATGAGCGGTGAGCGGTCAGGGACCGCTCATCGCTCACATCGTGACGCGCTCAGGCGAGATCCAACACGACCGGGGCGTGGTCGCTCGGCGACTTGCCCTTGCGGGCGTTGCGGTCGACGATCAACCACTCGGCTCGCCGAGCGACGGACGCCGACGCCAAGACGAGGTCGATGCGCATGCCGCGGCCCTCGTGGAAATCGCCGGCCCGGTAGTCCCACCACGAGAACACCTTCGCCGCGTCCGGGTGCTGCTGGCGGAAGACGTCGGTCAGCCCCCAGCCGATCAGCGTCGCCAGGCGGTCTCGCTCGGGTGCGCTGGTGTGGGTCGAGTCGGTGAACTTGGCCGGGTCGTAGACGTCCTCGTCGGCCGGCGCGATGTTGAAGTCGCCGGCGATGATCACGTCGTCGCCCGGCGCGGCGACGGTGGCCAGGTGGGCGGCCAGCCGATCGAGCCACGACAGCTTGTACACGTAGTGGTCGGCGTCGAGGGCCCTCCCGTTGGGCACGTACACGTTGATGATCTTGATGCCGCCACACGTCGCCGTCATGAGGCGGGCCTCGGCGTCTGGCTCGGCGTCGTCGGCGAACCCGAACGACACGTCCTCCAGACCGACCCGTGACAACACGGCGACGCCGTTCCAGCGACCCTCACCGTGGTGGGCGGCCGAGTAGCCCCGCGCTTCGAAGGACAGCTGGGGGAACGCCGAATCGGCCAGCTTGGTCTCCTGCATGCACACGATGTCCGGCGACACGTCGTCCAGCCACTGCTCGACGCGCTCCTGGCGCACCTTCAGGGAGTTGACGTTCCAGGTGGCGAAGCGGGTCACGAGGCGGTCTCCGCCCTCGCCACCGCCTTCCTGGCGGGAGCCGCCTTGGCCGGAGCTCTCTTCCTCGCCGCTGCCTTCTTCGCTGCCGGGACCTTCTTCGCCACGGATGGCTTCTTCACGGCCGGCGCCGCTCTGGTCGTCGCCGTCTTCGTCGCCGCCCGCCTGGCCGACGCCTTCGGCGGCGGCTGCTGCTGGGGCGGCTCGACGGCCGGTGCGGCTGCCGGGACCTCCTCGGCCGCCGGTTCGACGGGGGCGGCAGTCCGCTTGGAGGGTCGCTTGCGTGGAGCCGCCGGCGCCTCGCTCGACGTCGCGGTGGCGGCACGCCGGCCGCGCTTCGGCGGGGTGACGGCCTCAGCCAGCTCGACCAGCTCGGGCGTCGGCACGACCTCGGCGTTCGGCGCCATCTCCGGCACGGCGAGGTCGATGCTGCGCCGGGCCGGTGCGAAGCTCGTGACGACCAACGTGACGGCGTCGCCGACGCGCATCACTTCACGGGCGCTGCGCGGCGCTGGCTCGCTCATCATCCGCAGCGGCACGTACCCGCGGGCGTCGCCGATCGACACGTAGGCGCCGTGCGAGGAGTATGACTCGACGACTCCGTTCACGCTGCTGCCGATCGGATGGTGCTCCACGAAGTCGAGGAACGGCAGCACGTCGTTGACCGGCGATCCGGCCGGGCGGGGCGCGTCTTCGACCTCGGCGACCGCCGCGGGCGGATCGACTGGCGCGGCCGCATGCGGACTCGGGGCGCGGCGGACACCGGGTGGGGGCGCCGACGGCACCGGCATCGGCAGGCTGGCCGCCTTGCTCGCCGTCCGGCGGACGGGCCTGGCGTCGCGGGCGGCCCGCTGCGCCTTGCGACTCGTGGGGCCCTTGACCGGCAGCCGGGAGACGAAGACCCAGCCGACGAACGGCACGGGCTTGCCGCCGATGAGGCGGCCCTCGTCGAACAGCCACGGGTAGTCGCCGTGGAACTCCTGGAAGGAGTCGTTGCTGAGGATGCGGGCACCGACCTTGTTGGCGATGCTGAGCACGAAGGCGTCACCCCGGCCGATCGCTCCGGCCGGCGGGGCGACCAGTTCGTTGTGGGCGACGGCGGTGTTGAACTCCTCCGCCTCCTTCTTGTCGATGCGGTGGCCGAACGTGGCGTCGACGACGACGGTGATCATGGCGTCGGGGAACTCTTCGCGGAACGCCATGACGGCGTCGTTGAGTTGGGTCAAGCTCGGGGCCGATCGGCCCTCCGTGGCGATGTTCGAACCGTCGACGACGACCACGTCGGTGGTGCCCGCCTTTGATGCAGTCATGAGGTGGAGTGGTCAGTCGCTTTCTGGCGTCGACGGACGGTCGGGCGCTCGGCCGCCCATGGTAGGGCCGAGCGACAGCTCGCCGTCGTGACCGGCCGAGCGACAGCTCGCCGTCGTTACCATCGCCGCTCGTGATCCGGGCGGTGCTGTGGGACTTCGGTGGCGTGATCCTGTCCAGCCCCTTCGAGGCGTTCCGCCACTACGAGGCCGAGCACGGCGTGCCGCAGGACTTCATCCGGTCCGTCAACGCCACTGACCCGCACACCAACGCGTGGGCCCGGCTCGAACGCTCGGAGATCGACGCCGAGCAGTTCGACGCCGCGTTCGCCGCCGAGTCCGAGGCACTCGGCCACCGGGTCCCCGGCGCCGACGTGCTGGCCCTGCTGGCCGGTGAGGTGCGCGCCGAGATGGTGGTGGCGCTCGATCGGGTGAAGGCGGCCGGGCTGGCGACGGCGTGCCTGACGAACAACGTCGCCGGTGGCGGCGCCGCCCGACCGGACGTCGAGGCGGTCATGGCGCGGTTCGACCTGGTGCTCGAGTCGAGCAAGGTCGGGGTGCGCAAGCCCGAGCCGGGGTTCTACACGCTGGCCTGCGAGCGGCTCGGCGTCGAGCCCGCCGAGTGCGTCTTCCTCGACGACCTCGGCATCAACCTCAAGCCGGCCCGCCAGCTCGGCATGACGACCATCAAGGTCGACGATCCCGCCGCCGCCCTCGCCGAGTTGAGCACCACCCTCGCCCTCGACCTCACCTGACCATCCGAGGGTTTCGTTCCGGCCGTGGTCTGCTGATCGCATCTGGGCGCGTACGACACCGGATCCGGCGCTCAGCGCGCCCAGATCGGGGTTTGGGAAGGTCCGCGCCCAGTTGGGAGGGTGGGGCGGGCTAGAGGCCCTGGAAGGTCTCGTCCATGAGGTCGGCCAGCTCCTGGTCGTGGATCGTCTTCGACCCGGTGGCCGGGCTGCCGGACTCGACCCGGGCGACGTGGCGCAGGTCGTAGCCGCGCTCCTTGATCCGCCACACCCGGCGCTCGACGAAGCTCCAGGCGCCCATGTTCTCGGGCTCCTCCTGCAGCCAGACCAGCTCCCGCGCGTTCGGGTACCGGTCGAGCAGCGTCGTCAGCGCCTCGATCGGTGACGGGTAGACCTGCTCGACGCGCACCACGGCCACGGGTGCGCTCCGCTCGTCACGCTGGGCCATCGCGTCCCACGCCACCTTGCCGGTGCAGAACACGATCCGCCGCACCTTCTCGGCGTCGGCGTCGGTGACGAACGGGTCGTCGAGGATCTCCTGGAACGACCCGGTGGTCAGCTCGTCGATCGGCGACCTCGTCTGCTTCATCCGCAGCCCCTGCTTCGGCGTGAAGACGATCAGCGGGGTGTGCCGCTCCGTGTACACCTGGCGCCGCAGCAGGTGGAAGTACTGCGCCGCCGTCGTCGCGTTGCAGACCTGGATGTTGTCCTCGGCGGCCTGGATCAGGAACCGCTCGATGCGCGCCGACGAGTGCTCGGGACCCTGGCCCTCGTACCCGTGCGGCAGGAGGAGCACCAGCCCGTTGTGCTGGCCCCACTTGTCCTCGGCGGCGACGAGGTACTGGTCGATGATGACCTGGGCGCCGTTGATGAAGTCGCCGAACTGCGCCTCCCACAGCACCAGCGCAGTCGGGTTCTGCTGCGCGTAGCCGTACTCGAACCCGAGCGCGGCGTACTCCGACAGCAACGAGTCGTAGACCCAGAACCGGCCCTCTGCACCGAGGTCGTCGAGTGGCACCCACGGACGCCCGTTCACATTGTCGACGAGCGCCGCGTGGCGGTGGCTGAACGTGCCCCGCCGCGAGTCCTCGCCGGCCAGCCGCACGCTGTGCCCGTCGAGGAGCAGCGACCCGAACGCCAGGGCCTCGGCCGTGGCCCATTCGACCTCGCCCTGCTCGTACAGCTTCGAGCGGGCCTCGAACTGGCGGGCCAGCTTGGGGTGGACGACGAAGCCCTCCGGGTACGTCGTGAGGCGCTGGAAGATGCGATCGAGGACGGCCCGGTCGACCCCGGTCGCCAGGTGCGGCAGCACGCCGGCCGGCTGGGGTGGCTTGGCCGCCTTGATCGCGCCCGGTGACTGCGCCCGCGTCTCGTCGAGGGCGACCTGCAACTTGCCCTGGAAGTCGTCCAGCGCCTGCTCGGCCTCCTCCAGCGTGATGTCGCCCCGCTTGACCAGCGACTCGACGTACAGCTTGCGGACGCTGCGGTGCTCGGCGATCGCCTGGTACATCAGTGGCTGCGTGTAGCTGGGGTCGTCGCCCTCGTTGTGACCGTGGCGGCGGTAGCACCACATGTCGATCACGACGTCCTTGTGGAACCGCTGCCGGTACTCGAAGGCCAGGCGGGCCACCCGCACGCAGGCCTCGGGATCGTCGCCGTTGACGTGGAGGATCGGTGCTTGGACGGTCTTCGCGACGTCGCTGCAGTAGATCGACGACCGGGCGAACTCGGGAGCCGTCGTGAACCCGATCTGGTTGTTGATGATCAGGTGGATCGTTCCGCCCACCCGGTAGCCGGTGATGTCGCTCATCGCCATCGTCTCGGCCACGACGCCCTGGCCGGCGAAGGCGGCGTCGCCGTGGAGCAGGATCGGCAGCACCGGGTAAGAGCCCGGCGGGTCGATCTGGTCCTGCGCCGCCCGCACCATGCCGACGACGATCGGGTCGACCGTCTCCAGGTGGCTCGGATTGGCGGCCAGCTCGATGAGCAGGTCGGCGCCGGACGGGCTGACGTACTTGCCCGTCGCCCCGAGGTGGTACTTCACGTCGCCGGACCCCTGGACCGAGGACGGGTCGAGGTGCCCCTCGAACTCACGGAAGATCGCGTCGTAGCTCTTGCCGATGATGTTCGACAGGACGTTGAGACGACCGCGGTGGGCCATCCCGAGGACCGCCGAGTCCATCCCCGAGTCGGCCGCCGCCGACAGCAGGTCGTCGAGGATCGGGATCGCCGACTCGGACCCCTCCAGCCCGAACCGCTTCGTGCCGACGTACTTCGTGGCGAGGAACTTCTCGAACGCCTCGGCCGCGTTCAGCCGCTCGAGGATCCGCCGCTTGGCGTCCTTGTCGAACGTCGGCACCGCCCCCTCGACCTTGGACTGGATCCAGCGCTGCTCCTCGGTGTCCTGGATGTGCATGTACTCGATGCCGATGGTGCGGCAGTAGGCGTTGCGCAGCACGCCGAGCAGGTCGCCGAGCGACATCTTCTCGGTGCCGGCCACGCCACCGGTGAGGAACTCGCGGTCGAGGTCCCAGATCGTCAACCCGTACGTCAACGGGTCGAGCTCCTTGGGCATCACCGGTTCCTTCCACTTCAGTGGATCCAGGTCGGCGATGAGGTGGCCGCGCACGCGATAGACGCGGATCAGCGTGGCGACCTGCATCTGCTTGTGCAGCATCGCCTCCTCCCGGTCGATCGGGTTGACGTCCGGCCGCCACTTGACGGCCTCGTACGGCATGCCGAGCGAGTGGAAGACGTCGTCGTAGAACTCGTGCTCCCCCATCAGCAGCTCGTGCACCCTGGCCAGGAACAGCCCGCTCTCGGCGCCTTGGATGATCCGGTGGTCGTACGTGCTGGTGATCGTCACGACCTTGCTGACGCCCAGCGCGCTCAGGTTGGCGCGGTCGGCCCCCTCGAACTCGGCCGGGTAGTCGATGCGCCCGACTCCGACGATGACACCTTGGCCCGGCATCAGGCGCGGCACGCTCTGGACGGTGCCGATGGTGCCGGGGTTGGTGAGGCTGACGTTGGCCCCCTGGAAGTCCTCGACGGTGAGCTTGTTGGCCCGCACCTTGCGGATCAGCTCCTCGTAGGCGCCGAGGAAGCCGGCGAAGTCGAGCTGGTCGGCGTCGCGCACGACGGGCACGACGAGCGTGCGCGTGCCGTCGCCCTTGTCGACGTCGACGGCGAGCCCGAGGTTGACCGTGTCGTTGCGCACCAGGCGGGGTTTGCCGTCGTCGCCTTCGACGAACGTGTTGCGCAGGTTCGGCACGGCGTCGGCGATGGCCCGCACGATGGCGTAGCCGATCAGGTGGGTGAAGCTGACCTTGCCCATGCCGCTGCGCGAGCGGTAGCCGTTGATCACCTTGCGGTTGACCTCGAGCAGCTTGGCCGGCACCTCTCGGAAGCTCGTCGCCGTCGGCACGGTGAGGCTGCGCGCCATGTTCGCCGCGATGGTGGCGGCGACGCCGCGGATCGGTGTGCCCGGCGCGTCGGTCGCCGCCGTCGGCTTGGGAGCGGGCCCTGGACTCGCCACCGCCGGCTTCGGCGCCGGTGTCGGCTCCGCCGGCTTCGGCGCCGGTGCGGCGGCGCGGGGTGCCGGCGCAGGCGCAGGCGCGGCCTCGGCATCTTCGAGATCAGCCTCCACCGGGCGGGCCGGCGGCTCGTGGCCCGGGACCGTCGACCGGTAGTCGGCGAAGAACTCCTGCCAGGCCTCGGCGACCGAGCTCGGATCGTCGCGGAACTGCTCGTACATCTCCTCGACCAACCAAGAGTTGGTCCCGAAGGCAGAGCCGGTCGACGAGGTCGCAGTCACGTCGACCAGGGTACCCGTCGGTCCCCGGGCGCTCCGGAGCGCTCAGCCCGTTCGGGCGACGAGCATGGTCATCTCGGGCTCACCGCCGCGGCGCATCGGCTCGCGGGCAAGGTGCAGCACGTCCCACGTCTCGGCCAGCGGCGCGAACGGCGCCCAGTCGGCGATCGTCCAGGCGATGACGGCACCGGGGCGCAGCGCGCCGAGGATCGTGGGCACCGCGTCGGGCCCGACGTGGCCGTCGCGGAACGTCCCCGCCGACACCGATCCGGTGTACGTCCCCGGCCTCACCGGGAGCGGCCGGTTCAGATCGGCGACGACGAGCGACCGGTAGACGCCCTTGGCTGCCGCGACGGCGAGCATCTCGGGTGAGAGATCGACCCCGTCGATGGCGGTGAACCCCAGTGCCGACAGCCGCACCCCCGCCGCCCCGGTCCCGCAGCCGAGGTCGAGCAGCGGGGCCGAGCGATCCGGCACGTGCCGCGCCAGGAGGTCGGCGATCCGGTCCGGTGCCCGTGACCCCGGCCGTGCCGAACACGTCGGCGTCGTAGTCGATCGCCCAGTCCCGGTACAGCGCCGCGGCGTCAGCGGTCGAGCGCACGGCGCGCGCCCGCCCGATGCGCTCCAGCGCTCCGTCCCCGTCCACCACGACCCCATCCTGCCGTGGACGACGTCCGCGGCCTGCTCACTAGAGTCCGGGCGGGGCACCGGGAACCACCTTGGGGGGTCGAACCTTGAACCAACCGTCCACCGACAACATCCGCAACGTCGCCGTCATCGGGCACGGCGGCAGCGGGAAGACCACGCTCGTCGAGGCCCTGCTCGTGCGCGCCGGCGTGGTCGCCCGGGCGGGACGGGTCGAGGACGGAACGACCGTGTGCGACACGGAACCGGAAGAGGCCAAGCGGACGATGTCGCTCTCGCTGGCGCTCGCGCCGCTCGAGTGGAGCTGCGACGACAGCGACAGGACCTGCAAGATCAACCTGATCGACACGCCGGGCTACGCCGATTTCGCCGGCGACGTCGATGCCGCGCTGTCGGTCGCCGACCTCGCCGTCCTCGTCGTCAGCGCCGTCGATGGCGTCGAGGTCGGGACCGAGGCCTGCTGGGCGAAGTGCGCCCAGCTCGGCATTCCCCGCCTCATCTTCGTGACCAAGGAGGACAAACCGCGCGCCGACTTCCGCAAGGTGCTCGGGGACATGTCGGCGCGCTTCGGCCCCGGCTTCGTGGCGCTCGAGCTGCCGCTCGGCGAAGAGGAGAAGTTCCACGGCATCGCCGACGTGCTCAGCGACCAGGGGTTCGAGTACGAGCCCGACGGTCGCCACCACACCGAACCGCTCCCCGACGACGTGCTCGACGAGGAGCATCGGCGCCACGACGAACTGGTCGAGGAGATCGTCGCTGGCGACGACGAGCAGCTCGAGCGCTACCTGTCGGGCGAGGTGCCATCGACCGCCGATCTCGAGCGCACGCTGGCCCACGAGATGCTCGACGGCATCGAGTTCCCGGTGCTCGTCGGCTCGGCGGCCAACGCCGTCGGACTCGACCGGTTGCTCGACTACATCTGCGACCTCGGGTGCTCGCCGGCGGACCGGCCGACCACCGTCCGGGCTGGGGGTGAGGCCGACGGCCTCGAGGTCGAGGTGGCCGCCGATCCCGCCGCCAAGCCCCTCGTCTACGTGTTCAAGACGGTCGCCGACCAGTTCGTGGGTCAGGTCTCCCTCTTCAAGGTCCTCTCGGGCACCATCGCTGTCGACGACCGGTTGGTCAACGTCGCCACCGGGACCGAAGAGCGGTTGCACGGCCTCTTCCACCTGCGCGGCAAGGAGCACCTGGCGGCGACCAAGGTGGTGGCCGGCGACCTCGCGGCGGTGGCCAAGCTCAGCGACACGGCGACCGGCGCCACGCTGGCGCCGAAGGACTCACCCGTGCGCGTGCGCGCCGTGCAGCCACCGGCGGCCGTCTTCGGGTTGGCGCTGCGCCCGATCACGCAGTCCGACGACGACAAGCTCTCCGGCGCGCTGACCCGCCTGCTCAGCGAAGATCCGGCCCTCGTCGTCGACCGCAACGAGGAGACGGGCCAGACGGTGCTGCGGGGCACGGGCGACACCCACCTGGCCGTGGCGCTCGAGCGTCTGGCCCGCAAGTTCGGCGTCAACGTCGAGACCGAGGCGGTGCGAGTGCCCTACCGCGAGACCGTCGTCGGCTCGGCCGAGGCCGAAGGGAAGATCAAGAAGCAGTCGGGCGGGCACGGCCAGTACGCGGTGGCCAACCTGCGGGTCAGCCCGACGGCGCGCGGCGAGGGCACCGAGTTCGTCAACAAGATCGTCGGCGGCACCATCCCCAAGCAGTACCTGCCCGCCGTGCAGCGCGGCGTCGAGGAGACCATGGCCGCCGGCGGGGTGTACGGCTTCCCCGTCGTCGACGTGCGCGTCGAGTGCTACGACGGCAAGTTCCACTCCGTCGACTCCTCCGACATGGCCTTCCGTTCGGCCGCCGCCCACGGGTTGAAGGAAGCGTTGGCCAAGGCCGGCGCGGCGGTGCTCGAACCGGTGTCGGTGCTGACGGTGACCGTGCCAGAGGGCTACCAGGGTGACGTGCTCGGCGACCTCAACTCGCGTCGCGGGCGGGTCAGCGGGACGTCCGTGCTGGGCACGGGCCACCACGAGATCGTCGCGCTCGTGCCGGCCGCGGAGATCCAGCGCTACGCCGTCGACCTGCGGTCGATGACGGGTGGGCGCGGCACGTTCGCCGCCGTCCACGACCACTACGACCTCCTCCCGAACCACCTGATCGACAAGATCAAGCAGCCCAGCAACGGCTCGGCCCACTGACCGCGGGCGTCCAGCCCACCGCCAAGGTGGGCACGTTCCGATCGGCGTGGCGACACCGAGCGTGGCGCCGCCTGCTCGTCTCCATCGCCGTCGCCACGACCGGAGAGTTCCTCTCGACGGTCGCCCTCGTCGTCTTCCTCATCGACCGCACCGGTTCGGCGGGCTGGGTCGCAGCGTCGTTCATCGCCCGGATGGCGGCGTTCACATTGCTCGGACCGATCGGCGGCGTGATCGCCGACCGTGTCGATCGCCGTCGCCTGATGGTGGTGCTCAACCTCGCTCGTGCCGCCGTCATGGTCGTGGCGGCTGTGCTCGTGGCGGCCGACGGATCGCCGGCCGTCGTCATCGCGCTGGCGGCACTGGTCGCCGCGCTGACGACGCCGTACCGACCGGCCGGCGTGGCGGCGACCCCGCTCCTCGTGCCGATCGACGACCTCGCGGCGGCCAACGCCGCCGAGGCGAGCGTCATGCAGCTGGCGTGGTTCGCGGGTCCGGCCCTCGGCGCCGCCGTGGTCGCGATCTCGGGGACGGCGGCCGCCTTCGCCGTGAACGCGGCCACGTTCGCCGCGTC
Organism: uncultured Acidimicrobiia bacterium; assembly: GCA_963844175.1. Lineage (GTDB taxonomy): Bacteria > Actinomycetota > Acidimicrobiia > Acidimicrobiales > Ilumatobacteraceae > JALZMG01. The sequence goes on from CAWJNE010000012.1 coordinate 90,721, forward strand.
GGCGGTGCTCGTGGCCGGCGTCGGCGCGGTCGGCGGTGGGCGGAGGGCCGGGACGACGGCCACGCTCGACCACGGGCGCGTGGTGGCCCAGCTCGTCGGCGGCTTCCAGGCGCTCGGGCGGCTGCCCGGCCTCGCCGTGATGACGGTGTTCTCGGTCGGTGTGCTCCTGGCCTACGGCATCGAGCAGGTCGTCCACGTGCTCGTCGCCGAGGACCGCCTCGGCCTCGGCGCCAACGGCGTCGGGGTCCTCAACGCCTGCATGGGAGCCGGGGGGATGGCGGCCATCCCGTTCTCGGCGTGGCTGGCCAGCCGGCGCGAGGCCGGGTCGCTGTTCGCCGTCTCAGGCGTGCTGATGGGGATGCCCCTCGCGCTGCTGGCCGTCGTCACCAGCCCCGTCGCCGCCGGCGCGCTGATGGTCGTCGAGGGCTTCGGCAACATCCTCTTCGACGTCCTGCTGATCACGTTGCTGCAGCGCATCTGCCCCGAGGAGCTGCTCGGTCGCGTGTACTCGCTGCAGGACAGCTGCGGCTCGCTCGCCCAGCTGGCCGGCATGATCGCCGCCCCGCTGCTGGTCGCCGGGCTGAACCTGGAGGCGACGCTCTGGATCGGCGGCGGGTCGCTGGTGGCGCTGACCCTCGTGCTCGTGCCTGCCCTGAGGGCGATCTCCAACCGCACGAACGCCGAGCGGGAGCGACTGGCACCCCTCGTCGCCGAACTCGGCACGCTCGGGATCTTCGCCGAGGCGACCATCGCCGCACGCGAGCGCATCGCCCGGACGGCCGACGCCAGGCGCTTCCCCGCTGGGGCCACCGTGTTCCACGAGGGCGACGAGCCCGACGACCTGTACGTCGTGCGCTCCGGCGAGGTCGCCGCGACGATGGCCGACCGGGGTGAGATCCGCCGCGTCGGACCGGGCGAGTGGTTCGGGGAGATCGGGCTGCTGCGCGGGGTCCCGCGCACGGCGAGCATCGTCGTCGTCGCCGACGCCGACCTGCTGGCGATCAGCGGTCGCGAGTTCCTCGACGCCGTCACCGGGTCGAACCGCCTGCCCGAGCCGATCGCCGGGGCGATCGCGCTGCGCCTCTCCGCCACCCATCCGGATCTGGTCGACCGGTGAAGCTGCGCGCCGGCCGCATCCGCCGGTACGGTCCAGCGCCGATGCCGGCCGTTCGCGAATGTGCAGGAGGACGGGCACGTTGACGACGGCCGCCACGAGATCGAGGGTGCGACTGCTCACGGCGTTCGTCATCGGGTTCGTGACCCTGACCCTGGAGATCGCCTACACGCGCGTGATCTCCTTCAAGCTCTTCTACTACTACACGTACTTCGTCATCGGCCTGGCCCTGCTCGGGCTGGGGGCGGCGAGCGCGACCGTCGCGCTGTCCCGGCGGTTGCGGTCCATGGACACGGTGGTCCTGATCCGTGTCGTCGGTCCCGTGGCCGGCATCTGCGGGATCATCGGCTACCTCGTCGCGGCGCGGCTGCCGACGAACGTCAACCTCATCTGGGCCGGGTCCGCCGCCGACGCGATCGGACAGTTGCTGCGCCTGCTCCTGCTGTCGACGGCCCTGACCGCCGTCTTCTTCGCCGCCGGACTGATCATGGCGTCCCTGTTCGTCGTCGAGGTCGACAACGTGCGACGGCTCTACTTCTGGGACCTCACCGGCGCGGCCCTGGGTTGCCTCGTCGCGGTTCCGCTGCAGGCGACGATCGGGCCGCCGGCGATGATCCTCGTGGCCGCCGTGACGCTCGCTCTGCTCGGCCCGCTGGGCTCGGCGGTCACCGACCGCCGCTTCGTGCTCGGGGCGCTGGCCGTGGTCGTCGTCGCCGGCGGTGCGTTCCTCGCCGGGCGGTTGGACATCCTCGCCGACGAGACGAAGACGCTGCGCGACGGCGACCAGGTCGCGGCCGGCGACTGGGGCGCCGTGTTCCGGGTCGACGCCGTCAACATCGGCGACCTCAACGGCGTGGGCGAGCAGCACGTCCTGCACCATGACGGGCTGTGGGGATCGGCGATCTGGCGCTACGACGGGACGCCCGCCACGACCGACCGCTTCCTCACCGACAGCCGCCAGATCCCGTTCGCCGCAGCAGCGGACGATGCCCCCAGCCTGCTGATCATCGGCGCCGCCGGTGGCAACGAGATCCAGGCCGCGCTGACCTACGGGGTCGGTCGAGTCGATGCGGTCGAATTGAACCCGGTCACCGTCGACCTGTTGGAGGGTCCGCTGGCCGAGTACGCCGGCAACATCACGCAGGACCCTCGGGTCAACTACGTCCAGGGGGACGGGCGGACGTTCCTCGCCCGCAGCGACGAGGAGTACGACCTCATCTGGTTCGTGGCGCCGGACAGCTACGCCGCAGCCAACGCCGCCACGTCCGGCGCGTTCGTGCTGTCGGAGAGCTACCTCTATACGGAGGAGATGATCGCCGAGGCGTTCGACCACCTCACGCCGGCGGGGGTGATGGTCGCCCAATTCGGCGACTTCGACTTCGACACCCGGCCGACGCGCACTGCCCGGTACCTGGTGACGGCGCGCGAGGCCCTGCAGGACGAGGTCGGTGACGACTTCGCCGGCCACACGACGCTGATCGTCGAGCGCAGCGACTCCGACATCGGCCGGGCGAGCACGATCCTGCTCGCCAAGCAGCCGTTCGACGAGGCGCAGGTCGCCCGGATCGCCGAGAGCGTCGCCAACGTCCCGGGGCGCGGGTCCTCCACCAGCCCGGCGGGGTGACCGAACCCGGGCTGATCGGCGACCTCATCGTCGGCAGCGACGACGACGTCGATCGGCTGGTCGGCGGTTACGCCTACGACATCTCGGCGATCGACGACGGGCGACCGTTCTTCTGGCACTTCACGCCGTTCAGCTCGGTGCTGACGAACTGGGAGCGCGGCTTGGAAGACACCGAGATCGCCATCGGCGAGCGGTTGCTCGTCGTCCTGGTGGCGGTGGCGATCGTGATCGCCGGCGTTCTGCTCTGGTTGCCGTTCGCCGCCACCCGCAAGCGCCAGGGCATGGCGCGCGTGCGTGGCCGCTGGCGCTTCTTCGTCTACTTCGCGTCGCTCGGACTGGGGTTCATGCTCATCGAGATCTCGATGATCCAGCGGTTCTCGCTGCTGCTCGGGTTCCCGACCCTGTCGCTGTCGGTGTCCCTGTTCACCCTGCTCATCGCCACCGCCGTCGGGGCTCGGTGCTCGCACCTCCTCGTGCGACCCCCCGGCGGGCTGCCCGCGGTGACCGCCGCGCTGATCGTGATCACGGGCGCCTACCTCCTCGTCGCCACGCCGTTGACCGACGTCGCACTGGCCTGGCCGCAGTGGGCCCGCATCGCCACGGTGATCGCGCTGCTGTTCCCGGTCGGCCTGCTGCTCGGCGTGTTCCTGCCCACCGGGATGGAGGCGGTCGCCGCAGCGACCGCCGAACCCGGCCAGGACCGCGGCCGGCTCGTGGCGTGGTCGTGGGCGGTCAACGGGTTCTTCTCCGTGCTCGGCGCTTCGGTGACCACCCTGATCTCGATGTCGTTCGGGTTCAACCGCGCCGTCGTCGCCGGCCTGATCCTCTACGCCGTGGCCACGACCGTGATGGTCACCACCCCGGCTCGGCGTCACGCCGATCGTCCCGCCGATCGTCCCGCCCGCACGGCCAGCGCCGACGAGGTGAGCGATGAGCGGTCGCTGACCGCTCATCTCTCATCGGGCCAGGTGCCCTGAGCGGGGTCTTGCACTCCCGTTGGCCCGGGTGCAAACGTTGGCTCCGGGCACCCCGCTCCAGCGGGGTTCGGAGGGAGAGAGATGAGCAAGTTCCACAGGCGTTCGTCCATCGTCGCCGCCCTGGTCCTCGTCGGCGGGCTGCTCTGGCCGGCGGCGACATCGGCGGAGACGACAGCCGTCATGCGCTTCGGCCGTCCCGAGCTGGGGAGCGGCTGCAACTTCCCGTGCGAGGACGACCACTCGTTCCACGCTGTCGACCGCGTGCAGCCGGGCGCCGTCCGGATCGAGGCCGGCGACACCGTCGAGTTCGACGTGGAGGGCTTCCACCAGGTCGCCGTGTACGAGCCGGGCATCCGCCCCAAGGACATCGAGCCGAACCCGGCGACGTTCCCGTTCCTCAACGATCCCGATGGGCGCATCGCCCTCGGCGGCGTGGAGACCGACTTCGAGTACACGTTCGAGGAGCCCGGCAAGTACCTCGTGCTCTGCAACATCACGCCGCACTTCGAGGAGTCGCAGATGTGGGCGTGGGTCCTCGTGTCCTGACGCCCGGCAGGGGGGACACGAGCCGTCGGTAGCGTGGCGCGCCGCATGGCGCACGAGTTCATCTACACCTGCTACCGCCTCGGACGCTTCTACCCGCCCGACCGGACCGTTCTCGAGAACATCTCGCTGTCGTTCTACCCCGGCGCCAAGATCGGGGTGATCGGGGCCAACGGCGCCGGCAAGTCGAGCCTGCTCAGGGTGATGGCCGGGCTGGACGACGGCTTCACCGGCGAGGCCCGGCTGACCCCGGGCTTCACCGTCGGCTTCCTCTCGCAGGAACCACAGCTCGACTCGGCCAAGGACGTCAAGGGCAACGTCATGGACGGCGTCGCCGCCGTGCAGTCGATCATCGACCGCTACAACGAGGTCATGGCCATGTGGGCCGATCCGGACGCCGACTACGAGAAGATCGGCTCCCTGCAGGCCGAGCTGGAGGACAAGATCGCCGCCGCCGACGCCTGGAGCCTCGAGCGCAACGTCGACATCGCCATGGACGCCCTGCGCTGCCCCCCGGACGACGCCGACGTCAGCACGTTGTCGGGCGGCGAGCGGCGGCGCGTCGCGCTGTGCCGCCTGCTCCTCAGCCACCCCGATCTGCTGCTCCTCGACGAGCCCACCAACCACCTCGACGCGGAGAGCGTCGACTGGCTCGAGCAGTTCCTGCAGGGCTATCCGGGCACGGTGGTGGCCATCACCCACGACCGGTACTTCCTCGACAACGTCGCCCGCTGGATCCTCGAGCTCGACCGGGGCCGGGGCATCCCGTTCGAGGGCAACTACACGTCGTGGCTGGAGCAGAAGCAGGAGCGCATGGGTCGGGAGCAGCGCAGCGACGAGGCCCGCAGGCGGGCGCTGCAGCGCGAGCTGGAGTGGGTGCGCATGGCACCGAAGGCCCGCCAGGCCAAGGGCAAGGCCCGATTGGCCGCCTACGACAAGTTGCAGGCCGAGGCCGAAGCGGCGCGCGCCGATGACCTCCGGTTGGAGATCGCCATCCCGCCCGGCCCGCGCCTCGGCGACACCGTGATCCGGGTGGACGGGCTGCGCAAGGGTTTCGGTGAACGCCTGCTCATCGAGGACCTGTCGTTCTCCCTGCCCAAGGCGGGAATCGTCGGCATCATCGGCCCGAACGGTGCTGGCAAGACCACGTTGTTCCGCATGCTGACCGGCGACGAAACGCCCGACGCCGGGACGATCACCATCGGCGACACCGTGCAGCTCAGCTACGTCGACCAGAGCCGCGACGACCTGCGCGCCGACGCAACGGTGTACGAGGAGATCACCGGCGGCGTCGAGCACCTGCGCATCGGGAACCGGGAGATCCACGGCCGGGCCTACGTGGCGAGCTTCAACTTCAAGGGCGCCGACCAGCAGAAGCGCGTCGGCGACCTGTCAGGCGGCGAACGCAACCGCGTGCACCTGGCCAAGCTGCTCAAGTCCGGCGGCAACGTGCTGCTGCTCGACGAGCCCACCAACGACCTCGACGTCGACACGCTGCGGGCGCTGGAGACCGGTCTCGAGAGCTTCCCCGGCTGTGCCGTCGTGATCAGCCATGACCGGTGGTTCCTCGACCGCATCGCCACCCACGTCCTGGCCTTCGAGGGCGACAGCCAAGTGCGGTGGTTCGAGGGCAACTTCACCGAGTACGAGGCGTGGCGGCACAAGGAGCTCGGTGCCGCAGCCGACCAGCCCCACCGGATCAAGTACAAGAAGCTGGCCGGCTGAGTCGATGGCCTCGCTCGCTCCGAAGACTCCGTCCGCTGTGAGACCGCGCGCACCTGCCGGGAGCTCGCTTCGCTCGCCAAGCCTTGGCCGGGCAAGGCCGGCCTGGGCGCTCACGCTCACTGCGGCATGGGCCAAACGGTTCGGTCGTCGTGCGCATCCGAGGCGTTGGGGCGTGACTCGACGCTGATGCGGGCTGACCCGGACAACGTCTTGCCGCTCCTGCGGGTGCGCGCCGGCGATGTGCCGCGCTCGATGCTCGTCGTCGGCGACCCCGCGCGCGCCGAGTTGGTGGCCGGGCGGCTCGCCGGCGGGCACGAGGTAACCCGCAACCGGGAGTACGCGCTGTTCGCCGGCCGCCACCGCGACGTCGACATCGGCGTCATCTCCCACGGCGTCGGCAGCGCCGGCGCGGCGGTGTGCTTCGAGGAGCTCTGCCGCGCCGGCGTCGAGCGGATCGTCCGCGCCGGCACCACGGGCGGCATGCAGCCCGACGTGCTCGACGGCGCGCTGGTCATCGCCCGCGCCGCGGCGCGCGACGAGGGCTTGACCAATCACCTGGTCCCCGCGGCGTACCCCGCCGTCGCCGACGTCGACGTCGTCGTCGCCCTCCGCGCCGCTGCGGCCGCCGCCGGCCGGGACGTCGTCGAGGGGATCGTGCTGAGCAGCGACGTGTTCTACCCGCACGAGGTCCTCGGCAGCGCGCTGCCGATGTGGCAGCGGGCCGGGGTCGTCGCCGTCGAGATGGAGTGCGCCGCCCTGTTCGTGACCGCCGGCCTGCACGGCGTCGCGGCCGGCGCCATCCTCACCGTCGACGGCAACCCGCTGGCCGCTGGCGACGACGACATGTCCGGCTACGACCCCCGCCGCGACGTCGTCACCTCGGCGGTCGAGGAGATGGTGGGCATCGCCCTCGACGCGCTCGTCGCATCAGGTGCGGCGTGACGGCAGCCGCAGGCGAAGCGCCGGCCGAGACCGACGCCGAGCTGGCGGTGCGCCTGGCCACCCAGGCCGGCATCGGGCTGCTCGACGTGCGCCGCCGGCTCGTCGAGGCCGGGGCGCCGCCGTGGCAGGTGATGGACGGCGGCGACACGGCCAGCCAGCGATTTCTCGCCGACGAGCTCGGCCGGCTGCGCCCGGACGACGCCGTGCTGTCCGAGGAGGGCCTGGAGGACCCCCGCCGGTTCGGCGGCGGGCGGGTGTGGATCATCGATCCCCTCGACGGGACCCGCGAGTTCGGTGAGCTGGGTCGACCCGACTGGGCGGTGCACGTGGCGCTGTGGGCTGGCTCGGCATTCGTCGCCGCGGCGGTGAGCCTGCCTGCGGTCGGCGCCGTGTTCGCCACGGAGCCGGCGCCGGTCCTGCCACCCTCGGACCGCACCCGCCCGCGGTTGGTCACCTCTCGCAACCGTGCGCCGTACGCCGCCGCCGTCGTCGCCCACGCGCTCGATGCCGAGCCGGTGCGCATCGGCTCGGCCGGCGCCAAGGCGATGTCTGTCGTCAGCGGCGAGACGGACATCTACGTCCACGACGGCGGCATGTACCAGTGGGACTCCGCCGCTCCAGCCGCCGTGGCGCTGGCCGCCGGGCTGCACGCCAGCCGCATCGACGGCTCGCCGCTCGTGTACAACCACCGCGACCCGTGGCTCCCCGACTTCATCGTCTGCCGGCCCGAGTGGGCGGCACCCGTGCTCGACGCGCTGTGGGGGCCGTGATGTGGACCTGAAGGCGACGCGCTACGAGCTCGACGCAGGCGTCGCCACCGTGTGGCTGCACCGGCCGCACCGCCACAACGCGTGGACGGGCCGCATGCACAGCGAATACCGCTGGATCCTCGGCCACCTGGCCGATGACGACGACGTGCGAGTCGTCATCGTGACGGGCACCCCACCGGCGTTCTGCGTCGGCGGTGACGCCGACGCGCTGGCCGGCCACGCCACTCGAGGCGCCTACGACGACGGCCTCGGGACGCCGTCCGACGGGCCGCCGCCGTCGTTCGGCCACGACGTCCCGACCGAGCTCGACCACGACTTCGCGTTCCAGTTCGGCCTGCCGTTCGTCACGATCGCCGCCATCAACGGCGCCTGCGCCGGGGTCGGCCTCGCCGTGGCGATGTTCTGCGACCTGCGCTTCGTCAGCGCGACGGCCAAGGTGACCACCGCCGCACCACGGCTCGGTCTGCCGGCCGAGTACGGCCTGAGCTGGATCCTGCCCCGCCTCGTCGGGGCGACGCGGGCGGCCGACCTGCTGCTGTCGGGCCGTGCCGTGACGGGAGCCGAGACGGCGGGATGGGGATGCTGGAACGACGTGCTGGCGACGGGCGACGAGGCGCTGGCCGCGGCCCGGGCCTACGGGCGCCAGCTCGCCTCGTCCGTCGGTCCAGCGGCCCTGCGCACGACAAAGCGCCAGCTCTACGCCGATCTCCGCCGCCACGACGTCGGCGCCGCACTGGTCGAGGCCCGCCGGTTGCTCGGCGAGGCGATGGCCACGGCGGAGTACCGCGAGGGCATCGCGGCGTTCCGCGACGCCCGACCCCCGAGGTTCTGATTACCGGGCGTAAGCTCGTGGCCACGTGGGCGCGTCACAGCGCTCACACGGACGTCACATCTCGGGGGTAGATCGCTCCTGACGGTGTCGCGAGTGCAAGGAGTCGCACTGATGGACGAGGGGATCAGCGGTCGGGTCGGCGCGGCGCAGGTGGGCGCACTGGCCTCGATCGGTGCCGGCGCCGTGCACGCCGCCGCCGCCGGCATCCATGCCGAACACGTCACCCTGTCGCGCCTGTTCGTCGCCGTCGCCGCGTTGCAGCTGGGCGCCGGGCTGGCGCTGCTGCTGCGCCGGGAGTGGCGGCTCGTTGCCGCCGGCACCGCGCTGGTGAATGCCGGCGCCGTGGCGGCCTGGGCGACGACGAGGATCACCGGCATCTCGTGGATCGGCGGGCTCGAGCAGTCGGAAGCGCCACAGTTCGCCGACACCGTGTGCGCTGCGCTGGGCGCGATCGCCGTGATCGGCGCGCTGCTCGCCGTCAGGCGCCCCGCCGCGGTGCCTGCGCTTCGCGGGCTGGGCGTGGCGTTGCCGTCCGTGGCCATCAGTGCCGTCGCCGTCGCCGCCATGTTCAGCGCGGCGACGCACGTCCACAGCGATCACGGCGAGACCGCCGCCGGCCATGACCACGGCACCGAGGCCGAACCCGCCTCGGCCGCCGGTGCCACGGAGACGACGGCCCACGCCCACGGCGACGAAGCGACCGAGGCGGGCGCCACCGAGACCACCGCCCACACCCACGGCGACGAAGCGACAGCCGCCGAGGCCGGCGCCACTGAGACCACCGCCCACGCCCACGGCGACGAGGCGACCGACGAACACGCCGACGAGCACGCCGCTGAGGCCGACACCGAGACCGAGACCGCCGACACGGACGCCGAGCAGGCCGCCGTGCAGTCGGCCGCCGCGGCGTGGCCGCGGGCGTGGGATCCGGCCGACCCCATCGACTTCTCCGGCGTCGAGGGGGTCACCGCCGACCAGCAGGCACGGGCCGAGGCGCTCGTCCAGCGCACGCTGACCGAGCTGCCCCAGTTCGCCGACGTCTCCACGCTGCCGCCACTCGGCTACCGGTCGATCGGCGACGCCAGGACCGGCCACGAGCACTACATCAACATCGGCTACATCCAGGACGACGCCTTCCTCGACCCGACCAAGCCCGAGTCGCTCGTCTACGCCGTCGACGGCGAGCAGCGCACGCTCGTGTCGGCGATGTTCATGGCCAAGAAGACCGCCGTCGACGACCCCGGTCTCGTCGACTACGGCGGACCCCTGATGGAGTGGCACGTCCACGAGAACCTCTGCTGGGGGCTCGACGAGGGCGGTGTGCCCAGGGTCGTCGGCGTCACCGACATCGCCGGCAAGTGCCCGCCGCTGACCATTCACGCCGGCGGCGACAACCCGATGGTCCACGTGTGGATCGCCCCGCACGAGTGCGGCCCGTTTGCCGCGCTGGAAGGCCACGGGGCCGGCCAGGCCAGCGATGACGGGGAGCGCACCGACGTCTGCTCCCACGACCACGGCGGCGGGGGCGGCGCGGACGCCGCGGCGGCGACCGACCACGCCGACCACGAGGCGGCGGCCACGGAGACGACCCCGTACGACCCGGCCTTGCCCATCGACCTGTCCGGGGTCGCCGGTGTCACTCCGCAGCAGCAGGCGTTCGCCGAGAACGTCGTTGCCAACACGGTCACCCAGCTCGGGCAGTGGAAGGACCCGGCCTTCGCCGAGGCCTCCGGCTTCCGTTCGATCGGCGACGGGATCACGGGTCACGAGCACTACATCAACTGGAACTGGATCAACGACACCACCTACCTCGACCCCGACTTCCCGGAGAGCCTCGTGTACGAGCCGCAGCCGGACGGCAGCAAGCGCCTCGTGTCGGCCATGTACATGCTCCCCGACGACGTCAAGTTGGAGGACGTGCAGGACTACGGCGGCGCCCTCATGCAATGGCACGTCCACGACAACCTGTGCTTCACCGCCGACCCGGTCGCACCGCAGGTGGCCGGTCTGCGCGAACCGAACGGCGAATGTCTGGCCCCGAAGGTCGTGCGGGCCCAGTCGCCGATGATCCACGTGTGGATCGAACCCAACGAGTGCGGGCCGTTCGCCGCACTCGAAGGCGTCGGTGCGGGGAGCGTCGCCGCCGGCGAAGAGCGATGGTGCGACCACGCCCACGGCGCGGAGTGACCGCCAGACGGCGGGGGCAGCTGCGTCGTGTGGCTCGCCGTCGCCGTCCTGGCTGTGGCCGTGGCGTGCGGCCTGGTGCTCGGACTCGTCGTCCGGATGCGTTCGGGCGGTGTGCGGGCACCACGGCCACGGCCGCTCGGGGCGACGCTCGATCCGGCTGAGCTCCGTGACGTCGCGTCGCGCCTCGACGCCCTCGACCCCGACGAGGTGCGCCGGCGCGACGAGCTCTTGGCGCGGCGGTTGCGGCCGCTGATCGTCAAGCGGGTGCCGGTGCGGGTCGTAGAACCTGTGCCGGGGCTGCAGACCGTGCGCATTCGCTTCGCCGACGGCACCGCCGTCACCGGCCACGGCGAGGCGCCCGGTGACGCCGGCGTGCTGGCGGCCATGCTGCGCCGCCAGGCCGTGTTCCTGGCCGCCTGCGAGCTCGACGCCGACGGCACCCACCTGCGCTTCACCCGCGCCGGCCGGGGCAAGCTCGTGTCGTTCGTCGCCACCGGCCTCGATCAGCCCGATTGATGGCCTCGCTCGCTCCGAAGACTCCGCTCCTCGGCCTGGGCCGGGCAAGGCCGGCCTGGGGTGTCACGCGCGCTGCGTCACGAACGCTCGGGAACTACTGCGCCACCGGCCGGCGGTCGATCCGCGCGTGCATGGAGTCGGCGGCGTCCGAGTCGCGGATCGTCAGGGCGAACAGCCCGGCGACGAACGCCAGCGCGGCCGACACGGCGAACGCCCAGTGGTACCCCTCGAGCGCCCGCTGCACATCGACGGGCACGCCGCTCAGGGTCGTGAAGCTCGACAGGATCGTCGCCACGACGGCGACGCCGACGGCGATCGCCATCTGCCGCTGGGTGGCGAAGATGGCCGAGGCGCGGCCGTTGTCGGCCGGGGCGATGCGGGCGTAGCTGGCCGCCTGGATGGCGACGAACGTGAACCCCATCCCGAGACCGCGAGCGAAGATCAGCCCCCGGATCACCCACAGGTCCGTGTCGAGGTCGATGAACAGGAAGCCGCAGCTGGCGACGGCGGCGGCGAACATCCCGCCGACGATCAGCCGGCGCGGCCCGACGTGGGGGTACATCCGACCCGAGATCTGTGACGACACGAGGATGCCGACCGCCTGCGGGAACGTCGTCAGCCCGGCGTCGAGCGGCGACAGGCCGCGCAGCGACTGCAGGTACAGCGGCATGGCGAAGGTCAGCCCGAGGAAGCTGGCCATGCCGAACGCCATGACGATGTTCGTGCTGCGGAACAGCCGGTCACGCAGCAGGCGCAGCGCCAGCATCGGCGCCTCCCGATGGGTCTCCACCCACACCAGGGCGGCGAACGACGCGGCGCCGGCGACCCAGAGACCGAGCACCCAGGGGTCGTCCCAGCCGACCCGCGGCCCCTCGCTCAACGCGTAGACGATCCCCGCCAGCCCAAACCCGGACAGGACGAACCCGGGGACGTCGAAGCCTCCGGCCGTCGGCTCGGTGTGCTCGCGCAGGACGCGCACGCCGAAGGCCAGAGCGGCGATGCCGAACGGGACGTTGACGAAGAAGATCCACCGCCAGCCGACGGTGTCCGTGAGGAGTCCACCGAGCACCGGACCGAGTGCCGGGGCGACCAGCGTCGGGATCATCACGATCGTGGCCGCCCGCGCTCGCTCGATCGGCGGGAAGGCGCGGAACATCATCGCCACGCCGACCGGCGTCAGCATCCCGCCACCGATCCCCTGCACGATCCGGAACGCGATCAGCTGGCCGATCGACTGGGCGAAGCCGCACATCATCGAACCGATCACGAACAGGGCGAGCGCGGTGAGCAGCACTCGCTTCGTACCAAAGCGATCGCCGAACCAACCGCTGGCCGGGATCCAGACCGCCAGCGAGAGCGTGTATCCGAGGACGACCCAGTCGATGGCGTCGGTGGCGAACTCCTCGCCGATCGTGCGCAGGGCGACGTTGACGATCGTCACGTCGAGGATGTCGAGGAACAGCGCCGACACGAAGACGGCGGCGACGACGAACTTGTACTCGATGAGCCGGCCGAACAGCTCGACGGGGGGCTCCGGTGCGGCGGCCAACGGGACCGGTCGCGCCTCGACACCCATCACGGGGACCGTATGGCCCGGCCCCTCGCCGTGACGACGTGGTCGACGCATCCCGCCGCCGCCATGATGGACGGCGATGCCGAGCGTGGACGAGCACCCACCCGATCTGCAGTGGGGCGCGTTCGCCGAGACTGCGCCTTGGGTGCTCGACCGCGACGCGCTGTCCTGGCGCAGCGTCGCCGACCGGGAGCGCGCCGACGCCCGCCGTCGGGTGCCCGATCTGATCGAGCCGCGCCGCCTGCCCCCCGGTCGCCGCGGTGTGGTGGTCACCGCCCGGCTGGCCGCCGCCGTGGCGCCGTGGCTGTGGCATCGGCGCACGGCGCAGCGTCGGGGCGCGGTGCCCGAGGCGGGAGCTGGCAGCGTGGCCGACCTCTCCCGGCGCCTGCGCGTGGGCGCCGAGGCGCTCGGACCGACCTTCATCAAGCTCGGCCAGATCATCTCGTCCGGCGACGGCGTGTTCCCACCCGAGCTGGTCGAGGAGTTCAAGCGGTGCCGGGACCAGGTGCCGGCGGAGTCGTTCGCCGACGTCCAGCGCACCGTCGAGGAGGACCTCGGCCGTCCGCTCGACGAGGTCTTCAGGTCATTCGAACGCAAGCCGCTCGCTGCCGCGTCGATCGCTCAGGTGCACGCGGCGTGCCTGCGCTCGGGCGAGGAGGTGGTCGTCAAGGTCCAGCGCCCGTCCGTGGCGCGCCTCGTGCACACGGACCTGCGGGCGATGGCGTGGCTGGCGCCGCACCTCGTCGGACGGATCCCCGTCAGCGCGCTCGCCAACCCGCCGGCGCTGGTCGAGCTCTTCGCCGACACCATCGTCGAGGAGCTGGACTTCCGCGTCGAGGCGGCCAACATGCTTGACGTCGCCGCCATGCTCCACGACCTCGGCCAGACGGGCTACGTCGTCCCCCGGCCCCATCCCGAGCTGGTGACGAAGCGAGTGCTGGTGATGCAGCGGCTCGACGGCTTCAAGTTCGACGACGTGGCAGGCATGCGCGGCGCGGGCGTGGACACCGAGGGCGTCGTGCGGACGGCGATGGTCGCCCTGATGGAAGGGGCGATGATCGCCGGGACGTTCCACGGCGACCTCCACGGCGGGAACCTGTTCGTGATGCCCGACGGGCGGACGGCGCTGCTCGACTTCGGGATCGTCGGCCGGCTGACCGACGAGCGTCGTGTCGCCTTCCTGCGCCTGATGCTCAGCGCGACGACGAACGACCTGATGGGCCAGATGGCGGCGCTGCGCGACCTCGGCGCGTTGCCGCACGACACCGACCTGCGCGCCGTCGTGCGTGATCTCGGGTTGGACCAGACGCCGGTCGACCCCACGACGCTGACCGGTGACCAGCTCGTCCAGGAGGTCCAGCGCGTCGTCAAGGCGCTGCTCGGCTACGGGGCGCGGATGCCCAAGGAGCTGATGCTGTACGTCAAGAACCTGGTGTTCCTCGACGGCGCGATCGCTCGGTTGGCACCCGATCTCGACCTGCTCGGCGAGATCGCCAACATCTCGGTGCTGTTCGCCCAGCGCCACGGCGAGCAGCTCGGGCGGGAGCTCGGCATCGACGGCGTCGAGGTCGACCTGACCGGCGTCAAGGCCAGCTTCGGGGTCGACCAGAGCACGGAGCGGCTGACCCACCGCGAGCTGCAGGCCCGCCGGGCGCTGATCCAGCACCGGATGCGCAACCGCTGACGTGCCCAGATCGCCGTCGACGACCGTGTCGGACCAGACTGCTGTCGATGGACCGCTCGTTCCGGACCCGGACCTACGTGTTCCCCCGTCCCGGCGACTCGCTGGAGCTGATCGCCAGCCGCGCCCTGCCCGACCGGGAGAACGGCGCCGGACTCCTGCAGGCGTGGAACCCGCACCTCGCGTTGCGGCTGTCGCCCGTCGACGGGCTGCTCTGCACCGACGTCGTCTACACCGAGCCGCCGGCGTGAACGCCGAGGCGCCGGTCGTCGACGGCACGTCCATCGGTCCGGGTCACGACGGCCGGGCCGAGCTGGTCGTGCGCCTGCGCCACCCGAACGGAGCCCACTCGACGATCAGCGTCGACGAGGAGGCGCTGGAGCGGCTGCTGCGGCGCACCGACATCATGTCCATCGACGACCTCACCGGCCGCCGCTGGCCCGACCTGACCATCAACTGATCCAGAGGAGCGTCCGTGCTCGACCTCGTCATCCGCAACGGCACCATCATCGACGGCACCGGCCTGCCCCGGTACGCCGGCGACGTCGGCGTGCACGACGGCCGCATCGCCAGCGTCGGCCGCCGCCTCGGCGACGTCGACGCGGCGCGCGTCGTCGACGCCACCGGCCTGGTCGTTGCGCCCGGCTTCGTCGACCCGCACACCCACTACGACGCCCAGCTCCTGTTCGACCCCTACGCCTTCCCCGCCGTCGAGCACGGCATCACCTCGGTCGTCACCGGCAACTGCTCGCTGAGCATGGCGCCCGTCCGCCCGGGCCACCGCGACCGGTTCTCGCGCATGTTCCGGCTGATCGAGGAGATGCCCGAGGCGGCGTTCGACGTCGGCGTGGACTGGCGGTGGGGTGAGGGCTTCGACGGGATGCTCGACACGCTGCGCGACGACCTGGCGCTGAACATCGCCCCGCTGGTCGGGCATTCCGTGCTGCGGATGTACGTGCTCGGGGACGATCCGCGCCGCCCGGCCACGGCCGACGAGGTGGCCACGATGTGCAGCCTGCTGCGCGAGTGCCTCGACGCCGGGGCCGTCGGCCTGTCGACGAGCTACGTGGACGTCGAGGACGACCTGCAACCGGTGCCGTGCCGCTGGGCCGAGCACGCCGAGCTCGAGGCGCTGTGCGGCGTGCTGGCCGAGCGGGGACGGATGTTGCAGATCGTCCACGAGTTCTTCGACCCGGGCCTGACGATCAGCCGGATCGAGATGCTCGCCGAGCTGTCGATCCGCTTCGGCATCCCGACGACGTTCTCACCGCTGTTCCACAGCGCCGCCACGCCGGACAGCACCGACCGGGTGATGGCCGCCGTCGAGCGGGTGTGGGCCGACGGCGCCCGCGTGTGGCCGCAGGTGCAGACCCGACCGATCGACATCTCCTGGACGATGGCCCAGCGCAGCATCATGTTCCTGGCCATCCCGGGTTGGTGGAGCGTGCTGTCGATGGGCGATGCCGCAGCGAAGCTCGAGGCGCTGTCGGACCCGGCCAAGCAGACCGTGCTCACCGCCGGGCTCGACGCCGTCGCCGCCGTCGCCGGCCCGGCGATGGACCCGGCGTCCTACGTGGTGCGCGACGTCGCCCTCGACCGCAACCACGATCTCGTGGGACGCACGCTCGGCGACATCGCGTCGGAGCGGGGGACGACCCCGGCTCAGCTGCTGATCGACCTGTCGATCGAGGAGGAGCTGGGCACTTGGTTCCAGCGCGCCGGCATCGGCCACTCCGACGGCGCGGCCGTCGGCGGGCTGCTGGCCCACCCCTTGGTCCACGTCGGGGCCAGCGACGGGGGCGCCCATGTCGGATCCTTCGCCACCTACGGCGACACCGGGTTCCTGTTCTCCCGCTACGTCCGCGAGCTCGGCGCGCTCTCGCTGGAGGCGGCGGTGAAGAAGGTGACCGCCGACCCGTGCTCGATCTGGGGTCTCCGGGATCGCGGCGAGCTGAAGGAGCGCTTCGCCGCCGACGTCGTGGTCTTCGATCCGGACACGATCGACCGCGGCCCCGAGGTCGCTTCGGACGACTTCCCCGGCGGCGGCAGGCGTTGGATCCGCCGCTCCGTCGGCGTCGACACGGTGGTGGTGAACGGCGACGTCACGTGGACGGCCGCCGACGGCTACGCGCCCGGTGCGCGCGCCGGCGTCGTCGCGTCCGCCGGTTGAGCGTGCCGCGCCCGGCGGACGACACCGAGGAGCTGGCCGAGGTCCGCGCCGCCGTCGCCGCGGTGTGCACGGCGTTCGACGACGAGTACTGGTCGGCGTGCGACGCCGAGCACCGTTTCCCGTGGGAGTTCTACGGCGAGATGGCAGCGGGCGGGTGGATCGGCATCGCCATCCCCGAGCGCTACGGCGGCGGGGGCGCGGCATCCGTCACGCCGCCGCGGTGCTGGAGGAGGTCGCGGCGTCCGGCGCCTGCATGAACGGCGCGTCGGCGATCCACCTGTCGATCTTCGGGATGCACCCCGTCGTCGTGCACGGCAGCGACGAGCTGCGCCAGCGCTTCCTGCCCGCCGTGGCCGACGGGTCGCTGCACGTCGCCTTCGGGGTGACCGAGCCCGACGCGGGGACCGACACGTCGCGTATCACCACCCGCGCCGTGCGGGACGGCGACCACTACGTGGTCAACGGGCGCAAGGTGTGGACGAGCAAGGCGCTGGAGGCCGACCGCATCCTGCTGCTGACGCGCACCGCCCGCCGGGAGGACTGCGCCCGGCCGACGGACGGGATGACGCTGTTCCTCGTCGATCGGCACGCCGCCGGCGTCGATGCCCGGCCGATCGACAAGCTCGGCCGCAACGCGGTGGCGTCGTGCGAGACGACCTACGACGACGTGGTGGTGCCCGTTGAGGACCGGGTCGGCGAGGAGGGCCACGGGTTCCGCTACCTGCTCGACGGGCTCAACGCCGAGCGCATCCTCGTCGCCGCCGAGGCGCTCGGCATCGGGCGGGCGGCGCTGCGCCGGGCCGTCGAGTACGCCCGCGAGCGGGTCGTGTTCGATCGGCCGATCGGGCAGAACCAGGGCATCGCCTTCCCGCTGGCCGAGGCCCACGCCAAGCTGCGGGCGGCCGGGTTGATGGTGCGCGAGGCCGGCGAGCTCATCGACGCCGGCGCGCCGTGCGGCGAGGAGGCCAACCTGGCCAAGTACCTCGCCGCCGAGGCCGGGTTCTTCGCCGCCGACCGGGCGGTCCAGACGTTCGGTGGGTTCGGCTACGCCCGGGAGTACCACGTCGAGCGGTACTTCCGAGAGGCCCGCCTGCCGCGCATCGCCCCGATCAGCCAGGAGCTCGTGTTGGCCTACGTCGCCCAGCACGTCCTCGGCCTCCCGCGCAGCCACTGACCCCGACCTCTCCCCGACGTATCGTCGGCCGCCGTGCGCCTCGTGATCGCCACGTGCTCCGTGGACTACGCCGGACGGCTCGCCGCCCACCTGCCGGCAGCTCGGCGGCTGATCATGGTCAAGGCCGACGGCTGCGTGGCGATCCACGCCGACGGCGGGGCGTACAAGCCGTTGAACTGGATGAACGCGCCGAACGTGCTGCTCGAGGGGCCGGACCAGTGGATCGTCACCAACCCGAAGGGCGAGCAGCTGACGATCAACCTGCACGAGGTGCACGCCGACACCACCCACGAGCTCGGCCTCGACCCGGGCCTGCAGAAGGACGGTG
Source organism: uncultured Acidimicrobiia bacterium (assembly GCA_963844175.1). Classification (GTDB taxonomy): domain Bacteria; phylum Actinomycetota; class Acidimicrobiia; order Acidimicrobiales; family Ilumatobacteraceae; genus JALZMG01. The sequence goes on from CAWJNE010000012.1 coordinate 108,877, forward strand.
TCGAGGCCCACCTGCAGGAGCTGCTGGCGGCCACGCCGCACGCCATCGAAGACGGGTTCACGCTCGTGCGCCGGGAGTACCCGACGGCGATCGGGCCGATCGACCTGGTGTGCCGCGACGCCGACGGGCACGTGGTGGCGATCGAGGTCAAGCGGCGCGGCGAGATCGACGGGGTCGAGCAGCTCGGCCGGTACATCGAGCGCCTGCACCTCGACTCCACCCTCGGGGCGGTGCGCGGCGTCTTCGTGGCCCAGGTCGTCAAGCCCCAAGCCCGGGTGCTGGCCGAAGCCCGCGGCTACCGCTGGGTGGAGGTCGACTACGACACCCTCCGCGGCCTCGCCCCCCAGGACCTCCGCCTCTTCTGACACGCGTTCTCAAGCGTTTTCAGTATTCACCAGCGAACACGAAATGGCAGAACAGTTGGGAGCACCGCGGGTGCGGCGGTTCTCACCGCACTTTGTGTCCATCTGTGACTACTGAAAACGCTTGAGAACCTGCGGGGAGGGGGCGAGCGGGCATCATGGCGGCCATGTCACAACACGTACGCGGCGTCGTGGCCCGGGCCAAGGGCGAGCCGGTGAGCATCGAGACCATCGTCGTCCCCGATCCCGGCCCCGGAGAGGCCGTGGTGAAGATCCAGGCCTGCGGGGTGTGCCACACCGACCTGCACTACCGCGAGGGCGGGATCAACGATGAGTTCCCGTTCCTCCTCGGTCACGAGGCGGCCGGCGTCGTCGAGGCCGTCGGCGATGACGTGACCGACATCGCCCCGGGCGACTACGTCGTCCTCAACTGGCGAGCGATCTGCGGCGAGTGCCGCGCCTGCCGTCGCGGCCAGCCCTGGTACTGCTTCAACACCAACAACGCGACGCAGAAGATGACGCTGGAGGACGGCACCGAGCTGTCGCCCGCCCTCGGCATCGGTGCCTTCGCCGAGAAGACGCTCGTCGCCGCCGGGCAGTGCACCAAGGTCGACCCGGCGGCCCCGCCGGCGGCCGCCGGACTGCTGGGCTGCGGCGTCATGGCCGGGCTCGGCGCGGCGATGAACACCGGCGGCGTCAGCCGCGGCCAGTCGGTCGCCGTGTTCGGCTGCGGCGGGGTCGGCGACGCGGCGATCGCCGGTGCCGCGCTGGCCGGCGCCACGACGATCATCGGCGTCGACATCGACGACCGCAAGCTGGCGTGGGCCGAGGAGTTCGGCGCCACCCACACCTGCAACTCCACGCGCGAGGACCCCGTCGAGTTCGTCAAGTCGGTCACCGGCGGCTTCGGTGCCGACGTCTGCATCGAGGCCATCGGCAACCCCTCCGTCTACCGCCAGGCGTTCGAGGCCCGTGACCTCGCCGGCACGGTGGTGCTCGTCGGGGTGCCCCGTCCGACCGACGTGATCGAGCTGCCGTTCATCGAGCTGTTCGGCCGGGGCGGCGCGCTGAAGTCGAGCTGGTACGGCGACTGCCTGCCGTCGCGCGACTTCCCCATGCTCATCGACCTGTACCGCCAGGGGCGGCTCGATCTCGACCGGTTCGTCAGCGAGGAGATCGGCCTCGACGACATCGAGGCGGCGTTCCACAAGATGGAGGCCGGCGACGTCCTGCGCTCCGTCGTGGTGCTCTAGTGCGAGCGAACCACGCAGCGCGAGGGAGCGATTGACGATGCCCGTCGAGCTCGTCACGACCGACGGGATCTTCGCCCTCGACGGCGGAGAGTGGGAGGTGACGAACAACATCTGGCTGGTCGGCGACGACCGCCAGCTGGTCGTGTTCGACGCCGCCCACGACCACCAAGCCATCGTCGACGCCGTCAACGGGCGGCGCGTCCGGGCGATCGTGTTGACCCACGGCCACAACGACCACATCAACGCCGCCGTCCCGCTGCGCGACGCCGTCGATGCGCCGATCTGGTTGCACGATGCCGACCGCATGCTGTGGGACGTCGTGTGGCCGGGCGAAGCACCGGATCACGCCACCCAGCCGGGCGAGGTCGTCGCCGTCGGCGGCCACGAGCTGCGCGTGCTGCACACGCCCGGGCACTCGCCAGGGTGCTGCTGCTTCCACGACGACGCCGACGGCACCGTGTTCTCGGGTGACACCCTGTTCTGCGGCGGGCCGGGGGCGACCGGGCGCAGCTACAGCGACGAACCGACCATCGTGCGCTCGATCCGGGAACGCTTGCTGGCGCTGCCGGACGAGACGGTCGTGCACACGGGGCACGGAGCGTCGACGACGATCGGTGCCGAGCGCCCCGGCATCGAGGCGAAGGCGACCGAACTGGGCGTGTAGCCACAGGATGGGGCTGCCGACGAGCCGGCTGCGAAGGCGGGCACGCCGGGCCTCACCATCCACGATCGGCCGAACGGCCGTCGGGTACTGTCCCCGCTGAGTGACGTCGACGATCACCGGTCTCTCTCCCGCGCCCCGGACACGGGGGCCGGCCGGGCAGTTCGTCATCCGCCGCCTCGCCGTTCGGCTGTCGCTGGTCCGGGTCGCCGACAACGCGTTCCGCCCAGACGTCGAGGGCTTGCGGGCCCTGGCCGTCGTGGCCGTGCTGCTCTTCCACGCCAAGGTCGCCGGCTTCGACGGCGGGTTCGTCGGCGTCGATGTGTTCTTCGTGCTGTCGGGCTTCCTCATCACCCGCCTGCTCCTGCGTGAGCTGGCGACGACGGGGTCCATCTCCCTCAAGGCGTTCTGGGCCCGCCGGGCCCGCCGCCTCCTGCCGGCGTCGTGCCTCGTCCTGGTCGTCACCGTGATCGCCGCCCACTGGATGCTGCCGCCGCTCGACCAGCGGGCCCTGGCCGTCGACGCCGCAGCGTCGGCCACCTTCGTCGTCAACTTCGTCTTCGCCCACCAGCTCAGCGACTACTTCGGCGCCCAGCTGGCGGAGTCGTCGCCGTCGCCGTTGCTGCACTTCTGGTCGCTGGCCGTCGAAGAGCAGTTCTACCTGGTGTGGCCGGCGCTGCTGGTCGCCGCCACCCGCCGGCCCGGCCAGTACCGCCGGTTCGTGCTCGGGCTGATCCTCGGCATCGGCTGCCTGTCGTTCGCCCTCTCGGCGTGGCTCACCGACGCCGCACCGACCTGGGCCTTCTTCACGTTGCCGACGCGCATGGGCGAGCTGCTGGCCGGTGCCGCGCTCGCCGTCGTCGGCACCGCGATCGTGCTCGTGTCGCCCGGGTTCCGCGCCGTGCTCGGATGGCTCGGCGTCCTCGGTATCGCCGTCGCCGTCGCGACCTACGACACGTCGACCGCCTTCCCGGGGCTGGCCACGCTCCTGCCGGTGCTGGCGACGGTGCTCGTCATCGTCGCCGGTGGTGCAGGTGCGGATCGCCGCGGACCGATCAGCGTCCTGCGGCTGCCCGTGCTGCAGTGGCTGGGACGCCATTCCTACGCCATCTACCTCTGGCACTGGCCGGCGCTGGTGCTGGCCGAGGCCCGGTTCGGGCCGCTGCCGTTGCCGACGCGGCTCGCCGTGGTCCTCGGTTCGATCGGCGTGGCTGCGCTCTCCGTGCGCTTCATCGAGAACCCGGTGCGCCACTCGTCGTGGCTGGCCATCCGGCCCACGCGCGGCCTGGCGATGGGCGCCGCCCTCGGTGCGCTCGCCCTGATCGTCGGGTGGACCTCGAGTGCGCTGGTCCCGGCACTGGAGACCGACCGGGTGGCGGCAGCTCCCGTCCTGGCCACCGAGGACGACCCGACGTCGCCACTTGCGGCGGTCGCAACCGTCCCGGCGGCGGCCGCGGCCCCGTCGACCACCGCCGCCGCCGGCGGACCGGTGACGCTGCCCCCGCTCGACGGGACGGACCTGGCCGCGCTGGTGGCGTCGAACCAGGAGGTGCTGACGACCGGACTGGCCGCCACCGACGTGCCGACGAACCTGCGACCGTCGTTGGACACTGCAACGGGTGACCGGGCGCAGGTGTACGGCGACGACTGTGTCGCCATCGGCGTCGTCGAGGAGCCCAACCCGTGCCGGTACGGCGATCCGGCGGCACCGACCAAGGTGGTGCTGTTCGGCGACTCGCACGCCGCCCAGTGGACACCGCCGCTGATCGAGATGGCCGAGGCCGGCCAGTTCGAGCTCGTGGTGCTGGTCAAGGGCGGGTGCCCGACGGCGGCCGTCAGCATCCCGACCAACACCCTGGCCCGGACGTGCCCGATCTGGCGCGACCGTGCGCTCGAGATCATCGCCGCCGAGCAACCGGACCTGACGGTGGTCAGCGCGTGGTCGGGGTACCCGAACTCCGACGCCGACTGGTCGGCGGGGTTCACCGAGACGATGTCGCGGCTGGCGCCGCTCAGCGATCGCATGGTGGTGCTCGGCGACAACCCGCCGTCGTCGACGGGCCCGGCGGCCTGCCTGTCCAACCACCTCCGCTCGGCCAACGAGTGCGCGGCGGTCCCGGAGGACGTCGTCGCCACGGGGCGGATCGACGTCGAGCGGCGCGTGGCGACGGACGTCGGCGGCACGTTCGTCGACACGACGAGCTGGCTGTGCACGCCCACCGGCTGTCCGCTGATGATCGGCGACATCCTGCTGTACCGGGACAGCACCCACCTGTCGACCGTCGCCGCGTCGTGGTTCCGACCGCTGCTCGAGGCCAGCCTGCTCCCCGTCCTCGACACCCCACCGGGCGGCTGATCCGGTCAGCAGGCTCGGCCGGCGTACTTCGGCACGACCGCGACCTGGTAGGTCACGTCGGCCTCGTCGAAGAACGTGAGCTGCGTGGCGTCGGCGAAGACGCTCTCGACGGCAGCCGCCGGGACCTCGGCGCACTCGCCGACGTCGGCCAACCGGATCGGTGCGTCGGCCGGCCAGTCGACGATCGTCGGCTCGACCTCGAACGTCATCGTGGCCGGGTCGATCTCCTCGGCCTGGACGAGGTAGGTGTCGGCGACGTACGGCTCTTCGGTCCCGACGGCGTCGCCAAGGGTCCCGGACAGGTCGGTCATCAGCGCCACGAAGTCCGACAGCGCACGGCGGGCCGGGTCCGTCTCGGGTTCCAGGTCGAGGGCGTAGGCGGCGTGGGCGTAGGTCGTCCCGTCGACGGTGATGGTGACCACGGTCGTCGGTGCGTCGGCGATGTTGTCGTTGGTCGGGTACTCGACCTCGGCCAGCAGCCCGAGCTCGTCGGCGTGGGCCAGGAGCTCTTCGATGCCGGCCTCGGTGATCGACTGTTGGAGGATGTTGGGCAGCAGCGGTCCCGGGAACTCCATCGTCGTCGGCCCGGTCGTCAGCACCCGCCCGTCGCCGGCGACGATGGCGACGGGCGTCGTCGAGAACGCGACGGACGGGACGAGACCGCCCTCGAACGTCACGCCGATGACGACGTCGTCGGCACCGGTGGCGTATTCGAACGTGCCGCCGCCGGACGCCGACGTCGGGGGTGCGGTCGTCGACGGAGCCTCGGTGGCCGGTGGTGGTGTGTCGAGGGGCTCGGCACTGTCGTCGCCGCAGGCGGCGAGCAGCAGGACGGGCAGCACGGGGAGGGTAACGAGGAGGGTGACGAGGGGCCGGCGCACGGGGATTGGACGGTAGTTCCAAAAGGTCCCCGAGCGTTCGTCACGCAGCGTCCATGACCGCCCAGGCCGGCCTTGCCCGGCCCAGCCGAGCGAGCGGAGTCCTCGAAGCGAGCGAGGTCATCAGAACGGTTCCCGCCGTAACGTGGCGGCGGTGCAGCCGATCCGTGGTGTGGTCCAGCACTACGAGTGGGGCGACCGGACCCTGATCCCGGCGCTGCTCGGTGCGTCCCCCGATGGCCGGCCGTGGGCCGAGCTGTGGCTCGGCACGCACCCGAACGGTGCGGCCACCCTGCCAGACGGCCGGCCGCTGATCGACGTCACGGGTCCCCTCCCCTACCTGCTCAAGGTCCTCTCGGCCGATCGGCCGCTCTCGCTCCAGGCGCATCCGAGCGCGGTGCAGGCGCGCGCTGGCTACGAGGCCGGGCGCTACCCGGATCCCTCGGCCAAGCCGGAGTTGCTGTGCGCGCTGACCCCGTTCACCGCGTTCTGCGGCGTGCGTACCGTCGCCTCGACGCTCGAACTGCTCGACGAACTCGGAGTCGACGAGCTGGCGGCCAGCGTGCGCGACGACGGCGTCGGTCCCACCCTCGACGCGCTGTACCACGGACGCCTCCACGTCGGGCCGATCATCGAGGCGGCGTCGCGCGCCACCTCGCCCGAGGCGGCGTGGGTGCAGCGGCTCGCCGACCGCTACCCGGGCGATCCGAGCGTGGCGGTGACGTTGCTGCTCAACCTCGTGCAGCTGGCGCCCGGCCAGGCGATCTCGCTCGGGCCCGGCAACCTCCACGCCTACCTGGACGGAGCCGGCATCGAGTTGATGGGAGCCAGTGACAACGTCGTGCGCGGCGGCCTGACCACCAAGCCGGTCGACGTCGACGACCTCTTGCGCGTGCTCGACCCGACGCCGGTCGAGCACCCGGTCATCGACGTTCGCACGGAGTACGCCGTCGAGGGCACGTCGATCCGGCTGCTGCGCCTCGTCGGCCCGACGGAGCACGAGGCCAGCGGCCACGAGCTCGTCGTCACGAGCGACGGTCGCACCGGCCACCTCGGTGCCGGAACCCGCCTGGACGTCGCGCCCGGCGTGACGGCGTACGTCGCCACCACCCATCCGAGGGTTTCCTGAGGGGCTTCCCCTCCGCAAACCCTCGGATGCAGCAAACCCTCGGATGGGAGGGGCGGTCAGTCGCGGATGGTCTTGCGGATCTCGACGATCTTCTCGGTGGCGTGGTTGGCGTCGGCGCCCTGCGTCTCCAGCAGCGCTCGACGATCGCGCGCCGCCTCGCGCTCGGCGCGCGTCGTGTCGGCCTTGGCGATCGCCGCCTCGACGCCGTGCTCGTCGATGAACTCGGCCCACTCGACCAGCGCTGACACCATCTCGTCCTCCGGCACGACGGCGATGTTGCGCCCCTTCACGAAGAGGTGGCCGCGGTGGTTGCCGGCGGCGATGCCGAGGTCGGCCTCGCGGGCCTCGCCGGGTCCGTTGACGACACATCCCATCACGGCGACCTGGAGGGGCAGCTCCTTCTCCCCGAAGGCCTCCATCGCCCGGTTGGCCACATCGATCACGTCGATCTCGGCTCGCCCACACGACGGGCAGGCGATCAGATCGACGTTCTTGCGCTCCCGCAGGCCCAGTGCCTCGAGCAGCTGCCGCCCCGCCCGCGCCTCCTCGACCGGATCGGCGGTGAGCGAGAAGCGGATCGTGTCGCCGATGCCCTCGAGCAGCAGCGTGGAGATCCCGGCCGTCGCCTTGACCAGCCCGGCCGGCGGCGGACCCGCTTCCGTGACCCCCAGGTGCAGCGGGTGGTCGGTCACCTCCGAGAGCTGCCGGTAGGCCTCGACCATCAACGGCACGCTCGACGCCTTGACCGAGATCTTGACCAGGTCGAAGTCGACCTCGTGGAAGTACGCCAGCTCCTGCTGGGCCGACTCGACCATCGCTTCCGGCGTGACGCCTCCGTGCTTGTCGTACAGCGCCGGATCCAGCGATCCGGCGTTGACGCCGATGCGGATCGGCACCTGGCGGTCGCGGCACTCACCGGCCACGGCCTTGATCTGGTCGGGCTTGCGGATGTTGCCCGGGTTGAGGCGCAGCCCCTGCACACCAGCCTCGAGGGCGGCGAGCGCCATCCGGTACTGGTGGTGGATGTCGGCGATGATCGGCACCGGTGAGCGGGGCACGATCTGGGCCAACCCCTCGGCCGCCTCGGCCTCGTTGCACGTGCAACGGACGATGTCGCACCCGGCGGCGGCCAAGCCGTAGATCTGCTGCAGCGTGCCCTCGACGTCGGCCGTCTTCGTGATCGTCATCGACTGGACGGTCACCGGGGCGTCGCCGCCGACGGCCACCGCACCGACGTGGATCTGGCGCGTCGGGCGTCGTGCCGTGACCGAGCCCGTCTGCATCAGAGCGGACGGACGAACTCGAGGTACAGCCCGGACACGAAGACGAACAGCAGCACCATGATGACGCCCATCGCGACCGGCATCAGCTTCGACACGTCGGCGAAGTAACGCCGGCCGTTGCGCTCGCGCAAGCGCTCGTACGTGGCCACGGCGGCGTGCCCACCGTCGAGCGGCAGCAGCGGGAACATGTTGAAGACGCCGACGAAGACGTTCAGCGCGGCCAGGACGTAGAGGATGCCCATCAGGCCCTGCTCGTCCCCGATATCGCCGCTGACCTGCGTGATCCCGACCACGGTGACCGGCCGGGTCGCCAGGTCCTCGCTCTCGCCGGTGAGGTGCTCGTAGATGTTCACCGGGTTGAACACCTGGACGATGCCCTTCGTCGATTCCCAGGCCGTTGGGAACAGTTCGGTGACGCTGGACACGGCGGCATCGCCGATCGACATCTCCTGCCACTCGGAAACGTTCCGGCTGCTCACGCCGAGGAAGGCCTGGCCGAAGGTGGCGCTGTTCTCGTCGGCGTTGGCTCCGAGACCCACCGGGACGGTCAGCGCCTCGTCACCGCGCTGGACCTGCACGTCGACGGTGGTCCCCGGCTCGTACGAGCGGACGATGGTGCCGAGGTCGTCCGGCCCGTCGATGGCGCGGCCATCGATGGCCAGGATCACGTCCCCGGTCTGGATGCCGGCGTCGGCAGCGGGACCGTTCGGCGTCGGCGCGTTCACCTCGGCCCCCGGCAGCTCGGCGACCTGGCCGCGCACCGAGAACACGATGAACAGCAGCACGATGGCGATCAGCATGTGCATCAACGAGCCGGCGGTGATGACCAGCATCCGCTTGGGGTAGCTCTGCTGCCGGTAGGTGCGAGCCTCATCCTCGGCCGGCACCTCGTCCATGTTGCTCATGCCGATGATCCGCACGTACGCGCCGAGCGGGAGGGCGCGCACGCCGTACTCCGTCTCGCCGCGCCGGAAGCTCCACAACCGGGGCCCGAACCCGAGGAAGAACTGCGTGGCCTTCATCCCCGTCAGCCGGGCGGTGACGAAGTGCCCGGTCTCGTGGAGGAACACCGAGACGATGATCCCGACGACGAAGATGAACATCCAGATGTTGGCGACGGCCAGCCACGCCAGGAGGCCGAGGATGGCGAGCCCGGCGATCAGCCCGGCCGGACCAGCGCTCGGCTCCTGCTCGGTGTCGGGCCGCGCGTCGGCCGAACCACCCGACACGACCTCGCGCCCGAAGCGCTGGTAGCGGCCGGTCTCCTCGATCTGCTCGCTGGTCTTCACCGGTCCAGTACGTCCTCGATCAGCTCGGAGGCGACGGCGCGCGCCGCCCGATCGGCCTCGACCACGTCGTCGACGGTCTTCGGCACCCCTAGATCATGCCGGTCGAGGGCGGCCGCGCACACGTCAGCGATCTGTTCCCACCTGATCCTTGCCTCGAGGAACGCCTCGACGGCGACCTCGTTGGCGGCGCTCAGCCAGGCCGGAGCGCTGCCCCCGATGCGCCCGGCGGCGTAGGCCAGCGCCAGGCAGCGGAACGTGTCGAGGTCCGGCGCCTCGAAGTCGAGCCGGCCCAGCACCTGCCAGTCGATGGCGCCGAACGCCGTCCCGATGCGCTCGGGGAAGGCGAGGGCGTAGCCGATCGGCAGGCGCATGTCGGGGTTGCTGAGCTGGGCGATGGTCGAGCCGTCGCTCCACTCGACCATCGAGTGGATGATCGACTGCGGGTGCACGACCACCTCGATGCGGTCGTAGTCGACGCCGAACAGCTCGTGGGCCTCGATGACCTCCAGGCCCTTGTTCATCAACGTGCTCGAGTCGATCGTGATCTTCGGACCCATCGACCACGTCGGATGGGCCAGGGCGTCCTCGACCGTGACCGCCGCCAGCTGGTCGGCCGAGCGACCACGGAACGGTCCGCCGCTCGCCGTGAGCAGCAGGCGGCGGACCTCACGGTCGGGGGCCGCCGACGTGCGCAAGCACTGGTGGATGGCGCAGTGCTCGCTGTCGACGGGCACCAGCTCGGCCCCGGGGGTGGCCCGCAGCGGCTGCACCACCGGACCGGCGGCGATCAGGCTCTCCTTGTTCGCCAGGCCCAACCGCTTGCCGGCGGCCAGCGTGGCGACGGTGACCGGGAGCCCGGCGAAGCCGACCACCCCGTTGACGACCACGTCCGCGGCCTCGACGAGGTCGGCCAGGTCGTCGAGCACCGTGACCTCGGGCAACGCGGCGGCCAGCTCGGCCCGCCGCGCCGGGTCGCCGACGGCGACGTACGCCGGACGGTGCCGGCGGGCCTGTTCGATGAGCACGTCCACGGACGACCCGACGCCCAGCCCGACGACGTCGTAGCGATCGGGCTCGGCGTCGATGACCTCGAGCGTCTGGCGCCCGATCGAGCCGGACGAACCGGCGATGGCGACCTTCGTCAGGTCGGCTCCCTCATCGCGTCCAGGGCTCGAGGATCCCCAACATGTAGTACGCCACGGGGAGCACGAACAGGAACGAGTCGAACCGGTCGAGCACGCCGCCGTGGCCGGCGAGCACCGTCCCGAAGTCCTTCACGTCGAGGTTCCGCTTGAACATGCTCTCGACGAAGTCGCCGAGCGGAGCGAGGACGGCGATGATCGCCGCCAGGATCAGCAGGTCGCGCGTCGTCCACGTGTCGCTGCGGTCGCTGAGGCCGACCACGAACAGGACGAGGAACGTGAGGAACGTCCCGCCGATCAACCCTTCGACGGTCTTGCCGGGGCTGATCCACTCGCGCACCGGCGTCTTGCCGATCGCCGAACCCACGAGGAGCGCGCCGATGTCGTTGGCCACGACGCCGATGACGATCAGGAACAGGGTGTCGGTGCCGATCGTGTTGCCGCCGGCGTTGTCGATGCGCACGATCAGCGTGGCGAACGAGCCGAGCAGCCCGATCCACACGATGCCCATCGTCGTGACGGCCATGTTCGGCAGCGGGCCCGCTTCGACGCCGGAGGCGCCGATGAACCCGATGGCGGCGGCCATGAAACCGAACGCCATGACCAGCGGGAGGTACTGGTCGCCCACCCAGTAGGCGACGAGCGGCGCCGAGATGCACGCCGCCAGCGCCGGGGCGACAGCCGGGCGGTAGCCCTTCTCGGTGACCTTGCCGAGGTACTCGAACGCGGCGATGGCGAGGATCGCCGTGACGAGGGCGGCGACGGCCGCCGGGCGCCAGAGGATGGCGCCGACGAAGAGCGCCGCCATCACGAGCCCGGCGATGATCGCTGCCGGCAGGTTTCGACCGCCGTCGCCGGCGCCGGCCGACGTGCGGGCCGGACCAGCGGGACGGCCTGAGCGTTGCTGCGCCGAACGGCGCCGCGACGGCGTCGCCCCGGGAGGCGGCCGGCGCGGGGTTCCACCCGGATCGGTGCCGATCGTGATCCGCCCCGGCTCGCGCGGTGGCGGCGGGGGGATCGGCGGTAGTTCGCCCGAGGGGTCGCGCGACGTCGGGGTCGACAGGTCGTCGGCGTACACCTGGCCGGTCGGGTCCGCGCCGTAGCCGGCGCTCGGGTCGGCCGCCGGTTCCGCCACGTCGTCGCGCCAGACGGGCGACTCGGTCGTGAACGAGGACCAGACGTCGATGTCGTCGTCCTCGTCATCCGTCGCCGACGCCGCGGGGGCGACGCGCGGGACCTCCCCCGTTGGCGGGTCGGTCCAGTGCGGCAACGGACCGGTGTCGTTGGGTCCGAAGCTCAGCCGACGCTCGCTCCCCGACTCGTCGGCCGGGCGCTCCATCCCGCCGGTCTCGTCGTCGTCGGGGAACAGCGGACCGCCGAACTCGCCGGTGTCATCGCGCTCACGGCGCCGCCGGCGCCACATGTCGTCGCTCATTGGACCTTCCTTACTGTCCGCTCGGGCTGCTGGCCCACGTCTGGCCGTCCATCACACCTCGAGCAGCTCGGTCTCCTTGCGACCGAGTGCGGCGTCGATCTTGTCGACGTGTTCGTGGGTGATCTTCTCCAGCTCCTTCTCGGCCCGCTCCAGATCATCGGCGGACATCTCGCCGGCTCGTTCGGAGACCTCGAGGTGCTTCCGGGCGTCCCGCCGCAGGTTGCGCACGGCGACCCGGCCGTCCTCGGCCATGTGCTTGACGACCTTGACGTACTCCTTGCGCCGCTCCTCGGTGAGCGGGGGAAACGAGAGGCGGATGACGGTGCCGTCGTTGCTCGGGTTGATGCCGAGATCGGAGTCGCGGATCGCCTTCTCGATGTTGGCCAGCGCGGTGCGATCGTGGGGGCGCACGATGAGCTGGCGGGCCTCCGGCACCTGGATGCCGGCGAGCTGCTGCAGGGGCACCGGAGCGCCGTAGTACTCGACGTTCAGCTTCTCGATCAGGGCCGGCGCCGCACGGCCCGTGCGCACGCTCTGGAACTGGGCCTGGACGTGTTCGACAGCCTTGTCCATCTTGTCGATGGCATCGATCAAGGTCTCTTCGATCACCCGCGCAGCGTAACCCGGCGTGCGGCGAGGGCTCGGCCTCCCCCCGGCCCGTGCTGCCGCTCGGCGGCTACCTGACGATGGTCCCCACGCGGGCGCCCTCGAGGATCGCCCGCAGCGACCCCGGTCGGGACATGTCGAACACCACGATCGGGATCTTGTTGTCACGGCAGAACGCCACGGCGGTGTGGTCCATGACCCGGAGGTCCTTGGTCATCACGTCGAGGTAGCCGATCTCGTCGTACTTGGTGGCCGTCGGGGTGGTGCGCGGGTCGGCGTCGTACACGCCGTCGACCCCGGAGTGGGTGCCCTTGACCAGCGCTTCGGCATCGAGTTCGGCGCAGCGCAGGGCCGCCGCCGTGTCGGTGGTGAAGAAGGGGTTGCCCGTGCCGGCGGCGAAGATCACGACCCGCCCCTTCTCCAGGTGGCGCACGGCCCGGCGGCGGATGTAGGGCTCGGCGATCCGCGGCATCTCGATCGCCGACTGCACCCTGGTCGGCTGGCCGAGCCGCTCCAGCGCGTCCTGCAGGGCCAGGGCGTTCATCACCGTGCCGAGCATGCCGATGTGGTCCGACTGGGTGGCGTCCATTCCGGCCATCTGGCCCGTCCGGCCGCGCCAGAAGTTGCCGCCGCCGACGACCACGGCGACGTCGACGTCGAGGCCCTGGCGGAGGTCGATGATGTCGTGGGCGGTGTTGTCCAGCGTGGCGGCGTCCAGCCCGTTGCCCGTCGGCCCGGCCAGCGCCTCGCCCGACGGCTTGAAGACGATCCGGCGCCAGCGCGGGTCGGCCACCTGGTCAGCCGATCTCGACCTGGGCGAAGTCGACCACGCGCGCCCCGCCGAGCAGCTGGCTGATCGTCTGCTTGTCGTCCTTGGCGTAGGGCTGGTCGAGCAGGGCGACGGACTTGAAGAAGCCACCCATCCGACCCTCGACGATCTTCGGCAGCGCCTGCTCGGGCTTGCCCTCGTTGCGGCTGATCGCCTCCAGCGTCTGGCGCTCGGACTCCACCACCTCGGCGGGCACGTCCTCGCGCGAGAGGTACTTCGGCCGGGCGAAGGCGATGTGCACCGCCACGTCGTGGGCGAGGGCGGGCTCGCCGTCCTGCACGACGACCAGTACGCCGTTGACACCTCGACCACCCTGGATGTGCAGGTAGCTGTCGATCACTTGACCGTCCTGCGCTTCCAGCCGGACGACGCGACCGATCTCGATCTTCTCCTTGAGCGTGATCTTGAGGTCCTCCAGGCGATCCTGGCGCTCCCCCGCGGCCTCGGTCCCCTTGCTGGCGACCAGGTGGGCCAGCTCCTGGGCCTCGCGCTTGAAGTGCTCGGAGCTGGCGACGAAGTCGGTCTCGCTCTTCAGCTCGACCATCGCACCGACGCCATCCGCCACGACGAGGGCCACGACACCCTGCGTGTTCTCCCGGTCATCGCGCTTGGCGCTGGCGGCCAGCCCCTGCTCCCGCAGCCACTGCTTGGCCGCCTCGACGTCGCCGTCGTAGTTCTCGAGGGCGCGCTTGGCATCCATCATGCCGGCGCCGGTCTCCTTGCGCAGGGCCTGTACGTCCTTGGCGGTGAACGCCATCGTGGTCTCGAATCCTCTGTGTGTCGGGCGGGTGGGGGTTTGCTTCGGGTGCTCGCCTCGCCGTCAGCTGGCCGGCGGCACCTCGCCGCCGGCGACGACGGCAGCGTCACCGGGGTCGACGTCGACCGTCTCGGTGGCGGGCACGGGGTCGGCGGCGGGCGTCTCGTCGGCCGGAGCGGCCTCAGGGGCAGGTGCCTCTTCCGCAGGTGCGGCCTCGGCGCCCGGTGCGGCCTCGGCGGCCGGTGCGGCCTCGGCGGCCGGTGCGGCCTCGGGGGTGTCGGCCGCGGGCGCATCAACGGCAGGAGTGGCCTCGGAGGTGTCGGCGACGGGAGCGTCGGCGCCGTCGGCCGGGGGCGGCGGGATCTGGCGGGCAGCGTTCAAGCGGGCGTCGCGGTCGGCCTGGGCGCGTGCGGCGGCGTTGCGGGCCTCGGTCTGCTGCGCCGAGAACTCAGCTTCCTGCTCGGCCGAACGGGCCACCGGGACGGAACCCGGATCGCGCTTGGCGGCGATGTACCGGCCTTCCTCGACGGCGTCGGCGATCACGCGGGCGAGCAGCGAGTTGGCGCGGATGGCGTCGTCGTTGCCCGGGATCGGGTACTGGACCAGCTCCGGATCGACGTTCGTATCGACGACGGCGACCACCGGGATGCCGAGCTTGTTGGCCTCGGTGACGGCGATGTGCTCCTTCTTCGTGTCGAGCACGAAGATCGCATCGGGCTTGCGGGACAGGCCGCGCAGCCCGCCCAGGTTGCGCTGCAGCTTCTCCATCTCTCGGGTCAGCAGCAGGGCTTCCTTCTTCGGCATCAGGTCGAACTCGCCCGAGGCCTTCATGCGCTCGTACTCGATCATCTTGCCGACGCGCTTGGAGATCGTGTCGAAGTTGGTCAGCATCCCGCCCAGCCAGCGCTCGTTGACGAACGGCATCCCGCACTTCTCGGCGTAGCTGCGGACCGGGTCCTGGGCCTGCTTCTTCGTACCGACGAAGAGCACGACGCCGCCACCGGCGACCAGGTCGCGCACGTAGGCGTACGCCTTCTCGACGCGCTTCAGCGTCTGCTCGAGATCGATGATGTAGATGCCGTTGCGCTCACCGAAGATGAAGCGCTTCATCTTCGGGTTCCACCGCCGGGTCTGGTGCCCGAAGTGGACGCCGGCTTCCAGCATCTGACGCATCGTGATGACGGCCATGGGATCGCTCCTTTGCGGTTGAGAGACCCGTACACCGGCGCCGTGGAGGTCACGGCGACCGCAGGTGGTGGCGGGGGTGTTGCGTTGTACGACCACCGGACGATGGCCGGTCGACGAGTGTACCGCCACGACCTGCGACGACCGCCGGTCTGACCATCGCCGCTCGCCACGTCCCTGCGATGAGCGGTGAGGGGAACCAGTCCCCTCGCCGCTCACCGCTCACCGCTCACCGCGACGGCGGACGCGCCGCCTCCCGGGCAGCGCCAGCGCGGCGGTGGCGGTGGGCGGGCGGCGGTGCCGTCCGTCGGGAGCAATCGCCACCGCTCGACCAACCGCCCGAGCAGGGGCGCGGGATCGATGTACTGCTCACCACGGCGCAGCCCGAAGTACAGCCCGTCACCCGCTCGGCCGACCACCGCCCCGGCGACGACGCGCTCCCCCACGGTCAGCCCGCTCGCCGTCAGCCGGCCGTACGTCGCCCGCAGCCCGTCGCCGTGGTCGATGACCAGGTACGTCGTGCCGGCGACGGCGCCGTTGAACGTGACCGCGCCGCCGGCGGCCGCCCGCACCGGCGTGCCCGGCGCCACGCCGTACTCCAACCCCCGGTTGCCCGGGCACCACGGGCACCACGGATCCCGGAACGGATCGACGACCGGCGCCGAGACCGGTGGCACCAGGCATCCCGCCGGCGGGGCCGGCGGCGGCACGCCCCCGAGCATCGACGCGACCAGCAGCGCAGCCACGAACACGACTCACACCTCCTCCATCGTCGGATCACGGCGACCGCCCGGTCGCGAGGCACCCCTGCACGAGGCCGCCCGCCGACCGGCCCGGGCTCGCCCCGGCATCTGCGCCGGGAGGGTCAGGCCACGCCGGCGGCCGACAGCCGGGCCCGCAGGTGGAGCACCGACTTGCTGTGCAGCTGCGGCACTCGGCTCTCGCTGACCCCGAGCACGCGGCTGATCTGGGCCAACGTCAGCCCCTCGTCGTAGTAGAGCGAGAGCACCAGCTTCTCTCGCTCCGGCAGCTTGTCGATCTCCGCCCGCATCAGCTGACGGACCTCGCGCTCCTCGACGACCGTCGACGGCACGATCGGCACCTCGCCGCTGAGGGCCCGCGGCTCGGCGCCGGCGTCGAGGGCTCGCTCCAGCGGCCCGACCGTGGTCGAGGCGATCGCCGACAGCCATTGGCCGAGCCGCTCACGATCGATGCCGAGCTCGTCGGCCAGCTCATCGTCGCTCGGACCGCGCCCGTGCAGGGCCTCGAACGACGTCATCGCCCGCTCGACCTCTCGTGCTCGGGACCGCACCGACCGCGGCACCCAGTCCAGCTCACGCAACCCGTCGTAGATCGCCCCACGGATGCGGGGAGTGGCGAACGTCTCGAACTTGACCCCGCGCTGGGGATCGAACCGCTCGAGGGCATCGATCAGCCCGAGCACGCCCGAGCTGACGAGGTCCGCCGGATCGACGCTGGCCGGCAGTCCGGCACCGACGCGACCGGCGACGAACTTGACCAGCGGCGCATAGGACACGATGAGGTGGTCGCGAGCCGACGAGCTGCGCTGGCGGACCCAGCGCTCCCACTGCCGCGCCAGGTACGGGTCGACGTCGACGATCGTCATGCGCGGGGGTGGGCGGCACCGTAGGCCGCCCGGAGGCGCTCTCGGCTGACGTGCGTGTAGCGCTGGGTCGTCGCCACATCGGCATGGCCGAGCAGTTCCTGAACGGCCCGCAGGTCGGCGCCGCCGTCGAGCAGGTGGGTGGCGAAGCTGTGGCGCAGGGCATGAGGGTGCGTCGGGGTCGGCGAACGACGGTCGAGGATCCGGCGCACGTCGCGCGGCGTCATCCGGCGGCCTCGTTCGTTGCCGAACATCGCCGGCTGCTCGGCCGGGACCACGTCGCCACGGATCCGGGCCCACGCCCGCAATGCGTCGACCGAGGGCTCGGAGAGCGGCAGCCGGCGCTGCTTCGAACCCTTGCCCCAGACGACCACCGCACCTTGGTCCAGGTCCACCGCCGACACGTCGAGTCCGCACAGCTCGCCGACCCGCAACCCCGAGCCGTAGAGGACCTCCAGCACGGCGTCGTCGCGACGGCGGCGCCATTCCGGCTCCGCCTCCGGCAGCGGGCCGGTCAGGAGCACGTCGAGGTCGCGCCGGTCGAGAACGCGCGGGAGCCGACCATCCCCGCCCTTGGCCTGCACCCCCGCCGTCGGGTCCGTGGCCAGGTGACCGGACCGCACGAGCCAACGGAAGTACCGGCGCAGTGCGGCTGCCTTGCGGGCGATGCTGCGCCGGGCGTACTGCCGCGTCGTGAGGTAGCCGAGGTACCGCCGGACCGTCGTGCGGGTGACGGCGGACGGTCCATCGGCGCCCAGGCGCGACGACCACTCGGCGAACCCCTCGACGTCCGATCGGTAGGCGGCGACCGTGTGGTCCGACAGCGACGAGAGCGAGCGCGCGAATGACTCGACGTGCCAAGCGACCGAGCGATCGCTGGACGGACCGCCCGCGGCGCCGGGATCGGAACGCCGGACGGACACCCGAGCGAGGGTATTCGTTCACGGTGTGCCCGGCCATGACACCACGGGCTCGAACCACCCGCCCGCCTCCTGCACCCACCCGGTGCGCTCGAGGCGAGCGAGGGTCATCGCCGCGTCGGCGATCGGGAGGTGGAGGTCGACGACGACGTCGTCGAGGGTGCACGGATCCCGGCGGCAGCGGGCCAGCACCTCGGCATCGGCCCCGCGGGGCAGCGGACGCGGGTCGTACTGCGACCGACCCCGGCGGCGGTTGTCGAGGCCGAGTGCGAGCAGCACGTCGTCGGCGCCCGTGACGGGTGCCGCACCATCGCGGAGCAGCTGGTTCGTGCCGAGCGCGGCGCGGTTGTTGACCGAGCCGGGCACCGCCATCACGTCGATCCCCCGCTCGATGGCCGCCTGGGCCGTGAGCAACGACCCTCCCCGTTCCCGGCTCTCGACGACGACCACGACCTCGCTGAGGGCAGCGATGATCCGGTTGCGCATCGGGAAGTGGAACGGCTCGGGCGCCGCGCCCGGCGGCCACTCCGACAGCACGAGACCGTGGCGGGCGACGCGTTCCCACAGCTCGGCGTTGACGCGTGGGTATGGCACGTCGAGCCCGTTGCCGACCACAGCCACCGGAGGAGCGGTGCCGGCCGCCAACGCGCCCCGGTGCGCCGCCGCGTCGACGCCCTTCGCCAGACCGGACACGACCACCACCTCGGCCTCGGCCAGGCTCCGTCCCAGCGCCGCCGCCGTCTCGCGACCCGCACGGGTGGCGTTGCGCGTGCCGACGACCCCGACGCGCCGAGCGTCGAGCACCGCCAGGTCGCCGCGCACGAACAGCACGGGCGGCGGATCGAGATCGTGTCGCAGGACGTCGGGGTAGGCCGGATCGCGGGTGCTGATCACCGACACGTCGGCCTGGCGGCAGCGCGTGGCCCACTCGGCGGGCCGGCGCCGGGCCGCCGACGTCCGCCACGCCGCCCTGACGTCGCCCCGCAACATCGCCGCCACCGTCGGATGGGCCGGCGCCGCGCCGGCAGCCACGGCGAACGCTTCCACGGGGTCGTGGTGGGCGAGGAGCACGCGCAACCGGGAGGTCGTCATCAGGTCGAACCCGGCCAGCGCGGCCAGGCACCCGTCGGGCGCGCCGGCCATCACGCCACCAGCCCCGGCGAGACCGCCCGGAAGCGGGTGCGCAGGGACAGCGCGATCGAGACGTGCTCGACGTCCAGCACCTCGACGGCCGCACCGCCGGGCTCGGCGTGCAGGTCGGCGATGGTGCGGGCGACCCGGCGGATGCGGTGGTAGCCGCGCCCCGTCAACCGATCCCGCTCGATCTCGGAGCGCAGGAGCGCCTTGGCGTCCTTGGTCAGCGAGGCCACCTGGTCGAGCGCCTCGCCGCGCAGTTCGGCGTTGAGCCGCCCCGATCGGGCGGAAGCGATCCGCCGGGCCCGAGCGACCCGTGCCGCCACGACGGCGCTCGGCTCGCCGCCGCCGGGGTCCAGCAGCTCGTCGACGCTCGGGCGCTGGACCGCGACGCGCAGGTCGAAGCGGTCGAGCAGCGGTCCGGACAGCCGGCGGAGGTAGCGGAGCCGGGCGGTGTCGTCGCACTCGCAACTGCCAGGCGCCCCACCGCCGCACGGGCACGGGTTGGTCGCCGCGACGAGCTGGAAGCGGGCCGGCAAGACGGCGCGGACCGCGGCACGAGCGACGCGAATCACGCCCTCCTCCAGCGGCTCGCGCAGCGCATCCAGCACGGACGCCGGGAACTCGCCGAGCTCGTCGAGGAAGAGGACTCCGCCGTGTGGAGGTGTCGGCTATTGTTACATGAATGAGCGGCGTGAACGCAAGACCCCACCTCGCGACTTCCGATGAGCATCGCGCTCGGCCTGGCGGTGAGCCTGGCCCTTGCGTCGTGCGGCGGTGACGAGCCGAGTGACGACGACGAGATCGAGACCACCGCGCCGGCCAACGAGGCTGCGACCACGGCGCCGACGACGACGACGAGGACGAGGACGAGCCGTCGCTCTTCGACCCGATACGCGGCGGACTTCGTCGAGGAGGCCGAGAGCTTCATCGAGGACGACCAAGGAGACGTGGCCGTCCAGTCGGGCTCACGTTCGACGATGCCTCCTGCGACGAACCATCGTCGACGACTCCGGGACGACCTACGAATGCACGGCCGTTGGATCGGACGGCACCACCTACACATTCACCGCCGAGATCACCGGTGAGCGTGAGTTTCAACTGACGTCGGTGGACGTGGCGACGGACACCACGGATTGACCCGACCGAGCGATGAGAGCCGCCGTCTACTGCCGCATCAGCCGGGACCCGCAGGGCACCGAGCTCGGCGTGCAGCGGCAGCGGAAGGACGGGCTGGCGCTGTGCGAACGGGAGGGCTGGGAGGTTGCCGACGTGTTCGTCGACGACGACCGCTCGGCCTACAGCGGCAAGCCCCGCCCCGGGTTCAACGCGATGCGCGACCTCGTCCGCGGCGGCGACGTCGACGTCCTCGTTGCTTGGCATCCCGACCGGCTCACCCGTCACCCGCAGGGAGCTGGAGGACCTCATCGAGCTGCTCGAGTCCACCGGGACGACCGTGCGCACGTGTCAGACGGGCGAGTACGACCTGGGCACACCGTCCGGGCGGATGGCGGCCCGCATCGTCGGCGCCGTCGCCCGCCACGAGTCCGAGCACAAGTCCGCCCGGCTGCGGCGCAAGCACCTCGAACTCGCCGAGCAGGGCGCCGTCTCCGGCGGTGGCGACCGGCCGTTCGGGTACGAGGCCGACCGCGTCACGGTGCGCGACGAGGAGGCCGCCGTGGTGCGTTCTATGGCTGCCGACGTGCTGGCGTGGCGAGTCGCTGCGCACTGTCTGCCGCCGGCTGAACTCGGAAGGGGTAAAGACCACCGCTGGGCCGCGCGTGGTACCCGGGCGCAGTCCGCCGTCTCCTGATCGCGCCTCGCATCGCCGGACTCAGAGGCCACCGCGGCACCATCAGCGGCGAGGCCGTGTGGCCGGCGATCATCGCGGCCGACGATCATTACCGTCTCGTCGCCGTGCTCACCGACCCGAGCCGCCGGAAACACCCCGGCGGCCGCGACCGCAAGCTCCTCACCGGCCTGCTCATGTGCGGTCGATGCGGGGCGAAGATGGTCTCACGCCCTCGAGGGGACCGGCGCGGCGACCTACGTGTGCGCCTCCGGCCCCGGCTCCAACGGCTGCGGCAGGCATGCGCATCCTCGGCGAGCCACTCGACGACCTCGATCACCGCCGCCGTCCTTCAGCGCCTCGACTCCCCCGCCATGGCCGCTGCCCTCGCGCCACGAGGACGACGACGAACCCATCGTCGCCGAACTACAGGCGGTCGAACAGCGGCGCAGCGAGCTGGCGGAGATGTGGGGTGCCGGCGAACTCGGGAAGGCCGACTGGCGCGCCGCCACCATCGCCCTCGACAACCGACAGGCCGCCCTCGAGGCCGACTTAGTTCGCACCACCGAGCACTCCGCCGTGCTGCCCGTCGTAGCATCCGATCGTCGAACGCTGGCCCGACCTATCACACGACCGGCGGCGCGCCGTGCTGGCCGCCGTCATCCAGACGATCGACATTGGGCCCGCCGTACGCGGACGCAACTACTTCGACGCCGACCGTGTGACGGTCAACTGGCGGGCTTAACGACCGAGCAGCGATCGACGTGCACGCATCGCTGCCTGCCTGAACGTCCGGGAACTGCCGTACGCCTCCTGCGGATAACGCCCGTTCCACTGTCCCCACCGCTCGGGCCATTCGTGGCGCGGCCGCAGTAGGTAGGAGAACGAGAACGCCCTCAGTGCGTTGACGCTGACGGTCCGAGCTCGTCGCAATGGGACGCTCGGGGCCCTCCACCCACGGGCGGCGGCGTACATCCATGCCACCTCCTCGGGCGACGCTCCCCTGTGCACCGTCAACGTAACGAGCTCCTCGGAGGACTGGACGTCAATCGCCGAGACGATCGGAATCGAGTCACTCACCACGAAGGCGATGCAATGGCTCTCAACCTTCCAGCGGAACGAATCCGAGAGCGCACTCGAGAACCTCGAGAGGCGCTCCAAGGCGCCACCCGCTTGGAAAGAGCAGAGTTCGGCGTAGCCATCGCGCTTCGGAAGGCTGATAACCCCTCGACAGCGCGAGTCGGTGTGATCGACACAATCGGGAAGCGATCGGGCCCACGGCAAGACCTGCTCGGGCAAGAGGGGGAACCGCTTACCCAGAACGTCGGCACGAAACGTAGAAATGTCGTCAGCAAGCTTTGCGTCGAACGCGTCGCGAGCAGGCAGATGGCCGTTGGCCTCGGACCATGCGCGTGCCGTCAGCGCCAACGTCAGTGCCTGCAAATGCTGCGATTGCCCCACGAGCCAGGGTGGAACAGATGGATCGGCGCCTGTCACGGCGGCGCCTTCGATTGCTTCCTCGACAGTCCAACTACGGACGGAGGCAGCACAATCACTCGCGAATGCCAGCACGCCGAGGTTGCGTTGTAGGACTGCAAACTCGTGCTCTCTTGCCAGCATCTGGCGCTCGCTGGCAGTCAGTTTCGGCCGAGCAGCAGCTCGACTTCAGAGAATGCTTCCTCTTCACGCGAGGCTCGCTGTCGAGACGTCGTACTCACCTAAGGGACCTTATCTGATGTAGGACACCGTGGGGCTCGTGAAAGCAATCCACACCACGCCGCTGGACGGCAGGCTCACCGCGCCCGTGCGGGACGTCGCCACAGCACTGAGCGTTGCGCCCTCCACAGTGCGCGACATGATGGCGCGTGGGGAGCTGCGCGCCATTCGCATCAACCGCGCCGTGCGTGTCGTCGTCGACGACGTGATCCGACTCGTCGACGACGAAGGAGGTGCCGAACATGCTCACGGAGCGCCCGCCGCTTGACGACAAAGCCGTAGCTCGACTCGTCAGCTCGGCCACAGAACAGGGTCACGACCAGGCCGTCTCTGACCCAAGCGTGCTGCGTCATATCGCAACACTCGTCGACCTTCCGACGAGCGATGCTCGTGACGCGACGAAGCCCGGGATTCCCGGGGCTCACGTCCACCGTTCGACCTGGCCGGCGAAGCCAGGTCCACCATCGTCGTTCTCCGCGTTGGAGGTGGTGCGACGTGACCAATGATACCGCACGGCTGCGACCTGCCGCCGATTGGGAGATGGGCGCGTCGGAGTCTGGGTCGCGTTCGAGGACAAGAACGCTGCAAAGGCGCTGCCCGGATCGCGGTGGGACAGCAGCCTCAAGTGCTGGACCGTGTCATATCTCTTCGAGCCCGAAGCCGAGGACCTGGTGGCCCGTCTGAACGCACGGTTCCAGACCAGTACGCCAACGTCGACGGCGGCGCTGACACGTGCGCTGACCGCACTGTTCATGGCCCTTCCAAGCCAGTACCGACGACCCGTCCATCGCGCTCTCGCCCACGTGCTTCATCCCGATCGCGGCGGAGAGAACGATGCAATGCGTGCCCTCAACGACGCATGGCGGTCGCTGTGACGCCGACATCGTTCCTCGCTGCCGTTTGGGGCGGCCTGCACACTTTGACCAGCGACCGAGGAGGCCGCTTCCACACCGTCCACATCTTCGACAACCCCGAAGCATTGCTCGACGCAGCCTTCGACGAGAACCGCCACGGCGCGAACGTCTGGTTCGGCGCCCACCCGTTGGCGCAGCGACCCCTCAAAGGACGCGGAGGCAACGAAGACGTCGCCGTGATGCGGGCGCTGGTCGCCGACCTCGACTGGCACGACCCCCACCAACCCGCCGCCCACAAGGACGGCGCAGACCTGCCCACCGAAGCCCAAGTACGGGCCACGATCGGCGAGCTGACCGTCGCACCCCCGACCATCGTCGTCAACTCCGGACACGGCCTACAGACCTGGTGGCTGCTCGGCACACCGGTCGACGTCGCCACCGGACACGACCTCACGATCCGACTGCACGCCGAGATCGAACGCCTCGGAATCCCCACCGACCGCGACGACCCCGCCAGCGTGCTCCGCCTCCCCGGAACCATCTCGTACAAACCGGACTGTGCCCCAGTCGAAGTAGCCGTCGAAACGGTCCACCTCGACCGACGGCATCAGCCCGAATACCTCGCCAAGCACCTACGGCCAGCACCTGCCCGGTCCCGACGCTCGAGCGGCAAAGGCAACGGTGGAGTCAGCGACCGCGGACTCAACGACGTGACCACCAAGCTGCGCACCGACGGGCGACACCAAGACGCCGACGCACTCACCGTGCTGTGCGGCTCCCGCTACGGCGGACACGACCCGTACCTAACCAGGGCAGGACACATCGAAGTGACCCGGCCCGGTAAGCAAGCCGGCACCTCGGCAACCATCGGATACGTCGCACCCGGCGTCGTCAAGATGATGTCGTCGTCCTGGGACCTCAACGGGTTCAAGTTCCGCCGCCACGACCGGTACACGCTCGCCGACGACGGCATCACCTTCGAATCGACCAGCGGCGACCGCGACGACCACGGCAACGGCCAAGGCGGCGGCGGCAGCGACACCAAACGGCGCTCGGCCCGCGACGTCCTCGTCGACCTCGCCGTCGAGCACTACCGGATCGGACGCACCGAGGACGAACGCCCCTTCCTCGTCCCCCACGACGGCGCCAACGTCGCACTGTTCGCCGGCGCCGCCAAAGCCGACCTCGCCCGCCGATACCGCGCAGCTACTGGCAGCACCATCGGACGGACCCCGCTCGACGAAGCCTGGATCGACCGTCGAAGGGCTCGCGCACGACGAACCAAAGACGGCGCTTCCGCTACGCGTCGCCGAGTATCACGGCGGACCCGTCATCGACCTCGGCGACGTCACCGGCCGCGCCATCGTCGTCACACCCGACGGGTGGACGTCGCCAACCGGTCACCCGTCACGTTCCGCCGCTCCAAAGCGATGCTGCCCTTGCCAGAACCGCAGCCGGGCGGCACGTCGACGAGCTGTTCGACCTACTGCGCTTCGCGCCGGGCAGCCGCGACCTGTTCGCCGCCTGGCTCGTGTCCGCCCTGTTCGAACGAGCTGCCCCACCCGGCACCCGTCTTCCGCGGCGAGCAGGGCGCCGCCAAGTCCACAACCGCCCGGCTCGACGTCGCGGCTCGCTCGACCCATGCACCGCCGACACACAGAAGCCGCCCAAGACCGACGACGAATGGGCGCACGGCCTGCTCGGCCCGCTGGATCGTCGCCGTCGACAACGTCTCCACCGTCCCCGAATGGTGGTCCGACGCACTCTGCCGCACCATCACCGGCGACGGCTGGCTACGACGCGCCCTCTACACCGACGACGACGTCGTCGTCACCAAATGGCGGCGCTGCGTCATCCTCAACGGCATCAGCCTCGGCGCAACCCTGCGACCCGACCTCGCCGAACGCCTCGTCTTCTTCGACCTCGAGCGCCCCGAGCAGTACCTCACCGAAGCCGAGGTCGACGCCCGACTCGACGCCATCGCACCGCGAGTGCTCGGCGCGCTGCTCGACCGGGCCGTGCACACGCTCGCCGCACTCCCGACACATCGAGCCCGTCCGCGATCTCCGGATGGCCGACTTCGCCCACCTGCTCGCCGCCTACGACCACGCCAACGGCACGACCGCACTCGACGCCTACCGCACCGAGCTCGACGAAGCGTTCGACGAGGCGCTGGCCGGCGACCCGCTCGCCACAGCCGTCGTCGACTTCATGGAACACCGTCACGACTGGGTCGGAACACCGGCCGAACTTTGCGATCCCTCGCCCAGCACCGACCTGCCGGTGAAGGGTTCTGGCCAAAGTCCGCTCACCACCTGTCAACCGTCATGTCCCGCTCGGCCAGCTCGCTGCGGCGAGCCGGCATCGTCTGGACCCGCCTGCCCCGCACGGCGACCGGCCGATCCGTCCGGCTCGCCCGCCGCGTTGACGGGGCTCTAACGCCCGATGACGCAGTGACGCCGAATGACGCTGATGACGCTGATTCTCTATTTGTTGTGTTCGAAGGTGAGGAAGAGGAAAACGGCAGCGAAGGGCAACAAGCACAACAAGAGAGAAATCAGCGTCATGACCGTCATTCAGCGTCACAGCGTCATTACTCGGGCCCGTGCCCAATCTGTGGTACCGACGGCTACCACGTCGCCTCAGGCACGTGCCGAACCAAACAATGCGTGGGCTTCTGATGTGCGCCACCACTCGACAGCACCAAGCCATCCGAGCAGGAGACGCAGCATGAGCCGCGACGACCGTTCGACCCGTCAACTCACTCGAGCTGCACGCCGACGCCGAGCCGCATCCGTCCGCCGATCGCTCGAGCGGCGCAACCGCCGCACGGCGCAGCCATCCACTCACAGCAAGCGTAAGACCGAGAGCCGAGACGCAGCGTGACCGGTGGGGCACCACCTCCACCCCCGGCTGGGGGGTGTACGGCGTCGGGAAGGTGGCTCGCTGTTCGCGACGCTAAAACGATCGGACGCGGATGGCGGTGTTCCGCGAACCATCAACGCCGCACCCCAGCATCGGCATGCTCACCGAGCCGGCAGCGATGTGCGCCGCTCGAGAGTCGCCCTGGACACGGCGGCAGCTTCGACAGTTTGGGGCTTCCCCGAGCATTCGATGCTGCCCTATCGCCGCTAGCTGCCCGGCGACAGGTCCGGCCGGGTAACGACGCGACGACTCCCAAGCGACGTCCGTTGGGTCGTGCCGAGGCATCTCTCTAACTGCTGCGGCACCGGTCTCCGAGGAACCGAAACATGGAAACTTGTGGACGGTTGCGTGTCGCTGCCCCACCGCGCACTCCCCCCACGACCTTCAAACGTCCGATGCCCCCCTCCCCCCTATCAACACATAACCGCAAGTGGTGAGCGTGTGGCGCCACGGGGACGACCGAATCTCACGACCGGATCGGGAATCAGCACCCCGCCAGTCCCGTTTCTCTCCCCAGACCGACCGGGGGGCTTCGTGGCCGCTGAGTTCTGCCGATCGCAGCCAAAACCCGGCACCCTCCGGAGTTCTGTCCGTCGACTGAGTCATCGTGGACTCGGCTCGGCTGGTGGATTGGATCGCGGATCGGCGCCCCGTGGGGTCGGGAGTTGCGTCGGACTGCCCGGCGCTTGTGCGGACACGAGTCGGAGGAACCGTGATGCCGCGCGCTAACTCCTTGTACGCGTGGCCCTGGCCGAGGGTTCGGCTCGAGATTCTGGCTCGTGACGGCCATGTGTGCCGGGTGGACAGTCCGACTTGCTCGACGCGGGCAACGACGGTGGATCACATCGTGCCGTTGTCGCGTGGCGGCTCTCGGTTGGATCCGGCGAATCTGCGGGCAGCGTGTCGGGGTTGCCAGCAGTGGCTCACGCATGACACACGCCGAATGCTTGCAGCTGAGGGGCGGGGTGTTGAGCCTCGTGCTGAGAACTGGTGACAACACGATCTTCGATCTGGAGTAAGCACGAACACGGCAGAGGGCTACTTCGCGCTGTGCAGCGGTAGATCGACGCGACGCACGACTACGTCACCGCTAAGCACCTGCCCCGGCATCCGGCCGAACACGACTTCCTCTAGATCCGCACTCTCGCGGACCCCCAGCTGACGTCGACACGGCACGGGAATTCTAGGCGCGACGACCATCTCGCAGCCGGAGATCCCACCCGCTCCGAGTCCCCAGCTGCGACCGGACCAACAGGGAGCCTGCATGACGCGTTGTTGGCGTGGCGACCACGATGCCGGACTACCGCGGCGCGTTCGTGCCTCGAAGGGAGGTCGACGCTGCCCGGGTGGGGCGGTCTCGGGGGCGCCGCCCGCACGATGTGCGGGTTCATGGCTGACGGACGCGCAATCCGTCGGGTGTTTCGAAGCCGTCGAGTTGGGTGCCGACGTAGTGCCCCGAAAGGTGGTCGGCGCCGCCCGCGACGACAAATCGGAACAGTGTCAAACTGTGGCGCAACAGCTCGTCGGGATCAGCATTGAAGTACGCCTCGTAGAACTGGCGGCGGCTCGGCGGCATCGCCTGGCTTTCGAACAATGACCGCGCCAGGCCGGTGAGCGCCTCAGGACCAAACGCCAAGACGGTCACACCGTCGTGTTCCACTTCGGCCGCCAAACACAGGCTGAACTCACTCAGGGCGGCCTTCGACGCGCAATACCCGCTGACATAGGGGTGCTGGGTGAAGCCGCCAGGACTTGAAATGTTGATGATCCGACCGCGCTTCGCTCGCACATCCCCGGCAGCACGGCTCTCGTCCAGATCATCGGGCCGCGAACGTTGACGTCCATCACCCGCCACAACTCGTCAAGGTCCACATCGGCAACGGCTCCGACGAGCATCGCTCCAGCGTTGTTCACCAGCACGTCGACTGGACCAAACCTCTCCTCGGTGCGGGCGACGGCCAGAGTCGCCAGTGCCGGGTCCGGTACATCGCCGGCAATGATCTCGAACGCTCCTTGACCAGCGTCAGCCATAGCGGCGGTTTCTTGCAATCCATCGACAGACCGAGCGGTAATCGTGACACTGGCGCCTGAGGAGACAAGTTCACGAGCGAACGCCCGACCCAACCCCCGGCTCGCTCCCGTCACGATTGCGACCATCCCACCGAATTCCTCGCTCGCAGTCACCCCGGCTCCTTTCCATCGGCACGCAGCATCGCGCCCAGCGGGCACACCGGGGCCGCAGCGGGGGCGGTTCGCCACCAGATCATTGATAACGCCGGCGACGCTCTGAGCGCGACGCCGTACACAGGACTACTACCGCCGACCGGATTGTCTGCATGATGCAATCGTCCTCCGCCGCTCGATCGAGATGCGGATCTGGCGCGGCTGCCCCATTGGGATCGTCAATTCGGTGCTGACGTTCGGTCGCGCCTGCTTCGGTCCAGCGCGACCCTGTATGGACCCGCGGTAGGCAGCGAGCAAGCCGAGCAGCGCCGTCTGCTCGGTTCACACCTGTTCGCGCTGGTGCAGTCGTGGTCGGTGCGAGCGCGCTTGCCGCCAGCGTCTCCGTCCAGCCCGCACGAGATAGGGCGTGGTTCGACAAATGGATTGACATGCAACGGTCGATCGAAGGGTTGCGCCGCCCCTACTTGCGTGTTCCTCCTGGCGGGCGTGAGGTCGACGGCTTTGTGCGCCAGTTCCTTGGCGCTCCCACGACATGCGCGACTGGCTCAAAGCCGATCAAGTGAACCTGCCGTTACT
>CAWJNE010000013.1:0-323850 GCA_963844175.1 uncultured Acidimicrobiia bacterium
CGGCGCCAGCGTCCGCTCGATCGCCGCCGACCTCGGCGTTACCGAGCGCACCGGTCAGGAACCGTCTGCGTCGCGCCGGCATCCCGCTGCCGTCCGAACGCAGTGCAGCCAACCTCGACCTCGAGGCGGTGCTCGCCGACTACCGGAACGGCATGCCAGTGCGGACCATCGCCGAAAGCCACCAGGTCGGCGAGACGTGGGTCAGGCGCCGAATCGCTGCCTACGGCGTCGCACGCGACGTGCCGTTGAAGCGGCAGTCGCCGGTACCCGCGCTACGCCCAGCTCGCCGACCGGCGATGGCTACTCGAACGGATGGCCGACGGCGCCAGCGTCTACGCCGTCGCGAGGGAACTGCGGACCGGTACGCGCACCATCTATCACGCGCTGCGACGCCACGGGCTGACGCGGCCGCCGCCAACCGCCGACCCTGTCGACCGGCGCGCCTACATCGACGTCGCCGACATCGTGGACAGGCGGCGCAGCAGATCATTGACGCGGCCGCAGCGTTGGCGGAACGGGCGAGGGAGGTTCGGGATGTCGCAAGGGTCGACGAGGTGAACTGACGACGCTCATGTTTGAGCGCCGTCGAGGACAATCTCCGCCAGATCACACGGTCCGGCGGCGGGCAATGAGGCAGCGCCAGTGCCCCGCCCATTCACCGCGAGCACTGCAATGGCACTCACACTCCCCGTGCTGCTGCCGGTCGCCGGCAGCGAAGTGGTTGTCTGCCCTGCGGTGGTCGGGACGTTGCCCGTCGTGGTTGTCTCGCCGGACGTTGTCGTGGTGGTCCCTGACTGTGTGCCGCAGACGAACCAGTGGCTGATGGACGGGTTCTGGCCACCTTCGTTGAGCGGCGGTCGGAGATCCTCCCACGGGGGGCTCGCCGGCAACCCCAGCTCGCCCGGCACGTACCGGTTCGTGTCCGGGCCGCCCTTCACATAGATGGCTACGACTGTAAACGATGTCGACCGCAGTGATGGTGACCTCCCCGTTCGCCTCGCCGTTGAACTCGCCCAACGTGAAGCTGATCAGCTCTTCGTCGATCACCGTCCCAACACCTTGACAATCGCCTGGCTGGACGTTGCCGGGGATATAGGTGGCACGATCGTCGCTCGGGGCGCCCATGCCTGCGCCGGCCAACGCCTTGCCGTCGACTACTGCGGTGGCGAGCACTCCTGCCAGCACGGCACCGAAACCGACCAGGAAACCCTTGGACTTGCGTGTACCGGACATTTCGTCCACCTCTCCTCGGCACGCCACCACAAGAGATGACGACACGAATATTTTCGTCCACCGTCGCCACGGCAGATCGGGGCGCGACCATAACCAACCGTGATTATGAGATCGCGGACCCTCCACGGTGCTTGGAAGCGGGGTGCGTCGCGACTGTCTCAGAGGACGGTGCGTAAAGCTGTCGACACGCCAGCCCCGAGGGTCCTGGGGCATGCGTCATACGGCGTGTCGGGTCAACGCACGTGGCCCGGCACGCCGTGAAACATAAACAGCGTCGCGGATTCAAACCGCCCCGTCAGGCCGACGAGGCGACGCGGAATGACTGACGAAAGGTGTCGGGACGAGGACGCTTCCCCGAGCCTCCGGCGGTGGAGGCTGACCGGCGACGCCCAGGGACGCGGCGTGCCACTGAAACCGGAAATCGCCGGCGCCCCGGACGTGCAGCTCGCCGACCGGCGATGGCTGCTTGAGCGGATGGCCGACGGCGCCAGCGTCTACGCCGTCGCGAAAGAGCTGCGGACTGGCACCCGCACGATCTACCAGCGCTGCGACGTCACGGGCTGACGTGGCCGCCACCAACCGCCGACCCCGTCGACCGGCTCGCCTACATCGACGACGACGAGATCCGCGCGCAGGCGGCTCAGCGGATCATCGACGAGGCCGCGGCGCTGGCGAAGCGGGCGCGGGCGGTGCGGGACGAGTGAATGTCAGCCGAGCAGCTGATGACTCGACTACGAGGGGGATCGTGTACCAGCGCCGGTGGTGAGCGGACGGCCCCGAGATGGCGCACGGTCAAGTGGCAGCACCCCAGATGCGGGCGGCTCCGTCGCCCCGGTTACTGTCCGTACCAGCGGTCGACCGACCGTGTCGGGAGGGAAAATGAAAAGCTGATCATCGCTGCGGTGGTTGCCGCCACAGCAGCCGTCGGCGCAGCTGCGCCGGCCTCTGCGTCACACGTTCACTCGATGGAGGTCCGGGACGGTGTCTGCGTTCTCCTTGCGGCCGAGGGCGGCGAGAAGTATGTCGTGTTGCCGTTTGCTGACGAGCTCCCCGCGAACCGGCGGCACCCGCTTCACGTCCTTGTTCACCTTGGTCGGCCAGGTCAGAACTTCAACATTGGCGTGTACGGGACGCCGTCTGACCCGTGCTATTTCGAGGGTGAGTACCTGAACGACTGACGCCGCACCTGGTCACAGGGGCGGAGACCACCCCGACCACCAACGATTGTGTCGCCCGCCGCTTACGCGCAGCGACCCCCGGACGCCCGGCGGAGGGCGTCAACCGGGGTCGCTGACGGGCACCGTTCCTTCGCCCACAACCGAGCCGGCTGCTGCCCACCCCTCACCGGCCGATGGACTACAGCGCACCCCTTTGCGGGACGATTCATGACCGTCACCACCACCGACCGGCAGTTGCACCTCGAGGGCGCTGCGTCACGGGCGGCCTTGTCGTCGAGGCAGGCAGTGGACGGGACGTTCTCCGACCCGACGTAGAGCGTCGCGCTCAGGTCGGACGAATCGCCCAGCTCATTCAAGCCCGAAGCGAGGGACATCTCTGCTGCGTGCGAAGCCGCGCACAGGTGCAGGTACGAACCGCTCTCGGCGTCGCCGGAGTAGGGCGTGCTGGCGACGTCGACGAAGCCCGGCGTGTCTCAACGGAACGGTCCCCCGTTGCTCACGACGATCCGCTTCGTTCGCACCTCCTGGGCTATCTCGGCACGGAACTCGGCCAAGAGGGCGGTCTGCTCGGTGAGCTGATGGCGCAGCTGCACCTCGCCGCTGACTACTGCGACGACAACGGCCGAGGCGTCAATCGATGTCGAGCTCGTTGGTCATGGTCATGCGTCCCCTCTGGGGTGATTGGCGTATGCCTCCGTGGCTGAGGCTGATCTCGCCGGGCCGCAGCGTCGTCGAGCCGCCCCCGACGAGCGCGACCACGGAGCTGGTGTGGTGCGGCGCCCGGAACGGGGCGGCTGTGACGAGCCCGCCGGCCGGCATGGCCGTGGCCGCCGCGGAGTGGATCATCGTCGCCGCCAGCGATTCGGACCGGGTCAGCGGCGGCAGCAGGCTGGTCAGCCGCTGGGCCAGCATCGTCTTGCCCGATCCCGGCGCGCCGACCATCAGGAGGTGGTGCCCGCCGGCGGCGGCGATCTCCAGCGCCTGCCGGGCGATCGGCTGCCCCCGCACGTCGGCGAGGTCGGGGAGGGTCGGCAGCTGAGCGTCACCATCGTCGTCGGCGAGGTCCGGCCACGGCTCGTGCGTCGTGAGCGCGGCGACGACCTCGGCCAGCGTTGACGCCACGCGCACCTCGCCGGTCGCCGCAACGCCGGCCTCGGCGCGGCACCCGACGGGAACGACGGCGACGACGTCGCCCAGCACGGCGACCATCGGTGCCGTCCCCGGGACCCGCCGCAGCGAGCCGTCGAGACCGAGCTCGCCGACGAACCCGTGGCCGGCGACGGCCTCGGGGGCCACGACCCCTGATGCCACGAGCACGCCGACGGCGATGGCCAGGTCGAGCCCGGCACCAGCCTTGGGAGACCCGGACGGCGCGAGGTTGACGGTGATGCCCTTCTGCGGCCACTCGAGCTCACTGCTCATGACGGCAGCCCGAACCCGATCGCGCGACTCGCGACACGCCGCATCGGGCATGCCCACCAGGCGGTAGCCGGGGAGCCCCGAGGCGACGTGCACCTCGACGGTGACCGGTTGGCCACTGGCGCCGAGCACGGTGGCGGACGGGATGGAAGCAAGCACGTTGGCCTCCCAAGATCCACAGGACGATGGTTCGAGGGAGGGGCGGTGACCGACCCCACAACGGCTGCGCTTGACCGTAACAGCGGGGTGTCACGGCGACGCCGGGCGCCACCGATCGGATCATCCCGGCCGACGCCGGCGGCCGTGCCCGGTCGTCATCGGCGGCCAGTTGCCGGCGACGCTGTGTGACGAGGACGGTCTGTCTTGCTTCGCGTTGACATCGCCGAGCAGAGCGAGGATGATCGCGACAGCGACGCGGAGATCGGCCATCACCAGTGGTCACCACCGCAAATTTCGTGACGCCGAGCGAGTCACCGCCGACCCGGTCGTCCGCACCCGGGCGCCGTCGGTGGCTCGCTCGGTCATGCCGCCCGCAACCAACGGGACACCGCTCCGCACGGCGGCCGCCGCTTCCCACGCCGCACGCCGCACGCCGCCGTCCTCCGGCCGCACGCCGCCGTCCGCCAGCCGCCGTTCGTCGGCGATCAGCGGCTGAAGTGGCGGGGCGCGAAGTAGGACGGGTTGCGGTCCTTGGCGCCGCGGCGCGACGTCCAGCGCCATTGCGCGGAGATCCGGCTGCGCACCCGTCCGCGCACCTTCGGGACGGCGTGCAGCCAGTCGGCCTGGGCCCTCCCGCCCATCACCATCAGGTCCCCGCTGCCCGGCGCCAGGTCGATCGAGCCGGCCGTGTCGTCGTCGAGGTCGCGCCGCCCGATCGGCTTCATCAGCCACGGCCGTCGAGCTCCCAGCGTCAGCACGCCGATCACGGTGTCGTCCAGCCAGCGCAGTTCCCGGTCACGGTGGAAGGCCACGCTGTCGCGCTCGTCGCGGTAGCGCGCCAGGGCCACGCCGTCGAACATCACCCGGCGGTAGCGGCGGCGCATCCACAGCTCGACCTCGGCCAGCGCGGGGTGGCGCCGGTCGCCGGCCTGCCAGGAGCTGACACGGGGCTCGTCGATCCAGCGCTCGTAGCGGAACACACGACCCGTCTCCCAGGTCACGGTCTCGGCCAGTTCGTCGTGCACGGTGTCGGCCTGCGGCACGATCCCACGGACCACGTCGACCCATGACGTGGCGTCCAGCTCGACCCGCTCGACCACCGGATCGGCGGCCAGCCAGACGGGAGCCGACGTCGTCTCGGACACTGCCGCGACGCTACCGACGTCCCAGTGACCCTCGCGGAACCGTCTCCTAGGGTGCGCCCATGCGCATCGGCATCTGCACGGGCGGCGGGGACGTGCCCGGCCTCAACCCGTGCATCAAGGCCGTCGTCAACCGCGTCGCCGACAGCGGTCACGAGGTGGTCGGCATCCGTCGCGGCTGGGCCGGGCTGCTGGAGACCGACCCCGACGACGCCGGTTCCGTCGCCGCCAACACCGTCGCCCTCGACCCGTCAACCGTCCGCACCATCGATCGCACGGGCGGGACCGTCCTGCACACGTCGCGCACCAACCCCGGTCGGGTCAAGACCGGGTCCGTGCCGGCGTTCCTCACCGGTCAGGCCGGCGACGGCGACGGGCCGCACGACCTGACGGCTCACGTGCTGCGCGTGCTCGACCGGCTGGGCATCGACGCGCTGATCCCGATCGGCGGCGACGACACGCTCTCGTACGGGCTGCGCCTCCACGACGAAGGCGTGCCGGTCGTGGCCATCCCGAAGACCATGGACAACGACGTCCACGGCACCGACTACTGCATCGGGTTCTCGACCGCCGTCACCCGCGGCGTCGAGTTCATCCACGCCCTGCGCACTTCGACCGGTTCGCACGAGCGGCTGGCCGTGGTCGAGCTGTTCGGTCGCTACAGCGGGGAAACGTCGCTGATCACGGCCTACCTCGCCGGCGTCGACCGGGCCGTGATCTCCGAGGTGCCGTTCGACGTCGAGCGGCTGGCCGAGCTGCTGGTCGACGACCAGCGGAGGAACCCGTCGCGGTATGCCATGGTCACGATCTCCGAGGGCGCCACGATGCACGGCGGGGAGATGGTGCTGTCCGGCGAGGAGGATGCCTACGGGCACCGCAAGCTCGGCGGCATCGGTGCGCTGACCGGTGACGTGATCGGCCGGCTGACCGGCCAGGGCATCGTGCTGCAGCAGGTCGCCTACCTGATGCGGTCCGGGAACCCGGACTCGCTGGACCTCATGGTCGCCACCAACTACGCCGTGATGGCCGCCGACCTGGTGCTCGAAGGTGCGTCCGGTCGGATGGTGGCGCTGCGCGGCGGCACGTACACCAACGTGCCGATCAGCGTGACCCGCGAGGGCGTGAAGCGGGTCGACGTCGACGAGCTCTACGACGCCAGCACCTACCGGCCGAAGGTGCGGCACGTGGCGGGGAAGCCGATGTTCCTCTATTGATGGTCGCTCTCGCTGCGCTCGCTCGACCGTGTCGGTCGTGCGCCTGGCGGCGCCGGCCGACCGGCATTCCATCGGCAGTGCGGCACGAACGCTCGGGAACCCCTCCCTCACCTATTCCTGAGCGATTCTGATGTGTCGGCCGGCGGGTTCAGGTCTTCCTCCCCCGCGGGTAGGCAGTCGCAACCGAGGAGGCCACATGAGCGGGATCGCGATCATCACCGAAGCGTGCATCGGGACGAAGGACCGGGCCTGTGTGGACGTCTGTCCCGTGCAGTGCATCTACGAGTTCGATCCGACCAAGAACGTCCTGTTCTCGGAGATCGAGGCGGGCAGCGGGGTGATCGAGAACACGCACACCCCGGATGCCGACGCCATCGGGATCTTCGGTGACTCCCTGCTGTACGTCAACGTCGATGAGTGCACGTCGTGTACGGCCTGCTACCAACCCGACGTCTGCCCGGTCGGTGCGATCTACACCGAGGAGAAGGTGCCCGACGGCACACCGCGCGCCCAGTACAACTCCGAGGACACCAGCAAGGGCAACGACCACACGTTCTTCATCCAACTCACCCGCGACGTGTTCGCCGACTGAGCAGCTCTGAGAGGCGCGTGGCCGAACAGCTGACCTCGCTACGGGCGGTCTGTGCAGTCATCGCCGGCGCACGCCTGGGCCGGCGCACGATCATCGGGGTCGTCGGACCACCGGCCGCCGGCAAGACCCACCTCGCACGGGCGCTGGCCGGCGCGCTGCCGGCCTCCGTCGTGGCGATGGACGGTTTCCACCTCCCGAACCATCGAGCTGGCCAGGCTCGGCCGCGCCGAGCGCAAGGGCGCTCCCGACACGTTCGACGGTGAGGCGTTCGTCGAGCTCCTCGCCGCGCTGCGGTCAGCCGACCGGCGCGTCGTCGCGCCATCGTTCTCACGTCGAGCCGACGCGCCCATCGCCGGTGCGGTCGTCGTGGAACGGTCGGTGAGCACGGTCGTCGTCGAGGGCAACTACCTGCTGCTCGACGAGGTGCCGTGGTCCATGGTCGCTCCGTTGCTCGACGTGTCGATGTACGTCGACGCACCATCGGACGTGCGGCGCGACCGGCTGCTCGTCCGGCAGGAGCGACGGTTCGGAACACCGGAGGCGGCGCGGCGATGGGTCGACGAGGTCGACGGACCGAACGCTCGACTGGTCGAGGCCACTCGGTCGAGGGCCGACCACGTCGTCGCACTCGACGGTTCCCGCTGATCTCCACCTGATCGTCCCATCGTCTCCACGCGTGGCCGCGGCGAGGGGCGCACGCTGGTGTGATCGCCGCGCCGCCGGCGACCGCCGCTGGTGGCGGGCCGGGGGGCGGCGAACCGAGCGGCGGCTCGCGGCGTAATGCCGTGACCGGATGCCAACCGACCTGAGAGGGAACCACAACATGACCATCACCCGCAACGCAACCATCCGCCGACTCGCCGTGCTCGGAGCAGCGAGTGTCGGCGCGACGGCCGCCGCAGTCGCTCTGGCCGCACCACAGGCCCTGGCGGCCGGCGGCGAATCCGCCGCCGTCCAGGGCGACACCCTGACCATCGACGCCGGCAACGGCGCCGACCGCCTGGCGCTGCGGCTGCTCGCCGGGTCCCCGAACATCCTGCACGTCGACTTCGGTGATGACGGTTCGGCCGAGCACACCTTCGATCGCACCACGTTCTCCGAGATCGATGTCGTCCTGGGCAACGGCGACGACGCGTTCCGCGTCGACCAGGTCAACGGAGCCTTCGCCGACGAGGCGCTCACGGTCGACGGCGGGAACGGCAGCGACGTGCTGAACGGCGGCGACGGCGTCGAGACCTTCGTCGGTGGCAACGGCAGCGACGCCGTCGACGGCAATCGCGGCAACGACACGGGCCTGCTCGGATCCGGCGACGACAGCTTCCGCTGGGACCCGGGCGACGGCAGCGACGTCGTCGAGGGGCAGAAGGGCACCGACACGCTCGACTTCAACGGCGCCGGCGCCAACGAGATCATGCGCCTCACGCCGAGCGGCGGTCGGTCGCTGTTCCTGCGCGACGTGGCCAACATCACGATGGACATGGACGACGTCGAGCAACTGGACCTCACGGCGCTCGGCGGCACTGACACGGTGACCGTCGACGACATGTCCGGGACCGACTTCCGCCGGGCGGCGATCGACCTGGCGGGCCCGGCCGGTGGGGGCGACCAGGCGGCTGACCGGGTGGTCATCAACGGATCGGATGGCGCCGACGACGTCGACGTGTCCACCAATGGTGCCGAGGTCGAGGTCATCGGACTGCAGACCACCACGACGATCAGCGGCGCCGAGCTCATCGACCAGCTGCAGCTGAACGGCCTCGGCGGTGACGACTCGATCGATGTCGACGATGCCGTGGCCGCCGTGATGGGCACGTCCGTCGACCTCGGTGCCGACGAGAGCTGACGACCGTCCCGACGAGCGCTCGGCCTCAGCCCCCATCGGGATGCCACCTGGCACCCGATGGGGGCTGCCGCAGTTGGCGACCGACCCGATGGAACAATGACCCGGTGCGGCGTCGGACCCTTGCCCTCTGTGCGAGCGCGACCCTGCTGGTCGGAGCGTGCGGGGACGAGGGGGGCAGCTCGGCCGAGTTCTGCGCCGACATCCGCGAGCACCGCGACGCCATCCTCGCCCCGCCACCGACCGCCGACGAGATCGACGACTTCGTCGAGCTGCACCGTGAGATCGGCAGCGTCGCGCCGCTGGCCATCGAGCGGGAGTGGGGCGATCTGGTCGTCAACTACGAGACGGCCAGCACCGTCGACCCGGGAGATCCCGAGTCGGTGCAGCGGGTCGTCGAAACCGCGGTGCGCACCGAGGAGTCGGTGACCGCCGTCCAGCAGTGGGTGGCCACCAACTGCGACGTCGACCTCGGGCCGGTGGCGACGGTGCAGGCGCCACCGTCCACCTCGGTGGCACCGTCCGTGCCCACCGACGACGACGACTAACTCTCAGACTTCGCCGTCGGGCCGGATCTCCTTGCGGCTGCGCTTCACGTCGTCGCACAGCCCGTACTCCACGGCCTGCTCGGCGGTGAACCAGCGGTCACGTTCGGAGTCGGCCTGGATCTGCTCGAGCGACTTGCCCGAGTGCTGGGCGATCAGCTCGGCCATGCGCCGCTTGGTGTATGCGTGCTGCTCGGCCTGGATGGCGATGTCGGCGGCCTGTCCCCGCAGCCCTGCCAGCGGCTGGTGCATCATGATCCGGGCGTTGGGCAGCGTGTAGCGCTTGCCGGGCGCGCCGGCGGTGAGCAGGAACTGACCCATCGACGCGGCGAGGCCGAGGCACACGGTCGCCACGTCGCAGCCGACGAACTGCATGGTGTCGTAGATCGCCATGCCGGCGGTGACCGACCCGCCGGGGCTGTTGACGTACAGCCAGATGTCCTGCTGGGGGTCCTCACCCTCGAGGTAGAGCAGCTGGGCGCACACCTGGTTGGCGATGTCGTCGTCGACGGCTGCGCCGAGCATGATCACGCGGTTGCGCAGCAGGCGGTTGAAGATGTCGGCGCGGGCATCGAGCCCGGCCTCGAGCATCTGCGGCATCAGTTCCAGACGGCGATCGGACATGGTGATGGACGCTACCGGCCGCCGGTGAACAGGACTGCGGTGCGGCCGCCCGTCTCGGCGGCATCGACCTCGGGCACGGCGGCGAGGCCGGCGGAGCCAGTGGGGCTCACGGCGAACCCGGCGCGCCGGGCCCGCTCGTTGGCAGCGACGATCGCCTCCTCGGGCACGACGATCGGCGAGCCGCCGCTGGCCCGCAACACGTCGAACACGCCGAGCCAGTCGTAGGTCTCGTCGTCGAGGATCCCGTCGGCGGCCGACTGCGGGTCGTCCCACGGCGTCATCAGCTCGGCCCACCGCCGGGCGACGTCGGCGACAGGGAGCCCCGCCGCCCGCGCCCAGGCCCGGGCCAGCGGTGCGCACCCCTCGGCCTGGACGGTGTCGAGCCGCACCGCCGGGCCCAGTCCCCACCCCACCGTCGTCGCCAGGGCGCCCCCGCCGACCTGGACCACGACACGGTCGAGATCGGCCGCCGCGTCGGCGAGCTCCCAACCGAGGGTGCGGCCGCCGTCGAGGCACAGCGCGTTCTCGGGACCCTGCACGCTGAACGGCACGGCGCCGCCGTCGACCGCCTCGCGGAACCGCAGGACGGTTGGATCACCGGGCGGGTCGGTGTCCCGGCGAGGGCAGCGGGTGACGGACGCGCCGAGGTCCTCGATGTGGGCAACCGTCTCGGAGCCGGCCCAGTCGGGGACGAACACCTCGAGCGGCCAGTCGGCCCGGGCGGCCAACGTGGCGGCGGCGATCGCCGCGTTGCCGCACGAGGCGATGGCCAGCCGGCGGCGAGGGCCGCTGGCAAGGCCGAGCAACTCGGCAGCCCGGAGGTGGAGGAGGATCGTCACGAGGTGCCGGCCCTTGTGGCTGCCGCCGACGTTGCCCGTCTCGTCCTTGATCCAGATGTCGGCGCCGAGGGCGTCGGCACGGCCGAACGGCGTCACGACGAAGCCGTCGGCGAGCTCGCGGGTCAGCGCTTCACACGCCGCATCGGTCATCCCGTTGGCCCGGGCGAAGGCCCACCACGCCAGGCGGGTGCCGTAGGCGACGAACGGGTTGCGGTCGTCGCGCCGCTCGGGCTGCGGGCCGACGTCGAGCGGGTGCAGGACGTGGTGGCGGTCGGCGGCCGATGATCTCGGGCAGCGGAACGGGTGCGCGGCGGCGACGTCCACCGTGGCGCCGCACACCGCGCAGCGCCAGCCGACGATCACGGTCGGCGACCCCGATCTGGACGCGGACGTTCCCGAAATCGAGAACGAGCGCGCCCAGATGGGGGATTGAGAAGCTCCGCGCCCAGATGGAGGGGGGCACGCCGCGTCGGGGTCACGCGACGACCCGGGCGTTGAACTCCGTGATCATCTCGTCCCACACGCCGAGGTATCGGCGCAGGCCGCGCCAGAAGTCCTGGCTGCGGCGCTGCTCGAACAGCTCGAACGGGGTTCCCTGCTGTTCGACCCACGTGTAGTAGCCGAGGTTGAAGATGCGGTTGCGGTCCCGCTCGGTGCACTCGATCACGTGGTCGGTGTCGACGTTGCCGAGGTGGCGTCCGAAGACCTCGGCCGCATCGAGGTCGGTGAACTCACCGCCGAACCGCTCGGCCAGCAGGGCGGCCCGCTCGCTCGGGTACATCGCCCCGCCGTCGGTGGCCACGGTCACGATCGCCTCGTCCGCCCCGAGCCCGAGCACCTTGGCCGTCTTGATCGCCGCCAGCACGTTGCAGGTCGACGAGAACCCGAAGTGGCCGAGGGCATCGATGATCTCCGCCGGGACCCCCTTGCGGTCCGCCAGGAACGATCGACCGGACAGCGGAGTTGAACAGCAGGTCCAGCTCGTCCGTCGCGTCGTCGGAGATCCCCACCACGACGTCGGTGTTCAGCACGTTGTGGATCAACGGGATGTGCTTGTCGCCGATGCCCTGGATGTTGTGCTCGCCGTAGCCGTTCTCGAGCATCGTCGGGCACTCCAACGCCTCGACGGCCACGGTCTTCGATCCGAACGTGTCCTTCAGCCGGTCGCCGGCGGCGATCGTGCCCGCCGAACCGGTGGCCGAGACGAACGCCGCCAGCCGCCAACCGCGGCCCTCGCCGGCGACGTCGACGACGTGCTCGAGCGCCCGCCCGGTCACCTCGTAGTGGCCGAGGTGGTTGCCGAGCTCGCAGAACTGGTTGAGCACGATGTTCGCCGGGTCGCGCGCCAGCTCGTTGCAGGCGTCGTAGATCTCCTTGACGTTGGACTCCGTGCCCGGCGTGCGGATCACGTCGTCGGCCGGCCGCTCGCACCAC
Organism: uncultured Acidimicrobiia bacterium; assembly: GCA_963844175.1. Taxonomy (GTDB): domain Bacteria; phylum Actinomycetota; class Acidimicrobiia; order Acidimicrobiales; family Ilumatobacteraceae; genus JALZMG01. The sequence continues at coordinate 12,220 of CAWJNE010000013.1, forward strand.
CGATCGAGCCAGTCGAAGCGCTCCTGGCTCATCCCCTCGGGCAGGATGGCCACGCCCCGGCTGGCCATGATCCGGCTGATGGCGATGCCGCCACGGGCGTAGTTGCCGGTCGACGGCCAGATCGCCCGGTGACGGGTGGGGTCGAACTGCCCGGTCACGATGCGCGGCGCCAGGCAGGCATAGGCGGCGAGCACCTTGTGGGCGGTGATCATCGGGAAGCGGTCGCCGAACACGACGACGATCGGCGTCTCGATGCCGGTCAGCGACGTCGGCAGCACGACGTGGTCGGGGACGTCGACGCGCCGACCGGCGAGATCGTTGTACCAGTGCACTCGCCACAGGTTGCGGGCGTCGGCGGCCTGCGGATCGGCGTCGCCGACCGTGGCCGGCTCGATCGTCCTGGGGTCGGCCAGCTCGGCGAACGTCGGGAGCGTGATCCGTCGCTCACGGAACCGTGAGACGGCATTGGCCAGCGCATCCTCGTCGACGACCCGGTCGGCCAACCCGAGCTGCGTCTCCAACGCGCGCTCGGGGCGGTCGGTGACGGTCACGGCCGACAGTCTGCCGCCACGCCGTTCACGGCGGGCGATCGGCCCGGACGCTCGCTCACGACGGCGTGTGCTGCGGGACCCGCCCGCTCGGGGCGAGCGTGATGTCGCCGCTGACGGTGTGCACGGTGAGGCTGGCCGGCGCCCCGGACCCGCCGCTGGCGGCGTCGTTCAGCGTCGAACGGATGCGGCCGCTGACCGACGAGACGTCGAGCCACACGCCGAGGTCGGGCGCCACGGCGATCGACACGTCCCCCGAGACGGCGGAGATCTCGGAGCGTCCGGCGCCGACGCCACCGAGGCGCACGTCACCCGATGCCGTGCGCACGCTCGCCGCGCCGCCGACCGCCTCGGCGGTCACGTCGCCCGACGACGTCTTGGCGTCGAGCTCACGTCCCACGTCGCCGAGCCGGACGTCACCGGACGAGCTCTGGCACCGGGCATCGCCGCGGCAACCGTCGACCGAGACGGCGCCGCTGGCCGACTTCGTCCGCACGTTGCCATCGACCAGATCGATGTGCACGTCCCCGCTCGCCGTGTCGGCACTGACGTCGCCGGTCACGTGCCCGATGGTGCTGTCGCCCGAGGCAGTGCTCAACCGCAGCTGGCGCAGGGTCACGCTGGCGGTGAGATCGGCCGACTTCGTCGCCGCCTGCAGCGCCGTCCCGGACGGGACCTGGATGCGGGCGACGATGTCGGGGACGCGACGCAGCAGGCCGCGCAACCCGCCGGCCGGAACGTGCACGACCAACGTGGAGCCGTCGAGGGTGACGCGCGCCCGCTCGATCAGGGCCAGCGCCTCGGCGTCGCCGGGCCGCGCCGGTTCGAGCTCGACGGTCGACGTGCCGTCGGAGGACGTCGAGACGTCGACGGTGCCGGCGGCGAGCTCGACGGACAGCGTGATGGGTTCGGGGGTGGTGAACTCGGTCATCGGGATCTCCTTGCGGGTGGTGGTTGCAGGACGGTCAGGAACGGGCCCAACCGGTGAGTCGGTTGCCGCGCCCGGACGAGGGCCGGGCCGACGAGCCGGTGGCTGCGGCGATGGCGCGGACGAGCCACGTGTTGAGCGAGACGCCATCGACGGCGGCGGCCCGCTCGGCGTCGCCCTTCAGCGACTCCGGCAGCCGCAGGCTGACCCGGGCCGTGCTGTCGTCGCCGTCGTCGGCGGGTGCGGCAGTCGGAGCTGCCGGTGCCGGGTCGGCGACGGGAGCCGGGGCTGCGTTGGCCACGAGCTGCACGTCGCGACCGCGCAGCCGCACCTCGACCACGACATCGCCGCTGCCGGTCAGCTCGTCGGCAGCGGCGGCGAGCACGTCGAGCAGCAGCAACCGCACGGCGGGGTCGGCAGCCGCGGCGAGGAGCCCGGCCGCCGATCTGGAGGTCCGGCCCGCCCGCTTCGGCGGCGGCGGTGAGGTCGCCGCCGAGCTGCTCGACGAACGGGTCCAGATCCATGCAGTCACTATGACATCATAATGATGTCATGTCAACCCACAGATGATGTCAGCGTGACGCCTCCGGCGGCGGCAGGGTCGACGGCCCGACCCAGCGGTTGAGCCACTCGCACATCGGCGCGGCGTCCGTCCACACCTTGCGCACCTTGGACGCCGCTTGCTTCGTGTGCAGCCAGGACGCCGGCGCCCAGGCGCGGGACATCATCAGGCCCTTGCGGCGCAGCAGCTCGATCCGCGGGTGGTCCTTCGGATATCCGCGGGGTGCAGACTTGAGCTCGTCCATGGCGCCGATCGAGTACCCCCGCCGCTCGAGGTCGTCGGCGAGCCGCTCGATGGTCTCCCCGTGCTCGCCGTCGACCGCCTCGCGGAAGCGCTCCAACTGGTCCTTGGCCATGGCGTAGTAGCCCGCCGCGACCATCAACCCGTCGACCGACACCTGGACGTAGTAGCCGGCGCCGCCGGACCCCTCGCCGTAGGCACCCTGCGCCGTCTTGTACGGCGGCTTGCCCTTGGCGAAGCGGAGATCGTTGTACGGCCGGAAGAGGTGGAACGGCCCGTACTCGTCGAGCTCGTCGCACAGCTCCTGGATCGGTGCCTTCACGGCCGACTCGAACGTCGCCTTGTTGGCCTGCCAGAACGGCCTGGTGTTGTCCGCTTCGAGGCGGGCGTAGAAGTCCAGGGCCTCGGCGGGGATGCCGCGGAACGCCACACGGCGACCGTAATCAGCGCAGTGAGTACGTTCCTCCCCCATGGCTGAGCTGTTCCTCGGCGGGCTCGTCGACGCCGCCACCCACGAGCGCACCGGGACTGACGTCCGCCTCGAGACCGAGGACTTCACGACCCATGGCGTGATCGTCGGCATGACCGGCTCGGGCAAGACGGGCCTCGGCGTGGTCCTCATCGAGGAGGTGCTGACGGCCGGGCTGCCGGCCCTCCTGATCGACCCAAAGGGTGATCTCACCAACCTCTGCCTGACGTTCCCGGACCTCGCGCCGGCGTCGTTCCGTCCGTGGATCGACGACGCCCAGGCCAAGGCGGCAGGCGCCACGCCCGAGCAGTTCGCCGAGCAGCAGGCCACGGCCTGGCGCGACGGCCTGGCCGGATGGGGCTACGGCCCCGAGCAGATCACGGCGTTGCGCGGGGCGACGGACTTCACCATCTACACGCCCGGCTCGCAGTCGGGCGTGCCCATCAACATTGTCGGCTCGCTGCAGGCGCCGGCCACCGACGACCTCGAGGTGATCGGCGACGAGATCGATGGCTATGCCTCGGGACTCCTCGGCCTCGTCGGCATCGAGGCCGACCCGCTGTCGAGCCGCGAGCACATCCTGCTCGCCAACCTGATCCAGCACGCCTGGTCGACGGGCGCCTCGCTCGACCTGCCGACGCTCGTCGGCATGGTCCAGCAGCCCCCGCTCCGCAAGCTGGGCGTGTTCGAGCTCGACCAGTTCTTCCCACCCGCCGACCGCACGGCGCTGGCGATGAAGCTGAACGGCCTGCTGGCGTCGCCGGCGTTCGCCGCCTGGGGCGCCGGCCAGCCGCTGGACGTGCAGTCGCTGCTGTACACGCCCGAGGGGAAGGGGCGCTGTGCGATCGTCACGATCGCCCACCTGTCGGACGAGGAGCGCCAGTTCGTCACGTCCATGCTGCTGTCCAAGGTCGTGACGTGGATGCGCCGCCAGAGCGGCACGACCGACCTGCGCGTGCTGCTGTACATGGACGAGGTCGCCGGGTACCTGCCGCCGACGGCCAACCCGCCGACCAAGAAGCCGATCATGACGCTGATGAAGCAGGCCCGGGCCTTCGGCGTCGGCGTCGTGCTGGCCACCCAGAACCCGGTCGACGTGGACTACAAGGCGCTGTCCAACGCCGGCACGTGGATGGTCGGCCGCCTGCAGACGGACCGCGACAAGCAGCGCCTGCTCGACGGGATGAGCGCCGCCGCAGGCGGGGTCGACGTCGGTGCCGTCGGCGACACGATCAGCGGGCTGGCGAAGCGGGAGTTCGTCCTGCGGCGAGCCGGCAAGGACCAGCCCGAGGTGTTCACGACACGCTGGGCGATGAGCTACCTGCGCGGGCCGATGACGAGGGACCAGATCAAGCAGGTCACGGGCGAGGTCGACACGCCGCCCGTGACCGGCGCTGCCCCGCCGGCGGCGGCCCCGACGTCCGACGCAGTTCCGGCCGCCACGACGTCGCCCACCGACGCAGTGGCTGCCCCACCTGCCGCGGCGCCTGCTCCCGATGCCGACGCCACGCCGGTCATGCCGGAGATCGCCGGCAAGGTCGCCGTGCGCTGGGTCGATCCGGCGGCGCCGTGGCTGGAGGCGGTCGGTGCCTCGTCGATGGGGACGATGCTCGAGCCAGCGGTCGTCGCCCGCGTCAACCTGCGCTATGACGAGACGAAGGCCGACCTCGTCCACGACGCCGAGTACGAGGCGGTGCTCTTCCCGCTGGCCGACCACGTCGACGTCACCCGCGCCGTCGCCGTCGACTACGACGATCGCGACCTGCGCGCGGAGCCGCCGCAGGGCGTCAGCTATCGCCTGACGGGCGCGCCACTCGACTCGTCGACGTTCTGGAGTGGCGTCGAACGCGGCCTGACCGAACACCTCGCCCGCAGCCTGAGAATGGAGCTGCCCGTCAACCGGACGCTCAAGCTGTACGGACGGGCCGGCGAGAGCGCCGAGGACTTCGCGCTGCGCTGCCGCACGGTCGCCGGCGAGCGGGCCGACGCCGAGCTGGCCACCAAGCGGGACAAGTACGAGAGCCAAGGCCACGACGTTGCGCAACCGGCTCGAGGCGGCGTCCGACGCCGCCCAGGTCGCCCGGGACCAGCAGGACGCCCGCTCGCGCGACGACCTGCTGTCGTCGGCCGGATCGATCCTCGGCGGGCTGCTCGGCGGCCGGCGGTCCCGCGGCGGGATGCTCGGCCAGCTCGGCCGCGCCGCCGGGCGCTCCGGACGCACGTCGGCCTCGCGCACGCGCGTCGACGCGGCCGAGAACAAGGCGGCGCGGCTGCAGACCGACATCGAGGACCTGGAGGCCGAACTGGCCGAGGAGCTGACCGAGATCGATCAGCGCTGGCTGGAGACGGCAGCCAAGGTCGAGACGATGACCGTCTCGCTCGAGCGCTCGGACGTGAAGGTGACGCAGCTGGCGCTCGGCTGGCTCCCCGTGCAGTGACGTCGCCGGTCGGCCCGGGCATTGCTACGGTCGATCGCCGGTCGCGGCGATCCGGAGGTCCACGATGAACCAGGAGCAGTTGGAGAAGGTCGGCACCGGCGGCGGCTTCATCGCCGCGCTGGACCAGAGCGGCGGGAGCACGCCGAAGGCGCTCGCCGCGTACGGCGTCGAGGCCGACGCGTACTCGGGCGAGGACGAGATGTTCGACGCCATGCACGCCATGCGCTCGCGGATCATCCTCAGCCCGAGCTTCGGCGGCGATCGCATCCTCGGGGCGATCCTCTTCGAGGGGACGATGGACCGGGAGATCGAAGGCCAGGGCTCGGCCGACTTCCTGTGGTCGAAGAAGCAGGTCGTGCCGTTCCTGAAGGTGGACAAGGGTCTGGCCGACGCCAACCGCGGTGTGCAGGTGATGAAGCCGATCCCAGGGTTGGACGAGCTGCTGGCGCGGGCGGTCGACAAGGGCGTGTTCGGCACGAAGATGCGCTCGGTGATCCTGCTCGCCGACAAGGACGGCGTCGAGGCCATCGTCGACCAGCAGTTCGAGGTCGGCCAGCAGATCATCGACGCCGGCCTGGTGCCGATCATCGAGCCCGAGGTCGACATCCACAGCGCCGAGAAGGCCGCCGCCGAGGAGCTGCTGCGGGCCGGCATCCTGCGCCGGCTCGACGGCGTGTCCGGCGACCAGCAGGTGATGCTCAAGCTGACCCTCCCGAACGAGCCCGACTTCTACGCCGAGCTGGTCGAGCACCCGAAGGTCCTGCGGGTGGTCGCGCTGTCCGGGGGCTACCCCCGCGACGAGGCCAACGCCAAGCTGGCCCGCAACCACGGCGTGATCGCCAGCTTCTCGCGGGCCCTGACCGACGGGCTCACGGCGCAGCAGTCCGACGCCGAGTTCGACGCCATGCTCGACGAGACCATCGCCAGCATCGCCGCTGCGTCCAAGACCTGACCGCCTGCGAGGTGAGCGGTGAGGGCAAACAGTGCCCTCACCGCTCACCCCTCACCTGTCACCTCGCCAGCGCCGGCGTAGTCCAACGGCAGAGACAAGGGGCCTAGGACCCCTCCAGTGAGGGTTCGAATCCCTCCGCCGGCACCACGCAACGGGGCGTCGCACAGTGGCTACGATCGTCGCATGAGCGTCGACGTCCCATCACGCGAGCTGCGCAACAACACGCGCGCGCTGCTCGATCGGGTGCGCGACGGCGAAACCCTCACGATCACGGTCGATGGCCGACCGGTCGCCGTGCTCGAGCCCGTCGGGCGGCGGCCGCGTTGGATGCGGCGCGACGAGTTCGCGCGGCGCTTCACTGCGCGCCAGGCCGATCCGCAGTTGGCCGCCGAGCTGCGTCGACTCGCTCCGGACACCACCGCTGATCTCGACGACCGATGATCCGAGCGATCGCCGACACGAGCATCTTCATCGGCCGGGAGTCGGGCCGTGCGTTGCGGACCGACGAGCTTCCGGACGAGCTGACGGTCTCGGTCATCACGATTGGCGAGCTGTCTGCCGGCGTCCTCGCCGCAACTGACGTCGACACGAGGGCGGCGCGACTCGCCACCCTCAACGAAGCGCAGGTGCTGGACCCCGTCCCGATCGACGGTCGCGTCGCAGCGACCTGGGCTCAGCTGCGCGTCAGCCTGCGCGATCGCGGATGCTCGATGCCGGTGAACGACTCGTGGATCGCGGCGACGGCGATCGCGCTCGGCGTCGCCGTCGTCAGCCAGGACGACGACTACGCCGACGTACCCGGCCTCGAGCTGATCCGGGTCTGACCGATGGAGGTCCGTGATCTGCCGACGCCGGCGCTCGTCATCGAGGCCGATGCGTTCGAGCGCAACCTCGCCACCATGGCCGCCGCTCACCCGGGCCGCCGCCTGCGCCCCCACGTCAAGGCGCACAAGTGCACGACGCTGGCTGCCCACCAGCGCGCCGCCGGCCACGACGCCTTCACGTGTGCCACACCCGCGAGGCGATCGGCATGGCCGAGGCCGGCCTCGGCACCGACCTACTGATCGCCAACGAGGTCCTCGACCCCGGCCGCCTGTCGGCGTTGGCGGCGTTGCCGGCGGACGTCCGGATCACCGTCGCCGTCGACAGCGCCGAGACCGTCGCCGCCGCCACCGTCGCCGGCCTGCGGGAGTGCGTCGTCGACGTCGACATCGGCCTGCCCCGGTGCGGCTGCGACCCGGCGGCGGCCGGCGCGTTGGCCGACCTCGCCCGGTCGTCGGGCCTGGAGGTGCGCGGGGTGATGGGCTACGAGGGCCACCTGATGGTCCTCGACGACCGGGAGCGGCAGCGCGTCGACGTCGAAGCGGCGATGGAGCGGCTGCGCGCCGCCCACGCCGACGTCGGCGGCGACGTCGTGTCGGCCGGCGGGACCGGGACCTACGACCTGCACGGCAACACCGGTGTCACCGAGGTGCAAGCCGGCAGCTACGCCCTCATGGACACGTACTACGCCACGCTCGGGCTGCCGTTCGAGCAGGCCGTGTTCGTCATCGGCACGGTCGTCGCCGTCCGCCCGGCGCACGCCGTCGCCGACGTCGGCCTCAAGTCGCTCGGCATGGACCACGGCAACCCGTCGATCGACGGCTGCAGCGTGTGGTTCTGCAGTGACGAGCACGTCACGTTCGCCACCCGAGCCGACCCCCGACCAGCCGTCGGTGACCGAGTCCGCGTCGTGCCCGCCCACGTCGACCCGACGATGGCGATGCACGAGGCGGCGTGGCTCGTGCGCGGCGACGAGGTCCTCGAGCGCTGGCCGATCGACCTGCGCGGCTGGGGATGAGGCGGCGGGCGGCCCGACTCGCCACCGCCGCCATCGGCACCTGCGCGGCGATCGCGATCGCGCCGTGGATCACGACAGCCCACGGGCGTGTCGTCAGCGTCGCCCGCGCGCTGATGCCGTGGGCCGGGTTGACCGCTGCGCCGCTGGCCGTTGTCGCTCGGCTGACGGGCCGCCGCCGGTCGGCGGCGGCCGGACTCGGCGTCGCCGCGGCGTCGGCGGCGATGTGCGTGCCCCTCGTCGTCCGTCGGCCGGCCGCGCACACGAGCACCACCGGCACGATCTCCATCGTCCACGCCAACCTGCTCTCCGTGAACCGGCAGGTCGTCCAGGCCGGGGCCGGGCTGGCCGGCCTCGACGCCGACGTGGTCACGTTCAGCGAGTACACGCCGGCGCACGCCACGAACCTGAAGACGACCGAACTCGTCGCCCGCTACCCGCACCGCATCGAGCTCGTGGCGCCGGCCTCCACCGGCACGGCGCTGTGGAGCCGGCACCCCGTGTCCCTGCGGCCGACGATCGACACGACGCACCACACGCTGGTCGCCGACGTCCACGCCCCCGGCGGCGACCTGCGCGTCATCGTGGTCCACACCCAGAGCCCGGTCGCCCACCACGGTGACTGGCTGCGCGACATGGCGCGACTCGCCAACGTGGAACCGACGGGCCCCGCGGTCATGACCGGTGACTTCAACGCGTCGTGGTGGCATCCGGAGCTACGGGCCCTCCTGACGACGTGGCGGGATGCGCACAACGCGGTCGGGCGTGGCCTCTCGTGCTCCTGGCCGACGGAGCGCTGGAACGTGCTCTTCCACTGGCACCCGCCGTTCGTGCGTCTCGACCACGCCCTCGTCACCCCCGACGTCCACGTGCTCGCGGTGCGCGACCTGCACGTGCCGGGCAGCGATCACCTCGGGTTGCTGGTCACCCTCGCCCCGGCCGATCGATCGGCCCGAGCGCCGTCAGCAACGCCCTGAACGCTCGGCCACGCGACGAGAGCCGGTGCTTGTCCGTCTCGACGGTCTCGGCGAACGTGCGGCCGTCGCCGCCATCGGGGACGAACACGGCGTCGTAGCCGAACCCGCCGGTCCCCTGTTCATCCGAGGCGATCGTCCCCGGGCACACACCGTCGACGATCAGCTCGCGCCCGTCGGGCCACACGACGGCGGCGACCGTCCGGAACTGCGCCCGGCGATCCTCAACCCCGGCCAGCTCGGCCAGGAGGTGGGCGCGGTTGTCGGCGTAGGTCGCTCGCTCCCCGGCGTACCGAGCGGTGCGGACGCCGGGCCGCCCGCCGAGGGCGGTGACCTCCAGCCCGGTGTCGTCGGCCACCGCCGCCTGCCCGGTCGCCGTGGCGATGGCCACCGCCTTGAGGCGGGCGTTGCCCTCCAGCGTGTCGGCATCCTCGACCACGTCCGGCACGTCGGCTGGTCGCGGCCGCAGGTCGACGGCGCCGGCCAGCAGCACCTCGATCTCGGCCACCTTGTCCGGGTTGGCCGACGCACACACCAGCGTGATCACGCTGCGATCACCGATGCTGGGGAGGCGGGGGCACGGCGACCATCTCCGACTGCAGGTCCGTGATCTCGGTGACGCCGAGCTCGGCCAGCTCCAGCAGGGCGTCGAGCTCCTGGCGCGTGAACGCCTGGCCCTCGGCCGTGCCCTGGACCTCCACGAAGCGTGGCAGCCCACCGTCGATCGGCCGCAGCATCACCACGTTCATGTCGACCTCGGCCCGGCTGTCCTCGACGTAGGGCAGGTCGAGCACGGGCGTGCCGCCGACGATGCCGACGCTGATCGCCGCGCAGTACGAGTGCAGCGGGTGCGCGCCGAGTGACTTGGCGGCGACGAGGCGGGCCAGGGCATCGTGCAGCGCGAGGAAGCCGCCGCAGATGCTCGCCGTGCGCGTCCCGCCATCGGCCTGCAGGACGTCACAGTCGACGACGACCTGGCGCTCGCCGAGCAGCACCATGTCGCAGGCCGCCCGCAGGCTGCGGCCGATCAGTCGCTGGATCTCGACGGTCCGCCCGCTCTGCTTGCCACGCGCCGCCTCGCGATCGACCCGCTCCGGCGACGAGCCCGGCAGCATCGAGTACTCGGCCGTGACCCATCCCTTGCCCTTGCCCCGCATCCACCGCGGGACGTCGTCGTCGATGCTGGCCGTGCACAGGACCCGCGTCCGGCCGAACGACACGAGGCAGGAACCGCCGGCCATCTCGGTGAAGTCGCGCTCGAACGTGATCGGGCGCAGCTGGTCGGGGGTCCGGCCATCGGGTCGGGGCATCGGGGGTCCTCGGTTCGGTCAGGCGGGCGGGGCCCACGGTTCGGTGTGGTTCAGCTCGGGGCCGAGCAGCCGCCCGCCGAGCTCGCGGAACGCCTGGACGTCGCCGCTCGATCGGAACCGGTGGCGGCCGACCCGCCCGTCGTCGACGCGCAGCAGGCCGGCCTGACCCATCATCTGGCGCGCCGCGAAGGCGGTCTCGTCGGCCGAGCTGACGAGCGTCACGTCCCTGCCCATCACCCGGCCGATCACGCCGGCCAGGAACGGGTAGTGGGTGCAGCCGAGCAGCAGCGTGTCGATGTCGGCGGCCAGCAGCGGGGCGAGCAGCCGTTCCGCCAGCACGGTCACCTCGTCGCCGTCGAACGTGCCGCGCTCGACGAACTCGACGAAGCCCGGGCAGGCCGCCGACTGCAACCGGACGGCGGTCCCGCGCTCGCGGGCGGCGTCCTCGACGGCGTGGAGGTACGCGCCCGACGAGATCGTGCCGACGGTCCCGATCACGCCGGCCCGTCCGGAGGTGGTGGCCTGCACGAGCGCCGCCGCGCCCGGACCGATGACGTCGATGACGGGGACCGGTAGCTCGGCGCGCAGGTCGTCGAGCCCGGCGGCGGCCGCCGTGTTGCAGGCGACGATCACCGCCTTGGCGTCGTGGTCCTTGACCAAGCTCCAGGCGAGCTGGCGGGCATAGGCGCGCACGTCCTCTGACGGCTTCGGCCCGTACGGGTAGCGGCCGGTGTCACCGATGTAGACGAGGTCCTCGCCCGGCAACAGGTCGATCAGGGCCCGCGCCACGGTCAGACCACCGAAGCCGGAGTCGAACATCCCGATGGGCCGATCCACGGCCCGGAAGGCTACGGGCGGGCGGCGCCGCGCCCGGCCATGTGGCGATCGAGCTCGAACATCCGAGCGAATCGCTCGGTCTGGCGGACCGGTCCACGCACGCTCGCCGGATCCAGCGGGTGGTCGCCCTGCCGGGCGGCGACCAGCTCCCGGGCCGTCGCCGTGACGATGAGGTCCGGGCCGTCGTCGGCTCTCGGGCGCGTCGAGAGGCGCTCGCCGTCGCTGACGAGATCGAAGTCCTCCCCGTCGATCAGGAGGCGCACGTGCAGGCGTTCGCCGTCCGGCCGGTGGAACGGCGCCATCAGCCCGAACACGGTCATCGCCGGTCGGACCGTTCGGTCGCCGGGCGGAGCCAACCGCTCGGCGCCGAAGCGGGCCAGGGCTGCCAGCACCGGAGCCGTCGACCGACCGTCGACCGTCAGCGCGTACACCGTTCGGGCCGCCGGCGGCGGGAGCTGGCGCCGCTCGATGAGCCCATCGCGCTCGAGTTCCCGGACCCGGTCGGTGAGGAGGTTCGGCGCCAGGCCGGGGAGTGCGGCGCGCAGATCGGTGAAACGGCGGGGACCGATCAGCAGCTCGCGCAGGATCAACAGGGTCCAGCGATCACCGACGGCGTCGAGGGCCACGGCGACCGGGCAGTACTGGTCGTACGACCGCATGTTCCAACGGTACGACAAATGAGGTGTTGACTTCAACCGTCTAGTTGAAGAAGTATACCAATGTGACCCGGCCCACCCGAGTGCTCGTGATCGCCGGGCTCGGCATCTTCATGGTCTTCCTGGACACCCAGGTCCTGTTCGTGGCGTTCGCCGACATCCAGGCGTCGTTCCCGGAGATCAGCACGACGACGATGTCGTGGGTCCTGTCCGGCTACACGCTGGTCTTTGCCGCCCTGCTCGTGCCGGCCGGGCGCCTGGCCGACCGATGGGGGCGCAAGTCGATGTTCATCGGCGGCCTGGCGGTGTTCACCATCGCGTCGGCGATCTGCGGCTTCGCTCCCACGGCCATCCTGCTGATCGTCGCCCGCGTCCTCCAGGCCGTCGGTGCGGCGGCCGTCACGCCGGCGTCGCTGGCGCTCGTCCTGCGGGCCACCCCGCCCGAACGGGTCCCGATCGCCGTCGCCATCTGGGCGTCGATGGGCGCCCTCGCCGCGGCGACCGGCCCGACGATCGGTGGGCTGCTGGTCGACTGGGCCGGCTGGCGGTGGGTCTTCTTCGTCAACATCCCGGTGTGCGCGCTGGCCGTGGTGGCGGCCCGGCGGACGCTCGTCGAGTCGAAGGAGTCCGACCCCGGCCCGTTCCCGGACCTGGTCGGATCGGCCCTGCTGGCTGCCGCCGTCGGTGCCGTCTCCCTGGCGCTCGTGCAGAGTGACGTCTGGGGATGGGTCGACCGGCGCACGATCGCCGCCATCGTGGCCGGGGTCGCGCTCGGCGTCGCCTTCGTCGCCCGCTCGCGCCGTCAGCCGGCGCCGGCCCTCGACCTCTCGCTGTTCCGCATCCCGAGCTTCCGGTGGGGGAACGTGGCGACCGCCGCGTTCGGACTCTCGTTCACGGCGATGTTCCTGGCCAACGTGACGTTCCTGACCTCGGTCTGGCAGTACGACATCGTCAAGGCCGGGCTGGCGATGTCGCCCGGACCGACCGTCGTGCTCTTGCTGGCCCGGCCGTTCGGGATGTTGGCCGCCCGCATCGGGGCCCGGCCGCTGATCATCACCGGCGGGCTCGTCTACTCGTTCGGCGGCCTGCTGCTGATCCTGCTGGTCACGCCGACGTCAGGCTGGGCATCGTCGATGCTTCCGGCATCCCTGATCACCGGGCTGGGCGTGGCGCTGACCCTGCCGCAGCTGTCCAGCGCGACCGTGCAAGGGCTGCCGACCGGCCGCTATGCCCTCGGCTCGGCCGTCAACCAGACGGTGCGCCAGCTCGGCGCCACGTTCGGGGTTGCGCTCGTCGTCTCGTTCGTCGCCGGCGCAACCGCCGCCGACCTGCTCGGCCGGTTCCAGCGGGCCTGGTGGCTGCTCGTCGTGTGCGGACTCGTCACCAGCGCGATCGCGCTGCTGCTGCCACGGCCGGCCCGCGTTTCGGCGCGGCAGCCCGCCGCGGCGACCGTCTAGGGTTCGGCGACCGTCGCACCGTTGACGACCTGGATGAAGCCGTTGTCGGCGGCGATGTTCGGGTCGAGGATCGTGACGCCCCCGACGATCGGTGGTTCGGTCGTCCCGTCGACGGCGAGGGTCTCGTCGTCGTTCAGCGTCTCCACGGACGTCTCGGCGAAGAGCTGCGCTTCGGAGAACACCTCGACGAGCAGCTGGCGGCGGATCTGATCCACGGTCAGCCGGGCCGGTTCGATGAACTCGTTGCCCGGGGCCAGCACGGTGACAGGTTCAGGGCCGTCGACGAGATCGGTCAGCCCGGTGGCCTGGATCGCCTGGACGAACTCCGTCAAGTCGGGGTTGGTCTGCATCACCTCCAGGGCGTTCGGCCCGGTCGGCGGCAGGGTGCTCGGTGGCACCGTGGTCGCCGGGGTGGTGGGCGGGGCAACCGTCGTCGTCGGCGGGGTCGTCGTCGTCGGCGGCGCAGCGGTGGTGGTCGGCGGCAGCGTGGTCGTCGTGGTGGGAGCCGTCGTCGAGGTGATCGAGGTCGTTGTCGGCGCGGCGGTGGAGCTGGTCGAGGTGGAGGACGTCGACGTCGACGACGACGTCGTGGTCTCGGGGACCGTGCTGGTCGTCGTGGCCGGTTCGGTCACGGGCACCGACGACGTGGGCGCCACCGACGAGGTCGACGACGTCGACGTGATGGCAGGCAGGGTGTCGTCGCTGTCCGTGTCGTCCTTCGAGCGCACGACGAGCAGCGCCACCAGCCCGAGCACCACGGCGGCCACCCCGGCGATCAAGGCGGCCAACGGACCCGGCTGGCGGTACCACGGTCGTTCGTCGCCTGGTTCGTCGCCGTACGGCGGCTCGTCGCCGGGTCCGCCTGGTCCTGAGGGGTCGTCCGGACCGTCGGGACCGTCGGGACCACCAGGTCCGCCGGCGCCGATCAGCGGGTCGCCGAGTCCGGCGGCGGCGGCCGCCGTCGCGCCGGTGCTCGGAATGACCCGCGTCGGCTCGGGGTCGCGCTCCCCGCCGATCGGCGGCAGATCCGCGCCGGGTGGGGGCTCGTCGCGGCGGGTGGGTGAGGATGGCGGTCGCGACGTCTCGTCCGGCGGGGGGAACGGGTCGCTCATCGACCCATCGTCGCGCGATGACCTGCGATCAGCCCGCCACCCGGCCGATCAGGAGATCAGCCCGAAGCGACCATCCCGGAGCGTTCGTGCCGGGGGTCAGGCCGTCTGCGCCCGGCCCAGGCCGACGAGCGGAGTCGTCGGAGCGACCGAGGCCGTCAGAAGTACACGATCTGCTCGGCGGCCGCCTCGGCGACGTCGAGGTCGTCGGTGTAGGCGCCGGTCGACAGGTACTTCCAGCCGCCGTCGCAGACGATGAAGACGATCGTCCCGGACTCGATCTCGCCAGCCACCTTGACCGCCCCCGCCAACGCCGCGCCCGCCGAGATCCCGGCGAAGACACCGACCTCCACCAGCCGGCGCGTCCACTCCAGCGACTCCCGGGGACGCACGACGCGCTTGCGGTCGAGGAGCTCGCCGCCGTGCCACTGGTCGAACACGGGCGGGATGTAGCCGTCGTCGAGGTTGCGCAGCCCCTCGACACGCTCGCCGAGCGGCGGCTCGACGGCGACGACCTTGACGTCGGGGTTGCGCTCCTTGAGGAACCGCCCGACGCCCATCAGCGTGCCGCTGGTGCCCAGCCCGGCGACGAAGTGAGTGATCTCCGGGCAGTCCTGCCAGATCTCCGGGCCGGTGCTCTCGTAGTGCGCCCGCGGATTGGCGTCGTTGCCGTACTGGTAGAGGAAGCACCAGTCCGGGTGCTCGGCGGCCATCGCCTCGGCGCGACGCACCGCGCCGTTGGAGCCCTCGGCACCCGGCGTCAGGATGATCTCGGCGCCGAACACCTCGAGCATCTGGCGGCGCTCGACCGACACGTTCTCCGGGAGCAGGATCTTGATCGGGTAGCCCTTGATCCGGGCGATGGCGGCCAGCGCGATCCCGGTGTTCCCCGACGAGGGTTCGAGGATCGTCTGGCCGGGCTGCAGGTGGCCGAGCTTCTCGGCGTCCTCGATCATCGACTTGGCGATGCGGTCCTTGACCGACCCGAACGGGTTCTGGCTCTCCAGCTTGGCGAGGATGCGGACCTCGGGGTTCGGCGAGAGCGTCGAAACGTCGACCATCGGTGTGTGGCCGATGAGCTCCAGCACGCTGTCGTTGACGGCGGCGATCGTCAGCACGCCAGCACCTCCCGCTCCGGACGGGTCAATCCCGACAACCCCGATGTCATTGGTCGACATTCTACCGGTGGCGGGCGGACGACCTCATGCTGACGGCCTCGGCCGTGATCGGTCCAAGCTCAGTCGACGCCCTTGCGCTGCCGGCCGAGGGCACGCTCGACCTCCCGGTTGGCGTCACGCTCGGCGATCGCCTGGCGCTTGTCGCCCTTCTGGCGGCCCTTGGCCAGGCCGAGCTCGACCTTCGCCCGACCCTCCCGGAAGTAGAGCCGCAGGGGCACCAGGGCCAGGCGTTCCTGGGCGATGCGCGACGACAACCGGTCGATCTCGTCGCGGTGCAGGAGCAACTTGCGAGGGCGGGCGGGGTCATGGGCGCCGACGCCGTCGGCGAACTGGTACGGCGCGATGTGCACCCCCTCCAGCCACAGCTCGGCGCCGCTGACCCTGGCGAAGGCATCGGCCAGCTGGACCTGCCCGAGCCGCAGGCTCTTCACCTCGCTGCCCTGCAGCACGAGCCCGGCCTCGACCGTCTCGAGGACCGAGTAGTCGAAGCGGGCCCGCCGGTTGCTGGCGATCGTCGTGGTGCCGTCGCTCTTCGACCGCCGGTTCATGGGACCCGCCAAGCTACCGGTCCGGCTTCTGGCGATACCGTCCGGCCGGTGCTCGAGCTGCCCCAGGTGGTGATCGACGACATCCGGGCGCTCGCCGTCGAGGAGTACCCCTACGAGGCGTGCGGACTGATCGCCGGTCCTGCCGGTGGCGACGTGGTCCACCACTTCTACCGGTGCCGCAACGCCGCCGCCTCGGCCCGCGTGTACACCCTCGACCCGCTCGACCACCTGCGAGCCGAACGGGACGCCGAGGAGCACGGCTGGGAGATCCTCGGCGTCGTGCACAGCCACACCCACTCCCCCGCCTACCCCAGCTCGACGGACGTTGGCCAGGCCCCCGACGCCGCGTGGCACTACGTGATCATCAGCCTGCAGCACGACGAACCGTCGCTGCGCAGCTATCGCATCCTCGAGGGCACGGTCACCGAGGAGGACGTCACGCTCGCCCCCGAGTGAGTCGTCCGTCGCGGCGGCTTCCGGCCTCATGGTCAGGGTTCTGGTCGGACGGTGGGCCGGAAGTCTGACGATGAGGCCGGGCCCGCTCGCCCTGGGTCCATCGCAGCGGCGCCGGCGCGCAAGGATCTCGGCGTGCGCAAGTACGTCATCATCGGGGTGCAGGGCAGCGGCAAGGGGACCCAGGCCACGCTGCTGGCGCGGGACTTCGACCTCGTCCACCTGAGCATCGGCGACATGTTCCGCTGGCACGTGCAGCACCACACGAAGATCGGCGCCCAGGTACGCCGCACGGTCGCCGCCGGGGAGTTGGTCGCCGATGACCTCGTCGAGTCGGTGCTGCAGCAGCGCCTGGCGATGCACGACTGGAACTACGGGTTCATCGTCGACGGGTTCCCGCGCAACCTCCGCCAGGCCGAGTTCTTCCTCGAGAGCTACGACATCGACAGCGCCATCCACCTCGTGATGTCGGACGAGGAGGTGGCGCGGCGTGTGCTCGCCCGGCGGCTGTGCTCGGGGTGCGGGCTCGACTACAACCTGATGGCCCACCGGCCCGAGGTGCTCGACCGCTGCGACGTCTGCGGGGCGGCGCTCGTGGCGCGTGACGACGACCACCCGGAGGCGCTGGCGGCGCGCCTGCGCGACTACCGCGAGAAGACCGAGCCAGTGATCGGGCTGTTCCGCCGCAAGGAGTTCGTCGTGGAGCTGGACGCCACGAACAGCGTGGAGACGATCCAGGTCGAGCTGCGCCGGCGGCTCGGCCTGCCGGCCGTCCAGGTCATCGACGTTCCCCCAGCTCAGCCCGTCTCCGACTCGCTGTAACACCCCTTCGTCATGCTGATCGGCATGACCTCGACGACCAGCACCCCCGAGCAGCTCACCCTGCTGCCCGAGGTGGAGGCACCGCTGCGCTTCCGCCTCGACGACGCCACCCGGCGGCGCGGACTGCGCCACGTCGCCGAGATCCGCGCCCAGCTCGAGCGGCAGCGCACCGGCCCCGCTCCGACCACGATCGCTCTGCCCGGCACCGACCGTCGCCTCGATCGGACGGCGGCATGACGTCGACGCTCGACCTCGGCGGCGCGCTCAGCCCGCTGAGGGCGACAGGGCGCGCACCGCGTCCCAGTGCTCGACCGTCGGGTCGAGCGGCAGCAGGGCCAGGCTGCTCGTCGTCACGCCGCGATCGAAGTACTCCTGGATGCGTGCCCGGCAGGTCGCCGCCGAGCCGTGGACCACGAGCTCGTCCACCACCTGATCCGGGATGGCTGCCACGGCGGCTTTGCGATCTCCGGCCGACCAGGCGTCCCACATCCCCTGCAGCTGCTCGCCCCGACCCAGCCAGCGGTGGAACTCGGCGTACACCGGCACGTTGAGGTAGGCCGCCACGGCGAACTTGGCCGCCGCCCGAACGGCATCGGCGTTCTCGCTCGGACAGACGAAGATCCTGGCCACGATCTCGCGGTCCTCGCCGCCGGCGGCGTCGTTGACGATGCCGGCGACGGTCGTCACGTCGTCCGGGGACAACCAGTTGATGATCGCTCCGTCGGCTTCCCTCCCGGCCAGGCGCAACATGCCCTCACGGAGGGCGGCGACGAGGATCGGGGGTCGTTGCTCGGGTCGGATGCCCAGGCGGAAGCCCTGGATCTGGAAGGTGTCGTAGGTCGCCGCGACCTTCTCGCCGCCAAGGGCGTCACGCAGGAAGCGGACGATGTCCCGCACCTTGCGGTAGGGCTCGACGAACGGCACGCCGTTCCAGCGCTCGACGATCACGTTGCTCGACGACCCGATCCCGATGGCGAACCGGCCCGGGGCGGCGTCGGCCAGGGTGGCGACGCACTGGGCGAAACAGGCTGGCGAACGGGTGTAGGCGGGGACGATGGCCGTCCCGAGGCGGAGCCGTGGCTCCCAGGCTGCCGCCAGAGCGAGCGGCGTGAAGGCGTCGGCGCCGTCGGCCTCGGCCGACCAGATGTCGGTGTAGCCGAGGTCGGCCAGCTCGACGAGCCGTTCGCGGTGGGTGTGGAGGTGGCCGGGCAGCGGCACGGTCATGCCGGGACGCACAGGAAGGGTCACGGTTGGTGTCTAGCCGTTGCCGGCCGGGGCATCGCCATCCGTGCGAGGTGCCGACACCTGGTCTCCGGACGGGCGGTCGTCGACCGGCTCGCTCCGCCAGTAGCGCACGATGCAGCTCTGGCTGGCCGTGGCCAGCAAGGTCCCGTCCTGGGCGAACATGTGCACGAGGCCGTGGCCGAACCCACGCTGTACGGCGTGGGTGTGGATGTCGAGCAGCACCCAGTCGGTCGGCACGAGGCGCACGATGCGCAGCGTGTTGTCCAGGCTGTTGCCGCCACCACGCACGCCGAGGCCCTGGCCGACGCCCAGCGGCACGAAATCGCCGAGCACGGCCAGCGCCGCCCCGTCGACGCCGTCGAGCACCTCGGGGATGCGCGCCCACAGCAGGGTGCGTCCGTTGCCGGGGCGGCCGTCCAGCTCGTCGAGGGAGCGGCCGCGCGCCAGCCGCTGGTCGAGCCGGCTGTTGATCGTGTTGCCGACCTCCATCCGGAACTCCCGGTCCGGGCAGTCCTGCGGGGCGGGGACGTCGGCGGGCATCGTCTCGAACTGCGCCTCGCGGTCGAAGGGCCGGTCACCGAGGGCGGCGTTGACGGTGAGGATCTCGCGGTCGGCCACGTGGCACACCGCCCGGGCCTGCGTCATCTGGTGGCCCTCGACGGCGAGCGTCACGTCGATGTCGACGAACTCCCCCGGCCGGGCGTAGGACAGGTACTGGCCGGTCGCCCAGATCGTGGCCCGGCCGGACGTCGCCTCGAGGGCTTCGAGGGCGGCGCCGAGCCCCGCGCCGCCGAACAGGAAGTCGCCGCCGGTGCAGATCCCCGGGCTCACCGGCAGCTTCCATCGGAAGCGGTTGTGCGTCGCCTCGAGGCCGAGGAACGTGCGGGTGTCCATCGGGGCCGGATCGTATGGCGCGACTAGGTTCCCTGGTCATGGGGGATGCGCCGTGGTCCGGTGATGCCTGCTCGCTCGTCGACGCCTACCGGCGCGGCGAGCGCTCGCCGGTCGAGGAGCTGGAAGCGGTGTACGCCGCCATCGACGCCAGCCCGCTCAACGCCTTCAGCCACCTCGATCGCGAACGGGCGACGCTGGCCGCTGGGGTGGCCGACGTGTCATTGCCGTTCGGCGGCGTCCCGATCGGGGTCAAGGAGCTGGATGCCGTGGCCGGTTGGCCCGCCACCGAGGCGTCGGTGCCCCTGGCCGACCGCATCGCCACCGTCACGTCGACGATGGTCCACCGCATCCGTGATCACGGCGGTGCGGTGCTCGCCGGCCAGACCACGGCCTCCGAGTTCGGCGGCGTCAACCTCACCCGGACGCTCCTGCACGGTGCCACCCGCAATCCCTGGCAGTTGGACCGCACACCGGGTGGCTCGTCCGGCGGCTCGGCGGCCGCCGTCGCCGGTGGCCTGCTGACGCTGGCCACCGGTGGTGACGGGGGTGGCTCGATCCGCATCCCGGCCGGGTTCTGCGGCCTCGTCGGGCTGAAGGGGACGTTCGGGCGGATCCCCCGCTCGCCCGAGGCGACGTACGGCAACCTCACGGTGACGATCGGGTGCCTGTCCAGGTCGGTCCGCGACACGGCCCGCTGGTTCGACGTCGCCAACGGTCACGATGCCCGTGATCCGCTGAGCCTGCCGCGCGTCGAAGGGTGGGAGCACGCCATCGGCACGCTGACCGACCGGCTCGCCGGGCTGCGCGTCGCCGTGGTCGACGACTGGGGCGGGGCCACCGTCTCACCGGCGATGTGGGAGCTCCTCGAGCGCGCCGCCGACGAGCTGATCGCCGATGCCGCGATGCAACGCCTGGACGGCATCGATGCCGGCCTGCCGAAGATGGGCGCCGCATGGTCGATCAGCGGGATGATCGCCATCGCCGCCGAGCTCGGCGATGCCTGGCCGGCCTGTGCCGACGACCTGACGCCGGAGATCCGCAACGGCCTGGCCAGCACGGAGGGCAAGTACTCCGCCGAGGCCAGGGCGCGCATCGAGCAGCGGCGGATGGAGGTCAACGAGGCGATGGCGCGGATCTTCGATCCGGTCGACGGCGTGGACCTCGTGATCGCCGCCAGCAACCCGGATGTCGCCTTCGACGCCGAGGGCCCGCTGCCCTCCACGTTCGGCGGTGTCGCCGCGGGCGCCGGCAACAACGGCCGGCTCACGTTCCCCGCCAACCTGCACGGCAACCCGGCCATCTCCATCCCGGCCGGTGAGCTCGACGGGCTCCCGATCGGCCTGCAAGTGATCGGTCGCCACTACACGGAGCCGCTGCTGCTCGAGCTGGCCCACCTCGTCGAACGCAACCGGCCGTGGCCGCTCACCGCCCACGCCACCGTCGCCACCGGCGGTCCGCGCGTCGACACCGTCGCCGACCCGACGGCGCCGACCGAGTTCGGCGTCGCCTGACCCCCCAGGAGCTGCTGTGAAGGTCCCCCTCGCCGTCAACGACTTCATCGACCGGGCCGAGCTGCTGTACGGCGACCGCGTCGGCATCGTCGACGAGCCGAACCAGCCCGCCGAGTCGTGGGGCCCGGTCACCTACGCCGACGTGGCGGCACGGATCCGGTCCACGGCCGCCGGCCTCGACGCCATGGGCATCGGCGTCGGTGAGCGCGTCGCCATGGTCAGCCACAACTCGGCTCGGCTGATGACCGCCCTGCTCGGCATTCCGACGTCGGGCCGCATCCTCGTGCCCATCAACTTCCGGCTCGCCGCGGAGGAGGTCCGCTACATCGTCGAGCACTCGGGCGCCCGCGTGCTGCTCGTCGACCCAGAGCTCGACGAGACACTCGCCGGCGTCACGTGCGAGCACCGGCTCGTGATGGGCCGAGACGCCGACGAGCTGATGATGCGCACCGACGCCGATCCGCGTCCATGGGCTCCGGACGAGGACGCCACGGCCACGATCAACTACACGTCCGGCACGACCGCCCGGCCCAAGGGCGTTCAGGTCACGCATCGCAACATCTGGCTCAACGCCACCACCTTCGGGTGGCACCTCGGCGTCAGCGACCGGGACGTGTACCTGCACACGCTGCCGCAGTTCCACTGCAACGGGTGGGGGATGTTCTACGCCGTCACCGGGATGGGCGGTCGCAACGTCATCCTGCGCAAGGTGGACGGCGCGGAGATCCTGCGCCGGGTCGACGAGCAGGGCGTCACGCTGATGTGCGGCGCGCCGGCAGTGCTGAACATGGTCCTCGACGCCGCCGCCGAGTGGGACGGGCCGATCCCGGGCCGGGACCGGGTTCGAATCGTGGTCGCGGGGGCCCCGCCGCCGACGCGCACCATCGAGCGCTGCGCCGCCGAGCTGGGGTGGGAGTTCGTGCAGATCTACGGCCTGACCGAGACGTCGCCGCTGCTCACCGTCAACCGCACGCGCGAGGAGTTCGATGACCTGACGCCGGAGGAGCGGGCCGTCAAGTTGAACCGCGCCGGCGCGCCGGCGATCGGCTGCCGCATGCGCGTCGATGCCGAAGGCGAGCTGCAGGCCCGCAGCAACGTCGTCATGGAGGGCTACTGGCGGCAACCGGCGGAGACGGAGCAGGCGATCGTCGACGGGTGGTTCCACACCGGCGACGGTGGGAGCATCGACGAGTTCGGATACGTCACGATCTCCGACCGCAAGAAGGACGTGATCATCTCCGGTGGCGAGAACGTGTCGTCGATCGAGGTCGAGGACGCCATCTTCCAGCACCCCGAGGTCACCGAGGTGGCGGTCATCGGCATCCCCGACGACAAGTGGGGCGAGCTCGTGACGGCGCTGGTCGTGCGCGCCGACGACAGCGAGCTGACCGCTGAGGACGTGATCGCCTTCACCCGTCAGCGCCTGGCCGGCTACAAGTGCCCGAAGCACGTCGAGTTCCGCGACGCCCTCGACCGCACGTCGACCGGGAAGCTGCAGAAGTTCAAGCTGCGCGCCCCCTTCTGGGAAGGGCGCGACCGCCAGATCAACTAGTTGATGGCCGGGCAAGGCCGGCCTCGGCTGTCACACTCGCTGCGCCACGAACGCTCGGGAACTTCGCTCGCTCCGAGCGCTCCTGACTGCTGCTAGAGCACGACGCCGGAGGCGACGATCGCCTCGTCGAAGATGCGCCGCAGGTTGTCCGTGTTCCACGGCGTCTCGCCGCTCACCAGCACCGACCAGGTCACGCCGTCGGGGCGGCGCAGCACCATGGCGTGGGTGTTCTCGATGGTGCCGGTGTGCCCCCACGCGCCGTCCACGAACACGATCAGCCCCAGGCCGTACCACCGGTCCGGCTTGTAGACGACGGGCGGCGGTGCCGGTTGGCGCATCAGCTCGACCGTCGCCGGCTTCAGCGGGTGGAAGCCCGGCTTGGCCACGTCGAGCGAGTCGATGATCGCCACGACGTCAGAGGGTGAGGCGACCCACGAGCCAGAGGCGCCGAGCACCTCCATGTAGTTGCGCCCGAACCCGGACGGGTGGACGACCTCGGACTCGGTGACGTCGAACGTGCCGGCCATCCGCATGCCGGTGATCCCGAGCGGTGCCAGCAGGCGATCCTGCACGACCTCCTGGTACGCGATACCGGTGACCTGCTCGACGAGCAGACCGAGCAGGCAGTAGTTGAGGTTGGAGTACTCGTACGCGGTGCCGGGCGGGCTCTGCAGCGGGGCCGACAGCCCGAGGTTGGCGACGGTCGGGCACGAGTCGACCGAACCGCCGAAGAACGTCCGCTGGTACGACGGGAAGCCGGCGGTGTGCGACAGCAGCTGGCGCACCGTGATCGCCGCGACGCCGAGGTCGACGGGCGCCGCCCCGACCTGCTGGGCCAGGCGCTGACCGACGGGCTCGTCCAGCCCGATCCGGCCGGCGTCGACGAGCTGCAGGACGACGATGGCGGTGATCACCTTCGAGAGGCTGGCGATGCGGAACTTGTCGGCCCGGTCGGCGGGTTCGAGCGGGGCGGGAGGCGCGGCGGTCGAGTCGGGGGCCACGTCCGTGGGTGGGGGCGCCTCCCCGGGCACGGGCGGCGCCGCCGCAGGCGCGGGGACGGGGGCGGGCGGTGGTGGCGGCACCCGGACCCCGTATGCGCCGGTGTGCACGATCTCGCCGTCCTTCGAGATGGCGACCGATGCGGCGTAGTCGCCCCGCCCGACCAGACGCGCCGCCAGCTCGTAGTCGAATGCCGCCCACGCCGGCGTCACGGGCGCCACGGTCGTCGTTGGCGCGGCGGTGGTCGTCGTCTCGGCGACGGAGCTGCTCGTCGTGTCCGACCGCTCCGACCCCGACGCCGGCGCTGATGACGACGACGGATCGGCGGCGGCGGGTGCCGACGAGGTCGTCGACCCCGTGTCGACGGCGGTGGCCGGCGCGATGGACGTGGTGGTCGGCGCCGTGGTGGTCGTCGCCGTGGTGGTCGTCGAATCGGCCGGCGCGCTCGTGGTGGTCGTCGAATCGGCGGAGGTGCTGGTGGTGGTGGACTCGGCAGCCCGTCGCTCGGTCGTCGTGGTGATCCGCCGGGCGACGGTCGTCGCTGGGTCGGTGGTCGTCGTCGCCGGCGCCGGCCGGGCGGCAACGGGCGCCTCGTGGTCGGCCCCACACCCGGCCAGCACGGCGGTGGCCACCACCATCGCCATCGTCCGCCGCCACCTGCCGAGCACCGCCACATGATGGCGGGCCGGACCCGAGATCGTCGGACACCCTCAGCCGGGCAGGCGCTGCTCGACGGTCAGCACGGGCGCGAAGACGTCACCGTGCTCGGCGATGCGGGCCAGCACGTCGGCGGCCTCGAAGCGCAGCTCCACGTCCCGGTCGGCGCCGGCCTCGACCTCGTCCCAGGACACCGGCGTGGAGACCGTCGGCTCGGGCCGGGCGCGCAGCGAGTAGGGCGCGATGGTCGTCTTGTGGTGGGCGTTCTGACTCCAGTCCACGAAGATCTTCCCCGGTCGCTGGGCCTTGGCCATCGTCGTCGTCACCCGCGTCGGCAGCTGCTTCTCCAGCAGCTGCCCGGCGGCCAGCGCGAACTGCGCCGCCCGCTCGTGCGTGACGCCAGCGGTGTTGAGGGGGACGTACAGCTGCAGCCCCTTGGAGCCCGAGGTCTTGCACCACCCCTCGAGCTCGACGGCGGACAGCACCTCGCGCACGCGGACGGCGATCTCGCAGCAATCAGAGATGTCCGTGTCCGGGCCCGGATCGAAGTCGAACACGACGGCGCGCGGGTTGTCCAGGTCGGCGGCCAGCGCCATCGGCGCGTGCAGTTCGACGGCGGCCATGTTGGCGGCCCACACCATCGCCGCCGGCTCCTCGATGCAGCAGTACTCGATCCCTCCTCGCCGGTCGCCCGGGCCGAGGGCGACCGACACCCACCCAGGCCGGTGGGCCGGGCAGCGCTTCTCGAAGAAGCCCTGCTTGTCGGTGCCGTCCGGGAAGCGGCGCAGCGTCAGCGCCCGGCCGCGCAGGTGCGGGATGGCGGTGTCGGCGACGCGGGCCATGTAGTCGATGACCTCGCCTTTGGTGAACCCCGACGGGTAGAGGACCTTGTCCAGGTTGGACAGCGCGACGTGACGGCCGTCGACCTCGGCGACGACCTCGTTGCGCTTGGCCATCGAGAACGGGACGCGGGGTCGGCTACGCCGACTTCCGGGCCTTCGCCGCCGACTTCTTCGCCGACGGGTGGCGCGTGCGCGACGTCTTGGCCGCCTCCACGCTGGCTTCCAGCGCCGCCATCAGGTCGACGATCTTCGGCTTCTCGGTCGCCGGCTCGGGAACCTCGAACTCCTCGCCGGCCGCCTTCTTCTCGATCAGCCCGAGGACCTGCTCGCGGTAGTCGTCGTGGAACTTGTCCGGCTCGAACGCCCCGGCCAGGGATTCGACCAGCGCTTCGGCCATCTGCACCTCGCGCTTGGAGACGTCGACCCCGTCGAGGTCGACGAGCTCGTCGATCGAGTCGGCGGGGACGATCTCGTCGGCGTAGGCCAGCGTCGACATGACGAGCCGGCCCTCCTGGGCGCGGATCGCCGCCGTGTACTGCTTGTTGCGCATCACCATCCGGCCAATGGCCACCTTGCCGGACTCCTCCATGGCCCGGGCCAGCAGCGCGTAGGGCTTCGGGTTGGCGTCGGGCGCCACGTAGTACGACGAGTCGAAGTAGACGGGATCGATCTCGGACAGGTCGACGAACTCCTCGAGGTCGATGGTCCGCGTCGCCGCCGGCATGAACGGCTCCAGGTCGTCGGGATCGACCACGACGTAGCGCCCTTTGGACACCTCGTAGCCCTTCACGATGTTCTCGTCGGGGACCTCCTCACCCGACTCGTCCGACACCTTGCGGTATCGGATGCGGCTCATCGTGCGCTCGTCGAGCTGGTTGAACGACACGCTCTTGCGCTTCACCGCGTTGAACAGCTTGATCGGGATGGCGACCAGCCCGAAGCTGATCGTGCCACTCCACACCGGACGGGGCATTGGACCATCTTTACCCACTGAGCACGGCTCTGGCGACCAGATCGGTGCCGAATGCCGTGAGGATGGCCAGGTAGAGGAGGCCGGTGGCGGCCATCACGGCCGAGTACTCGCGCTCGCGGAGTGCCGCCTTGGTGACCACGACGAGCACGATCGTGGTCACCGCGCAGGCCGCCCAGAACCAGCCGAGCACGCCGCCCCAGCCGTCGTCGACAGCGCCCGTCCACACGCTGACCATGCCCGTCGGCAGGAGCAGCGCCCCGACCTCGATCGGCCACACCCAACCGACGGCGTCGACCGACTCGTGCAGCAGACCGCGCGGGAGCCCCGGCTGCACGAGGTACCAGTGCCCGAGGAGCATGGCGTCGGTCACCGCGCCCAGGAAGGCGGCGCCGGACAGCGTGCGCAGCACGGCGACGGCGGTGTTGCCGCCGGCGTCGATGCCGGCGGCGACCAACCCGACGATGCCGAGGGCCACGGGGACCAGGTCGAGCACCGGCGGGAACTCGCGGCCGATCGCCAGCTCGGGATCGGGACCCTCATCGCGTTCGATGCCCGTCATCGCTGCCACCCGGGCCGACCGACGATCGTGCTCGACGCGCTGGCCAGCGACGCCGGCGCGCCGCCGGGCGATCGACACGGCCAGGGCGACCGCGCAGCCGGCCGCCACACCCAGGGCGCTCGCCTCGCGCCACGGGACGACGTCGAAGGCCATGCCCAGCACGAACGCACCCAGCGCCATCACCAGGTAGATGCTGCGCAGCAGCCAGCCATAGCCGAGCCCGACCATCCGCCGCCTGGTGGTGAACCAGCAGAACGCCATCCCGCCGACGGCCCACTGCAACAGCACCGTGGCCGCGTCCAGGCGGATCATCTCCGCGCAGGGTACCGGTGGCGCCGAACCCGCGACGCGGCGATGATCGGCACCGATGACGACGACTGGACGGCCCCGTCGGATGCGGGCGACGCGGCGCGGGGGCGAGCAGGTGACGCCGCTCGAGCTCTTCTTCGACCTGGTCTTCGTCCTGGCGATCACGCAGTGCACGGCGCTGATGGCCGACGAACCGACGTGGACGGGGGTGCTCAAGGGCCTCGCCGTGCTCGGGGTCCTGTGGTGGTCGTGGGTCGGCTACGCCTGGCTGACCAGCGTGGTGGATCCCGAGGAGGGTGCGGTGCGGCTGGTGATCTTCGCCGCGATGGCCGCCATGCTCGTGGCCGCGCTGTGCGTCCCGGATGCCTTCGGCGACCTCGGGTTGACGTTCGCCGTCGCCTACGCCGTCGTCCGCTTCTCGCAGATCGGGCTGTTCATGATCGCCAGCCGCGACGAACCCGAGCTGCGGCGCTCCGTGATCGGGCTCGGCATCGGCACCTCGCTGGGCGTCGGCCTGCTCGTCGTGGCCTCGTTCTTCGACGGCTGGGCCCAAGGCGTGCTCTGGGCCGTGGCGATCGTCCTCGACCTCGGCGAGCCCTACCTGTTCGGGGTCGAGGGCTGGCAGCTGCACCCCGAGCACTTCGCCGAACGGCACGGGTTGATCATCATCATCGCCCTCGGCGAGTCGATCGTCGCCATCGGCGTCGGGGCCGAGGCCGGTGTCGACGCCGGCGTGATCATCGCCGCCGTCTTGGGGGTCGCCATCGCCGCGGCCCAGTGGTGGGCCTACTTCGACGTCGTGTCGATCGTCGCCACCAGACGCCTGGCCGGGCTGGGTCCCGGGCGCGCCCAGAACGCGATGGCCCGCGACTCCTACTCGTACCTGCACTTCCTGATGGTCGCCGGGATCGTGCTCGTGGCGCTGGGGTTGAAGAAGACCCTGGGCGACGTCGGCGAGCCGCTGAAGTTCGTCATCGCGACGGCGCTGGTGGGCGGGTCCGCCCTGTACCTGCTCGCCCACATCGCCTTCCGGCTGCGCAACATCGGCTCGCTCAACCGGCAGCGGCTGGTCGCCGTCGCGCTGCTGTTGGCGGTGCTCCCGTTCACGCCGCACATCTCGGCACTGGCCACGGCGACGATCATCGCTGCCATCTACGCCCTCCTGATCGCCTACGAGACGACCCACTTCGCCATCGCCCGGGACGAGATCCGCCATGGCCACGCTGAGTGACCCGCCGCCCGTACCCTGACCGGCGCCATGCCCACTGCTCCCCGACCTCGGCGGCTCCTGGCCATGCTCGCCGTGACCGCGGCGGCGCTCACCGTCGGCGCTGGGTGCATCACGGGTGAGCGCCCGACGCTGGCCGAGGGTCCGGTGGCCACGGGCGATGCAGCGATCGACGCCGTCCTGTCGCGCCTGGAGGCGGCGTCGGCGTCGACGTTCGGCGCCGACTACGACCTGCTGACCCGCTTCGGCGATCTGCGCACGAGGGCCACGGTCGCCCAGGACGGCTCGGCGCGGCGGTCGGTGACGATCGGCCAGTACCGGTTCCTGACCGACGGGGCCACGACGGCCACGTGCGACCTCGACGCCGCGTCGTGCTCGGACACGATCGACGCGGCGCGGATCAGCGACACGCAGCTGACGCCCGACTTCTACGGCATCAGCGCGGCAGCCCGCCTCCGCCGTGACGCCGGCGTGCGATCGGGGCCGACCGTGGCGAGCACCGAGACGATCGCCGGGCAGCCGGCGGCGTGCGTGGTGATCCCACTCGCCGGGGCCGAGTCGACGTACTGCGCCCTCGACTCCGGTGCCCTGGCGCGCATCGACGCCGCCGATGTCCTCGTCGAGGTCACGTCCTGGTCGCCCACCCCCGATCCCGAGGCCTTCACCCGCCCCACGTGACCCATCCGAGGGTTTGCGTGCATCCGAGGGTTTGCTGCGGGGCTTCCCCTCTGGTGACCCTCGGAGGCAGGAAACCCTCGGATGGGTCAGACCTGGACGAGGGTGTGGTCGGTGGTGTTCAGCGGCTCGGGACCGTCGGGCGTGGCGACGACGATGTCCTCCAGCCGCATCCCCCACCGACCCGCCACGTAGATGCCGGGCTCGACGGAGAAGGCGTGCCCCGCCTGCAGCGGGCGGTCGTTGCCCTCGACGACGTAGGGATCCTCGTGCTCCTCGAGCCCGATGCCGTGCCCGGTGCGATGGATGAACTGGTCGCCGTAGCCAGCCTCGGCGATGATCCGCCGGGCCGTGCGGTCGACGTCCTCGCAGGGCGTCCCGATCGTGGCCGCGGCGACCGCCGCCTGCTGGGCGGCGTGCAGCACGTCGTACGCCTCCGCCACCTCGGCCGGCGGCGTCCCCGTGAACACGCAGCGCGTCGTATCGCTGCAGTAGCCGGCCATGGTGCCGCCGAAGTCGCACAGCACGATCTCGTCCTCGGCGATCACGCGATCCCCGGCGTGGTGGTGCGGGCTGGCCGCGTTGGCGCCGGCGGCGACGATGGCGAAGTTGACCTTGTCGTGGCCCTCGGCGAGCAGCCGGGCCGACAGGTCGGCCGACACCTCGGCCTCGGTGCGCCCGACGAGGGCGATCTCGCCGGCGTGCAGTTGCCGGGCGACCCGGTCGGCCGCTGCGCCGGCGGCCCGCAACGCGTCGATCTCGGCGGCGTCCTTGACCATCCGCAGCGGCCCCACCACGTCGACGGCGCGCCGGAACGTGGCCGAGGGCAGCCGGGGGAGCAACTCGACCAGGAAGCGGGCCCACATCTGGTCACCGATCGCCACGGTCGCCGCGTCGCCGGCCAGCTCGGCCACGATGGCCGTCGGGTCCTCCGTCTCGCCCCACGGCCGCAGACCGAACACGCCGGGCTGCTCGACCACCCGCGGCGCTTCCAGCCGGGGGATCACCATCGTGGCGTCGGCGTCACGCGGCACGACCAGCATCGTGAGCCGCTCGAGCGGCATCGCCAGGTAGCCGGTGAGGTACGGCAGATCGTGGCCGACGGACAGCAGCAGGACGTCGACCCCCTGCTCGCCCATCGCCGTACGGACGCGATCCATTCGCTCGCCGAACATCACGCGAGTGTGCCACCGACGGCGACCGGCGTGACCTGCTCGGCTGCCGACCGGGCGTGGTAGCTGGACCTCGTGAGCGGGCTGGCCTCGACATGGCCGATCCCCAGCTCCCTGCCGGCCCTCGCCCACTCGGTGAAGCGGCCCGGCTCGACCCACCGGTGCACCGGCAAGTGGTGCGACGTCGGTCGCAGGTACTGGCCGATCGTCACGATGTCCACGCCGATCCCGGCCAGGTCGGCGAGGCAGCCGACGACCTCGTCGTCCGTCTCGCCCATCCCGACGATCAGCCCGGACTTGACCGTCAGCCCGGCGGCCTTCGCCCTCGCCAGCACGGACAGGCTGCGGGCGTACCCGGCCGACGGCCGGACGGCCCGTTGCAGCCGGGCCACGGTCTCGACGTTGTGGTTGAAGACGTCCGGTCGCACGGCGAACAGCGCCTGCAGTGCGTCGTCGGAGCCGCGGGCGTCGGACACGAGCGTCTCGACGCGAGTTCGCGGCCGGCGAGCGCGGATCGCCTCGACGCAGGCGCCGACGTGCGCCAGGCCGCCGTCAACCAGATCGTCGCGGGCGACCATCGTGAGGACGGCGTGGTCGAGGCCCATGCGATCGATGGCCTCGGCGACGCGCTCCGGCTCGTCGGCCGACGGCGCCTCGGGACGGCGGGTGTCGACGAGGCAGAAGCCGCACGCTCGGGTGCACCGCTCCCCGAGCACCATGAACGTGGCCGTACCGTCGCTCCAGCACTCCGACAGGTTCGGGCATCCGGCGTCCTCGCAGACCGTGACGAGCCCGAGGTCGCGCACCGTGCGCTTCAGCTCGAGCACCTCGGGGCCGTGGTGGACCTTCGGTCGCAGCCAGTCCGGCTTGCGTTGCTCGATCGACAACCCGTCCGTGACGCCGGCGGCCGCCAGCCGTGACACCAGCCGCACCGGCTCACCCGGCCCGGCGCCGCGGGAGAACAGCGACAGGTCCTCGGGTCGGTGGCGCCACGCCACGTCCTGACGCTCGGCGCGGCCGTCCCCCCACCGCTGCCCGGCCAGGCGAGCGACGACGTCGACCACCTCGCGCATGGTCACGTCCACGCCCTCCTCGGCCATCGACGTAACCGGTCGGTCGGCGATCCCGCAGGCCACGATGTGCCGCCGCAGGTACGCCATGTCGGTGGTGACGTTGAGGGCGAACCCGTGCATCGTGCGGCCGTGCTTGAGCCGCACGCCGATGGCGCAGATCTTGCGCGGGTTCGGGCCACCGGCGTCGACCCACACGCCGGGGTACTCGGCGAGGCGCCCCGCCGACACCCCGAACGACGCCAGCGCGTCGATGACCAGCTGCTCGACGTTGCGCACGTGCTCCGCGGCTCCGAGCCGGTTGGCGACGTCGATGATCGGATACCCCACCAGCTGGCCCGGGCCGTGGTACGTGACGTCACCGCCACGCCGGATGCCGACCAGCTCGGCCCCGACCTCGACCGGGTCGCAGCGCAGGTTGGCCGTGAGGTCGGCGCGCGGGCCGTACGTGAAGACGTGCGGGTGCTCGAGCAGCAGCAGGTGCTGCTCGAGCCCGCGATCGAACAGGGCCTGCTGGACCGCCAGCGCCTCCCGATAGGGACCGTGCCGAGCCAGCGGACGCGCAGCATCAGACCTCTTCGGACCAGTCCTTCGTCTCCAGGATCTCCTTGATCCGCCGCAGGAACCCGGCGGCGTAGGCGCCGTCGAAGGCGCGGTGGTCCCACGCCATGGCCAGGTTGCCGACGGGGTGGATGGCGATGGCCTCGCCGCCGTCGTCGCTGGCCACCACGACCGGCTTGCGGGCGATGGCGTCGGTCGACAGGATCGCCACCTGCGGCTGGTTGATCACGGGCATCGTGAGCACCGAGCCGGCCGACCCGTTGTTGGAGATCGTGAACGTGCCCCCACTGATCTCGTCCGGCTTGAGCTTCTTGGTCCGCGCCCGATCGGCCAGATCGTGGATCTCGCGGGCGATCGCCCGCAGCCGCTTGCCGTCGGCCTCGCGGATGACGGGCACGATGAGCCCCTCGTAATCCAGGTCGACGGCGATCCCCAGGTCCACGAAGCCGTGCACGACGAGCTCGTTCTCGGCGACGCTGGCGTTGAGGTGCGGGAACTCGGCCAGGGCGTCGATGGTGGCCCGGCTGATGAACGGCAGGTAGGTCAGGCCGAAGCCCTCGTCACGCTTCCACTCGCCCTTGATCTCACCGCGTGTGCGGTCGACGTTGGCGTAGTCGACCTCCACCACGCTGAAGGCGTGCGGGCTGACCGACTTGCTCATCAACATGTGGGCGCCGGTGGCCTTGCGGATCCGCGACAGCGGCACGGTGCGGTCCCGCTCGCCCGACGCGACGGTCGGCGCGGCGGCCGGTGGCGTGCGGGTCGGCGCCGGTGCGGCGTCGCCCTTGGCCGCCGGCGGCTGCTCGGCCGGCGGCGCCTCGGCCGCGGCCGGTTGCGGTTGCGGTTGCGAGCCGGTGGCGTCGATGTGGTCGAGCACGTCGTCCCGGGTGATGCGGCCACCCGGCCCGGAGCCGGTGATCTGGGCCGGGTCGAGGCCGTGCTCGGTGACCAGCCGGCGGACCACGGGCGACAGCAGCTTGGCGGTGCCGGCGCCGTCCGTCGACGGCGGCGCCACGGCGGCCGCCGGCTCGGCCGACCCGGTGGCGGGGGCGGTCTCTCCTCGTCGGCCGGCGTCGGCTCGAGCGTCTCCAGCGTGCCGGCATCCGACGGCGTGCCCTCGCCCTCGCCCTGCGCCTCCGCTGGCGGTGCCTCCGGCTCGGCCTGCGGCTCGGCGTCCTGGGCCGGCGCCTCGTCGGCGGCCGGCGCGGCGTCCTGGGTCGGTGCTGCCTCGGCCGGCGCGGCGCCGTCACCATCGCCGACGACGGCGATGACCGTGCCCACGTCCACGGTCTCACCCTCCGGGACGCGGATCTCGGTCAGCGTCCCAGACACCGGCGACGGGACCTCCGTGTCGACCTTGTCCGTCGACACCTCGAACAGCGCCTCGTCGGCGGCGACGGTGTCACCGACCTGCTTGAACCACTGGGTGATGGTGCCCTCGGTGACGGTCTCACCGAGCTGGGGCAGGGTCACATCGGCCATCGCGCCGCTCCGTTCTCGTCAGCCATTGAAGTTGCGCCCCGTCAGGCTCATCACGGTCTCGCCGAACAGCTCGCTCAAGCTCGGGTGGGGTTGGATGAACTCGGCCACCTCGTCGACGGTCGCCTCCCAGTTCACGGCCAGGTAGCCGCCGCTCAGCTGCTCGGTGACCCAGGGCCCGACCATGTGCACGCCGAGCACGCGACCGGCGCGGCCGTCGGGACCCTTCTCGGCGATGATCTTGGCCAGCCCTTCGGTCTCGCCGACGATCTGCGCACGCGAGTTGAACTTGAACGGGTGCTTGGCCACGACGACGTCGTGGCCGGCGGCCTTGGCCTGCGCCTCGTCCGGTCCGGCCCACGCCACCTCGGGGTGGCAGTAGATCGCCCACGGCACGCGGTCGTACATCACCGGCACCACGTCCTCGCCGAGGGTCTGCTTGACCACCAGGATCGCCTCGGCGTAGCCGACGTGGGCCAGCTGCGGCGTGTCGATCAGGTCGCCGACGGCGTACACGCCGTCCTCGCCCGTGCGGCAGAACTCGTCGACCACGACGAAGCCGCGCTCGTCGACCTTGACGCCGGTGCCGTCGAGGCCGAGCTTGTCGGCGAACGGTCGCCGGCCGACCGACACGACGACGGCATCGACCTCGAGGTGCTCGTCGTCACCGAAGTGGACGGTCGTCCCGCCCGAGTCGTTCGGCGTGTGGCCGGTGACCTTGACCCCGGTCTTGATGTCGATGCGCTTCTTCTTGAAGCTGCGCACGACGACGTTGGCGAGGTCGTTGTCGAGCCCGGGCAGGATCTTCGGCAGGCCTTCCAGGATCGTGACGTCGGCGCCGAGGTCGGCGAACGTCGAGGCGAACTCGCAGCCGATGGCGCCACCGCCGATGACCACCAGCCGGGCCGGCACGTGGTCGAGGTCGAGCACCTCGTCGCTGGTCATGATCGGGCCGCCGCGCTCGAAGTTCGGGATCAGCCGCGGCACCGAGCCGGCGGCGAGGATCACCGAGTCGCCCGTGATCTCGGTGGTCGCGCCGTCAGGTGCGGTGACCGTGACGGTGTGGTCGGGGCCGAGGCTGCCGACGCCGTTGAACACCTCGACCTTGCGGCCCTTGCACATCGCAGCGATGCCGCCGACGAGGCCGGCGACGATCTTGTTCTTGCGCTCCAGGGTCACGGCGAAGTTGACCGACGGTGCACTCGACTCGATCCCGAACTCGGCGGCATGCGCCACGTGTCGGTGCACGGCGGCCGTCTCGAGGAACGCCTTGGCCGGGATGCAGCCACGGTTGAGGCACGTCCCGCCGAGCGCATCCATCTCGACGAGCGCCGCTTTGACACCTGCCGAGGCGGCGTACAGGGCGGCGGCGTACCCGCCGGGTCCACCGCCGATCACCACGAGATCGAACTGCTCGGACGTCGCGATCACCTCTTCCGTCGGCGGCACGGAGCCGCGCGTTGCTCTGCCCGGCCACGGTAGCGCCGGGCGCGAGAGGCGCCATCAGGAGCCAGCGGTGGCGAGGTCCCATCGGACCTGCTCGTCGCCGCGGCGGTACAGCAGCACCCGGCTGCTGCCGTCGACGGCGCCGACGTCGAACGTCAGCGAGCACCGCTGCACGTCGACCGTCGTCCCGACGCACGGTGGCAGCGAGGCGTCACTGGGGCCGCTGGCACCGGTCGCCTGGAGGGAAGCGCCGGGCACGACCAGCCGGAACTCGCCGGCCCCGTCGGCGTCCTCGACGCCGCCGGTCTCGATGACCACGGTCGCCTGGCCGGCGGCCTCGTCGAGTCGCTCGACGGTGACCGTGAGGTCCCCGATGGCGACGGGCGCGCCGACCTCGGCCGGGCGTGGCGGATCGTCCTGGCCCGAGATGCGCAGGAGCTGCACGACGCCGGCGACGAGGATCACCAGCCCGCAGCCGACGGCGAGCAACAAGAGGGTGCGGGTACGCACCGGGGCAGGATACGAACGGCGCCGGGACGGGGCGCGGCGCCGCCGCTACCGTCGCCGCAGTGAGTCGTCACGTGCGGCGGGCAGGGGCGCTCATGGTGCTCGGGATCGGCGTCGTCGCCTGCGGTGGTGGCGACGACGGGTCCTCGGCGGCCACCTCGGGCGCACCGGCTGCGGCGACCACGGCGCCGGTGGTGGCCGGGATGGCCGTGCCGGCGGCGCTCGAGTTCTCGGCCCCGCTCGTCGGCGGCGGCGACTTCGACGCCCGCAGCTACGCCGGCCGGCCGCTGGCGCTGTGGTTCTGGGCGCCGTATTGAAGCACCTGCAACCGTGAAGCCCCCTCGGTCGAGGCGGCCGCCCGACGCTGGGAGGACGAGGTGGAGGTGGTCGGCGTGGCCTGGAGCGGTACCGAGGACGAGTTCCAGGCCTTCGTCGACGAGCACGGGTTGACGTTCCCGCAGCTGAGCGACCGTGCAGCCGCCGTGTTCGACCGCTTCGACGTCCCCGTCCAGCCGGCGCTGGTCGTGATCGACGCCGCCGGCGCGGTCCAGACGATCAACGGCTCCGTCGACGAGCAACTCCTCGACCAGGTCTTCACCAACGCCACGTCCTGACCCATCGGAGGGTTTGCGTGCATTCGAGGGTTTGCGGCGGGGCTTCCCCTCAGCAAACCCTCGGATGCAGGAAACCCTCCGATGGGGCTAGTTGCTGGCGCAGTCGATGAACTCCTCGTAGTAGGCGTCGTCGTCCGCGGCGGCGTACCAGTTGCGGCCCTGCAGGCACTCCGGCGCCTCCAGCTCGAGCGGGATGTCGTTCTCGCCGATCGTGCCCGCCGTGACGGCGTCCTGGAAGCACGGCGCCGCCTCCTCGACCACAGTGACGAACTCGGCGTCGGGCAGGTCGTAGTAGTCGCCGCTCCAGTACAGGTCGGCCAGCCCGCACTCGGGGACGCGCAGGTAGACGGGCACCTCGACCGCCTCGATGGCCCCCGAATCGACGAGACCCTGGTAGCACTCGGCGGCCACCGTTCCCTCCGTCTCGACGAAGCACTCCTCCCCCGGGTCGACCGAGGTCGTCGGGTCGTCGTCCTCGACGGAGTCGCTCGGGACGGTCGTGGCGGTGGCATCTTCGTTCGGGTTGGTGTAGTCGTCGAGCAGGTCCTCGCCGGGCACGAGGTCGCCCGTGTCGAGCTCGATGTCGCTCTCCATGGCGTCTTCGATGGCCGCGGTCAGCTCCTCGATCTCGTCGCGGTCGACCGCCCTGAGCACGGCGAGCAGCTGGTCGGCGACGGTCGTCATGGGGCTGAGGTACCACCCGCCGTCGACCTCCTTGACCGTGAAGCCGGGGTTCTCGTAGTCGTCGAAGGCCGTCTGGAACGCCTCGATCAGGTCTTGCACCGGCTGCGGGTCGTCGAACATCTCCTCGAGCTGGGGAAGGTCGTCGACCAGCTCGCAGGTGTTGAGGGTGTCGTCACGGGCCGCGACCGTCCAGCAGCCACCGTCGAGCGTGATCGTGCCCGGGTCGTCCTCGACGTCGATCGTCACCCTGAGGTAGTCGATCCCCACCGAGCGGGTGGAGCCACTGCCCGACACCGAGTACTCGGGGTCGTCGATCGTGATCGCCGCGTCTGCCTGGTCCAGCTCGGCCTGGGCGTCCTCGATGAACAGGGGCGCGTAGCGCTGCAGGGCCTCGAACTCCTGTGGGTCGAGCGACCCGATGACGCCCTGGAGGTCGAGCGCCTCGATGCCGTCCAGCACGTTGTCCATGGCGTCCTCGGGCGTGTCGCCGCCGACGGCCGGGATCCCCTCGGCCGGGATCTCGGGCGGGTCCTCCATGTCTTGGCGGATCTGCTCGGCGATGGTGTAGAAGGCGCTGACGTACCAGCGGCCGTCCTCGCGGACGGCCGTGAGCGGCAGCTCGAACGGCTCCGGCTCGCCCGCCTCCTGCGTCAGATCGGACGGGTTGGCGTCGTTGTCCAGCAGCAGGTCGCCGATCGGCAGCGCCTCGCCGTCGACGGACGCCGAGGCCCGGCCCGAGATCGCCAGGTTGACGATGTCCTCGACGTTGGTCTCCACGACCGCCACCTGCTCGTCCGCCAGCTCGATGTCGATGCCGCCGACGGCAGCCAGGTCGGCGGTGTCGCTGAGCACCTCGATGCGACGCAGCTCGGACACGAGGTCGGTGAGCGGCCCGCGCAGGGTCTCGCGCTCGCCCGGCAGGAGGACGTCGATGACCCCCAACGCGTCCTCGGCCTCGACGGCCGACAGCAGCGCCTCGCCGGCGGCCTGGGGCGAGTCTGCGCCGCCACCGTCGTCACCACCGGCGATCCGGGTGACGGCGAACACGCCGGCGCCGAGGAGGGCGACCACGCCGATGACCGCGGCGGCGATGGTGCCGCCGGACCGGCGACGCGGTTGGTCGGCCGCAGTGGAGAGCGCCGCCGGGGTGGTCGGGTACTGCGCCGTCGGGTCGGCCGGCGGGCCGAAGCCGCCCGGCTGCGCCGGACCCGAGGGCGGCGGCGGAGGTGATCCGGCGCGCGGTGGTTCCCAGTTGCCGCTGTTGTCCACGCTGAACTCCTTGCTCCGCGACCCGCGAGCCGCAGCCTAGTGAGGACCTCCGTGGCGGTCCCCCGATGGTCACGGGCGCCGTGGCCCTACCGTGTCCGACGTGCGCATCGCCATCTCCGGTTCCCACGGCCTCGTCGGCACGGCACTGATCGAGCGCCTCGTCGCCCTGGGTCACGACGTCGTGCGCCTCGCCCGCTCGTCGGCCGGGCCCGACGACATCGCGTGGGATCCGACCGCTGGGCGTCTCGAGGCGTCCGATCTGATCGGCGTCGACGCAGTGGTCAACCTCGCCGGAGCCGGGATCGGCGATCACCGGTGGACGGCCGAGTACCGCCGCGAGGTCAGGGAGAGCAGGACGAGGTCGACGGTGCTGATCGCCGAGTCGATCGCCGAGATCGAGGGCGGGCCGACGGTCCTGCTGTCCGGCTCGGCGATCGGGTACTACGGGGACCGGGGCGACGAGGAGCTGGACGAGTCGTCGCCGTCAGGGGATGGGTTCCTTGCCGAGGTGGCCCGCGACTGGGAGGCGGCTGCGGCGGCGGCGCCGGCGTCGACGCGGGTCGTACACCTGCGAACGGGCGTCGTGCTGGCGGGGCAAGGGGGCGCGCTGGCCAAGATGCTCCCGCTGTTCAAGTTCGGCGCCGGCGGCCGTTTCGGATCGGGTCGCCAGTGGATGAGCTGGATCTCGCTGACCGACGAGGTCGGGGCGATCGTGCACCTGCTGTCCAGCGAGCTGGCCGGCGCCGTGAACCTCACCGCGCCCGAGCCGGTGAGGAACGCCGACTTCGCCGACACGCTCGGCGAGGTGCTGCACCGGCCGACGTTCCTGCCCGTGCCGGCGTTCGGACCCAAGCTGCTGCTCGGCGCCGAGCGCGCCGAGTCGTTGCTCTTCGAGAGCCAGCGGGTGCGACCCGCCGCCCTGCTGGGCGACGGGTACGAGTTCACCCACCCCGACCTCGCCGGCGCGCTGCGCGCCGCGCTCGGCCGCTAGCGGTCAGGACTTCACGGCCTCGACATCGAGGTCGAGCTTGATCTTGTCCCCGACCAGGACGCCACCGGTCTCCAGCGCGGCGTTCCACTCCAGCCCGAAGTCGGACCGGTTCAAGGTGCCCGACGCCGTGAACCCGACGCGGGTGCCGCCCCAGGGATCCTGGGCCACGCCGCCGACCTCGACGTCGAGCGTCACCGGGCGGGTGACGCCCTTGACGGTCAGCTCACCCACCAGGCGGAACTCGTCGTCGCCGTGCGGCTCGAGCGCCGTCGACCGGAACGTGATCTCCGGGTGGCTGGCGACATCGAAGAAGTCGGGGCTGCGCAGGTGGTCGTCGCGCTTGGCGTCGCGGGTGTCGATCGAGCCGGCGTCGATCGTGACCTCGGCCGTGGAGGCCACGGGGTCGTCGGCGACGGTGACCGTCCCGGCGAACGAGGAGAAGCGACCGCGGGTCTTGGAGACCATCATGTGGCGGACGGAGAAGGCGACGCTGCTGTGCGAAGCGTCGATGTTCCAGGTCCCCGTGGGGATCTTCGTGGCGAGTTGGGCAGTGGACATCGGATGACTCCTTCGAATCGGTTGCGAGCGCAACAATACCGCTGGATCGTGACCATCGCAACCTTTGTGGGCGCGTCAGATATCCTGGCGGCATGGGATCGACACCGTGGCTCGACGCACGAGAGATGGCGGCGTGGCGGGCGTTCGTCGAGACGGTCCACGACCTGAACGCGGCGCTGGAGTCGGACCTCGCCGCGCACGACCTGACGATGGGTGACTACCAGGTGCTCGTGTACCTGTCCGACGCCGACGACCACGCCATGAGGATGTGCGACCTGGCGACCCGGCTGCAACTGTCGCCCAGCGGGTTGACCCGCCGGCTCGACGGACTGGTGCGCAGCGGGCTGGTCGAGCGGCGACCCTCCGATGCGCCGGGCGCCGATCGCCGGGTGATGTTCGCCGTGCTGACGGAGGCCGGCATGCGCCAGCTCGAGGCGGCGGCACCGACCCACGTGCGCAGCGTCCGCCGGCACGTGATCGACCGGATGTCGACCGCCGACCTCGCAGCCATGACGCGGATCTTCCGGTCCATCCGCAGCGGGCTCGACAGCGAGCGCGCCGAGGGCGCGCGCGTCGCGTCGTGACGCAGCTGCCGGGGGGCTTCCGGGCCCACGTCACCAACGTCGGCGTCAAGGACGACACCGATGACCTGGTCGTGATCGCCGGCGCGTCACCCGCCGCCGCCGCGGGGGTGTTCACGCGCAGCCGGTTCGTCGGCCCGAGCGTCACGATCAGTCAGGCCAACCTCGCCGACCGGTCGGCGCAGGCGATCGTCATCGTGTCCAAGAACGCCAACGTGGCGACCGGGCCCGACGGGCACGCCGACGCCGACGCCGTCGTGCGGGCGGTGGCCGAGCGGGTGGGCTGCACGCCGGCAGACGTGTTGATCGCGTCGACCGGCGTGATCGGGCGCCGCTACCCGGTGCAGCGGATCCTCGCCGGGATCGCCGGGATGCCGCCGCTGGCCGATGGCACCGCGGCCGAGGACGCCGCGGCCGGGATCATGACCACCGACACCGTGCCGAAGGTCGCGTCGGCCACGGTCGGGAGCGGACCGGCCAGGGTCGTCGGCATCGCCAAGGGGGTCGGGATGATCGAGCCGGACATGGCCACGATGATCGCCGTACTGCTGACCGACGCCGCCGTCGACGGCGAAGAACTCGATCGGCGCTTCCGGCGCGTCGTCGACCGCACGTTCAACTGCGTCAGCATCGACACCGACACCTCGACCAGCGACACCGCCGTGGTGCTGACCAGCGGGGTCGCGGGTGCGGTCGACAGCGACGAGCTCGAAGGGGCGCTCGCCGCCGTCGCCGAATCGCTAACCAAGCAGATCGCCGCCGACGGCGAGGGCGCGCAGACGCTGATCGAGGTCGAGGTCGACGGAGCCCGTGACCATGCCCAGGCCAAGCGCGTCGCCAAGGCGATCGTCAACTCGCCGCTGGTCAAGACGGCGGTGCACGGTGCCGATCCCAACTGGGGCCGGGTGGCGATGGCCATCGGCAAGTGCCAGGACGACGTGGACATCGACCAGGACCGGGTGGTGATCCGCTTCGGCGACCGGGAGCTGTACCCGACGGCCGTCGACGACGCCGGCCTGGCCGAGCTGTCCCGCTACCTGGCCGGCGACGAGGTGCGCATCCACGTCTCCCTCGGCATCGGCGACGCCACGTGCACCGTGTGGGGCTGCGACCTCACCGACGGCTACGTCCGCCTCAACGCCGACTACACCACCTGACCCGTCCCGCCCACCCCCACATCTGGGCGCGGACGTTCCCAACGCCGTCGCTGGGCGCGGTGGTTCTCGATTTCGGGACGTAGCGCGCCCAGCTGGGAGACGCGACGTCGGCATTCCGCTTCCGGCGCCTCGTCACACCCAGGGCAGATGTGGACCTTCTGCGCCTGCGGATCTTCGCCGACGACCACCATGGGCTGATCACGCGCGCCGCCGCCCTGCGGCTCGGTGCCACCAACTCGTCGTGGTATCGATCGATCCACGGCGGACCCCTCGAGCTCGTCCACCCGGGGGTCGCCCGCCTCCCCGGCGCGCCACCGACCCGGCTGCAGACGATCGCCGCCGCCGTCCTCGCCGTGCCCGGAGCCCTGGCCTCGCACCGGACGGCCGCGTGGCTGTGGGGAGTCCCCCGCGCCGACGACGATCCGATCGAGCTCATCGTCGGCGAACGCACCCGCAGTCCGGACCTCGAGGGCGTGATCGTCCACCGCCCCCGGGATCGACGCGACTTGAAGCCCGTGCTGCGCTCCAACATCCCGACCACCAACGTGCTGCGCCTCCTGTGCGACCTCGGTGCCGTCGATGCGCCCGCCGTCGTCGACGCCGTCGGCCACGTCGTCACCAGCCGCCTGGCGTCACCGGTCGCGCTGCGGCGAGCGATCAGCCGGCACACGCGCAGAGGCCGCCATGGCGTTCCCGCCTTCCGGGACGCGCTGGCGAACTGGTTGATCGACGACAAGCCCGTCGACAGCGTGCTGGAACCAGCGATGAAGCGTCTCTTCGAGACGTACGGGCTCCCGCCGTTCGAGTTCCACGCGCACATCGGCGGGTTCGTCGTCGACTTCCTGATCGTCGGCACGCCGATCGTCCTGGAATGCGACGGGTGGGAGTTCCA
This sequence comes from uncultured Acidimicrobiia bacterium, assembly GCA_963844175.1. Classification (GTDB taxonomy): domain Bacteria; phylum Actinomycetota; class Acidimicrobiia; order Acidimicrobiales; family Ilumatobacteraceae; genus JALZMG01. The sequence goes on from CAWJNE010000013.1 coordinate 53,963, forward strand.
CGCCAAGACCCGGGCGCAGCAGGACGAAGATGCGGCCCGCGACGTCGGTCTCGCCGAGCTCGGCTACCTGTCGTTGCGGTTCACCTACCACCAGATCGTCCGCCAGCCCGCCAAGCAGGCCCGTCGCATCGCCGCCGTCATCGCCCGCTGGTCGCCCGACCTGGGCGCGCACATTCTCGAATCCGCACACCAGCGCGCCCAGATGGGGGCTTGAGAACGTGCGCGCCCAGATGGGGGGCGGCGCGACGGGTGGGGTCGTCAGTCGGTGGGGGGAGGACGGCGATGACGGCGTCGCGGATGAACAGCGCCAGCTCCGCCTGCCCAGTCGAGGTGAGGTGGATGCGGTCCGACTGGAACCAGTGGTCCTGAGCGGCACCGGTGCTGTGGGCGTTCCAGTCGGCGACCTGCAGCACGCCGTTCCAGCGACCTTCGGCGGCGCCCACGAGGCTGGCGTTGTTCTCGTCGGCCCAGTGCGCGTACGTGCTGCGCGTCGAGCTGGTCAGCCACACCACCGGACCGACGCCCTTGCCGACCAGCTCGTCCATCACCTGGTCGATCTTCGTGTCGAACGATCCGATGGCGTCGTTGATCCCGAGCTCCACCACCACGACGCTGGCTCCACTCGGCACTGCGGCGGCGGCGTCGAGCCCGGTGCTGACACAGCCGGGATCCGCCGTACACCGGCCCCCGACGGCGTCATAGCGCGGCGCTACGAACACCCCGTCGAGGAGGGCGGGGAGCTCATCGTTGGTGCCCGTCGTGATGCCGACACCGAGCGAGTCGCCGATGAACGTGAACCCGACGTCGCTCGCCCGATCACGGTGCACACCCGCGATGGCGAACTGCGACGAGGGCAACGCGTAGGCGGCATCGAGCTCTGCCGTCGAGACCGTTCGCTCCGTCACCGACCCGACCAGGCGCACCTGGCCGCCGTCGTCGATCACCTCGACGAGCGAGCCCAGCCCGTAGCGCGACTCGACCAGATCGGCGTCGATCACCCGCGTCCACGCCGTGTCCAGCCCGTCGACCACGAGTGCGACCACCTCGTCGACGGCGCGGGACGGCGGCCCGGTCGGCGGCTCGCACGCCGGCTGGCAGGACGGGACCAGGCCGGCGGCAACGACGGCGGTGATGCCTGCGGCGCGCGCGAGCATCAGGTCACTTCGGCGGCATGCGGATGCCGCCGTCGACCCGGATGGTCTCGGCGTTGAGGTAGCTGTTCGTGACGCACTCGATGACGACCGACGCCAGCTCCTCGGGGTAGCCGAGGCGCTGCGGGAACAGCACGCCCTTCTGCAGGTTGGCCTTGAACGCCTCGCTGCCCTCCCCGGCTCCGTAGATCGGGGTGTCGATCAACCCCGGCGCGACGGTGTTGACGCGCACGCCGATCGCCGCGAGGTCACGGGCGATCGGCAGCGTCATCCCGACGATGCCGCCCTTCGAGGCCGAGTAGCTGGCCTGGCCGATCTGGCCGTCGAACGCAGCGACCGAGGCGATGTTGACGATCGCTCCCCGCTCGCCGGACTCGAGGGGCTCGGCGGTGCTCATCGCCGTGCCGGCGATGCGGATGCAGTCGAACGTGCCGATCAGGTTGATGCCGATCACCCGCTTGAAGGCGTCGAGGTTGGCCGCCGAGTCGTACGACCCGTCCTTGCCGACCGTGCGCTGCGCCCACCCGATCCCGGCCGAGTTGACCAGGACCCGCACCGGTCCGATCGACTTGGCCATCTCGGTGGCGTTGACGATGTCGTCGGTGTTCGTGACGTCGACCTTGGCGAACGCGCCACCGAGCTCGTCGGCGAGCTCGCCACCCTTGTCCTCCTGCAGGTCGGCGATGACCACCTTGGCCCCACGCTCGGCCAGCAGCCGCGCCGCCGCCGCTCCGATGCCCGAGGCCCCACCCGTGACGATCGCGCTGGCACCTGTGATGTCCATGGGCGCGCACGCTAGGCAACGCGTTCGACGTGCTCCAACCGATCGGATCCGCCCGATCGCCACGGCCGCCGCGCCACTACCCTTTCGCCCTCGTGACCGAGGACACCCGCCCCGACCCGCCGGCACCCGCGACGCGGGCTGTCACGGCGGGCCGGCGCTACCAGGGCAACAGCCTCAACGTTCCGCTGTGGGGCACCAGCACCTGGCAGACCGACGGCCTGGACGACACCCGCAAGCGGGCCACCGGCATGCGCCCCGGCGACTTCTACAGTCGCTACGCCAACCCCACCGTGCGCGCCTTCGAGGATGCCATGGCCGAGCTCGAGGGCGCCGAGGACGCATTGGCCTTCGGCTCGGGGATGGGCGCCATCGCCAGCGCCGTCCTGGCCCTGTGCTCGTCCGGCGACCACATCGTCATCCAGCGCCAGATCTATGCCGGCACGATGGCCCTCGTGCAGGGGCCGTGTGCCCGGCTCGGCATCGACCACACCGTCGTCGACGGCACGGAGCCGGGCGCCTTCGCCGCCGCGGTGCGGCCCGGCCGCACGATGCTCGTGATCGCCGAGAGCCCCTCGAACCCCCGCCTCGATCTCGTCGACCTGGACGACCTCGGCGCCGTCACCGGGCCGTTCACGATGCTCGACTCGACGTTCGCTACACCGATCGGCCAGCAACCGATCCGCCACGGCATCGACCTCGTCGTGCACTCGGCGACGAAGGGCATCTCCGGCCACAACGACGCCACGCTCGGCGTCCTCGCCGGTGAGCGGGACCTGCTCGACGCCATCTGGGCCTACGGGGTGCTGCACGGCGCCAGCCCGTCGCCCTACGACGCCCTGAACGGGCTGCGCGGCATCCGCACGCTGGCCGTGCGCCAACGGCACCAGGCCGACGTGGCACTGCGGGTCGCCGAGGCGTTGGCCGACCACCCCGGAGTTGCCGCCGTCCACCATCCGGGCCTGCCCGACCATCCGCAGCACCACCTGGCGACGACCCAGCTCACGTGCCTGCCGACCGTGCTGGCGATCGACCTCGTCGGCGGCGTCGACGCCGCCCGAGCCATGCTCGACAGCTTGCGGCTGGCCCGCTGTGCGACCTCGCTGGGCGGGCCGGAGACGCTCGTTTGCCATTCGGCGTCGAGTACCCACGTCGCCCTCACCCCGGACGAACAAACGGCGATCGGCATCACGCCCGGCCTGGTCCGTATTTCGATCGGCCTCGAGGAGCCCGACGACGTCCTTGCCGATCTCGAGCGAGCGATCCCCGCCTGACGGCTCGCTCGCGAGCGCCGGCAGACACCGGTCAGTCGATGCCCCGCTGGCGACCCTCCCAGTACGGCGCCCGTAGCTCCCGCTTGAGCACCTTCATCGCCCCGGACAGCGGCAGCGGCTCGGTGCGCACGTCGACGGACTTCGGCGCCTTGAACCCGGCGATCGACTCCTTGGCGTGGGCGATCACCTCGGCCTCGGTGACGGACGTGCCGGGCCGCGTGACGACGACGGCGTGGACCTGCTCGCCCCACCGCTCGCTGGGGATGCCGATGACGGCCACCTGGAGCACGGACGGGTGCGTGGAGATGGCGTTCTCGACCTCGAGCGAGTACACGTTCTCGGCGCCGGTGACGATCATGTCCTTGGTCCGATCGACGAGGAACAGGTAGCCGTGCTCGTCCAGGTACCCGGCGTCACCGCTGCGGTACCACCCGTCGACCATGACGTCGGCCGTCTCCTTCGGGCGGTCGAGGTAGCCGACCATGAAGCTGCCCGCCTTGGCCCACACCTCGCCGACCTCGCCGGCCGGCAGCGGCGCCCCGTCGAGGTCGCGCACGCTGATGGCGACACCCGGCAAGGCCCGTCCGGCCGAGCGCAGCGCCGGACCGCCGGCGCGGTGGTCGGCCGGCATCAGGGCCGTCAGCACGGCCGATGCCTCCGTCATCCCGTACGTCTGCATGAGGGCCACGTCGGGCAGCACGCCCATCACCTGGTCGAGCAGCGCGGCCGGCATCGGCGCGGCGCCGTAGCCGATCAGCTTGACGGAGGAGAACGACGCCGGGTCGAACCCGGGGTGGTTCAGCGCCATGCCGATCATCGTCGGGACGAGGCCGAGGTGGGTGACCTCGTAGCGGGCGCAGTCGGCGATCAGCCGCCCGGGGTCGAACGACCGGTGGATCACGGTGGTGCCCCCGCTGCACGGCATGCCCATCGTCCCCATCACCCCCCCGGCGTGGAACATCGGCGTGCAGTTCAGGAAGGTGCTGGCCTCGGTGAAGAAGCCGAACATGAACCCGAGGCGGTACACGTTCAGCGTCTGGCCCCGCTGGGTGTGCATGACGCCTTTCGGCAGCCCCGTCGTGCCGCCGGTGTACATGAGCACGGCCAGATCGTCCTCGGCGACGTCGACGACGGTGGGCGAGCCCGACCCGACGACCTCGTCGTAGCGCACGTCGTGGGCGACGTCGCCGTCACCGATCAGCACGACCGTCTCCAGCGCGGGCAGGTCGGCGCGCAGCCGTTCGGCGATCGGGGCGTGGTCGGCGTCGACGTAGAGCACCTTGGAGCCCGAGTCGGCGAGGATGAAACCGAGCTCCTTCGGCGCCAGGCGGTTGTTCAGCGGGTTGACGACGCCGCCGCCGAGGAACGCCGCGTGCCACAGGTTGACGTAGTGCCGGCTGTTGCCGGCGAGCACGGCGAAGCGGTCGTCACGGGCCATCCCGAAGCGGGTGCGGTGGGCATCGGCCAGCCGTAGCGAACGATCGACGTGATCGACGAGCAGCTCGGTCGACCCGTCGTCGTCGACGAACGCCGGCCGGTCGCCGCGCCGCTCCGCAGCCGTCAACAGCAGCCGCGGGTAGATCAGTTCCTCCACGCCGCCATCATGGTGCGCGCTTCGGCCCCCGTCCGCAGTGCGCGCCGTGGTGAGCCCAGCGAGCGTCAGCGCGGGATCGCCGCCACGGCGAGCGCGTCGACGAGGTCGTTGAGCCGATCGCCGCTGTGGCCCTTCACCCAGCGCAGCTGCACGTCGTGGGCGAGGACCAGCTCGACGAGCGGCTCCCACAGATCGACGTTGGCCACCGGCTTGCGCTGGGAGTTGCGCCAGCCGTTGGACTGCCACCGGACGTACCACTTGTCCCGGAAGCAGTTCACGACGTACGTCGAGTCCGACACGACGACGACCGGTGCCGTACCGGCTAGCGCTCGCAGCGCCTCGAGCACCGCGTTGATCTCCATCCGCTGGTTCGTCGTGGCCTGCTCCCCACCGGCGCCCCGGGGAACGCCGTCAGGGGCAACGGCCCAGGCCCAGCCCCCGGGGCCGGGGTTCCCGGAGCAGGCGCCGTCGGTGTACACGACGATCGGCTCGGACACGGCGCCCGACCGTAACGGCGTGAGCGGACGATCAACGCCGTGAGCGAGCAACTGGGCCCGGGCCCGCTCACTGACGCCTCGATGCGTCGAGCGAACGATCAACGCCGTGAGCGAGCGACTGGGCCGGGCCCGCTCACTGACGGCTCGATGCGTCGAGCGAACGATCAACGCCGCGAGCCGGATGCGACGGGCCGGTGCCCCTGCGAGACTTGGGCGCATGATCTTCGACGGGTACGTCCACCAGATCCCGGACACCGATCGGGAGCAGACCCAGGAGTGGCTCGACTCGCTGGACGCGGTGGTCGACACCCAGGGCAAGACGAGGGCCCGCTTCCTCCTCACCAAGCTGCTGGAACGGGCCCAGCAGACGCAGGTCAGCTTCCCGGCGACCGTGTCGACGCCGTACGTCAACTCGATCCCCCGCGAGCACGAGCCGTGGTTCCCCGGTGACGAGCACATCGAGCGGCGTATCCGCGCCTTCGTCCGGTGGAACGCGGCGATGATGGTCGTCAAGGCGAACAAGCACGCCGACGGCATCGGCGGCCACCTCTCGACGTTCGCCAGCTCCGCCAGCCTCTACGAGATCGGCTTCAACCACTTCTTCCGGGGCAAGGACGACGGCAACGCCGGCGACGCCGTGTACTTCCAGGGCCACGCCGCCCCCGGCATCTACGCCAGGGCGTTCATGGAGGGCCGGCTCTCGGCCGACGACCTCGACCACTTCCGGCGGGAGATCGCTCGGCCGGGCAAGGGCCTGTCGAGCTACCCCCACCCGCGCCTCATGGCCGACTTCTGGGAGTACCCGACGGTCAGCATGGGCCTCGGGCCGATCTGCGCCATCTACCACGCCCGGTTCAACCGCTACCTGCTCAACCGCCAGCTCGACGACACCACGGGGACCCGTGTGTGGGCGTTCCTCGGTGACGGCGAGATCGACGAGCCCGAGACGCTCGGTGCAATCTCGATCGCCACCCGCGAGCAGCTCGACAACCTCGTGTTCGTCGTCAACTGCAACCTCCAGCGCCTCGACGGCCCGGTGCGCGGCAACGGCAAGGTGATCCAGGAGCTGGAGGCGATCTTCCGCGGTGCGGGCTGGAACGTGCTCAAGGTGATCTGGGGGTCGCGCTGGGACGAGCTGCTCGCCCAGGACAAGGACGGCGTGCTGCTCAACCAGATGAACACCACCGTCGACGGCCAGTTCCAGCGGTATTCCGTCGACAGCGGCGAGTACATCCGCGACAACTTCTTCGGCCCGGATCCCCGGTTGCGCAAGATGGTCGCCGGGCTCACCGACGACGAGCTGCGCAACCTCCCGCGCGGCGGTCACGACTACCGCAAGCTGTACGCCGCCTACAAGGCGGCGACGGAGAACCTCGGCTCGGGCGCGCCGACGGTCATCTTGGCCAAGACGGTCAAGGGCTGGACGCTCGGCGAGGGCTTCGAGGGCCGCAACTCGACGCACCAGATCAAGAAGATGACGAAGGCCCAGCTGGTCGCGCTGCGCGACCGCCTGTACCTGCACGACGAGATCCCCGAGGACTCCATCCACGCCGAGGATCCGCCGTACTTCGTCCCGGCACCCGACTCGATCGAGTACCAGTACATGATGGAGCGCCGCCAGGCGCTCGGCGGGTCGCTGCCCAAGCGCACGACGCGGGCCAAGAAGCCCCTCGAGCTCCCCGGTGACGGCCCGTTCAAGGAGCTGCGTGGTGGCTCGGGCAAGCAGGCCGTGTCGACCACGATGGGCTTCACCCGCTTGCTGCGCAACCTTGCCCGGGACAAGAAGATCGGCCCCCGCGTCGTGCCGATCATCCCTGATGAGGCCCGCACGTTCGGCATGGACGCCCTGTTCCGCGAGCTCAAGATCTATGCCGCCTTGGGCCAGAAGTACGAGCCCGTCGACCACGACTTGCTGCTCAGCTACACCGAGTCGCACCAGGGGCAGATCCTCGAGGAGGGCATCAGCGAGGCCGGATCCATGGCCAGCTTCATCGCCGCCGGCACCAGCTACGCCCACCGCGGCGTGCCGACGGTGCCCTTCTACACCTTCTATTCCATGTTCGGCTTCCAGCGCGTCGGCGACCTGATCTGGCAGGCCGCCGACGCCAGGACCCGCGGCTTCCTGCTCGGCGCCACGGCTGGACGCACCACGTTGCTCGGCGAGGGTTTGCAGCACCAGGACGGCCACAGCCTCGTGCTGTCCAGCACGGTGCCCGCCGTGCAGGCCTACGACCCGGCGTTCGCCTACGAGGTGGCGACCGTCGTGCAGGCGGGGCTGCAGCGGATGTACGGCCCCTCGATCGAGGGGGTGGACCGGGACGTCTTCTACTACCTCACGCTGTACAACGAGAACTACGTGATGCCGCCGATGCCGAAGGGCGACCTCGAGGCGATCTCGACCGGGATCGTCGAGGGCCTCTACCGGTGGCAGGACGCCCCCGACGGACCCAGCCACCGAGCGACGATCCTGTTCTCGGGATCGGCCCAGGGTGCGGCGCGCGAGGCGGTCGGCGAGCTTGCCGAGCACTTCGACGTCGCTGCCGAGCTCTGGTCGGCGACGAGCTACAAGCGGCTGCGCGAAGACGCCCTCGCCGCCGAGCGCTGGAACCGGCTGCACCCGGACCAGCCCGCCCGGACGCCGCGGGTGGCCGACCTGCTGGCCGACTCGCAGGGCCCGATCGTCGCCGTCACCGACTTCATGCGCAGCGTGCCCGACCAGATCGCTCGTTTCGTCCCGGGTCGGTCGTTCCTACCGCTCGGAACGGACGGCATGGGCCGGTCCGACACGCGCGAGGCGCTGCGGCGGTTCTTCGAGGTCGACACCGGCAACGTGGTCACCGCCACCCTCGCCGCCCTCGCCGCCCAGGGCGACGTCAAGCCCGAGGTCGTCACCGACGCCATGGCCCGCTACGACATCGACCCCGACGCCGTCGACCCCTACCTCGTCTGAGATCAGGTCCTGCGGCAACATCGCCATCGAACGACGATGGCGATCTGAACCAGAGAACCGGCCTCCGCCGGTCGAGGGCCGACGTCTCACGACGTCCAGTCGCCCACCCCTACTCGCGCCGGGCCAGCACCGTCCGGCCCAACCGCTCGTCGTTGACGAGCAGCCAGACGAGCACGCCGAGCACCGCACCGGCCAGCGGGAACAGCACGAACGCCCACAGTTGGCTCACGGCCTCCCACCCAGAGAACACAGCGGCACCGAAGCTGCGCGCCGGATTGACCGACGTGCCGTCGACCGGGATGGTCGCCAGGTGGATCATCACCAGCGTGAGGCCGGCGGCCAGCCCACCGAAGCCGACGGGGTAGCCCACGCGCGTCGCCGACATGACGACGAAGACGAGGAGCGCGGTGAAGGCCACCTCGACCACCGCCATCGCCAGGAACCCGAAGTCGCTGCCGATGTCGACGCCCCACCCGTTGGCGGCGAAGACCCCGGTCTGGTCGAGCTCACCAGCGTCGGACACGACGAAGATCAGCAACCCCCCGACGAACGCACCGGCCAGCTGGGCCAGCCAGTACCAGCCGGCCCGGGCGAACGTGATCGTGCGGGCGACGAGGAGCCCCAACGTCACCGCCGGGTTGATGTGGCACCCCGACACGTGGCCGATCGTGGAGGCCATCGCCAGGAACGCCAGGCCGAAGGCGAAGGCGACCCCGTAGGCGCCGATGGCGTCACCGGCGAGGATCGCGCTCCCCGGTCCGACCATCATCAGCACGGCCGTCCCGATGGCCTCGGCGGCGAAGATCTTGGCGTTGGACACGGCGGACGGAGCCGCCGACGCCAACATCGCCAGCGTGGGATCGGCCAACAAGCGTCCGTCGGGTGGCGGTGGCGGCGTCGGCGATCCGGTGCTCACTCGTCGCTCCCTTCGGTGATGCCCCGATGGGAACGATCGCACATCATCGACCCGCCGCAGGTGTACCGCTCGGGGAGTGGGGACCGGCGGCGGCGATCGGTTGAGTCGGCGCGCCGTCGCCGGCATGGCGCGACTGGGCGTGACGGAGCGCCGCGAAACCGGGCGCCACGAGGAGCACCCAGAAGAGCGGGTTGACCACGATCATGCTCTCGATGGCGTTCTCCACGAGCGCGAACGACCCGACGCCTGCCCACCACCCCATCGGCACCCCCGTGCTCCCGAGTGCCTCCCACCACGTCGTACCGAGGCTGGCGGCGACGACGAGCAGGACCAAGAGCAAGCCAACCGCACCGAGGAGCAGCAAGGCGTCCATGAACGTGCTGTGGGCGGTGTTCAGGCCGGCCAGGTCGTCGCTCCACTCCGGCCGTGTGCGGGCGATGCGATCGAGGAACGGGGCCCGGTTGGCCGGATCGTCCCAGAACGAGGCCCAGCCGAACCCTTGCAGCCACCGGTCGGAGACCGAGTCCCGGACGAAGTCCCAGATCAGCGTGCGCCCGTTCAGCGTCGAGGACTCGCTGAGCAGTCGCGGGGCCGCTTCGACCCACCACGGGATCGACACGACGGCAGTGACGACCACGACCGTCACCCCCACCCGCAGTTGGCGCGCCGCCCGCCTCCGCGCGATCAGCCCGCTGGCGACCATCGCAACGACGGCCACGCCAAGGGCCAGCCACGCAGTGACACTGGATGACATCACCGCGACCACGACGTCGACGGCGACGCACGCACCGATGACGATGCGCCACCTCCGGTCGTCCGTCGACCGCATCGCTCCGACCGCCGCGAGGACGCCGAGGGTCGCCACGGGCCCTGTGGTGTTGGGATTGCCGAACACGCCCATCCAGGAGCCGTCACGGGGGAAGCGCGCCGACTCGAAGGCGAGCGCTGACAGCAGCGACACGACCGTCAGCAGGTGGACGCCGACGAACAACGACCAGACCTGCTGGCGGAACGTCAGGGCGTAGCCGAACCACACTGCGGTGAGCGTCACCAGCAGGAGCAGCATCGCTTGCAACGGCGTCTGCGCCGGCGAGACCGTCCACCCCGCCGAGATCAGCGCCCACAAGGACAGCGCGAGCGGCAGCACCATGGCGATGAGCAGTTGCTTCGACCGGACGATCGAAACGCCGGCGATCGGCGAGAGTACGTGGAGTACGAACAGGCCGGCACCGAGCAACGCACCGGCCCACACTGTGTACAGGTACTGCCAGGGATCCTCGGTGACCCATCGGTACAGGGAGACGGACGCCGCGGTCGACAGGCACACCACCACGGCTGCGCCCAGCCCGATCCGCGTGAGGCCGATTGGTTCGATCGATCGAGCCCTCTCTGACTGCGGACGGATGACGCACCGCCTACCGACGCTACTGAGACGCGCTCGCGGGGGTCGCTGTACGCTCGGCCGACCGTCCCGGCGCCATCGTGAGCGACACCGCCACCCCACCTCCTTCGACTTCGACGCGCGCCGTCGCTGTGACGACGGTGACGAGCGTCGCGCTCGATGACGATGGGGTTCACGACCGGGATCATCAGCGCCCGCCTGCTCGGCCCCGAAGGGCGTGGCGTCCTGGCGGCGGCCCAGACGATCGGCACCCTGGTGGGCACGTACTCGATGTTGTCCCTCGGTGAGTCGATGATCTTCTACATCCGCACGAGGACTCGGCCGGCGCCGGTGATCCTCAAGACGCGCCACCGCACTCGCCCTCATCCCGGTCGGTGCTGCTGCGCTCGGCGCCATCGCCGTCATGCCGCTGGTGCTCGGCGCCGACGACGCGGCGATCGCCGCGACCCGCTGGTACTGCCTGATCGGCTTGCCGTTCGTCCTGCTCGGCTTCCCCATCGCCTATCGGCTGGCGACCGGTGACGCGAGCGGCTGGAACGTGCTGCGCTGGATGGCTCCGACCGTGTGGCTCCTCACCCTGCTGGGCTTCGCGGTTGCCGGATCCACATCGGTCCCCGCCATCGTGGCCACGTTCATCGTTGTGCAGCTGGTCATTGCGCCGCTGCTCTGGCGCCGATCGTTCCGCCGGCGCGGTAGCTGGCGCACCGCACCGGTCGATCGGACGATGTTCCGGCCGATGATCCGCTACGGCGCACCGCTGATCCTGGCGACCGTGCCGACGACGTTGAGCGCGCGGGTCGATCAGTTGGTGGTCGCCCAACTGGTGGTGGCGACGATCGAGCCGGCCGCCGAGCTCGGGCGGTACGCCGTCTCCGTGTCCCTGGCCGCCGTCGGCGTCGTGGTCCTGGCCTCGGTGGGCACGATCTTGTTCCCGCACCTCGCCGCGCTGCCGCCCAGCGAGCAGATCGACGCCTTGGCCCGTGCCGTACGAGGGACCGTGATCGTGGCGCTCGTCGTCCTCGTGGCGTCGGCGGCCGTCGCGCCGGTCATCATCCCAGTGGTCTTCGGCGACGATTTCGCCGTCCCCGTCGTGGTGCCAGCCGCATTGGCCGTCGTGACGGCGCTGCTCGGCCTCAACATCGTGCTCGAGGCCGGCTTGCGTGCGCTCAACGCGCCGGTCCAGATCCTGTTCGCCGAGCTCGCCGGAATCCTTGTGACCGTCGCGCTCGTCGTCGCGCTCCTGCCGCCGCTCGGCATCGGCGGGGCGGCACTGGGGACGATCGGCGGCGCGCTCGCCGTCTCGATCTCGCTCGTCGCCTCATTGCGACGCCGCTTCGGCGTGCGGTCGATGGACCTCTTGGTCCCCCGCCGTGCCGACCTGCGGGCCCTTCTCGCCCGGCTCCCGCGACGGCACAGCGCGTGAGCTCCCATCGAGGGCAACGAGCAGCAGCGCCACGAGCGCCATGAAGGCCAGCGATCCGACGGCCCACACGACCATCGGCGGAGGACCGGACGGCCACCACCATCCTCGGTTGTTGTTCAGGTTGAACCCGAGGCGTTCTGCGCCCCACACGTACCGCCGCATGTTGGTGTGCAACGCGGCGAGGTGGGCCAGCCCGACGGCGATGACGATCACCGCCGTCTGGAACCTGCTCAGCAACGAAGCGCCGCGCCGCGCGTCGCCGCCGAGGATGGCGATCGCTGGGACAACGGCGATGATCGGCAACAGGTAGCGCGGCTGGAAGTCCTCGGGGATGACGCTGCCGTCGCCGGCGAGGGCGTAGATCGGCACCGCACTGATCGCCAGCAGCACGACCGCGAGCGCAGCCAACCCGCCCAGTGCAGGACGGCGCAAGGCGATGAAGTTCACCGCCACGAACGACCCGATCATGGCGAACGGGACGATCGCCGGCATCACCGTGTCTGACCACCCGAGCGGAAAGCTGCCGAGCGATCCGGTCCACAGCAGCGGCAACTCCGTGAGGTTCTCGAAGATGACCTGTCGGAATGGGCGGGGATTCGGTGCGAAGCTGAGTCCCTCCGAAGCGAAGTCCCCGGTGAACACCAGCACGGCGATCGCGCTCACGACGACGATCGCCGCGGGCACGACCAGGCGGCGCGACCACGGGTGCTTCCACGGTTCGGTCACCAGCACCACGGCCCCCATCGCCACGCTCAGCCAGATCCCGGCGTCCGACCGTGAGATCAGCGCGGCACCGGCGCCGATCACGGCAACGACGCCGCCGGCGATGGCCCGACGCCGACCGGCCGCCGTGAGCAGCGTGGTCGTGCCGCACGCCGCGGCGAACGTACCGGCGACCGTGAGGCCGCTCGGGTTCGTCGAGGCGAAGACGAACAGACCGAGCGGCACGACCGTGACCACGAGCGAGATCACGAAGGCCCGCCGGGTGCGATGCTCGGCGACGAGCAGGCCGGCGGCGATCAGCCCGCAGCACAGCACCCACGACCACAGCCGCATCCCGAGGACCGACACGGCCGGCCGGTCCGAGACCAGCGGCGCCATCAGGTCGTAGAACCCGCCTGGGTAGTAGTCGAAGTTCGCCCGCGAGGGGAACAGGCCGGCCTGGTCGGCGGCCGCGGTTGCGCACCCGGCCGACTCGCTCGGTCGCATGATGAAGCAGTCCAGCGTCTGGCGGGCGACCGGTGCGGGAACATCAACGCGCCGGTCGTAGAAGCCTGGGGTGCGTGGTCCCTCGACGCAGCCCTCCGCCGGCGCCAGATCGCTGCACCAGATGCTGCCGAGGTGAAAGTCGTCGTCGGGACTCGAGCCGACGGGCGACGACAGCGCCCAGGCAGCGCCGACGACGCCGAGCAGGACCGCGATGGCGATCGCCAAACCGATGCGGCGGCGGTCCCATGAAGACACGCGACGAGTGTCGCCGACCGCCACGCCGACGACGCGCCACCGCCCGGATCGGCTGCCAAACTGCCTGATCGTGACGGCGGTGATCGAACAACACCCGGCCCCCGCCCAACCACAGCCGCGCCGTCGCCGTCCGACCCCGGCCACGCTGCTCCTGATCGCCGGTCTGCTCCCGGCTGCCGTCGTGTATGGGCTGAACTGGCGACGCGGGCACTACCTCGACGATGCGTGGTACGACGCACTGTCCAGGCGGGAGCTGCTCGAGGTGATCGGGATCCAGCGGACCCGCCCGCTCGGCAACCTCCTCGTCGGTGTCACGTACATGGTCGGCGAGCCGGCCGGTCGGCTGCTCAGCGCCGTGATCCTCGGCGGCGTTGCGGCCCTCGCCGCTTCGCTCGTCTGGCGCACGTGCCGGAGCCGGATCGGCGCAGTGGTGGCTGCGCTGCTGGTCATTTACCCGGCGCTGGATTTCGAATCGGCGCTGTTCTGGTACGCCGCCGTCTTGTACCCGGCGGGTGCGGCCTTCGGGCTGGCCGCTGGGCACTGCTTCCTGTCGGCATTGCGGGCTCCTGATCGTCGATCGGCGGTGATCAACGGCGTGGCCAGCGCAGCGCTGTTCGCTGGCGGGCTGGCGTGCACGGAGGTGGCGATCAACTTCCTGGTACTCGTGCCGGGCCTCTACCTCGTCGAGCGCGTCGGGCGCGGGAGTCGCGATCCCCGGCTCACGGGCCGGCTGCTCGCTGCGGGTGGCGGGTCCATCGCCGCCGTCGGCGTGCTGAGCGCGTTCCTGTACCTCCCCGAGAACGAGTACACGTCGGGCCGCGGCGAGTTCATACTCAACCCGCTCGACGGGGTTCGGCGGGTGTTCAACGTCTGGTTGCCCCAGCTCCAGGACCTGGCATTCAGCCGCATCCGACTCGACATCCACGCCGAGGCGTTGGCACTCGGCGTCGACGAGCTGCGCCGACCGCTCGTGCTCGTGGTGTCCGTCGCCGCCGTCGTCCTCGGCGGGTTGGCGATCGCCTCTGTGCTGCGCGACCGACCAGGACCGGCGGTGCCGTCGGAGCGCCGTTGCGCCGCCGTCCTCGGCGCGACCGGCGCGGCGCTGGTCGTGCTCGCCGCCATCTTCCCGGCCGCCTTGCTCAGCCGCCAGGCTCCCGTGACCAGGCTGCTGTTCTCCTCGTGGGTGGGGCTGGCGCTCCTCGGTGGTGCCGTCGTCGCTGCCATCGAGGCATCGGGCCGCCGCCGCTGGGTGGGGATCGCCGCCAGCGCCACGATGGCGGTCGTCCTGCTGTTGGCGCTGACCCTCAACGGCTACGGCGAGCTGTTCCGGCGCCGTGACGTCCGTAACGACGCCCAGCTCGCCAACTGGGCCACGGTGCTCGAAGCCGCCGAGCCGCTGCCGGGCGACGTCCGGGCGGTGACCCTCTTCGGTCGGGACCAGCTCCTCGACGAGCCCAGCGCTGTCGACAACACGTTCGCCGGCATCACGGAACTGCCGTGGGTGATGAGCATCAAGCTCGGCGAGTTCCGGGGCAACAACCCCGTCGGCGCGCCGGGTGGTCACCCGACCGTGCCGGTGTGCCTGGAACGCACCGCCGATCCCGATGTGCTGCGCGTCACGACGAACTTCATCGACGAGCTGACGCCCACCGCGTCGCTCCTGCCCGCCGAGCTGTACGACGACCGGCTCGTCGTCGTCGACGAGATCCAGTTCGGCTCGACCGTGGTGCGCTTTCCCCTCGCCGAGCGGGTACCGCCCGAGCGCTTCGAACGGGTCCAGCTGCGGACGGACGGGGATCGCCTGTGCCGTTCGTTCGGACAGACGGTGGACTGACCGTTCCGATCGATCTGGGCGCGGACGATCTCGACATCGGGAACGTCAGCGCCCAGATGGCAGCTTGAGTCAGGAAGGTTGATCTCGATCGGCCGTGTGCCGATCGGGGTCCTGGGCGGCGGCCGCTACCACCTCGTCCAACCGCATGTTGACGATGGCGATCTCCTCCGCCAGCTCTCGGGTCTCCTCCTCCACCCGTGAGAGCTCCCACGACAGGTGCACGGTGACGCCGAGCAGGAGCGTGAGGGCGATGAAGAACAGGAAGTTGGACGGCACTTCGAAGCCCAGCGCCTCGGACACCGTGGTCAGCAGGCCGGGCGCGATGACGAGCACCAGCACGCCAAGGCCGACGACCAACCACAGGGCGGCGTACTTCTCCTTCAGCTGCCGGCGCCGCAGGAGCTCGAACATCAGGCCGAGGACGAGAACCGCGCCGATGAGGGCCGTGAGGTAGTCGCTCACTGGTGCACCATCGAGTCGTGGCCGGTGCCGTTGAGCCGGCGCGGTGAGAGATCGGGGCACAGTGTGCCCTCCCCGGTCACCGCCTCGGACTCGCCGCTCATGGGACCGCCTCTGCACGGTCGTCGTCGGCGCCGATGTAGTCCGGCCAGCGCCGGATCGTCGAGAGCGCCAGCGCGAACGCCGCCCGCACCAGGTAGGCCGCCGATCTCAAGCCGTTCTGGCTCGGAACCCCACCCTGGCGCGGTCGCATCTGCACGGCGACCTGCTCGACGCGCAAACCGCATCGCAAGGCGATCACCACGGACTCCACCGTGTCACCGAGGTACTCGGCCGGGTAGTGGCGGGAGTACAGCCGGATCGCCCGCTCGTTGCTGGCCCGGAACCCAGAGGTCGTGTCGGTCAGCCTGGTCTTGGCCACGCGTGACAGCACGCGGGCGAGCATCGCCATCGCCCATCGGCGAGGACCACGCACTGGGTAGTGGGCGCCGTCGGAGAATCGAGCTCCGATGACGACATCGGCCGATCCGGCTGGTGGCGGACTGTTCGCCGACGAGGTGTCGAGGCGCTCGAGCAGGGCAGGAATGTGACGCGGATCGTGCTGGCCGTCGGCATCGACTTGGACGACCACGTCGAAGCCCGCTCGCCAGGCGTACTTGAAGCCCGCCCGCATGGCACCGCCGACACCGAGGTTGATCGGCACCACCAGCACCTTCGCTCCGGCCGCACACGCCCGCCGCGCAGTGTCGTCCGTCGAGCCGTCGTCGACGACGAGGACCTGCGCACTCGGGACGGCTGCGAGGACCTCTCGTACCGAGTCGGCCACGCATGCGGCCTCGTTGCGCGCGGGCATCACGACGAGCAGGCGCGAAGCGTCGTCAGCACACGCCACGGCCGCCGACAGTACAAGCCAGGCTCGCTCTTCCGAGGGCTACCGACTTGGACGGCCGGGAGCCGGGCCCGGCGATCACGCTTCGACGGCGTCTCGGCTCGTTCGTCCGCACACGACCAGGACGTAGGCGGCGACGGCGGCGAACGCCAACGATCCGACGATCCAGACGAGCCGAGGGCTCGGCCCGCTCGTCCACCACCACTCGGCCCCTCGATCGAGGTCGAAGTCGCGCACGTCGACGCCGGTGACGAAGCGCCGGATCGTGAGCTGCAGTGCTGCGCTGTGGGCGACGGGGACGGCGATGGCGAGCGCGATCCGCTGCGATCGCGTGAACAGGTCGGCCGTGGCGTCGGTCCGTTGGAGCAGCGCCACGGCCAGCAGCACCAGCAGCATCGGCAGGATGTAGCGAGGTTGGACGTCCTCGCCGACGAACTCCTCGCCCGCGATCAACACCGCGAACGGGATCACGGTGACCGCCGTCGCGGCCACGGCCAGCGCGATCCACTTCTCGCGCCACGCATCAGCCAGCCCCCTGAAGAGCGCCGCTCCGACGACAGCGACCATGGTGCCGGACACGATCGGCGGCATCGGGATGTCGCCCCAGCCGAGGCCCCACGTCCCTGCCGGACCCGTCCAGAGCAGTGGCAGGCCGATGATGTTCTCGAAGAGCAGCTCGGAGGTCCCGCGGTCGAACTCGGCCACCTCCAATCCCTCCGTCGCGTACTCGGTCGCTCCGGAGATCGCGATGGCGACGATGCTGGCCAACGCCGCAGCAACGGGGAGGGCGAGGAGCCGACGATCGGAGCGAAGGCGATGCCACGACAAGGCCACGACGACGGCGCTCGAAGCGGCGATCCACACCGCGCCGTCGCGACGCGAGATGAGCGCGAACACGACGCCGATCGTGGCGATCGCGACGGCCGCCCATCGGCGCCCTCCTGGTCCAGCCCTGATGGCGGCCAGGGCACCACCGGCGAAACCGAACACGCCGGCGATCGTCATCCCACTCGGGTTGTTGGAGGCGAACAGGAAGATCGCCAACGGGACGGAGCCGATCACGCCAGCCAACGCGAAGCTGCGCCGTACCTGCGCGTCTGCGACGAGCACGGTCGCCACCATCAGCCCGACGGAGAATGACCACGCCAGCAGCCGCATCGTCAAGACCGACGGCGTCGGTCGGTCCGTGACGAGGAACCCGAAGAGCGCGTGATACCCGCCGGGGTAGGAGTCGTCGTCGGCCCGCGACACCGTCGGTACGGCCGACTGCTCGGCCGGTGGTTGGCACGTCGCCGAGATCGTCGCATCTCCGTAAAAGCAGTCCACCCAGTTCTGAGCGATGGCCCGCGGCACGATGACCTGGACCTCTTTGGGGAAGGGCTTCCGGCCGGTGTTGGTGCACAGCCGGTCGGGTGCGGTTGCGCTGCACCAGATCGTCCCGAGGTGGAAGTCGTCGTCGGGGCTGGCGCCAATCGGCGAGGCGAGCGACCAGCACGCTCCGACCAGCAGCAGACCGACGGCGATGGCGACGCCGGTAATCAGACGTCGACCCCGTCGGCTGGTCGTAACGTGGGCGCTCATCGTGCGTGCATGAGGCGTCGCGAGGAGGGCGCCGAGCGCAGACTGGCACACTTGGGCTCGACCCGGACAACAAGCCCAGGACACGGACGTGGACATCGAACCCCTCATGATCCCCGGCGCACTGCGGATCACGCCGAACCAGCACCAGGACGATCGCGGCAGGTTCCTGGAATGGTTCCGCGGCGACCAGTTCCGCGATGCGATTGGTCACGACTTCCACCTCGAACAGGCGAACTGCTCGATCTCGGGGCGCGGTGTCCTGCGCGGGATCCACTACACCGACGTGCCGCCCGGGCAGGCCAAGTGGGTCACGTGTGTCGCCGGTGCCGTCTTCGACGTGGTCGTGGACCTCCGCACCGGCTCACCGACCTTCGGTCGTTGGGACGCCGTCGTGCTCGACGACGTCGATCGACGGGGCGTGTACCTCGGCGAGGGACTGGGTCACGCCTTCCTGGCGCTGACGCACGGGGCGACGGTGGTCTACGCCTGCTCGAACCGATACGACCCCGAGCGCGACCATGAGATCGACCCATTCGATCCGGAGCTGGCCATCGACTGGCCCCGGCAGGCCCTCGACGGATCAAGCATCGAGCCGCAGCTCTCCCTCAAGGACCGCGCCGCTCCCGGCCTCACCGCAGCGGCTGCTGCCGGCCTGCTCCCTCGCGACGAGGCTGTGCGCGCCTACGTGGCGTCGATCACCTGACCGCTGCACTCAGGATCTGGCCTGGGGCCGACACCGTGCCGGGACCCACGCCGCCGCTCGCCTGACGAGGTCGGTCAGGCCCGGCCGCTGCCGTTCGAGCCACCACGCTTGACCGGGCTCGAAGGCGGGGCTGCCGTACGGGTCACCGCGGAGCACGTGGCCCCAGCGTGCTTCGAGCAGCTGCACCTCCGATGGCGTTGCCGTCGGATCACGCGTCTGCGACTCGAAGTGGTAGAGCGTCGCCTCCGGCGTCCACACGGTGCGCCGCCCGAGGGTCGCGGCTCGGAGGCAGTAGTCGATGTCGTTGAAGGCCACGGCGAACTCGCTCGACAGCCCGCCCAGTTCGTCCCACAAGGCGCGTGGTGTCGCCAGGCAGGCCCCCGTCACGGCACTCACCTCGCGAGCCACCCGCAGCAGGTCGAAGGGTCCGGGAAAATCGCCGCCGAACCCGGCGAAGACGTGCCGGGGGTGGACGTTGAGCAGGATCCCACCGTGCTGCACCGTCCCATCGGCATGGAGCAGTCGAGCTCCGACCACGCCGACATCGCGTTCGAAGAAGTAGCCGACCATGGCCGACAGCCAGCCGGGCTGCTCGACAAGCACGTCGTCGTTGAGGAGGACGACATGCTCGCCTCGTGACGCCGCGACCCCGGCGTTGCAGCGGGCCGAGAAGTCGAACGGCCCGTCGGAGTCGACCAGCACGACCGGCAGCGCCTCCAGGGCCGTGCGCACCGCCGGCGGGGTGGCAGGGTCGACGACGACGACCAGTTCGAACTGGGGATGACCTGTCCTGGCAAGCACCGAGCGCACCGCGTCGAGGGCCAGCGGCCGAGGGACGCCCCATACGGCACGCGTCGCCCCCGCCGTCGGCATGACGATGCTCACCGACGCCGCCGACGCTCGTCGGCGGATGGCAAGCGAGTCGCCACGCGTCGAGACGTCGGCGGCGACCAGCTGGCGCGCCAGGTGCTCCTGGACGGACTCGACGCTCACGGGGCGGAGCGCCGCGTCGACCTCCTGACCGGCGCCGACGCCGATCGCACGGTGGTAGAGCGCTCGTGGCACGTGAATCGTGCGGCGGGCCCGCTCGGCGATGCGCAGGCTGAGGTCGTGTCGGGCGGCGGCGCCGAGCTGTGTGCGCATACCTCCGAGATCGACCGCCAGCGCCCGCCGGTACAGCGACAGCTGGCCGCAGTAGTCCTGTCCCCGCTGGCGCTCGGGAGACCAGTCGGGCTTGCGCATCACGGCCGCCGTCCCGCCGCCGTGCACCACCTCATCGGTGTAGACGTGGTCGACGTCGTCGAACCAGCCGAGCGCTCGATCGATCGTGGCCAACGCCTGATGGTCCAGCCACCCGTTGGGTTCGAGCCATCCCACGAGCTCGCCGGTCGCGACCCGCAACGCGGAACTTTCGCTCGCCGGCTCGTCGTCGACCGCCTGGACGATGTGCACTCGAGGATCACCAGCGACGCTGCCGAGATCCAGTCCCTCCGGCACGAGCAGCTCCCAGGAGCGGCACGTCTGGCGGACGATCGAGCGCAGCGCACGGTCGCGCTCGTGACGGCACCAGTCACCCGTCGGGGCGACGATCGAGAACCGTGGCCGCGTCATCGAGTGATCAGCATCCGGAGGCGCCGCCACAGCGCCACCGCTCGGCGCCGTCGTCGCGTGCGCCGCCACATCGTGCGCTGGAGGCGCAGGATCTCCCCGCGGGCGACGCCGAGCTGGTGTTCGAGCCGCGGGCATGGGCGATCGCCAGATCGAGGGCCCGCCGCTGGTCGTCGGCAGTCTCAGCGCTTGGTGGATCGAGTGACACCGGACTTCAGCAGGTCGTTCACGAGCTGGCGAACCATTCGTTCGGTGCCCGTCGCCCGGACCATTCGGACGGCGTGCGGGATCAACCGATCGGCCGAGAGGCGGGCCACGCCTTCGCCGCGGACGAGTAGCGACTGGACCAGCGCGTTGCGCTTCGGTTCGAACGGATCAGCCTCCAGCTCGACCAGCACGCGGAGGCGTTGGTTCGGCGCCAGGCGAAGCGACATCGCCTCGAGCGGCACGGTGAGCCGAAGCGTGCGCCCCTTCACCACGGCCCGATCGGCGGCGATGACCTTGGCGCCACGGCCGACGGACACCTGCTCGAACGATGAGAACTGCTCGGTGATCGAGCCCTCGGCGTCCTGCAGCTCGACGCTGATCCGACGAAGGCGCACGATCGCGGGGCCACAGGCGATGGCGATGCGGACGGACGCGAGACGCCGACCCTCGGCACCGACGTACACGGCGACGACGTCGCCGGCACGCCGACCGACTGCGGTCAGCGCGACCACGGCGCGACCCGCCCCGGCGTCGGAGAGTGTCCCTGACACAGACATCGGCGACGTCTCGACCTCGCCGCCGTTGAGCATGGCGACCGCCGACGCCCACAGCAGCTCGTCCATCTCCAGGACACTGGCGAGCATCGCGCTCGCTGGGCCCCGTTCCTCGAAGATGGCCGGGACAATGGCCTCCACGGACCGAGCTCCAAGGTTGTCGTCGTGGCGCCAGGTCCGGAACAGCTCGATCTCCTGACGTGTCGGCCGGGCCGAGAAGCGCAACAACGCCTGGCGGGCGGCGACGCGCCACACCTCGATGGCGACCGCCGGTTTCCGACCGCCGCCATCTCGCTCGTGCCCTGACCACTCGTCGAGGAAGGAGCGTGCGCCGTCCTGGACGCGGGCGATGGCGTTCCACTGGTTCGACTCGATGTCGTCGTGAGCCCGCTCCGGGGCTCCGTTGTCGTCGTACCGCATGATCGAGCCACCTCGGGCCAAGCAGCTCTGCTCGATGAGCTCCGGGTTGCGGAAGATCGGTTCGAGCTCGTCGGGCGAGCCGAGGTGGGCGATGAACCCTTCGATGCGGTTCGTCGCGCTGAGATTCCGTTGGGCACCGACGTTCGTCGCCAGGTAGAAGCCGCGCAGCACGCCAGCGAACCCGACGTCACCCAGCGCCGACGAGAGGGACCGCTGGATCGATCCGGCCCAGCCGAGGTCGACGACGCCGATCTGATCGGTGTCCACGTCGACGGCCGACTCCAGGTAGCGAGTGACCCCGCCTCGCCGACGCTCCAACTCCACCTGCGCCGCCTTCATCAACGCCTCGTCGGCATCGAGCAACCGGAAGAGCTCGCTGGCGTCCAGGCGCGAGACCCGCCGGTCCGGCGTCCAACCCGGGACATCACCTGGCTGCAGGCCGAGTGCCTCGACGACCTCATCGGCACGACGGGGACGCCGCCCGTACAGCAAATCGGCGAGGTAGCTGACGTTGATGTGCTCGGACCGCCCTGGTGCCAGCGCGGCGCGCGAGACGTCGAGCACCGTCGTCTCGAGATCCTGCCCCCGTGTCAAGGCGACCTGCTGGACGAACTCGGCCAGGACCGGCCCCTCGCGCTGGAAGAGGTAGAGGCGGCGCAACCCGAGCTCGGCGCAGCGGGCGCAGACCCAGTTGGCAAAGCCGACAAGCACAGGTCCGTACACGAGCCGGCCGAACCGCTCGAAACCTGTGAGCACCCGCGTGGTGGCGTCGGAGAGATCGTCGGGTGGGATCAGCCGTGCCCGCAACGCCGTAATGCCGGCATCGCCGGCGGTCAGGTCGCCGCCGACGGTGCAGACCCGCATCGGGAGTGACTTCGTGCCGGTCTCTTCCATGGTGAGCGCGATCACCTCGTCGCGAGCGACGGGCCACCGGACGGCGCGGCCGCCGAGCTCCTTGACCGGCGCCAGATCGGCGTCTGGCAGATCGCCGACGTGCAGGAGACGGGCGGGGTGCAGATCGAGCTCCTTGATCAGCACATCGAAGAGTCCGCAGGACTTGGAGAGGCCGAACCCGCTCGAGACGAAGGCCCGCTCGAAGGCCCCTTCCGGGTAGCCGGCGCCCGTGACCAGCCCCATGATGTCCGCCGCCGAGAGGTAGCTGTCGGAGACCAGCACCATCCGTCGGCCGGCAGCGGCGAGCTCGCCGACGAGCGCCAGCAACTCGCGGTCTGCGACCAGCGCATCGGCCTCGGCCGCGAGCTCGGCCGTGCGGAGGTCGTCCATGAGCCCTGCGTCGCCGGTGTCCCAGCCCAGGGCCAGCGCCAATTGCAGGTGCACCTGGCGAAGCGTCACCTCCTTCACGTCGAGCTCCTCGGTGACCAGCTCACGGGCCGCGGCCTCGGCTGCTCGCCGGGCGGTCGCGAACGCCGAGCCGTCGATGGCCGGGAGGCGGAGGCCGAGCCGGGCGGCGACGCTCGGGATGTCGTGGAACACCTCGATCGGCCGTGGGTAGCGCCGCCAGAGCAACGTGTCGAAGACGTCGAACGACACCACGCCTTCGTGCTCGTCGAGCACCGCGCGCATCGCCGCAGTACGAACGAACGACATGGGGTTGATCCTCCTCAGAGCGTTGGTCGACGCCGGCCCTGGTCGAGTCGGTCCCGCTCGCTCGCGAGAGTGCTCGGTCGACCGATGCGGGGTTCCGGGGAGCATACTGACGCCCGTCTTCGACTCGCCGGCGTCGTCGCCCCCCCGATCACGGTGATCCTGACCTCCTGGTCCGAGATCTGGCGACCCGTTCCGCCAGATGTCGGACCAGGAGGCCGAGCGCGGTACCACGGTCTTGCGCCCCCCGGGCCGGAGGAACTGGGTCAGTCGGCGGCTGGCCGTTCCACCCGGGCGGGGCCAGCGGGTAGCGGCCCGCCAGGTCCTCGCGTCGCGCCGCGTTGAAGGCCGCCGCCGCTGAGCGATCATCGGCTCCCCTCGGCTTGCGCAACACGACGTTCAACACGGACCGGGCGAAGGCGCAGGGCACGGCGATCGACTCGGCGAGCATGTACTGCAACAGCAAGAGCTCGTCGAGGTAGATGCCGAACCACGAAGTGATCTCGTCCTCGTAGCCGTCGGCGATCACGATCTCCTCGAGTGGCTCGTCGAGGGCGGCGAGGAACTCGTGGAAGCTGGCGCCGAGGCCGAAGCGGACCCGTCCAATGCTCGCCTCGACCGGGTTTGGATCGGCGGCGGCGCGGCCGACGACATCGCGATAGGCCGCCCGAGGCGAGAGATCGATGAGGCGGAAGGCAAGCTCGTCGGGTAGCAGGTGCAGGAAGTCCACCTCGGAGCTGTGCCGGTCGCGATACGCCAACCGGTTCGGTGTCTCGATGATGGCGATCGCTCCCCCGGGAGGAAGGGCCTCCCACAGGGAGGCGAGCGTCTGCAACCGCTCGGCGACGGTGAGGTGCTCCAACACCGCGTAGAGCACGAACACGTCGGCGTCGGTGACGGCCAGGGCGGCGGCCAGGATCTCCTCGGGCGGGCAGGTGCGGAACTCGACGTTCGTCACGTCGTGAGCAACCGCTCGGGCCCGGGCCGCATCGACAGACGGCTGGTCGACGTCAACCGCCACCACCCACTGGCAATGCTCAGCCATGGCGACCGTGCTCGACCCGGTCCCGCACCCGATCTCGACGATGCGGGCGCTCGGCAGGTCGATGGCGCGGTCCAGCCACGGCACGCCGTGGCGGCGGGAATCCAGGTACCGATCCACCAACGCCACCGTCATGCCCTGCTTGCCCTCGGGAGTTTCCCGGAAGGCCGCGTCCCACTCACTGAAGACCAGCTCCCGGAACGTCGGCATCAGCCGTTCGGTGATCACGGCAGCGCGCCGCGTCGTCGTCGAGCTCCCGAATCGTCATGTCGATCGCGTGCTCCTCATGACCGTTCGGCTCACAGCGAGTCCATCCGAACGCCCGACCCTGACCCCTGCCGCACCTCGACGCGCACGGATCGGAGATCGTTGTTGAAGGCGCCGTGGACCGGTCGACGGGGCACGCAGACCAGCCTGAGGACGCTCTGGACCCAGCCGATGATGTCGTGGTGCAGCGGATGGAGACCCGATCCCAGCCCCACCGTCAGCGAGTAGTCACCCTGCTCGACCTCCGGCCACTCGAGCTCGAGCTCCACGACGTAGGAGCCGGCGTCGAGCGGGATGGTCCGGATCTCTGAACCGAGCGTGTTCTGGCCGAAGAGGGCGTTGCCGACCCGATCGCGGACCAGGTAACCCCACACAGGCCGTTCGATGTCGAGGCCGAGGACGACCTCGAACGACAGGGTAATGTGCTCGCCCGGGGTGACGATGGCCGCCGCGGCGTCGAGGGCCACGTCACCGGTGGTGGCGTCGCTGCGGCGCACCCACGCTCGCTCGACGCGCATGAGCTCGGGCGCCGACGCCCGACCCGCAGGGATCACCACGGCGCCAGCGTCCATCTCGACGTGCTCGTCGAGGTCGGGAGGCGAGTCGTCGGTACTCGGCGCCTCCTCGGTGGCGATGGGGCGGGCGACGAGCGACCCCGTGCGCGTGCTGCGTTCCCGCAGGTTGAGCGCCGTGTAGACCTCGACCGCCTCCAGTGGCTCGCCGTCGAACACCACCTGACCGCCGTCCATCACGAGGCAGCGGTTCGAGAGCCTCACGGCGCTGGCCAGATCGTGCGTGACGATCAGCTTGGCCGCACCCATCAAGCGCTTGTCGATGAAGTCGTAGCACTTTTGCTGGAAGAAAATGTCGCCCACGGCGAGTGCCTCGTCGACGACGAGGAGGTCGGGGAAGACGTGCACGGCGGCGGCGAACGCCAAGCGAACGTACATGCCACTCGAGTAGGTCCGCACCGGCTCGTCGATGAACGGACCGATCTCGGCGAAGGCCTCGACCTCCGGCTCGATTGCCTTGATCTCGGCCTCGCTGAGGCCCTGGATCGCCGCCGACATTCGCAGGTTCTGCCGACCCGTGAAGTCCGGGTTGAACCCCGCACCGAGCTCGAGAAGCGCCGACGCCCGCCCGACACGATGGACCCCACCAGCGGTCGGCTGCAGCGTGCCGACGACCATCTCCAGCAGCGTCGACTTGCCGCTGCCGTTGCGACCGATGATCGACAGCCCCTCGCCGCGGCGCAGCTCGAACGACACGTCCGAGACCGCCGGCACCTCGAAGCAGTGCCGTGCGCCCCGACCACTCCGATCATCGAACGCCTGCAGTAGCCGATGGTGTGGCCGGCTGTAGACCCGGTACACCTTCGTGAGGTGCTCGGCTCGCAGGACGACCTCAGACGACATCGCTGAATCCCCGCGACGCGGCGCCGTAGACCAGCCAGCCAATGACGAAGATGATCACGGCCACGATGGCGTACCCGACGAGCGGCCACAGCGACGGGATCTCGCCAAGGAAAAGCAGCTTCTTGGAGGCCGGCAAGATGATGCCGAGCGGCGTGAGGTACTCCATGGCCCAGCGGATGTTCTCGGGCAGTTCATCGAGCGGGTAGAAGATCGGGCTCAGGAACAGGATCGCCGTCGTCAGCAGTGGTACGACCTGCTGGACGTCACGGAAGTATGCGGCGATGGAGGCGATGATCATCCCGGTGCCCGACGCCAGCGTGAGCAACAGGAGGACGAGCACGGGCGTCAAGAGGATGGTCGCCGGCGGCGCCCTGCGCTCCAACAGCACGAACATGATGAGGAAGGGGATGCTGTTCAGCGCGAACGTGAAGAGCGACGCCAGCGATGAGGCGAGCGGCAGCACACGCGGGCTGACCGTCGTTCGCTTGATGAGGAGCGAGTTGAGCTGGACCACGTTGGTGGCGTTGTTGGCGATCTCCGAGAAGAGGGTGAAGATCACGATCCCCGAGTAGATGAGCAGGGCGTAGGGGGCTTCCGACTCCGGTCCGATCCAGGAGCTCTCGAACACCTTGGCGAAGATGAACCAGTACAGCCCGAGGAGGATCAGCGGGTTGAGCAACGCCCACGCACCGCCGAGCAGCGACTCGCGATAGCGCTGGGCGATCTGGCGCCGGGCCAACCGGACGACGAGCTGCAGCTGAATCGTGGTCCGGTCGGCGCGGACACGCTGGAACGCCCCGATCATGCGAGAACCTCACGGTGGCCGGTGACGCCAATCAAAGGACCTTGCTGATGATTCGCTCGGTCGAAGACTCCCTCGCTATGGGAAATCCCGCTGCGCACCCCTGATGGCGAGCAGCATCGAGCAGTTGTCGGGGCCGGGCAGGGCGGCGATGGTGGCGATGAGGCGTCCGAAGTGCGACGACGACTCGGGCCAATCCGGCCAGGTGGCGGCAGTCGCCACGGCCCCGGCGCGCAACCGACCGAGCAGCGCCGGGTTACGCTTCAGCGATCTGATCGCGTCCAACACGCCGTCCTCGTCGTTCATAGGGACCACGAGCCCGTTCTTGCCGTGGTCGACGTACTCCTCGTGGCCGGTCACGTCGTAGGTCACGACCGTTCCTCCGCAGTGGAACATCTCGAGCGGCGGGCCGTACATTCCCTCGACTTGACTGAGCTTGACCAACACGTCACACGACCGGTACACGGTCGACGTGCTCTCGACGCGCACCCGCTCGAAGACGCGGTCGGCACCAGCGCCGTCCCCCGGCGGTGCGGCGGTCATCAACCACACCTCGTCCGCACCACCGGCGCGAGCCAGGGCGATGGCGTTGGCGACGCGCTTCATCGGCACGTCGACAGCCCCCTCGACGAGCACCCGCAGATGCCCATCCCGCCGGCCGCTGATCGCCGGACCCATCGGGTTGTAGACGTCCTTGCGAATCCCGTTGCGGACGAGCAGCGCCGGTGCCCGATGACGGATGGCCAGGTAGAGCTGCATCCACTCGGCGATCGTGATGATCGTCAGCCCGAAGGTGTAGGTGAGCTCGGCGAGCGCAGTGGCCCACTTGCCCTGCTCCTCCTCACCGTAGAAGCGCGCCTCGATCGACTGCACGAGGTAGACGTAGTGACGGGCACGGATTCGCGGCAGCTCGTACGCCGTCGCCCACCAGGTCGCGATCGCAACGTCGAACGCGTCGCGCTCGGCCTCCTCGAGCGAAACAACCTCGACACGATCGAGCGCCGGGTGCCAGCGGGTGCCGGCATCGTGGTGCATCGCGGCGACGATCACGTCCCAGCCCTGATCGAGCAACCAGTTGGCATGCTCGAGGACGACGTAGGTCCCTCCGCTCACGTTGGTCGAACCGACGATGAACACCACCCGACGCGGCGAGTCCCCGACGGACCGGGTCACCTGGAACCGGGAGAAGTACTCGTGCAGGTACGGATCGTCGCCGACGACCGCGTGCCTCACCGCAGCTCCTCACGTTGGCGACGGATCACGTCGAGCGCCCGCACTGGTAGCCACGCCGCCCAGCCCTCGGCCCACAAGCTCGTCGCCGCGCTCACACGCTGGCGCGGTTCGACGTCGCCATACGTCAGGCTCATGTCCGGCTGCGACTTGCCGTACGGCGTGACGTTCAGTGCGCCGAACGTGTCATCGTGGGCGGAGAAGAACCAGATGTCGGCGACGCCAGGCGAAGGACTGGCGTAATAGCGACGGATCGATTCCTGCAGTCCGGTACGCAGCATCTCGGCCGACGCGCCCCACGCGACGTATCGACGAGCGGCGACGGGCGCGCCCAGTCGCAGCCCGTCCTGGAAGGCGACGACCAGATCGTCGGCCCGGCCATGCTCCACATGGGGGATGGGCTCGATTCGACCCTCGACGTCGCGGTATGCGAGCACCGACGGGATCGGCGGAGTCAACGGCGCCTCGAGCGCCGCAGGCGGGGCGACGAAGTCGAACGGGTCGCCACGGTTCCCGTCGAAGATCACGGCGCGCTTCGTTGCGTTGGCCGGTTGCGGGTTCAGGAAGGGGAACAGCCCGAGGTAGACGCCATGCAGCTCTCGATCGGGCAGGAGGTGGCAGAGGTTGTCCTGGATCGTGCCGCGCCAGCCGACATCGACGACGACGCTGGTCGCACCGTCGAAGCCCCGGTCGTCGAGGTATCGCAGCAGCGCGGCGCGTTGGGCGCGCAGCGACGATGTGATGGCGGCTTCGACGTCGGGCCGTTCGAGGAACTGCCTGACGCCCAGGTGGCGGCCGATCTCGTCAATGGGCGTGTCTGGTTCCAGGCCGGCGCGACGCAGAGGCGCCGCAAACTCGGCCGGGTCGAGGTTCAGTGACGCCAACAACCCATTGGGCGATTGGTTGGCGTACTGCCGCCACATCCGCGACATCGACTCGCCGTCGAGGGCGCGCAGTGAGGCGCCGAACGTCGACCGTCGGCTTACCTCGAGGTGCACGGCACGTTGCGCGTGGCGGCCGAACATCGTGTCGGCGACCTGGGCATGGAGCCTGGCCGCGGAGGCACCCTCGCGGCTGAGGTAGTGCACGGTGTCGACTCCGACCTCGATCGCCCGTTCCATGGCGCCGGCGACGAACGGAACGACGAACGCCGCCGCCCGCACGCCGGCGGTGAACGCAGTTCGTTCGGAGATGGTCGCTTGGGCTCGGCCGACCGTGGTCGCGGCAATCTCGTCGAGCTCGGCCTCTAACTCCAAGACCGCGTCGACGTACCACGACCGCGTCAGTCCGCCCGGTGCGGGCAGATGGCGATCGAGCGGCGTGACGATGATGGCGTCGGCGCCGGCGGCGCGCGCCATCTCGCCGTCGGTGACGACGTTGTCGCCGATGTGCAAATGGCGAGACGGCACCACGTCGAAACGGCTCTCCACGAGCTTGTAGATCGTGCCCAGGCGCTTCGACGCGCCCTCGTCGACGGAGCTCACCACGGCGACGCGCTCGGTGTCGACGCCGTGGTGGCGGAGCAGTCGAGCCAGACCGGCGGCGCCGATGTAGAAGTCGGACAGCGCGACCACGGCTGGGCCGCCGTCGGTCTCGAGCAGCCGGCTGAGCAGCTCCATGCTCTCGGGGATCGGAACCGTGCCCGCGAGCTCGTCTTGGAGCTCAGCCTCGGCCAACGTGGCGGCGAGCGCAGTTGAGTCGGCGACGCGCAGCCCGGCGGTCTCGATCGTCCGACGCAACACGTCCTCGAGCTCGTACTCCTCGTGGTCGACCTCGCCGGCCATCGTCGCCTCGACGTGCACACGCAGCTCGAAGAGTGACCACGTCGAGCTCGGCGACTCGGCGGCGATGGCCATCCGGCGCGCCGTCGCCACCTTCGCCGCATCAGCGGGGCGGTCGCGGACGAGGAGCGTGTCCCACACGTCGAACGACACCAGGTCGTGCTGGCGTCCGCTCACCATCCGCAGCGAGACCGAGACCTCCTCCCCGCCTGCCGCCGTCGCCCGGGCGTGCTGAACCCCGACGTGGCGGTGCGTCGACGCTGCGTCGCGACGATCACCGAGGAGGTCGTTGGTGTGGGATTCGGACACCGTCCGGCCCTCTCGATGGCCCCACTCGACGTAGTGGACGAGGGGGTTGGTCTCGGCTCCGATGTCGGGGTTGACCGCCGAGTACCAGTGTGTCGAGAACCACGGGGACGGATCGCGTCCTTCGCGCCAGCCTCGCTCCAGGTAGTGCGCCAGCGGCTCGACCTCCCGGTGGCCCTCGGCCATGAAGTGCTCCAGGTACCAGCCGGTGGCGAACATCGGCGACGGGTCGAAGCGCCTTCGCCACCCGACCTCGAGGTAGTGCTGCAGCGGCTTCTGACGTCCGATGGCCCGGCGGTGGTTGGCGACGTAGAAGTCGGCGTCGAAGACCCGGGCGACCGGCGATACGGGCTCGCTTCCAGGTCGCGCTTGATCCGGCTTCACCCTGTGCCACACGGCGCTGCGGTTGAGGGCCGCCCGAGCTCGCCGGATCGCAGCGATGAGCCCCGAGGGCAGGTACGGCGCCGCCGCTCGACCGATGAGGTGGACACGCACGAGCCCGACGCGTACGCCGGCGAGGCCGCGATGGAGCGCTCGCCAAGCGCGATGCCGGACTTTTCTCAGGAGCGCGAGCACAACGATCTCAGCGTCGATCAGGAGTGTGGAACGGCATCAGCAACGCCGGCAACGAGCTCTTCGATGCGGCGGGCCTGTGCCGCCAAGGCCTCGTCGCGACCGGCGACCAAGCGATCCTGGTTCTCGATCAACGCCTGCTTGGCGTCGACCGTCTGCGCCTGTGCGGCGAGGGCCTGGTCGCGCTCGGCGATCAGCTGGTCCTGGTGCTCGACGATCGCCTGGCGGGCCTGTAGCAGTCGCCCGTCGTCCTCGATGCGCATCTCACGCACGTCCGCCGCGGCCTGGGCCGGGTAGTAGCGGGCGATCTGGGCGAACTCGTCGGATGCCAGCAGCGTCGCCAACGCGGGATCGCTGGTGATGACCCCGAGACCGAAGTTGTGGAAGAAGTTGAAGCCGCCCAACTCGTCACTGATCTCGGCCCAGAACCGTGACGATTCGTACCCGCTGTCCTCGGCGACGTCGTGGAACAGGACGGTGGCCTGGGGGCCGAGCTTGGGTCGCCACGTTGCGAAGTCGTGGGCGACCGCCTCGTGGGTGTGCAAGCCGTCGATGTGCAACAGGTCGATCATGCCCTCGTCGATCATCGCCAACGCGTCGTCGAACGTCATGCGCAGCGCTCGAGTGGCGACACCGGGGTAGCTGCTGCGACGCCAGCGATCGAACTGGTCGAAGACCGAGTCGTCGTAGAACCCGGCGTGCTCGTCGCCCTGCCAGGTGTCGACGGCGACCAGCTCCGTGGGGAGATCGTGATCGGCGACCGCTTGGCACATGGCGAAGAATGAGCAGCCGAAGTGAGTGCCCAACTCCACGACCAGCTTCGGTTGCGTCGCCGTAATGAGGTCGTAGGTGAACCAGCGATGACCCGCCCACGGCGAGGAACGGCGTTCACGGTCGAACCTGTCGGCGGCGAACATCGGAGAACCGATCCTCCAACCCGGAACGCGGTGCTCCACGGAGGGCCGCGGTCCGCGCCAGGCCGGGACGGGCAAAGCGTTCACGGGCAACGATGCTACGCGGCACCTCCGGCGATCGTGGTGGAGCGACGGCGTCGCCCGACACGGGACACGGAGGTCGAAGACCCCCGAACGTACGACCGAGGGGCGACAGGCCTCGTACAGGCGTGTCGCCAGACGCGTCGGCAGCGGCCCGAACCGAGCGTGCTCAAGAGTCCCCATATATTGTCTCGGTGGCCAGGACCTCCGCGCCCACGTGGCGAGGACCGCGACCGACCTCGTCGTTGGCGCCGACCATGCCGTGGACGCTCGGCGATCCGACCTTCCGAGGCGACGAGTTTGACCGCCAGCGGCGGTCGTCGCCGTGGGCCGGCCATCGCTGGTTCGCCTACGACCTCGTCGGCTGGTTGCGGCCGGACCGGCTCGTCGAGCTCGGAACCCACTTCGGCTGCTCGTTCTTCGCGTTCAGCCAGGCGGTGGCCGACCACGACCTCGACACCGAACTGATCGCCGTCGACACTTGGGCCGGCGACCCGCACGCCGGCTTCTACGACGACGACGTTTTCGAGCAGGTCCGGTCGAACCTGGCCCAGTACTACCCGGACGTACGAACGCGCCTGCTCCGCAAGCTGTTCGACGACGCTCGCGACGATGTGGAGGACGCCTCCGTCGATCTGCTGCACATCGACGGCTTTCACACCTATGACGCCGTCGCCCATGACCTGGCGGCATGGGAGCCGAAGCTTGCCGACGAGGGCACCGTGCTGTTCCACGACGTGAGTCCGTCGTCGGGGTACGGCTCGGCGATGTTCTGGCAAGAGCTCGCCGACAAGCGCGGCGGGCTCATGTTCTGGCACAACTTCGGCCTCGGCGTCTGGACCCGGCATCATGCACTGGCCTCGCTCCTCGCATCCGAGGAGTTCGCTCAACTGGCCCGCTACTACCCGGCTCAGGCCCGCGCCGACCTGCTGGAGATGTCTGTCGAGGACCTCACTGCGATGGTCGACGCCAAGCAGCAGCTCGTCGAGCACCAGGACTTCCTCATCGCCGACCGTGACGAGGCGCTCGCCGCCCAAACCGCGCTCATCGACGCCAAGCAGGAAATCATCGACCATCAGGACGTGCTCGTCGCGGAGCGAGACGACGTGATCAGCACCCTTCGGGACCAGCTGGAGATCGGCCCGCTGGCCGGCGACGCTGACACCAAGCCGCTCGGCATCCTTCGACCCCTGCTCCGTCGCCGCTGACACCCAGGTGGTCGTGCGCACAACTCCGCCCCGTGCGGCGACCGACTCAGACCTCGAAGAGGCACACGCCGCGGAGAGCGGGCCCGCCAGCCGGCCGACAGCGCGTGGGCGCCTGCGACGGGCGGGGCTACCGATCCTTCTCGCCGTGCTGCTCCTCGCCGTCGGAGCGTCCTGGGCCCTCGCCTCGCCGATCGGCGCCAGCCCCGACGACGACTTCCACCTCGGCAGCATCTGGTGCAGCTCCACGGCGCCCGACGACGTGTGCGTTCCTGGCAGGGACGACGTCAGAGCGACGAGGATCGCTCAGATACCAGTCGTCGTCGCACGCGAAGCGACGGTGTGCTTCGCCGGCGACCCGACGCAGTCTGCAGCCTGCCAGCCACGGCCGCAGGAAACGGGTGAGCTGGCGCAAACGCGAGCGAACAAGGGGGCGTACCCCTCCGGCTTCTACGAGCTCATGGGGATCTTCGCCAGCTCTCGGGGAGCCGTTTCGGTCCTTACGATGCGGCTCGTCGCCTGGATCGCGGTCATGTCGATCGTGGCTGCGAGCGTGGCCTTGCTCCCTGCCTCACGGCGCTCCGGATCTCTCATCGCGTTCGCTGCGACGTCCGTGCCGATGGGCGTCTTCATCTACGCATCGACCAACCCCAGCTCCTTCGTCGTCGCCGGGACGTTCGCCTACGCAACGGGGCTGATGGCCGCCTGGTGGTCGACGACCCCACGACGCCGCGTCGCTTCGACGGCGGTCGCGGTGCTCGCGGCGGCGATGGCGCTCGTGTCCCGCCCCGACGCACCGGTCTTCGTGATCGCAGCAACGGTCGCCGTTGCGGTCCTGTGCTGGCCACTCACGAGAACGCAGCGACTGCCACTCGCCATCGCGGCAGCCGTGTCGGCGGTCAGCGTCGCGCTGTATTTGTCGTCGACGCGGTCGGGCTGACGGACGGGATGCAGATGCAACAGCTCGATCGATCGCTCGGCTCCGTGGTGTTCGAGAACGTGATCAACCTTCCGTTCCTCTGGGTCGGCTCCCTCGGGTTCGACAGGCTCGGTTGGGTCGACACGCCGGTGCCCTGGTTGACCTCCGTTGCCGCGACCGGCCTGTTTGCAGCCCTGCTCTTCAGTGGCCTCGCGGCACAATGGCGGATGAAGGCGTTCGCGCTCCTCGTGGTGGTCGCCACCATCAGCCTCGTGCCATTGGTCGTACTCGCCGGCGGCAAGAACTTCGTAGGGGAGAACGTGCAACCGAGGTACCTGCTGCCGATGCTGGCGTTGTTGCTGGCCATTGCCTTGTCGACTCCTTCCGGCAGCATGACTGCGAGGCTCACCCGGACTCAGGTCGTAGTCGGGTGGCTGGCACTGGGACTCGCCAACTCTGCCGCCCTCCACGTCAACATCCGTCGCTACACCACCGGCGTTGACGTCGTCGGGTTCAACTTGAACAGCCCCCTCGAGTGGTGGTGGGACCGGGCTCCATCGCCCCTCGCCGTCTGGGCGCTTGGCTCGCTGACGTTCTTCGCCGCTACCGCACTCCTCATCAAGGTGTTCGCGATGGATCGCTCCGTCGGTGACGATGGCGTTCCAGAGGCCGACGACGACACGAGCGCACTGTCAGGGCGATGAGGCGGGCGAGATCACTTGCGCCCGGGCTTCGCTCTCGTCAACGGGGTCGGCCCCGCTCCGTTTGAGCCGATCCAGCTGCTCCCAGATCAGCGCAGACTCCTCGGCCAACATTCGTGTCCGGTCCTCGAGACGAGACAGCTCCGAACTGAAGTGCAGGCACAGCAGCGCGAAGAACCCGAGACCGGCCACGAGGAGGAGGGCCGGGGGGTAGGCCACCCCGGCCAACTCGGCGAGCTTGTCGAGCGCTCCCGGAATGACCGCCAGTGCGACGAGGGTCACACAAACGGCCATCCAGAGAAGTGCGTACTTCGCCCGCATCCGTCGATCGCGGACCTTCCGCAGGATCATCGCCGAAGCGACCAGAGCACCGATGACCACGATCACGTACGTCCGTGCACTCACGCCGCACCTCCCCTGACGAGGCTCCGCCGAGAGCGTCTTCCGATGGAAGCGAACAGGACCACGTGGAGTCGTAGGTAGTGATACACGAGTCGCACGCGTCCCGCTGAAGGACGACCCCCCGCCCGTACACGCATCCGGGCCGGGATCTCCGCGACGGTGAAGCCTTCGGAGCAGGCGAGGAACAGGGCTTCGACCGACTCCATGTACTCGGCGGGATAGTTCGTCGCGAAGTACTCGAGCATCGGCCGGTTGAAGGCTCGAAAGCCAGAACTGGTATCGGTGAAGGACTGGCGGATCAGCACCCGCAGAACCAGTCGCAGTGAACTCATCGCCCGGCGTCGTACTCGACCGATCGTGTATCCGACATCGCCGGTGTGGAAGCGGCTGCCGACGACCAGATCAGCCCCATCGTCCAGCGGAGCAAGGAGGCGGGCGACCTCCCCAGCGTCGTGCTGCCCATCAGCATCGAACTGAAAGGCCCGCTCGTAGCCGTTGGCGACCGCCCACCGAAATCCGGTCCGCAACGCGCCACCAATACCAAGGTTGTACGGCAGACGTAGGACCGTGGCTCCGTGCGCTGCCGCGCATTCCGCGGTGCCGTCCAGCGAGCCGTCGTCGACGACGAGCACGTCCAAGCTGGGCACCGTGCCGACCAGTTCCTTCAGCGTGGAGCCGATCGAATGACTCTCGTTGTAGGCCGGCACGATCGCCAGCACCCGGTCAGAGGTCGGCACAGGTGGAGTGTACGCAGCGCCAGGCTCCGGTGGGGTGGAGCCACTCGGCGGCCGACACGACTGCTCAACGATAGAGCATCTCGATCCATGCGTCGACTGAGGGCGACAGCGGATCGTCGGGCGGGAGCGTCGGAAGCGGCACGTCATCGAGAAGTGCCTCGACGAGACCAGCATGAATCCCTTCCTCCGTTCGTTCGACGAAGCGGAGGCCGCGCAGTCCGCGGTAGGGCTCGTAGCCCGGCTCATACGCAAGTACGACCGGCGTGCCACACGCCAACGCCTCACGCGCGACGAGCGGGAAACCCTCCCGCCCTGGGACCGTGGGAACGGCCACCACGTCGGCGGCCTGGTAGAGATCCCGCACCTGGAGTTGTGGCCGCGGGCCCAAGACCGTCACATCGGGACGGCGGCTCAGGTCTCCGAGGGTGGCGCGATTCCCCGGACCACATATCACGAGTCGGTAGAGCTCCGGATCGGCGAGGCGCACCAACAAGTCGGCGCCTTTGTCAGGGTTGAGTCGACCGACGAAGAGAACCACCTTCTGTTCGGGTTCCCATCCGAGTCGACGTCGAAGGTCGCTGCGATGTGCCGCCGACGGTGGGTGGAAGAGCAGCTCATCAACTGGATAGGGCACGAAATCCGTGCTGGCCTTGCCGCCGTTCAACCTCGACAGAACTTCCATAACGCGCTGGTTGTAGGCCGTCAACTTCGTAGCCAATCGACACGTGAGCCAACCGATCGTGAGACTGGCGGATCGCGCGGCGACCGTCGCCAATCGCGAATGGTATGTCTGGATCGCTCCGTGGTCGCTCAAGATCCTGCGTTTGCGCTTGAGCGCGGCGATGACCATCGCCACCAGCGAGCTCAGGTAGATGAAACCGTGGGTGTGAACGACGTCGGCCCGTTTCGTCTCTCGCCACAAGGTCGAGATGAGTCGGGGGGAGAAGATCGGATACGAAAGATGGACGGTCGACTCGAGCGGATTCCACGTCGCGATCCGTACGAGGCGGGCGCCCGTCGGGTAGGGAGTTGACGTCGCGGCTCCCCCGGCATCACTCGTGACGTGGACGACACTATGACCCTGGGCGACCAGGGCGCGCACTTCCTTATCGACCAACACTTCGACGCCGCCGACATGTGGCAATGCGTGATGGGAGACGAGCAGAACGTTCAAGGCAGCCGAGATCTCGTCAGTCCGAGACACGTCACCTCGAACCGACGGAACGACCAAGCCCACAGACCTTCCACGTCCGCCGGGGGACGCTCGGCTGGCTGCTGCGTACGTCGTGCGGCGAGGTCTCGAGCGACCGTCCTCGGACTCGCCGCCACACGGGCCGCCAGGTAGGTGAGCCAGGTCTGACAGCGGACGATGGAGGAATCGACGACGTCGAGGCCTGGAAAGAGCGCGACGAGCTCTTCCGGCGTCGGGCGGAACATCGTGTCTATCGGGTCGGCGTGGTACGGAAACCGGTACGGGACCGTGACCACGGCGAAGCCCCCTGGGCCGACCAGCTCGACGAGTGACCTCGCGATCGCGCCTGGCTCCGCCACGTGCTCGAGCAGATTGCAGCACAGGACGCTGCGTGCTCCGAGGCTGCGTAGTTCGGCGCGGAACGCAGGGTCGGTGAGATCTCCGACGACGTCCACGCCAGGTGCTGCGCGCAAGTCAGTGTGAACGACCTCGCCACCTCGTGCCGAAAGTGGTGAGAAGACCTCGCGGTCAATCCATGGCTGCTCGCGAGCACGGAAGTGCGCCGTGTGGCTGCCGACGTTGATCAGCGGAAAGAGGAGCTGGTCATCAGCGGTCTCGAGGAAGCGACCGATCCACTGGGCCTCTTGTCTCAGCATCTCGACGAGCTGCATTCGGAGAACGACGTGCGCCTCACGAGTATTCTCGACGTTCTTCTCGGCTGGAGGCAGCTGGAGTCGGCGAAGAGCCCGGCTGGCTGATCCGTTCCCACATTCCGATGAACTGGTAGCTATTGCTCACCCAACGGAGGACCGGCCTTCGCTCGCAAACGATCGGGTGATCGACGACACGTTGAGCGAACCCTGCCGACTCGATGGTCGGAAGCCAGTCCCAGTCCTTTTGGTACTTGTAGAGGGACGGAACTCCGAATCGTCGGTTACCGATCTCGTCGAGGACGGAGATGACGAACTTCGTTCGCCGGTTTCGATACGTGTGATCCTTGAGCAGGAAGTACCGGCTGCTGCATCGAAGGGCATCGTTGATGCTCGCCAACGGATCCGGCGTGTGATGGAAGACGTCGACGGCGTAGACGAGATCGAAGGAACCGTCCTCGAATGGGAGCCGGCCACCGTCGTAGAGCACGGGTTCCTTCAAGGTGTTTCGTCGACGGCCGACGTCCACCCCGACCACCTCACGGGCCAGGCCAGTCCGCTCCAGCTGCTGCGCCATCCAACCATCGCCAGACCCGAAGTCGAGCGCTCGCCCGAGCGGGGCCAGTGGCTCGAGCACTCGCGCAAGGTGTTGGAAGACGTTCTGCTGGTAGTGCGTCGTCATGGGTCCGAGGGTTCAGATGCCGCTCGCGGAAGGCCGGAACAGCAGACCACACCACCCAGGCGCGCGGCTCGAAGCGAGCCTATCGGCGCGCCCGACATCGATGACCGCGTCGCCGTCGTTCTGATCGCCAACCGAGTGGTTTGTCCTTCAGCGGTAGTAGCCGGTGATGTCGATGATGTAGTGCGTGCTGGCGAAGCCGCTGCACTCGACGGTCACGCTGCCCGCGCCCGTTCCCGCGCTGGTGCCGAGGGCGACGGTGCCGCCGTTGGCGAGAATGACGCCGTTTCCGGTCCAGTTGATGGTCGAGATGCCGCCATACTCCGTTCCGGCCGGATAGACAGCCAGGAACCCGTTGCCCGCCGTCTCAACGACCGTGAGGTTGAACGTGACAGCCGCTGCGCTCTGCGGGATCTTCGGACTGCCGTCCCAATCCGTCCAGACGTCCCAGTCCTCGGAGAACCCGGCCGTTAGGCGGCCGGCAGGGCCAAACTCGCGCATGTCCACCTGCGTACGGGTTGATGACGTTGAACCCGACGGACATCCCGACGCCTGCCGGGGATACCGCTGCTGCCCGGCCGCCCGGGAGCAGCGCGGCGCCGGTCGCGCCGACCGCACCCGCCGCGGCCAATCCCGACATCCGTCGGAGCGCGGCCCTCCGGCCCAGACCACTCAATTCCGCCTCATCCATGACCTGACCTCCTCGGATGCCACCTGCGCTTTGGACAGCGCGCAAGGTAGCGCAACCGCGCGGCGCGGGCGACCGAGCGCCGTTGTCCGTCAGCGTCGGCCACACTGGGCCGATCCGACCCGCCGCCGACCACCTGACCCCGAGCAGCTGCGAGCTGACGATCCTCATGCCGTGCCTCGACGAGGCCGAGACGTTGGCGACGTGCATCGCCAAGGCGACCGGCTACCTGCGCAGCCGCGGCATCGACGGCGAGGTCCTGATCGCCGACAACGGCAGCACCGACGGGTCGCCTCAGATCGCCATGGCGGCCGGCGCTCGGGTCGTCGCCGTGGCCGAGCCGGGGTACGGCAGCGCTCTGCTCGGCGGGATCCACGCCGCCCGCGGCCGCTTCGTCATCATGGGCGACGCCGACGACAGCTACGACTTCTCGGCCCTCGATCCGTTCGTCGATGCGCTCCGCGCCGGGACGCAGCTCGTGATGGGCAACCGGTTCGCAGGTGGCATCGAGCCCGGCGCAATGCCGTGGTTGCACCGGCGGATCGGCAACCCGGTGCTGTCGTTCATCGGCCGGCTGTTCTTCCGCGTGCCGGTCCGCGACTTCCACTGCGGCCTGCGCGGCTTCGACCGCGCCGCCGTCCTGGGGCTCGGCTTGCGCACCACCGGCATGGAGTTCGCCAGCGAGCTGGTCGTGCGGGCGTCGCTGGACGGGCTGTCGATCACCGAGGTGCCGACGACGCTGAGCAAGGACGGTCGGAGCCGGCCACCGCACCTGCGCAGCTGGCGCGACGGATGGCGTCACCTCCGGTTCCTGCTCATCTACAGCCCCCGCTGGCTGTTCCTGTACCCCGGCATCCTGGCCATGACGATCGGCCTCGTCGCCACGATCGCCCTGCTCATCGGACCGGTCGAGGTCGGCTCCCTGGCCTTCGACGTGGCGACGATGATCTACGCCGCGGCACTCGTCATCCTCGGGTATCAAGCGGTGCTGTTCTCGCTCGTCACCAGGTACTACGCGACCCAGCGCGGCCTCCTGCCGGCCAGCCGATCGATCACCGACCTCGCCAACCGGTGGACGCTGGAGCGCGGCCTGCTGGTGGGTGCCCTGATCTTCGTCGTCGGCCTCGCCGTCGGCCTCCTCCAGGTCGTGCGCTGGAGCGGCGAGGGGTTCGGTCAGCTCGACACGCGGGAGTCGGTGAGCGCGGCCATCCCGTCCATGCTCGGTCTGACGCTCGGGTTCCAGACCGTCATGTTCAGCATGTTCACGAGCATCCTGAGCATCCCGACGGTCACACGCGCCGACGAGCCGACGACCGGCGCGCCCTCAGCGGACCGGCTTGACGAAGACGAAGAGGTTGTTCAAGCCGAGCTGGAAGGAGTGCCGGTGCGCCAGCTCGAACCCGTGACCCGTGAACAGCGGGACGAGGTCCGCCGGCTGGAAGCCGAAGTGCTGGTGGTGCTCGATCCCGTCGATGATCCGCGTCGCCGCCAGCACGTCGAGGATCGGATCGACGAGCGGTGACGGCACGGTCAGGACGACTTGGCCGCCGTCGACGAGCAGCTCCCAGCATGCCTTGGCCACCGCCGGCTGCTCGTCGGTCGGGATGTGCTCGAACACCGCCGCCATGGTGACGGCGTCGAAAACGCCGGCATCGGACGGCATGTCATTCGGGAACGAACCGGGGAGGAGCCGGTAGCGAGGCCCGTCGAGCGGACCCACCAGCGCCGCGTCGACGCCCCACCCCTCGCGCAGGGAGTGACCGAGCGCCCGGAACATGGCACCGTCGTGGCACCCGACGTCGAGCACCCGGGCGCCGGGCGGGATGCGCCGCACGACCTGGTCGAGACGGCGGTCGCGGAGGTAGCGGTCGAGGAACTTCACATCACGTCCTTTCAGGGCGACTGGGCCGGCGCAGCAGGGTAGCGTCCTCGCCTCGTGGTGGACCGTCGGCGCGACCAGGTGCCGTCGTGACGATCCTGGTGACCGGGGGCGCCGGCTACATCGGTTCGCACACCGTGCGCGCCCTGCGGGCGGCCCGGCGCGACGTCGTCGTGCTCGACACGCTCGAGCTCGGCACGGCGTCCGCCGTGCTCGACGCCGAGCTGGTCGTCGGCGACATCCACGACGCCGCGCTCGTCGAGAAGGTGTGCACGACGCACAAGTGCACGTCGATCATCCACTTCGCCGCGTACAAGTCCGTCGGCGAGTCCATGGCTCACCCGGGCAAGTACTGGCACAACAACGTCGATGGCACCGCCACGCTGGTCGAGGCGGCGCTGCGCTGCGGCGTGCGGGACGTGGTGTTCTCCTCGTCCTGCTCGGTGTACGGCACGCCGGATGAGGTGCCGGTCGGCGAATCGGCGGACCTCCGCCCCGAGAGCGTGTACGCCGAGTCGAAGGCGACGGTCGAACGGATCCTGCGGTGGTACGGGGTCACCGACGGGTTGCGGTCGGCCAGCCTGCGCTACTTCAACGCCGCCGGCGCCAGCAGCGACGGGGTGATCGGCGAGGACTGGACGTACTCGATCAACCTCGTGCCGCTGGTGATGAAGTCCGTCCTCGGCGCCGGGCCCCCGGTCAAGGTGTTCGGGACCGACTACCCGACGCCGGACGGGACGTGCATCCGCGACTACATCCACGTCGAGGATCTCGCCGATGCCCACGTCAAGGCGCTCGACGCGCTGGCCGGGGGCGGCGAGCAGGCGCTGGCCGTCAACCTCGGGAGCGGCGTCGGCTCGTCGGTGCGCGAGGTGATCGAGGCCGCCAGCGAGGTGGCCGGTCGGCCGGTGCCGTACGAGGAGGCGCCGCGCCGTGCCGGCGACCCGGTGGCCACGTTCGCCGATCCGGCCGTCGCGGAGCGCGTCCTCGGGTGGCGGGCCCAGCGGGGACTGGACGAGATCGTCGAGAGCGCGTACCGCTGGCACTCGTCGGCGCGCTGACCGTTGCGCCGTGTCCGCCGCTGGCGGGCGTCGATCGATACGGCCGACGGTGCTGATCAGGCCGGTTGGGCGCTGCGGATGCGGTCCAGCCAGCCGAACAGAATGGCGACGGCCCGGGGGTCGTGGCGCAGGCGGTGCCCGGCGCCGGCGAGGACGCTCAGCTCGGCCGAGCCGTGAGCGTCGGCCAGCTGCTTGGCGTCGCTGGTCGGCACGCTCTCGTCGTCCTCGCCGTGCAGCACCAGCAACGGTCGGGGGGCGAAGCGGCGCGCCGACTCGGTGGGACGGAACCGCCGGAAGGCCCGGCTCCACTCGTCCACCGATGCCGGGAACCGCGCCGTGCGGATCGCGCCGATCTCGCGGGCGTGCTCGAGGAAACGGCGCGGGTGGTCGGCCCAGTCGTCGAAGTCGGCGCGAGGACTGAGCAGCCCGGCGGCGCGCACCCGGGGGTCGTCGGCAGCGACGCAAATGGCGATCGATCCTCCGGTGTTCGTACCGAGCAGCACGATCTCGGTCGGGGACGTCTCGTCGGAGAGGTAGTCGATGGCGGTGCGCAGGTCGTCGATCCAGCCCTGCAGCGAGAAGTCACCTTCGCTGGTGCCGGTGCCCCGGAAGTTGAACGTCATGGCGACGTACCCGAGGTCGTGGGCGATGCGCTCGATCAGCTGGGGGAACGTCCCCGCCGAACGCCGCGCGTCGAGCGGGCCGATCGGGAAGCCGTGGCACAGGATCACGCCGGGACGGCGCTCCGTCCGCCCGGACGGCACGACGAGGTGGCGGGCGAGCGTGCAGCCGGCCGAGGTGAACGTGCCGTTCATCGGGCTCAGGAACGAGGGGCGCGGCGACGGCCTCGCTGGCCGGTTCGGGCCAGTCGATAGCCGCGGTTGCGCGCCTCTGCCAGGGTGTCGGGCCCGAACACGGCGCCGACGTCGCGTTCGACGATCTCCTCGATCGGCGCCGGGTCGTCCCACTCGTCGAGGTCGTAGACCAGCTGCGTGCGCTTGTCGCCGAGGAACCGGTAGTGCTCGAACCTCGACGGCCGCTCCATCGGGTCGGCACGGTACCCGACCAGTGCGACGCGACGAGAGCGGCGGGGGCTGCGACCATGGCCCGATGGAGGAGCGGGTGGTCGTCGTCGTGGAGGACGACCCGGCGATCGGCGACTTGCTGGGGCTGTACTTGCGTCGGGCGGGGTTCCGCGCCCTGCTGGCGGCCAGCGGTCAGCGCGGGCTGGAGCTCGCCGCGCAGCACCGACCTGACCTCGCCGTGTTGGACATCGGGCTCCCGGACGTCGACGGCCTCGAGGTGTGCCGGCGGCTGCGCGCCCGGGCGCCGGACCTGCCCGTGCTGTTCCTGACGGCCCGAGGCGCCGAGGCCGATCGCCTGGCCGGCTTCGACGTCGGTGCCGACGATTACGTCGTCAAGCCGTTCTCGCCTCCGGAGCTGGTGGCTCGGGTGCAGGCGATCATGGGTCGGGTCGGCCGCCAGGCGGCTGGCGACCACGACTCGGCCGTCGTCACGGTCGGGTCGATCGAGGTCGACGCCGCACGGCGGGAGGCGCGTGTCGACGGCGTGGCCATCGCGCTCGCCACGCGCGAGTTCGAGCTGCTCGACTTCCTGGCCCGCAATCGCGCGCTGGCGCTGACCAGACGCCAGCTGCTCGACGGCGCATGGGGCGTCGACTGGGACGGGGACGAGCGGACCGTCGACGTCCACGTCCGTCAGCTGCGCCGCAAGCTCGGCCCGGCCCTCCCGCTGGCCACCGTGTGGGGTGTCGGATACCGCCTGGGCTGACGGTCCGGCCGGGTCGCGCGCCGCACTGAGGCTGGAGCCCTCCCCGGACCAATGTCAGCAACGGATGGGGGGAGAATCCGGGGGTGACCCGTCGGCTCGTCGTCGTGATCCTGCTGACGGTGGCGGGGACGTTGCTGGTGGCGGGCGTCACGACGGTGCTGATCTCCCGCTGGCAGGCACGCCAGGCGACCGAGTCCGTGCTGCGCGAGCAGGCCGAGTCGCTGGCCGTCGCCGTCGGCGGCATCGACCCGGCGTTGCCGGCGAGGCAGCAGGCGGCGACCCGGGAGGTGCTGCGTGAGCTCCGTCGGGCGCTGCGCGTCGACGGGGTCGAGCTCGTGCGGCTTGACGCAGCCGGCGCGCTGGTCGGCACCCTTCCCGACGGCGTCGAGCCGACCGACCTCGACCCGGCCGCTCTGGCCGCCGGGCGGACGGTCAGCGGCGCCAACGGCTCACTCGTGTTCGCCGCCGCCCCGGACGTGCGCCCGCTCGTGACGATCGTCGCCGTCGTCACACAGCAGGCCACGACGGGTGCCGGGGAGGCGTTGCCGTTCTTCCTCGTCGGCAGCGGGATCACCCTGGCCGTCGGCGCAGCGATTGCCGTCCTCCTCGGCCGCCGCCTCGCCCGCCCCGTCGACGCCGCAGCCCGTGCGGCGCGTCAGATCGCCGACGGGCACCTGTCGACCCGCCTGCCGGAGCCCCCCGAGGGCAGCGACGACGAGCTGGCCGCGTTGACCCGCTCGATCAACGCCATGGCCACCGGCCTCGAACGGTCACGCACGCTGGAGCAGCAGTTCCTGCTCTCGGTCAGCCACGACCTGCGCACCCCGTTGACGTCGATCCACGG
This sequence comes from uncultured Acidimicrobiia bacterium, assembly GCA_963844175.1. Lineage (GTDB taxonomy): Bacteria > Actinomycetota > Acidimicrobiia > Acidimicrobiales > Ilumatobacteraceae > JALZMG01. The sequence goes on from CAWJNE010000013.1 coordinate 98,434, forward strand.
CTACGCGCTGGCCATCGCCGACGGGACGGCTCCTGACACCGACGCCGCGGCCGAGGTCATCCTCGCCGAGTCGCAGCGTCTGGAGCGGCTGGTCGCCGACCTCCTCGACCTGGCCCACCTCGACGGTCGGAGCCTGTCGTTGCACCCCGTCGACCACGACGTGCGCGCCGTCGCGCAGGAGGCCGTCCGTTCCGCCGCAGCGACCAGCGCGCAGGCCGGCGTCGCCGTGGCCGTCACCCCAGGCTCACCACTCATCGTGCACGCCGACCCGGCGCGGGTCCACCAGCTGCTCGGCAACCTGCTCGACAACGCCCGCAGGTTCGCCCGGTCGCGCGTCGACGTCCACGTGGCCGGCGAGCAGGATGTAGCCGTCGTGCGCGTCGACGACGACGGCCCCGGCATCGCGCCGGCCGACCGACCGCACGTGTTCGAACGTCTCTACGTCAGCGGTCGGCAGCCCGTGCGGACCGAGGCCGGGTCCGGTCTGGGGCTGGCGATCGTGCGCCAGCTCGCCGAGGCGATGGGCGGGTCGGTGGCCGTCGACGCCGCGCCGCTCGGCGGCGCCCGGCTCGAGGTCCGACTACCGCTGGCCGGACGGTGACGGCGCTCGGCTCGTGCACGGCCGTCCGGACGCGGCAGGAGGGAAGCGCGAGTGCGCTCCCCTCCTGCACATTGACTGGGTGCTGGCGAGCCTCGTGATGCCGGGGGGACGAGGTCCGGCGGCTCGGATCAGCGGAAGTTGGCGTGGATTCGCCAGGCGGTCCAGCCTGCCGGCCTAGCGGCCAACCACCTCCAGGGTCCCATACGAACATTCACTCATGCGGTGGACCACCTCCTTCCTCTGGTGGCACCAGTCAACCACACGTCGCACACCTCGACACGCCCGGTTCAGCGCCGGCGCACGGGGTCTCCCGGCCGTTCGCGCCGCCCATCACGTCACCAGCGCATGGTGCCGGGTTCGCCCTTGAAGGGGCCGGCGACCTCGTCGGTGATCCAGCCCCCGTAGAAGCCCCCGGCCTGCGGACGAACGATCTGACCGTCCACCGAGCAGCGATCCATCCGAGCCGGGTAGAAGGCGACCGCGCCGCGCATGACGGCGAACGGCGGCGTCGGCCGCTCGTACGACCAGGCCGCCGCCTCCTCCGTGCGGCCGTCGGCGACAACGGTCCAGTAGGTGGCCGGGCCCTTCCACTCGCAGACCGACCCGCTGGCCGAGACCGGGACCAGCACGCCTTCGGCGACGTCTTCGCGCGGCACGTAGTACGACGGGGGATGGCTCGTCTCGCAGACCCGCCACGCCCGGCGTGACTCGGCCACGATCAGCCCGCCCAGCTCGACGACGACATGACGATCGGTCTGCTCGAGCGACGGTGGGCGGGGGTAGTCCCACACCGACTCCTGACCCGGACCCGGCTCGATGCGTCGAGCGGGAAACGAGCCCATCAGATGGTGTAGGCCAGGTTGGCGACGATGCGCTCGCCGAGCTCGGTGTCGCCCTCGAGCTCGACCTCGTGGCGCACCGTCGCCGGGTCGACCCGGCCGCCGCCGAGGCGGGCGAACACACCGGCCGGCAGGCGCACGACGGCGGTCGGTCGGCCGGACAGCTCGTCGACGACCGCCGCCCGCGCTCCTTCGCCGGTCGGCACCTCGACCAAGATCGATCGCGCCGCCGGTCCGGTGAGCTCGAGGGCCACCTTCGACCCGGGCGGCGCGCCGCCCTTCTTGCCGACGACGAAGCCCATCGCCGCCGCCATCTCGTCGAGCGCCAGCTCGGCGGCTGGCCCGCCGTCGCCGCCCGGTCGCCCTACCGCGTCGCGCACGTCCTGCTCGTGGAGCCACGTGTCGAACACGCGGATCCGCATGAACCGGCCGTAAGTGTCCGATCCGGCCGGGGTGAACCCCTCCGCCGACCACGCCGCATCGTCGGTCGCCGCCAGCGCCTCACGACGGCGGGCGACGCGGGCTCGGAAGGCCGCCAGCACCTCGGCCGGCGCCAGGTCAGCCATCGAGACCACCCAGGCCTCGTTGAACTTCCCGATGTCGTTGCGCACGTGGTCGGCGGCGGTGACCTCGACCTCCGGGGCCGAGTCGCCGAGCAGCATCGACTCGGTGCCGATCACGTGAGCGACCACGTCCTGCACCCGCCAGCCCGGCAGTGGGGTCGGGCGGGCCCAGTCGGCGTCGTCGAGGTCGGCGAGGAGGCCGTCGAGGCGCACCCACACGTCGTCCAGCGCGCCGACCGCCCGGTCTCGGGGCACTTCGGTGCTCATGGAGGTGTCCTTCCGCCGATGCGAGCGACCGAGCGCCAGCGAGGGAGCGGCCGACCTCGGCCTGCGTGGCCGGGGAACGCAATGAACGTCATGGCGTCGGGTTCTGGATCGTGCGCCAGTCGCGGGCCTGTAGGTACGGGCGGAACGTGTCGGCGATGCGGGCCAGATCGGCGGGCGCTTTGGGTCGCTGGATCTCGTACAGCGTGCCGAACCGCAACCAGTCGCGCACGTGGTCCCACAGGGCGAGGGCCTCGTCGCCAGTGGGCGGGTCGACGACGACGGGCCCGAACAGGCACTGACCGTCCGGGAAGAACAGCGTGGGCACGCCGAACGCCCCGGCGTCGACGACCTTCTGGTGCTCGGTCCGGACGTCGTCGTGGGTCGACGGGTCGGCCAGGGCGTCGGCCACCACGGCCGGCCCGTCCAGGCCGAGCTCGGTGAGCAGCGCCTCGGCCACCTCCCGGCGGTGCGGCTGGCGCCCCTCGACGTGCAGCGCCCGACCGGCCCGCTCGTACCACGCGTCGAGCAGCGCCGGGTCCTTGCGCCGCAGCAGCGCCCCGATGCGCATCATCGACCACCCGTAGGACCAGTCCCGCTCCCACGGGTGCTTCTTGCCCTCGACCCGGTTGACCTCCTCGAGGCTGAAGAACCGCCAGCGCACCTCGACACCGGTCCGGTCGCGCACTTCGCGCATCCATCGGGAGGTCTGGTACGCCCACGGGCACATCACGTCGAAGTGGAAGTCGACGAAGTCGACCTCGACGGGATCCATCCCGCCATCCTGGTCGACGGCCACGGGCGACGGATCAGCGGCCGACTCAGCGCAGGTCGGTGACGTCGTCGCCTGGCGCTTGCGGACCGACGGCGCCGATGGCGTCGAGGTACTCGAGGTGCGCCTCCACGACCACGACGGCGTCGACATCGTCGAGCAGCTCGACCTCGCCCCGCTCGGCCTCGCCGAGCAGGTAGCCGGTCAACGTGTCCTCGTCGATCACGGTCGGCGTGAGGATGTCCTGGCGACGGTCGATCACGTCGACGGGTTGGAGGCCCTGGGCGTGCAGCCAACGGAGGTGGAAGACCAGCAGTTGCTCCAGCTCAACAGGCGTCAGGCGGGCCTGCGTCTCGGCCGGCACCCGGTCGGCGACGAAGTCGACGGCCTCGTCGAGGCGGTAGACGACGCGCGGCGCGACGGCGTCGAGCCGGTGCGCCTCCCGGCCGACGACCACGGCGGCGATGACGAAGACAGTGATGGCGGCGATCACCGCGAACACCCAGGTCACCGGCTCCATCGCCCGCCAACCCTACGAGCGCCGGCGGTGCCGTCCGCTCGACGCACCCTGGACCGGCTCCGTCACCCGGGCGGGACAGATGCCTCACACGGCGCTCGGGTGGCGGGCGCGGGCCAGTGCCGCCCGCGTCGGGCCGAGGCTGAAGTCGTCGATGCGCCGACCGAGGTCCGAACGCGACCGTCGCAGCCGGCCGTCCAGCAGCCGCTCGTATTCCGCCAGCCCGTGGGCGCCGAGCAGGTCGGCGTAGCGCTCGGGAGCGCCGACGAGGGCGTGCAGGTTGGAGTCGACCTCGGCGCGGAACAGCCACCTGGCCAGCTCGACCGCATCGGGTCGAGCCATGACGCAGGCGCGGCGGTGCACCTCGTCGAGCCGGACGACGAGCTCGTCGAGCGTCTCCACGTCGTCGATGTCCGGCGAGCTGGTGTCGAGGCGGACGAGCGCCTGCCGGCACAGCTCGACCACCGCATCGGCGTCGCCCTGGTCGAGGACCGCCTCGATCTCGTCGATGACCTCGTGCACGGGCGTCGACCAGCTGGTCGGGCGCGAGCGGACCGGGAAGGGGATGACCGTGGCGTTCATGGGGACGAGCATGAACGCGGGGTGTCATGGCTCCCGGCGCGGCGCGCCGGGAGCCGTGTCCTCACAGGCCGATGCGCTGGGCGAGCAGCTCGCGGTGGTAGGTCGGATCACCGAACAGCAGCTCGGAGCTCTTGGCCCGCTTGAAGTACAGGTGGGCGGGGTGCTCCCAGGTGAAACCGATGCCGCCGTGGATCTGGATGTTCTCGGCCGCGGCGTGGAAGTACGCCTCGGAGCAGTAGGCCTTGGCCAGCGACGCCACGGACGGCAGCTCGTCGTTCATCTCGCTGGCGCACCACATGCCGTAGTACGCCGCCGATTTGGCCGACTCGACCTCCAGCAGCATGTCTGCGCACTTGTGCTTGATCGCCTGGAACGACCCGATCGGGCGTCCGAACTGCACACGCACCTTGGCGTACTCGACGGCCATGTCGAGCACCTTCTGAGCACCGCCGACCTCCTCCGCGGCGAGCCCGACGGCGACGAGGTCGAGCACGCTCGACAGCGTCGCCCAGCCCTCCCCGTCGGTGCCGACGAGGCGGGCCGGGGTCCCGTCGAAGTCGAGCTTGGCCTGCTTGCGGGTCTGGTCCATCGTCGACAGCGCCGTGCGGGTCAGCCCGGAGGCGTCCCCCTCGACGGCGAACAGGCTGACGCCCTTCGGCGTGCGGGCGGCGACGAGGATCAGGTTGGCGGTGTGCCCGTCGAGGACGAAGCTCTTGGCGCCGGTCAGCGTCCACGAGTCGCCGTCCGCCGTGGCCTCCATCGTGATCCCGGCCTCGTCCCACTTGCCGGACGGCTCGGTGAAGGCGACGGTGGCGATCGTCTCACCGCTGGCGATTCCGGGGAGGAAGTCCTTCTTCGCCGCGTCGTCACCGCTCAGCAGCAGCGTGTTGGCGGCGAGCACGACGGTCGAGAAGAACGGCGCACAGAGCAGCGAGCGACCCATCTCCTCGAGCACGATGCCGAGCTCGACGAAGCTGTAGCCGGAGCCGCCGAACTCCTCGGGGACGTGCAGCCCCTGGAGGCCCATCTGCTCGGCCATCTGCGACCACACGGCCGTGTCGTAGCCGGACTCGGTCTCCATCTGCTCGCGCACGGCGGACTCGGGGCTCTTGGAGTCGAGGAAGGCGCGGACGGTCTTGCGCAGCTCGTCCTGCTCATCGGTGAAGGCGAAGTTCATGGCGCCCATCGTGGCCGGTCTTGACGCGCTCGCGCCAACCTGCTTGTGTACACATGTGTCCACGTCGACGACCGTGCGCGCGCTGCGCGCCGACCTGGCCGCAGCCATCCGCCGCGCCGGCGAGGGCGACCGCATCGTGGTCACCGTCGGCGGTCGGCCGACCGCGCTGCTGTCCGCCCTCGATGAGCAGGCGCCCGACCTCGACCGGTTGATCGCCGCCGGAGCCGTGCTGCCGCCGCGCCGGACGAGCACCTGGCGCCCACCCTCGCCGATCGCCGTCTGGTCCGGCGTGCGCCTCGACCGCGCCCTCGTCGAGCTGCGCGGATGAGCGTGGCGCTCGACACGTCGGCGCTGCTGGCGCTGGGGATCGACGGGCCGGCCCGGGCGATCGTGGTGGCGGCGATGGTCGAAGATCCGGTGTGGTCGGCATCGGCGCTCGCCCTGACCGAGGCGCTGCCGACCATCGATCGGCTGACCGACGTGGACGTGCTGCGCGGCGACCTGGAGGACGCCGTGCGGCTGACGTGGGACCACCTGCACGTGGTCCCGGTCGATCAGCGCTGCCTCGATGCGGCGGCGACGCTCGCCAGAGCGCAACCGGTGCGCCTGGCGAGCGCCGTCCACCTGACCGCCGCAGTCCGCATGCCACCGCCGGTGCGGTTCGTCACGTTCGATCCCGGTCAGATCGGCGTCGCCCTCGCCATCGGCCTCGACGTCGTCTCGGCGTGACGTGACCGATCTCCTCGTCCGCGATGTGGTGGCGGAGCGACCAATCTGCGGACGATGACGACGAGTCGGGCGGACTGGCACACTGGATCGCATGGCTGCCGGCTCCACGCACACCCTCCACTGGGTCAACGCCGACGTCGAGGTCCACAAGGTGGTCGTCGGCCCGTACGACAACAACGTCTTCGTGGTGCGCTGCCGGCGCACCGGCGACGCCGTGCTGATCGATGCCGCCAACGAACACGAGCAGCTGCTCGAGCTGTGCCAGCGGCTCGGGGTGCGCCGGGTCCTCGAGACCCACGGTCACTGGGACCACATCCAGGCCGTGCCGGCGATCCGGGAGGCCGGCTACGAGGTGGCGGTCACCAAGCTCGACGCGCCGAAGCTGAAGGACGTCGGCTACGACGTCTTCCTCGACGATGCCGAGGTCATCGAGGTCGGCCGGTTGCGCCTCGACGCGATCCACAACCCCGGCCACACACCCGGATCGATCTCGTTCGCCGTGCGCGACACGCCGCTGCTGTTCACGGGCGACACCCTGTTCCCCGGCGGCCCCGGCAACACGAGCTTCGACGACGCCGACTTCCCCACCATCATCGGCTCGATCGAGCGCCGACTGTTCACGTTCCCGGACACCACCGTCGTGCTCCCCGGCCACGGCGTCGACACGACGATCGGCGCCGAGCGACCGCACCTCGACGAGTGGATCGCCCGCGGTTGGTGAGTGATCAGCCACCGCCAGTGGCGGCCCCCTCCGGCGGGCGCCGCCACCTGCTGGTCGACGGTCTCGCCGACCGGTGAGCGAGCGCGCGGTCGAGCGGTCCAGCCCCCTCGCCGATGACGACGTCCCGCCCCGCCGGCCGCTGTGGCCGGTCGTGCTGGCGGCGGGGATCGTGGTCGCCACCGTGGCCGTGGCGGGCGCGATCACGTGGCAGGCGTTCGACGGTGCCGACGACACGACGCCGGCACTCGAAACGTCCGCCGCCGCCGAGGGCTTGGCGGCGACCCTCGCCACCGACGAGCTCGCCGGCTGCCCGATGGGCGACGGGCTGCTCGGCCAGGTGGCGACGGCGCTCGGCGGCGACGACCTCGCCGTCCTGGTCGCCGACGGCGACGTCACCGTCGAGCCGTCCATCGGCGCTCCGGTCGGGTCGACGGGCGCGGCGAGCGTCACCTGCGTCGCGTCGAGCGATGGCCAACGGCTCGGCGTCACCGTGTCGCCGGCGCCGACAGACGCCGTCGTGGTGCTGCGCGCCGAACCGGGCGCTCCGGCGTGGGACGGCCTGGGCAGCGCGAACGGCGGGTCGTACCTCGGTCGGTGCGGGGGCGACGACGGGTGCGCCGTCCTGTGGTACGACGACCGCCTGCTGGCGATGATCGAGGTCACCGGGCCGGCCGCCGGCCGCGTCGACGTCGAGCAGGTGCAGGCCGTGCTGGCCGCCGCGCTGCCGACCGTGATCGGAGCACTGGCGCCATGAGGTACGACCAGCGTCCGAGCGACCCGACCCCGTTGCACACGGCTGACCTGCCGGCGACGCCGGTGCGCGACCGCAACATCCCGGTCGGCGCCTGGATCGAGGCGCCCGACGACCTGCACCGACTCGGTGACGACCTGCCGGGCCGGCCCGATGCCGACTACAAGCGGCGGATCGGCCCCTGGTTGCTCTGGCGGGCCGGGCCGGCCTCGGGCGGCGACGCCCGGTACTGGGCCGGGCTGTCCAGCGATACCTCAGTGGCGTTCACGCTGCGCCTGTTCCCGGACGGTCGCGCCGACGGCGCCGGGCCGAGCGGGACCCGCCACGACCGGTTCCGGGCCTGGAAGGAGGACCTCCGGGATCACGAATTACCACTACGCGCGTAGGGAGAATTGGGCGCCCGAGGCGCCTACACTGGCGCCCGTGCCGGAGAGCCGGGAGCTGTTCCACGTCGACGACCTGTGGGTCGCCCCGGCCCCCGACGCCGCCGGCGGGTCGACGGTCGAGCCCGATCCCATCCTGAAGGGCCTCGACCTCACGGTCGGCGTCGGCGAGATCCACGCCATCATGGGCCCGAACGGCTCGGGCAAGAGCACGCTCGCCTCCACCCTCATGGGCTCACCCGAGTACGAGGTCCGATCGGGGACGATCACGTTCCGCGGCGACGACGTCACGGACTGGCCGCCCGACGAACGGGCCAAGGCCGGCATGTTCCTCGCCTTCCAGTACCCCCAGGAGATCCCGGGCGTCTCCGTCATCCAGTTCCTGCGCCAGTCGCTGTCGGCGCGCAAGGGGTTCGACCTCTCCGTGCTCGAGCTGCGCGTCTCGGCCATGGAGTGGATGCAGCGCCTCGGCATGGACTCGTCGTTCGTCGACCGCTACCTCAACGAGGGGTTCTCCGGCGGCGAGAAGAAGCGCAACGAGATCATGCAGCTGGCGATCCTGGAGCCGGCGTTGGCGATCCTCGACGAGACCGACTCCGGCCTCGACATCGACGCCCTGCGCATCGTCGCCAAGGGCCTGCGCGAAGTGCGCGCCGACCGCCCCGACCTCGGCGTCGTGCTGATCACGCACTACCAGCGCCTGCTCAACGAGCTGCTCCCCGATCACGTCCACGTGCTGATCGACGGCCGCATCGTCGCCTCCGGCGGCATGGAGATCGCCGAACGCCTGGAGCACGACGGCTACGAATCGTTCCGCCCGGCCGGGGTCCTGCACGGCGTCAGCGAACGCCGCGAGGTGCTCACATGAGCGAGGGCGTCTTCGACCGAGCGAATCATCAGCACGGTCTTCCCGCTCATGGCCGAGCTGCTGCTTCGCTGCTGCTCGGCGTCAGCGACCGCCGTGAGGTGCTCACATGAGTGCCGAGACGCTCGCCACCCTCGACGTTGCGACGGTCAAGGCGCAGTTCCCGTTGCTCGGCGACACGATCGACGGACGCCCGATCCACTACCTCGACTCGGCCAACTCATCGCAGAAGCCGCACCAGGTCATCGACGCGATGTCCTCGTTCACGGCCCACCACTACGCGCCGATCAACCGCAGCGCCTACCGCCTGGCCGCCGAGGCAACGGACGCCTACGAGGCGGCGCGAGCGAAGGTGGCCCGCTTCGTCAACGCCGCCGACGCCGACGAGATCGTGTTCACCAAGAACGCCACCGAGGCGCTCAACCTGGTCGCCCAGTCCTGGGGTCGGGCCAACCTCGGCGCCGGCGACGTGGTCGTGCTGACCCACATGGAGCACCACGCCAACATCGTCCCGTGGCACCTGCTGGCCGCGGAGCGCGGCGTCGACCTGCGGTGGATCCCGCTGACCGCCGACGGTCGCCTCGACCTGACCGACCTCGATCGGCTCGTCGACGGGGCCAAGGTCGTCTCGGTCGCCGCGATGAGCAACGTGCTCGGCACGCTCAACCCCGTCGCCGAGCTGTGCGCCGCGGCCCACGCCACCGGGGCGTTGGCCGTCGTGGACGCCTGCCAGTACGTGCCGCACAACGCCACCGACGTCCAAGCGTGGGGCGCCGACTTCGCAGCCTTCTCCAGCCACAAGATGTGCGGCCCATCGGGCATCGGCGCGCTGTACGGCCGGGCCGAGCTGCTCGACGCCACCCCGCCGTTCCTCGGCGGCGGCAACATGATCGCCGATGTCCGGCTCGACGGGTTCACGTCGGCCCCGGTCCCCGCCAAGTTCGAAGCCGGCACCCCGCCGATCACCGAAGCCATCGGGTTCGGCGCCGCCGTGGACTTCATGGAGTCGCTCGGCATGGACGCCGTGCGAGCCCACGAGGTCGAGCTGACGGGCTACGCCCTCGAGCTGCTGGACGACCGGTTCGGCGACGACCTCGTCGTCCACGGTCCGCGGGACCTGGCCGTGCGCGGTGGCGTGCTCAGCTTCGCCTTCCGCGACCTCCACCCGCACGACGTCAGCCAGGTCCTCGACCAGGCCAACGTGTGCATCCGCGCCGGCCACCACTGCGCCAAGCCCCTGATGCGCCTGCTCGGTGCGGCGGCCACCGCCAGGGCCAGCTTCTACGTGTACAACGACCGTGACGACGTGGACGCGCTCGCCGACGCCCTCGACGGCGCCTCCGACATCTTCGGCTTCTAACAGAGGGAACCATGCCGGGCCTCGAAGACCTCTACCGCGAGATCATCCTCGACCACTACCGAACGCCGCGCAACCGCGGTGAGCTCGCCGCGCCCCCGGCCGTCGTGGCCCAGGGCCACAACCCGTTGTGCGGGGACGAGATCACCGTCTTCCTGCAGGTCGAGGACGGCGTCGTCAGCGACGTCAAGGTCGGCGGCCAGGGATGCTCGATCTCCCAGAGCTCGGCGTCGATGATGAGCCAGGCGATCAAGGGGCAGCCGGTCGACGAGGTGCGGGCGTTGGTCCGGCGGTTCAAGGGGATGATGTCCATCGAGGACGCCGGGGACTCGACCGAGGGCAACGGCGACGCCGCCGGCACCGGTTCGCTGGAGCTCGGCGATCTCGAGGCGCTGCAAGGCGTCGTGAAGTTCCCGGTGCGGATCAAGTGCGCCACGCTGGCCTGGAACACCCTGCTCGACGCCCTCGAGCAGGCCGGGCAACCGGCCACCCCGTAGCGTCCACCGATGCCGCAGTCACCGGACGACGACACCGAGGCGCGCGCCAGGGCCGGCCGCGCCGTTCGCCGGCTGGGTCACGCGCTGGTCGGTCACCAGGTGCCGGCGCCGCTCGTCGAGGAGGTGGCCACGACAGTCGGCGAACTGGCCGACCGGTTGGAGGCCGGCGGGCCGCCGCGGAACCGGGCCGTCGAGTCCTTCGGCAGCGAGGCCTGGCACCACCAGCAGCAGCAGGACGAGGACGGCGTGGTCGGGACCTACGACGACCGACCGTTCTCGGGACGGTCCAGCCCGTGGGGGCTCGACCTCGAGGTGCACCGCCACGGCGACGAGATCGTCGGCGTGCTCGAGCTGGGCGCAGCGCACGAGGGCGCGCCCGGACGCTCCCACGGTGGCATCGTCGCCGCCCTGTTCGACGACGTGTTCGGGTTCGTGCTGGGGATCCTCCAGGAGCCGGCGTTCACCGGCGAGCTGACCGTGCGCTACGTCCGTCCGACGCCGCTGCACCGCAGCCTGGCGTGCCGCGGCCGGCTGGGCGAGCGGGTCGGCCGCAAGATCTGGATCGAGGGCGAACTGGTGGACGCCGAGACGGGCGAGGAGCTGGCCCGTGGTCGCGGCCTGTTCATCGCCGTCGACCGGGAGGCGATGCTGCCGGAGAGCGCCCGCCTCCCCGCCCCGCCCGACGAAGGTTCCGAACGGTGAGCCCAGCCGACTCACTCCCGCACGCGTAGCTCACAGATCTCGGCGTCGCTGGCTCGGACGAGGTCGGCCGGCGCGATGGGGAACACGTCGTGCCACGTGCCGGCGGCGGCCCACACCTCGTCGTGGACGAGCAGCCCCGGATCAGCGAACGCCCGGAGGGGGCGGAGGTGGCCGAACGGGGGCACGCCGCCGATCGGAAAGCCCGTGACGTCACGCACGGTGCGCCCGTCGACGCGGCCGCAGCGCTCGCCGCCGGCGGCGGCCGCCAGCCGCCCTTCGTCGAGCTGGTCGGCGCCGCTGACGAAGGCCAGGACGATCTCGCCGTCGACGTCGAAGATCAAGCTCTTCACGATCTGGCCGACGTCGACGCCGATCGCCGCCGCCGCATCGACCGCCGTCTTGGCGCCGTCGGGCTGACGCACCGGCTGCAGCTCCAGCCCGGCCTGGCGGGCCGCCTCGACGACCCGCGCGACGTTGGGGTGGAGGTCGTCGCTCACGCCAGCGCCGGCGTACGGGCGGTCACCGGACCGCCCCAGGCGAGCACGGCGGCACCGGCCAGCGAGCAGCACCCGGCGACGAGGTACGAGGTGTCGTAGCCGCCGGCGTTGTCGTACAGCCAGCCGAGCAGCAGCGGCCCGCCCGCGGTCCCGAACATCGTGAGGAACTGCGACCGGCTGAAGATGCGGGCGTAGTCACGGACCCCGAACCGCTCGGCGATCAGCAGGGGTTGCAGCATCAGCAGGTTCCCCACCGTGGCGCCGAACACGATGATCGCGGCGAAGATCGCCACCGGGCTGTCGGCGAAGGCGATGGCGATCATCGACACCGCCTGCACGACGGCCAGCCCCACGGTGAAGCCGGCCATCGGGAGCCGCGACACGATGCGCCCGCCCGCCAGCCGGGCGACCACCGACATCCCGGCCAGGGCGATCGTGGCCGCCGCCGCCGTGCCCCGGTCCGTGCGCTCCTCGACGAGCTTGACGAGCTGCTGGATGGCGCCCACCTGGGCCCCGAGCACGAGGACGTAGCCGAGCGTGATCGTCAGGTAGAAGCGCGTTCGCACGGCATCGTGCAGCCGCATCCCGGTGGGGACCATCGGGGCCACGTCGGGGCGGACCCGTTCGCCGTCGGGGAGCCAGCCGAGCGCCGCCGGGTCCGGCCGCACGAGCCAGAGGGCGAAGGGGACGACGCCGACCAGCCAGATGACGGCCAGGATCGGTGTCGCCGACGCCAGCTGGCGCTCGTCGATCAGCCACTTGGCCAGCGGCGTGAGCAGGATGCCGCCCGCCGACAGCCCGGTGGACGCCACCGACAGCGCCACCGACCGGCGGACGTGGTACCAGCGGGTGACCACCGTCGTCATCGGGACGAGGCCGGCGCCGGCGAACCCGACCGCGAATACGGCGTACACGGCGTAGAGCTGCCAGCGCTCCTCCACCTGCCCCAGCAGCGCCAGTGCGACGGCGCCGAGAACACCGCCGCCGACGATCACGATGCGCACGTCGCGGCGGGCGATGATGCGCGCCACGACCAGCCCGACGACCCCGCCGACGATGAAGTAGAGCGTCGTCGCCAGCGAGATCGAAGCGACCGGCCAGCCGCGCTCGCGGCTGAACGCGTTGAGGTAGACGGCCAGCCCGTAGAAGCCGAGCCCGGACGTGACGGTGAGCACGATGAAGCACCCGGCAACCACGCGCCGGCCGGGGAAGCGGTCGGCGCTCGCCGGTCGAGCGACCGTCGTCGTCACGACGTCACGACGTCACGAGCGGGTTCCCGAGCGTTCGTGCCGCAGCGCGAATCACAAACCAGGCCGGCCGTGCTCGGCCCCGCCGAGGAGCGGAGTCTTCGGAGCGAGCGAGGCGATCAGCACAGCTGGTCGATCGCCGCCGCGAACTGGCGGTCGTTGTCGGTCACGGTCGAACCGGCGTCATGCGTCGTCAGCGTGATGTCGACCTTGTTCCACGAGTTGGACCAGTCGGGATGGTGGTTGCGCCGCTCGGCCAGCAACGCCACCCGGGTCATGAACGCGAACGCGGCGTTGAAGTCGTCGAACTCGAAGTGTCGGCGCAGTGCCCCGTCACGCTCGGTCCAGTCGTCGTCGGTCGCCATGGCGGCGACACTACGCCCGCCTCCCAGGCCGGCCCCATCCGAGCGTTTGCGTGCCCGCCCCTGGCCCGCACACCCCCTCCGGTGCCTCGAAACCCTCGGATGGACGAGGCTCAGGGGTTGGCGAACAGCTCGTCGAGGGAGCCGGGGCGGACGACCGGCCGGTCGGTGTCGACGGGAGCCTCGGGGTCGGCGCCGTCGGGCGTGAAGGCGGCGTAGCCGTCGGCCTCCAGCTGGTCGGCGAGCTCGGGGCCGCCCTCGGCGACGATGCGGCCGCGGATCAGGATGTGGACCACATCGGGGTGCAACTCGGCGAGCAGCCGGTTGTAGTGCGTGATGGCCAGCACGCCGAGGCCGGGGCGGCCGTCGGACGGCTTGGTCTCCTCCTCGATCCGCCGGGCGCAGGCCCGCAGGGCGTCGAGGTCGAGGCCGGAGTCGATCTCGTCGAGCACGGCGATGCGGGGCGACAGGATCGCCAGCTGCAACGTCTCGTTGCGCTTCTTCTCGCCGCCCGACAGGTCGACGTTGAGCGCACGGTGCAGGAGCCGCTCCTCGAACCCGATGCGCGCCGCCTCATCGGCCAACCGCCGGTCGAGGTCGCCGGCGTCGGCGTGGCGCGCCACGAGCGCTTCGCGCAGCATGTCGTCGAGGGCCACGCCGGGGACCTCGGTCGGGTATTGCAGGACGAGGTGGAGGCCCGCCGCGGCTCGCTCCGACGTCGTCATCCCGAGGACGTCGACGCCGTCCAGCGTCACCGAGCCCCCGAGCACCTCGTACCCGGGCTTGCCCATCACGACCGCCGACAGCGTGCTCTTGCCGGCGCCGTTCGGGCCCATCACGGCGTGCACCTCGCCACTGCGCACGGTCAGGTCGATGCCGCGCAGGATCTCCCGCCCGCCGACGGCCGCCCGCAGCCCGCTGATCTCCAACGTCGCCGTCACGCCGTGCTCCCCTGCTCGCTCGTCACGTCGATCGTCACCTCGCCGTCGTCGATCGACACCGCGTAGACGGGCACGGGGCGCGTCGCCGGGAGTGTCTGGGGCGCCCCGGTCTCCAGGCTGAACGTGCTGCTGTGCTGCGGGCACTCGATCTCCAACTCGTCGCACCACACCTCGCCCTCGGACAGCGAGACGTTGGCGTGGCTGCACACGTCACCGATGGCGTAGACGTCGTCGCCGATGCGCACGACGCACACGGCCGGCCGTCGACCATCCCCGCGTCGCCGACCCGTCGGCGAGCTCGTCGAGCACCGTCCACTCATGGTGCACCTTGTCGATGTGCGACGCGATCCAGCATCTCGGGGTGCACCAATGAGCCGAAGACCGTGCTGGATGTTCGCTCGCTCGAGACTCGCTCGCCATCACGCCACCCCGGTCAGGGTGCGGTCGAGGTCGAGCTTGGCCGAGACGCGGTCGCGCAGCTCCGACGCCAACGGCCCGACGGGCAGCTGGTCGAGCACCTCGTCGAAGAAGCCGAGCACGATCAGCCGCTCGGCGATCGACGTCGGGATGCCGCGGCTCTCGAGGTAGAAGCGCTGCTCGGGGTCGATCGGGCCGACCGTCGAGGCGTGGCTGCAGCGGACGTCGTTCGTCTCGATCTCCAGGTTCGGCACGCTCTCGGCCCAGGCCCCCTCGCCGAGCGTCAGGTTGCGGTTGGTCTGGAACGCCGCCGTGCCCTTGGCGTGCGGGCGGACCTTGATCAGCCCCGTGTAGACGCTGCGCGAGTCGTCCTGCAGCGCCCCCTTGAACAGCAGATCGCTGGTGGTGTGCGGCGCGTCGTGGTCCTGGATGGTGCGGAAGTCGTGCATCTGGTCGCCACCGGCGAAGTACAGCGCGACCTGGCGGGTGCTGCCGCCGGCGCCGGCCAGCCGGGCTTCCGTGCGCACCCGGGCGTAGTGCCCGCCGAGCGCCACGGTGGCGAGGGTGGTCGTCGAATCGCGATCTCCCACCGCCTGCTGGTGGCCGATCTGCCACGCCGTCTCGGCGAGCTCGTTGACGCCCAGGTAGCGGACACGGGCCGCCGGCCCAGCGTGCACTTGGACGACCGGCACGACGAGCACGAGCTCGCCGTCGGCGGATCGGAACCGCTCGACGATCGTCACCTCGCTGTCGGCGCCGGCGTCGATCACGAGGCGCGGGAAGACGGCGCTGCCCTCGCCGGCGACGTCGTGGGTCACGACGATGGTCTCCTCGACGACGGTGCCTGCCGGCACGCGAACGACGACCGGCACACCGAACGCCACGTTCAGCTCGGCGAAGATGTCGGGGGCCGGCCCGTCGACGACGGTCGTCGGCCCGCTGGCGGTGGCACCCACGGAGACGAACTGGTCGCCACCCTCGACGGTGGTGTCGGCCACCGCCGGGCGGAACCGTCCGAGGTCCAGCTCCTCGATGCGGCTGTAGCGCCAGATCTCCTCGGCCGGCGTCGGGAACGGCATCGCTGCCGCCCGCTCGGCGGCGGCCGCCCGCTCAGCGGACGACTCGTCGACGGCCCGCGCGGCGGCAGGGGTGAAGGCGTGCATGCCTGGTCGAGCCTACGAACCGGCCCCGCGATCCCCTCGTGAGGCGACCGTCACGAGCGCCGGAACAAGCGCCGCCAGCCGCGCCGGCGGGCGGCCGCGGCTTCGGCCTCGACCTCGGCGCGGACGCGGTCACCGACCGCCAGCAGGTGCTCCTCGGCCTCGTCCAGCAGGGCCGCCGCCGTGCCATCGGCGACGCTGGCCGGCTCGGCGGGCGTCGGAGGTGTCACCAGCGCGCCCTGGGTCCAGGCCACGGCGGCCAGTCGGCGTTCGTACCGCGGGCAATCGACCGGGCAGCGCCACGGCGCATCAGGTGCGAGGTCGAGGTTGCACTTGCGCACCGTGTCGCCGTTGGCGTAGGTGCGGCTCTCGAAGTGCTTGCACTCCTGGCGCATCGGCATCGAGCGCCAGCGTACGGCCCTCCGCAGCTCGCCGCCGGTCGGGTGCGAACCAGGTCCCCGAGCGTCCGTTACGCAGTTCGCGTGAAAGCCCAGGCCGGCCTTGCCCGGCCCAGCCGAGTGAGCGGAGTCTTCGGAGCGAGCGAGGCCATCGACTAGTCCACCGCAACCGGGGCGGGGTCCGGCGCGGCCATCGGTCCGCGCGGGCGCGACGGCAGCAGCGACCGCACGGTGACCGCCGCGGCGAGCACCACGGCGGCGGCGATGATCCCGGCCAGGTTGAGGCCGTCGACGAAGGCCGAGCGGGCCGTGCCCAGCAGCTGCTCGCCGACGTCGGCCGGCAGGATCCCGCGCGAGATCAGCCCCAGCACGCCGCCGATGCTGCCCTGGGCGAGCTCGCGGGCCTCCTCGGGCAGCGCGGCAGCCGCGTCGGCCAGGCCGGACGTGTACTGGCTGGTGACGAGCGAACCGAGCACGGCCACACCGAGCGCGCCGCCGAGCTCGCGGGTCGTGTCGTTCATCGCCGATCCGATCCCGGCACGGTCGCGCGGGACGGCCGACATCAGCTCGGTCGTCATCGGCGACATCGTCAGCGCCATGCCACCGGACATCACACAGACCGTGATCAGCAGGTACCAGTACGGCGTCGACGGCGAGAACAGGGCGAACCCGAGCATCGCCAGCGCGATGAGGCCCATGCCGGTTGATGCGACGCGCCCGGTCCCGAAGCGGCCGACCAGCTTCGGGGTCTGCGGAGCGACCGTCATCATGATCGCCGAGAACGGCAGCAGGCGGATCGCGCTCTGCAGCGGTGTGTAGCCGATCACGAACTGCAGGAACTGGGACAGCAGGTAGAAGGTCCCGAACATGGCGAAGAAGACCAGCGTGATGCCGCCGGAGGACACGGCGAACCGCCGATCCCGGAACAGCCGCAGGTCGAGCATCGGGTGGCGGTTGCGCCACTCCCACCATGCGAACAGCCCGAGGGCGGCGATGGCGCCAGCGAACCACATCAGCGAGGCGGTGCTGGTCCACCCGTGGTTGGGACCCTCGATGATGGCGAAGATCAGGGCACTGAACCCGACGATCGACAGCAGGGCACCGACCGGGTCGAGCGGCGACGCCGTCTTGTCCTTGGAGTGTGGGACGAGGCGCCAGCCGGCCACGAGGGCGACGGCGATGATGGGCAGGTTGATGAGGAACACCGCGCCCCACCAGAAGTGCTCGAGCAGCAGGCCCGAGGTCACGGGCCCGATCGCTGCGCCTGCGCCGGAGATGCCGGCCCAGATGGCGATCGCCTTGGCCCGCTCGCGCCCCGGGAAGACGTTGGTCAGGATGGACAGCGTCGAGGGCATGATGAACGCCGCCCCGACGCCCATGATCGATCGGCCGACGATCACCTGGGTCGACGATGCGGCGAGGGCGCCGACCAGCGAGCCGAAGGCGAACACGATGAGGCCGCCCTGCAGCGCTCCCTTGCGACCGAAGCGGTCGCCGAGGGCGCCAGCGGTGAAGAGCAGGCCGGCGAAGACCAGCGCGTAGGCGTCGACCATCCATTGCAGCTCGGTGTTGCTGGCCCCCAGCTGGTCCGGGTCGGCGAGCGTCGGCAGGGCGACGTTGAGCACCGTGTTGCCGACGATGACGATGATCAGCGAGCCGCACAGGACGGCGAGGATCCGCCAGCGCCGGGCGTAGACGTCGGGGTCGATTCCGTCGAGGTCGACCACGTCCGCCGCGGCGGGCGGATCCGCATCGGCGGGTGGTCGGTCGGGGGTCGTCGTCATCGCATCCGCTCGTTCGTTCGTCCCGCCGTTCCGGGTCGTGCTACGTCGTTTCGCTACGGTAGCGTAGTGGATGGAGCGCGCAACGGGCGGGCCGGTCGAACAAGCGAGAGTGACGGATGGCTCGTCCGAAGAGCGAAGCGGCCAGGCGCAAGGCACTCGACGCGGCGGCCGATCTGATCGTCGAGGGCGGCGTCGCCAAGGTGACGATCGAGGAGGTGTCCGCCCGCTCGGGTGTCGCCAAGACGACCATCTACCGTCACTGGCCCGATCGCCCCGGGCTGATCCTGGACACGGTGCAGCAGGCCTTCCGCCACGTCGCCACGCCGGACACCGGGTCGTTGCGCGGCGACCTGACGGCCTTCTTCGGCAGCATGGTGCGCGCCGATCTCAGCGGGCGGGTGGGCCGGATGATGCCCTGCCTGATCGATGCCGCGTCACGCGACCCGGAGATGGAGCAGCTCCTCACCCGGCTCGGCGTCGAGCGTGAACAACCGATCATCCAGATCGTCGAGCGGGCGCAGGAACGGGGCGAGCTGCCCGAAGACCTCGACCTGCGCGTCGTGATCGGCGCCATCGTCGGGCCGATCGTGTTCCGCAAGGTCGTGCAGCGCCAGCCGATCGACGTGGACTACGTCGCCGGATGCATCGACGTGGCCATCAACGGCCTCGCCGCCCGAGTCCCGGCGACCTAGCCGAGCGAGTCAGCTCCCGAGCGAGGCGATCGAGTCAGCCGACAGAGCCTTCCATCTGCAGCTCGATCAGGCGGCTCCACTCGACGGCGTACTCCATCGGCAGCGTGCGGGTGATCGGCTCGATGAAGCCGTTGACGACCATCCCCATCGCCTGCTCCTCCGAGAGGCCACGGCTCATCAGGTAGAAGAGCTGCTCGTCGGCGACCTTGGAGACGGTGGCCTCGTGGCCGATCTGGGCGTCGCGCTGGCCGACCTCCATGTACGGCAGCGTGCGACTCTCGGACTCCTCGTCGAGGATCAGCGCATCGCACTGCACGTGCGACTTGCAGCCGGTGGCGCCCTCGTCCACCCGCACGAGGCCCCGGTAGGTGGTGATGCCGCCGTCCTTGCTGATCGACTTGGACACGATCTTCGAGGTGGTGTCGGGAGCGGCGTGGACCATCTTCGCCCCTGCGTCCTGGTGCTGTCCGGCGCCCGAGTAGGCCACGGAGAGCACCTCGCCCGTGGCGCCCCGGCCGACGAGGTACACGCTCGGGTACTTCATCGTGAGCTTCGACCCGATGTTGCCGTCGATCCACTCCATGTGGCCCTCTTCCTCGACGCGCGCCCGCTTCGTGACGAGGTTGTAGACGTTCGGGCTCCAGTTCTGGATCGTCGTGTAGGTGACCCGGGCCCGCGGCTTGACGATGATCTCGACGACGGCCGAGTGCAGCGAGTCGCTGGTGTACACCGGCGCCGAGCAGCCCTCGATGTAGTGCACCTGCGAGCCCTCGTCGGCGATGATCAGCGTGCGCTCGAACTGACCTGCGTTCTCGGCGTTGATCCGGAAGTACGCCTGCAGCGGCATCTCGCACTCGACGCCCGGTGGTACGTAGATGAACGACCCGCCGCTCCACACCGACGTGTTCAGGGCGGCGAACTTGTTGTCACCCGGCGGGATCACCGTGCCGAAGTACTGCTTCACCAGGTCCGGGTACTCGCGCAGCGCGGTGTCCATGTCGCTGAACAGGATCCCCTGCGCCGCCAGCTCCTCGCGGTTGCGGTGGTAGACGACCTCGGACTCGTACTGGGCGGTGACGCCGGCGAGGTACTGGCGCTCGGCCTCGGGGATGCCCAGCTTCTCGTAGGTCGCCTTCATCTGCTCGGGCAGGTCGTCCCACTCATCGACCTGCTCACCCGACGGGCGCAGGTAGTAGTAGATGTCCTGGAAGTCGATGTCGGGCATGTTCACGGCGAACCACTCGGCCATCGGCTTGCGCTCGAACAGCTTGAGGCTGCGCAGGCGCAGGTTCGTCATCCAGCGCGGCTCGCCCTTCCACCAGGAGATCTGCTCGACGACGCCCCGGTTGATGCCCTTCTCGGGCGTGAAGGCGTACTCGACCTCGTCGCTCCAGCCGAGCTGATACTTCGTCAGGTCCAGGTCGAACGTGGTCATGCCAGCCTCACCTCAACGTGATCCGGGGGAACGAATTTGCACTACGTAGATAGTAACAATTCGCAGCGGCGGTCGGACCTGCGGTGACAGATCCGTGCCGGCCCGGCCCGCTCGGTCAGGCGGCGTCGACGCGTAGCTCGACCCGAGCGGCGATCCGGCCGTCGACTTCGACGTCCAATTCGGCGTCGGCGGGCGGGTCGATCTCGATGAAGATGCACTCGCCGGGGCAGGCCTCGGCGGCGTCGATCGCCGACGGCACGC
Organism: uncultured Acidimicrobiia bacterium; assembly: GCA_963844175.1. GTDB lineage: Bacteria > Actinomycetota > Acidimicrobiia > Acidimicrobiales > Ilumatobacteraceae > JALZMG01. The sequence continues at coordinate 118,948 of CAWJNE010000013.1, forward strand.
TGCGCACCGGGACCACCGCCAGCGATCCGGACCCGCCCGGGTCGTTCAGCGGCGCCCCGGCCTCCCGCACGTAGGCGATGCCGTCCTCGAGCTGCATGAACACGTCCGGGCAGTGATCGACGCACAGCCCGTCGCCGGTGCAGAGGTCTTGGTCGATCCACACGCGCATTGCCCCGAGCACGGTAGCGGCGGGCACCCCGGATGACCGGCCTGCGGCGCCCGTACGCTGCGGTCCGCGATGAGCCCGTTCGAGCGCCCCGATCCGCCCGTCGCCCCGGCGAAGCCGCACACCTGGGAGCGGCCGACCGGACCGGTCGACGATCCGTGGGCGTGGCTCCTGCAGCGCGACGACCCCGACACGCTGGCGTACCTGCGGGCCGAGAACGACTACGCCGACGCCTTCTTCACCGAGCACGGTGAACTGGTCGAGGAGATCTTCCAGGAGATCAAGTCGCGGGTGCAGGAGACGGACCAGTCGGTGCCCGTCCGCCACGGCCCGTGGTGGTACGTCACGCGCACGATCGAGGGCGAGGCGTACCCGGTCTTCTGCCGCGGCCGGACCATCGACGACGCCACGGCGACGGTGATGCTGGACTGCAACGAGGAGGCCGCCGGACACGACTTCTTCGACGTCCACGCCGTCGACGCCTCGCCCGACCACCGGCTGCTGGCGTGGTCCAGCGACGTCGACGGGAGCGAGCGGTACACGCTGCGGGTCCGCGACCTGGCGACCGGTCGGGACCTCGACGACGTGCTGACCGGCACGTCGTCGTGGGGTGGGCAGGCGTGGTCGGCCGACGGGCAGCACCTCTTCTACGCCCGGCCCGACGATCAGATGCGGCCGTACCAGATCTGGCGCCACCGCCTCGGCACCCCTCCCGACGAGGACGAACTCGTGCTGGAGGAGGTCGACGAGCGCTTCTACCTCGGCGTCGGCAGCACCCGCAGCGAGCGGTGGATCGTCATGGCGGCGAACAGCAAGACGAGCTCCGAGGCCTGGCTGTTGCCCGCCGACGACCCCACGGGCCAGCTGCGGCTGGTCCGCTCGCGCACGCCGGACGTGGAGTACGGGATCGACGACTGGGGCGACCGCTTCGTCGTGGTGACCAACCTCGACGCGCCGGACTTCCGGGTGATGACGGCTCCCCACGACGACCCCGGTCACTGGGACGAGCTGTTGCCGCACGAGCCCGGCCGGCGGCTGACGACGGCCGAGCCGTTCGCCGACCACCTCGTGGTCCACGAGTGGCGCGACGCCCAGCCACGGGTGTGGGTGCGGTTCCGCGACGGTCGCCAGCTACCACTCGACTTCGGCGCCGAGCCCCACGACCTCGAGCTCGGGGCGAACCCCGAGTGGCGGTCCGACGTCGTGCGGTTGAGCTACCAGTCGCTGACCACCCCGGCGTCGGTCTTCGACCACGACGTCGTCTCCGGCGAGCGCACGCTGCGCAAGCGGACGCCGACTCCCGGCGTCGACCTGTCGGCCTACACGTCGGAGCGCACGTGGGCGGCCGCCCCCGACGGGACCGCCGTCCCGATCGACATCGTGCGGCCGGCGACGGCCCCCGCCGATGGCGGCGCACCCACCGTCGTGTACGGGTACGGGTCGTACGAGGCGTCCATGCCGCCCTGGTTCTCGGTCGCCCGGCTGTCATTGCTCGACCGGGGCGTCACGTGGGCGCTCGTCCACCCGCGCGGCGGCGGCGAGCTAGGCCGAGGCTGGTACCTCGACGGCAAGCTGCTCAACAAGCGCAACACGTTCACCGACACGCTCAGCGCCGTCGAGCACGTCGTGGCCGGCGGGTGGGCCGATCCGGCGCGGGTGGCGATCCGCGGCGGGAGCGCTGGCGGTCTGCTCGTCGGCGCCTGCGTCGTCGAACGCCCGGATCTGTTCGCCAGCGCCGTGGCCGAGGTCCCCTTCGTCGACATCGTCTCCACGATGAGCGATCCGTCCCTGCCGCTGACGGTGACCGAGTGGGAGGAGTGGGGCGACCCACGCGAGGAGCCGTACGCCTCGTACATGTTGAGCTACAGCCCGTACGACAACACGGCGCTGCCGCCGGCGCCCGTGCAGTTCCCGGCGCTATACGTCACCGCCGGGCTGAACGATCCGCGGGTCAGCTACCACGAGCCGGCGAAGTGGGTGGCCAAGCTGCGCGCCCTCGGCGCAGGCACCCATCGGCCGCTGCTGCTGCGCACCGAGCTCGGCGCCGGCCACGGCGGCCCCAGCGGTCGGTACGACGCCTGGCGGGACGAGGCGCGCACCCTGACGTTCCTCCTCGCCACGCTGTAGTCAGCACGGGGCTGACGAGCGCAGCGAGTCAGCGAACAACATCTGGGCGCGGACAGTCCCACCAACGAGACTGGGACTCGCCAGATGGCACCCAGGCTTCGCTTCGCTCGCCTGGACCAGAGCTGGGCTAGAGGGTGACGGTCAGGCCTTCGCGGGCGGCGAAGACGTCGACGCCGAACTCACGGCCGCAGGCCGCCGCGCCGGCCGCCAGGTGGTCGATCGTGTCGTCGTCGTGGCTCGGGTCGTGGTGGTAGAGCGCCAGCCGCTTGGCCCCGACCTCGCCGGCCAACCACACCGCGTACTCGATCGTGCAGTGGCCCCAGTCGCGCTTCAGCTTGAACTCCGCCGGCGTGTACTGGGCGTCGTGGATCAGCAGGTCGACGTCGGTGCACAGCGCCCGCACGCCGTCGGCGATCTGCGCGCCGCGCGGCTGCTGGTGGTCGCTGATGTAGGCCACGCTGGTGCCGCCGTGCATGACGCGGTAGCCGACCGTGTCCCCCACGTGCGGCACCTCGGCCGATTCCACCCGATAGCCGCCGACCGAGAAGCGCGCCGGCGGGCACCGGACGTCGATGGTGCCCGGGAACCCGTCGAGGCCGACCGGGAACAGCGGCGGGCAGATGCACGCCTTGAGCACCTCGGCCGGACCGCACCCGTCGTGCTGCGCCGGGGCGTAGACGACGAGCTCGGCCTCGGCGTGCTGCAACGGCCCGAAGAAGGGCAGGCCCTGCACGTGGTCCCAGTGCAGGTGGCTGACCAACGCCGTGCCCTTGAACGGGCGGTCCTGCGGGCACGTCAGGCCGAAGTAGCGCAGGCCGGTCCCGAGGTCGAACAGCAGCGGCTGCTCACCCGGTGCCTCGACCGACACGCACGACGTGTTGCCGCCGTAGCGCGCCACCTCGTCCCCATGGCATGGCGTCGATCCGCGCACGCCATGGAACGTGATCGCCAGCCCCCGTGTCACGCCCCCAGCAGTGATCGGCACACGCTACGCCGACCGCCAGGTGAACGGAAGTCGACGGGGGCGTGACGAATGTCGCATGCCGCTGGCGCAGCCGGCCGGTGTCGGCCGCGCCCGCAGCGATCGCTAGGTTCGGCCCGCAGTGGACACCGTCCGCGTCGGGGAGCTCGACGTCGCCTACCTCAGCTCGGGTTCGGGCCCGTTGGCGCTGTGCCTCCACGGCTTCCCGGACACGGCCCACACGTGGCGCCACCTCCTGCCCCGTTTGGCCGAGGCCGGGTTCCGCGCCGTCGCCCCGTTCACCCGGGGCTACGCGCCGACCTCGGTGCCGGCCGATGGCCTCTATCAGGTCGGCGCGCTGGCCGCCGATGCCAACGCCCTCCACGAGGTGCTCGGCGGCGACGCTGACGCCGTCATCGTCGGCCACGACTGGGGCGCGCCCAGCGCGTACGGCGCCGCCGGCTTCGAGCCCGACCGCTGGTCCAGGGTCGTGGGGATGGCCGTCCCGCCCGGCGGCGCGATGGCGGCGGCCTTCGTGACGAGCCTCGACCAGGTGCAGCGCAGCTGGTACATGTTCCTGTTCCAGCATCCGCTGGCCGACCTGCTGGTCGGCGCCGACGACTTCGCCCTCGTCGAGCGGCTGTGGGCGCAGTGGTCACCGGGGTACGAGGCGGACGGGGACGTGACCGCCCTGCGCGAGTCGTTGGCCGATACCGCCAACGTGCTGGCTGCGCTCGGCTACTACCGCGCCACCCTCGGCGACGGCCGCAAGGATCCGGCCCTCGACGGCATCCAGGCTGCGGCGGGCGAGGTGCCGCCCCAGCCCACCCTGTACCTCCACGGGCGCGACGACGGGTGCGTGGGCGCCGAAGTCGCCGACCTCGCCACGGCGATGACGGCCGGCGCCGATCAGTTGACGATCGAGGTGCTGGACGACTGCGGGCACTTCCTGCACCTCGAGCGACCCGGCGCCGTCAACGACCGCATCCTGGAGTTCCTCACGTGAGCACGATCGCGACGAATGCCCCGCCCCTCCCCGACGGCCTCGTCGTGGTCGTCAAGGAGGAGTGCGCCACGTGCCAGTTGGTGGCGCCGCTGCTGGCCAAGCTGTCCGACCTGACCGTGTACACGCAGGACGACCCGGCATTCCCCGCCGGCGTCGACCACCTGATCGACGAGGAGCTCGCCGTCAGCTGGCACCACGCCATCGAGACCGTGCCGACGCTGATCCGCGTGGTCGGCGGTGAGGAGGTCGAGCGGACCGTCGGGTGGTCGCAGGCCGACTGGCAGCGGATCACCGGCGTCGACGACCTCGGTGCCGACCTCCCTGTCATGCGACCCGGGTGCGGCTCGCTCAGCGTGGACCCCGACCGGGTCGACGCGTTGCGCGTGCGGTTCGAGGGCGGCCGGTTGAGGTCACGGCGCGTCGAGTTGGCCGCCCTGGAGGACGACATCGAGGCGATGTTCACCCGCGGCTGGACCGACGGCCTGCCCGTGGTGCCGCCGACCGAGCAGCGGGTCCTGGCGATGCTCGAGGGCACCGGGCGCGCCGCGGACGAGCTGGTGGCGACCGTGCCACCGGACCTCGTCGACGTCACCGTCGAGAAGGTCGCCATCGCCGCCGTGATGGCGGGGTGCCGCCCGGAGTACCTGCCGTGGGTGCTGACGATCGTCGAGGCGATCTGCACGGACGAGTTCAACATCCACGGTGTGCTGGCCACGACGATGCCGGTCGGGCCCGTCATCGTGTGCAGTGGTCCGGGCACGGTCGCCATCGGGATGAACAGCGGCGTCAATGCCCTCGGACAGGGCAACCGGGCCAACGCCACCATCGGCCGAGCGGTGCAGCTCGTCGTGCGCAACGTGGGCGGCGGGCGCCCGGGCGGGGTGGACCGGGCGACGCACGGCAACCCGGGCAAGATCGGGTTCTGCTTCGCCGAGCGGCCCGACTCGCCGTTCGACACGCTGGCCGAGAGCCGGGGCGCGCCGGCCGGCATCGATGCCGTCACGGTGTTCCCGGGTGAGGGGCCGCGGTGCATCGTCGATCAGCTCTCGCGCTCGCCGGAGAGCCTCGCCCGGTCGCTGGCCTCGTGCCTGCGCACGCTGCACCACCCGAAGCTGGTGCTCGGCTTCGACGCCATCCTCGTGCTCGGCCCCGAACACGCCAGGGTGTTCGCCGACGCCGGGTGGGACCGCCAGCGCGTGCTCGCCGAGCTGGACCGCAACCTGCAGGTGCCCGGGTCCGAGCTGGTCCGTGGCGCCGACGGGATCGACGAGGGCCTTCCCGAGCGGTTCGCCGACGCCACGCTGCCCAAGTTCCGCCCCGGCGGAGTGCTCCTGGCGTGCGCGGGTGGGGGCGCAGGGCTGTTCTCGGCCATGATCGGGGGCTGGGCCAACGGGGACATCGGTTCGCAGCCGGTCACCAGGGAGGTAACTCGATGACGGCCACCAGATATGTGCTCGATCCGACCGGCGAGCGATCCGTCGTCGAGCGCCAGCGGCTCGACCGCCCGGCGTCGATCGCCGGGTTGCGCGTCGGGCTCCTCGACATCTCCAAGCCGAGGGGCGACATCTTCCTCGACCGCCTCGACGAGCGGCTGGCCGGCGACGGCGCCTCGGTGCAGCGCTACAAGAAGCCGACGTTCACGAAGCCGGCGCCCGTCGACCTGCGCCACGAGATCGCCACCCAGTGCGACCTGGTGATCGAGGCGCTCGCCGATTGAGGCAGCTGCACGTCGTGCAGTGTGCACGACATCAGCGATCTGGAACTGCGGGGCGTCCCCAGCGCGTTCGTGGCGTCGGCCGAGTTCGTCCAGGCCGCCGACGCCCAGTCGGCGGCCCTCGGGTTCCCGTCGATGGCCAGGGTGTTCACGCCGCACCCGATCCAGGACCGCACCGACGACGAGATGCGGGCGTACGCCGACAAGGTCTACGACGAGATCGTCGCCGCCGTCACAACCGCCCCCTAATCCGGATTCTGAGCAAGGATTGCCGCCATATTTGGCGGCATTCTTGGCTCAGAATCGGTTTTAGCGGGCGGCGAGGGCGAGGGTGCGGCGGGCCATGGCCACGTGGAGGTGTTCGATCATCCGGCCGTCGACGGTGACCACGCCTCGGCCGTCGGCCTCGGCGGCGGCGTAGGCGTCGACCACCCGCTGGGCCAGGTCGACCTCTTCCGGCGTCGGCGACCACGCCTCGTTGGCCGGCTCCACCTGGCTCGGGTGGACCAGCGTCTTGCCGTCGAAGCCGAGCTCGACGCCCTGACGGCACTCGGCAGCGAACCCCTCGGCGTCGCGCACGTCGTTGTACACGCCGTCCAGCACGACCTTGTCGGCTTCGCGAGCGCCCATCACGGCCGTCATCAGGTGCGCCAGCAGGTTGCTCCGCCCGGCGATCAGCGGCGCCCGCAGCTCGCGGGCCAGGTCGTTGGTGCCGAGCACCAGCACGGCCACCCGCTCGTGGGCGGCCAGGCGGCGGACGTCGAAGATCGCCGTCGGCGTCTCGACCATCGCCCAGATCGCCACGCCCGAACCACCGCCGGCGTCGAGACGGGCGGCGACATCGTCGAGCTGGTCCGTTGCGCCGACCTTTGGGATGACCACGGCGGCGGGACCGGCGCCGGCCGCAGCGGCGAGGTCGTCGGCCCCCCACTGCGTGTCGAGCCCGTTGCAACGGATCGTCAGCTCCCGGTCCCCGTACTCCCCGGAGACCACCGCGGCGACGGCCTGCTCCCGGGCCTCCGCCTTGGAGTCCGGAGCGACCGCATCCTCGAGATCGAAGATGATCGCGTCGCACGGGAGGTCCTTGGCCTTCTCCAGCGCCCGAGCGTTGGCCGCCGGCATGTACAGCACCGATCGCCTCGGTCGCTCGACCTCCACCGTCACGCTGCTGCCCCGGCCCTCACGGGGCTGCCATCCCGTACGCCGACGCCAGCTCGGGATCACGGGCCGCCAGCTGGCGGGCCAGCTCGACGACCACCTTGCACTGCTTCACCGACGCGTCGTCTTCCATCTTTCCGTCGAGCAGCACCGCACCGGTGCCATCGCCCATCGCCTCGATCACCCGCAGGGCGTGGGCGACGTCGTCGGGCGGTGGGCTGAACACCCGCTTGGCGATCTCCACCTGCGACGGGTGCAGGCTCCACGCGCCGACGCACCCGAGCAGGTAGGCGTTGCGGAACTGGTCCTCGCAGGCGGTCGTGTCGGCGATGTCGCCGAACGGCCCGTAGTAGGGCAGCACCCCGTACGTCACGCAGGCGTCGACCATCCGGGCGATCGTGTAGTGCCACAGGTCCTGCTGGTACGTCGGCCGTGGCGCCTCCGGGTCGTCGGCGGAGGGATCCTGGCGCACGACATACCCCGGGTGGCCGCCGCCGACCCGAGTGGTCTTCATCCGGCGGTTGGCGGCCAGGTCGGCCGGACCGAGCGACAGCCCCTGCATGCGTGGCGAGGCGGCACAGATCTCCTCGACGTTGGCCACGCCGCGCGCCGTCTCGAGGATGGCGTGCACCAGGATCGGACGGTCGAGGCCCGCTTTGGCCTCCAGCTGGGCCAACAGCCGATCGACGTAGTGGATGTCCTCGGGGCCCTCGACCTTGGGCACCATGATCACGTCGAGCGCCGCACCCGCTTCGGTGACTGCGGCGACCAGGTCGTCGAGGCCCCACGGCGAGTCCAACGAGTTGACGCGGGTCCACAGCTGGGTGTCCTTGTGGTCCCAGCCTGCGGCGATCTCGACCAGTCCGGCGCGCGCGTTCTCCTTCTCGGTGGCCGGTACGGCGTCCTCGAGGTTGGCCAGCAGCACGTCGACCGTCGAGGCGATCGCCGGCACCTTGGCCACCATCTTCGGGTTGAACGCCGGCAGGAAGTGGATCACCCGTGACGGCCGGAACGGCACGTCGCGGAGCGGTTCGGGGGCCCCGATGGCCAGCGGGCGGAAGAAGTCCTTGGGGGGACGCACGGCGAAGAGGTTACGTAGGCCGTTGCAGGCGCCCGAATCGGCCGTCGGCCAGACTGCACCCGTGGCACAGCTGCGGGGGCGCCGCTTCGCTCCGCTGTGGGTCTACCTGTTCGGATTGTTCGCCGCGGCAATCGCCCAGACGTGGCTGCTGCCGCCTCGCCAGCACAGCGCATGGTTCAACGTGGTCGTCTTCGCCGCCGTCGCCGCGGCCGTGATCCTGGTGTTGACGGTGGCCGAGCGAGCACGCCACCGCAGCCCGGACGCGTGACGACGGCGGCGCGTGGCCGCCGGACCGGAGGTGGAGGGCGGACGACCCCCATCCGATGGCCCGGTATTCCGTCCCCCCGGGACCCAACGCGGGCGGCGCCCGGGTTCCGATGGGCGGCGCTCACGCCCCGCCGTCGTCGTGACGGGTTGGCACCACGCGTCGTGGGTTCAGGGCGGACAACTCCGAACCCGGTGACGCGCGGCGGCCGACCCGCCGTCCTGACCTCAATCCCACGTGGACGCCGTACAGCGGCCGTACCACCGCGTTGAAAGTGCCCTGAGCAGGCCTTTCAGCTCGGCAGTCGGGCCTCGCCGCCGGCTCGCTCCACGAGACCGTCGAGGACGAGCCCGTCGACGATGCGTTCCGGGAGGTCGTCGAGCGATCGGGGGCCGTCGACGAGCGCCCGCAGCACGGCGCCGCGCGCCTGGCGGTCGCTGCCCTCGTACGGCGCTTGTGCCGAACTGACCCCGGCCGAGCCGATGGCCGGATCGGGCGCCGGGTGCCCGGCGCGGTGCCACCGACAGGTCGGTGCGACGGGGCAGTCGGTGCACCGGGGGACGGGCCGGCAACGCGTCGCCCCGAGGTCCATCATCACCTGGTTCCACGCCCAGCCCTCGCCGCGCGGGACGGCCGCATCGGCCAATCGCTGGGCCGCCGTGGCCGTCAGGCGGCGGCCTGCCGTGCGGGCCAGGACCCTGGCGATGTTCGTCTCGACGACCCCCACGTCGCGCCCGTGGGCGAAGGCCAGCACGGCGCGCGCCGTGTACGGGCCGACGCCGGGCAGCGCGAGCAGCGACGTCAGGTCGTCGGGAAGGCATCCGCCGTGGCCCGTGACGACCAGGCCCGCGGTGCGGTGCAGGTCGCGCGCCCGCCGTGGGTACCCGAGCCCCTGCCACTCGCCGAGCACGTCGGCCAGCGCGGCCGCTGCGCACGCCGCCGGCGTCGGGTAGAGCTCGAGGAACCTGGTCCAGCGCGGCGCTACTCGAGCCGCCTGCGTCTGCTGCAGCATCACCTCGGCGACCAGGATCGACCACGGGTCGCGCGTCGCCCTCCACGGCAGGTCGCGTAGGTGCGGGAGCCCCCAGACCATGACCGCGCCCGGATCGATCACCGGCGCGAGCGTCATCAGCTCAGACGATACGAACGGTCTTGCGGTGCCAGCCGGTGGCGCCGTCGGGTGCCGGCGGCCGCCGCTCGTCGGTCTGCGTGACCCCGTCCGCTGTGACCGCCCGCACCTGCACGGCGTGCTGACCGGGCGTGGCGTCCCAGTCGAGCCACCACTGCACCCAGGTGTTGCCGCTGGCCGGGGTGCCGAGCTTCGCCGGCCGCCACTCGCCGTCGTCGATCTGCACCTCGACGGCGCTGATGCCGCCGGTCGGCGCCCACGCCACGCCGGCGATGGGCTGCGGCCCGGCGACCAGGTCGACACCGCCGCGGGGCACGTCGATGCGCGATTGGGGCTTGATCGGACCCTCCTTGGACCAACCACGCGGGATCCAGTAGCCGTCGAAGTCCTCCCACGTCGTCAGCTCGATCTCGCGCAGCCACTTGGTGGCCGAGACGTAGCCGTACAGGCCGGCCACGACGAGCCGGGCCGGGAACCCGTGCCGGGCTCGCAGCGGCTCGCCGTTCATCCCGTAGACGACCATCGCCGTGCGGCCATCGAGGGCGACGTCGGTCGGGAACCCGGCCGTGAAGTCGTCGACCGAGCGCCCGACGATCTGTGTCGCCCCGGCCTGCACGCCTGCCCGTTCCAGGAGTGCCTCGAGGGGCACGCCCTGCCACACGGCGTTGCCGACCAGGTTCCCACCGACCTCGTTGGAGACGCACTGCAGCGTCACGACGTCCTCGACGGCGTCCATGGCGAGCAGCTCGTCGTAGCTGATGGAGAACGGACGGTCGACCATTCCGCTGATGTCCAATCGCCAGCCAGCGACGTCGACCTGCGGCGTGCTCAGCGCAGTATCGATGCGGTAGAAGTTGTCGGTCGGCGTGACGTACGGGGACAGCCCATCGAGCGGAGGCGCGCCCGTGTCGCTCGGCGGCGCCTCGAGGACGCTCGGCCGGGGGAGGACGGTGCTGCGGCGGGTCGAGTCGACGACGTCCGACGAACCGGCTCGCCGGCCGAGGACGGTGGCGCCGATGGCGCCGGCGGCGACCACGCCGGCCGAGACGACGAACGTGCGTCGAGTCGTGCCGTCGACGGCCGGCGCGACCTCCGCGGCGGGGGTTTCGGTCACCGCTGCGGCCGTGGCCTGGTCGCGCCTCGGCGCCAGGCGCAGCAGGATCAGGAGCGTGGCCACGCCGGCGCCGACGGCGAGCGCCGAGGCGATGACGCCGGTGGAGGTCGAGCCCTGCGGGTCGCCCACGTAGGCGAACAGGCCGACGGCGCCGAAGGCGGCGATGCCGACGATCCCGATCCACGGCCGCCTCGCCGCCGCCCGACCCAGCAGCGCGCCGAGGAGGAGCGAGACGACGACGATGCCGACGATCAGGGCTGCTTTGTCGTTCGTGCCGAAGATGGCGATGGCGATGTCCTTGAGCGACGCCGCGTAGCGATCGATGAACTCGGTGCCGACGGCGGTGACGAGCGTCGGACCGGTGCCGGCGAGGCCGGTGACCAATTCACCGACGGCGAGCGCCACCCCGGCAGCGACGAGCCCGGCCAGCGCGGCGAACCGCCGATCGATCGGGCGCGACTGCTCGGAGCTGGTGGTCACCGCCATGGTTCGGAACGGTACGACGGTGCGGATCTCACCGGTCGAACGAATCGAGAAACGAACGCGAAACTCTCCACCACGGCGGCTGACGGTGGGGTTCGCCAGCCGTACTGTCGTTGAGGTGGCTGCTCCGCTCGTGCTCGTCGTGGACGACGAACCGATGGTGCGCGAAGTGGTCGCCGAGTACCTCCGCCGCGACGGCATGGAGGTCTGCGAGCTCGACGACGGCACCGTCGCCCTGGAGTGGTTGCAGGACCATCGACCCGACCTGGTGGTGCTCGACATCATGCTCCCAGGGACCGACGGGCTGGCGGTGCTGCGCCGCCTGCGCGCCGCAGGCGACATCCCGGTGATCCTCCTGACGGCGCGCACCGAGGAGCTCGACCGCGTGCTGGGCCTGGAGCTCGGCGCCGACGACTACGTCGTCAAGCCGTTCTCGCCGCGCGAGCTGACCGCCCGTGTGCGCACGGTGCTCCGGCGCGCCGCACCGGTGGCCGACGGGGAGGTGCTCGACTTCGGCGGGCTGCGCATCGACCCGCGGGCGCGCGAGGTCCTCGTCGACGGGCGACCCGTGGCGTTGACGGCGAAGGAGTTCGATCTCCTGCACGCCCTGGCCGCTTCGCCCCGCCAGGTCTTCTCCCGACGTCAGCTGCTCAGCCGCGTGTGGGACTCGGCGCCGGAGTACCAGGACCCGGCCACGGTCACGGTTCACGTCGGGCGATTGCGCCAGAAGCTGGAGCCGGATCCCGACGAGCCGCGCTGGATCAGGACTGCTCGCGGAGTGGGCTACCGGTTCGAGCCATGACGGAGACGGCGGCGCGCATCGTCGGCGTGGTCGGGCTGGTCGCCGCGACCCTGGCGGCCGGGGTGGCGCTGCGTGGCGTCGCCCGGCGGACCAGGACCCTGCGTGGGCTGCTCCTGCTGGTCACGTTCGGCTCGTTGGCCATCGGCGCCGTGGTCGCCGTGGTGCTGGCGTGGCTGATGGTGGTCGACGACGATGCGCTGCCGGCGGTGGTCGGCGTGCTCGCCGTGACGGCGGTGCTGGCGACGGTCCTGGTGCTGCTCGCCTCGGCCCCGCTCGGTCGCGACGCCCGCCGGCTCGAGGAGACCGTGCGCGGCATCGAGGCCGGCGATCGCGACGTCCGCAGCGGTCTGCGGCGGGCCGACGAGCTGGGCCACGTCGGACGGGCGCTCGACGAGCTGACCGCGCGGCTCGGCCAGCTGGAGCACGAGCGCGAGCAGCTGGACGAGGCGCGGCGGGCGATGTTCTCGAACATCGGCCACGACCTGCGAACGCCGTTGAGCGCGCTGCGGGCGGCGGTCGAGGCGCTGGCCGACGGAGTGGCGCCCGAGCCGGAGCGCTACGTCCGAGCGATGCAGCGTGACGTCGAGGCGCTGTCGGCGCTGGTCGAGGACCTGTTCCTGCTGGCTCGCATCGAGGGCGGACGGCTCGACCTGGTGCGATCACCGCTCGACCTGGTCGAACTGGCCGGCGAGGCGGTCGAGGCGCTGGAGCCGACGGCGGCGGCACACGGCGTCGGCATCCGCATCGACGCCAGTGGCCGGGCCCCGGTGGTCGGCAACCCGACGGCGATCAGCCGCGTGATCCGCAACCTCCTCGACAACGCCATCCACCACTCGCCACCCGGTTCGGTGGTGCGGATCAGCGTGGCCCGCGACGCCGACGGCCCGCGGGTGCGCGTCGTCGACGACGGACCGGGCTTCCCGGCCGACTTCGCCCCCCACGCCTTCGATCGGTTCGCCCGGGCCGACCGGAGCCGCAACCGAGCCACCGGAGGCTCAGGGCTCGGCCTCGCCATCGCCCACGGCCTCGTGGAGGCGCACGGCGGGCGAATCTGGATCGAACCACCGCCCGGCGGGCACGTCGCCTTCGTCCTGCCCGCCGGCTGACCGAGAGGAAGCAACCGTGGATGAACCCCGTGACCTGGCGCGTCCGGACGAGCACCGGCGACGGCGCCGCTGGCGCTGGGTGGCCGGGATCGGCGCTCCGCTGCTGGTCGCGGTCGGTGTCGGCCTCGCCTACTTCCAGCCGTGGAAGCTGTTCGTCGACACGACCGTCGACGAGGCGGCGCCGGTCGGCGCCGCACCGATCCAGGTCGCGCCGACCACGACGACCACCACCACTGGCCCGCCGACGACCAGCGCGTCGACGAGCGGCCAGCCGGCGTCGGCGCAGCCGCCGACCACGACGCCGTCGACGACCGTGCCACCACCCCTGACCGTGCCACCGCCGACGACCGTGGCGCCGGCACCGCCGCCGATGTTCGTGTCACTCGATCACTCGACGTCGGGCTCGCTGGTGTTGCTGGAGGACGCCGACGGCCGGCGCTTCGCCCGCATCGAGGATCTCGCCACCGACCAGGGTCCCGACGTCTACGTGTACCTGTCGACCAACCCGGTCGACGGTCCGGAGGAGGCGTTCGACGACGACCACGTCGACCTCGGCGGCCTGCAGGGCAACCTCGGCAACCAGAACTACGAGATCCCGGCCGGCACCGACCTGGCCCGCTACCGGAGCGTCGTCATCTGGTGCGACCGCTTCGACAGCGCCTTCGGCGCCGCCCCACTGGCGTCATGACCACCCGTTGACCCCATCCGAGGGTTTCGTGCATCCGAGGGTTTGTTGAGGGGCTTCCCCGCAGCTGGCCCTCGGATGCAGCAAACCCTCGGATGGGGTGGGGTCAGTCCCAGGCGGTGTCGACGTCGTACGGGCGCTGGCGGGGCGGGGCGGCGTCGCGCTTCCACGCCAGCAGGCGGCGGCGGAAGTAGCAGACCTCCTGACCGTCCTGGTTGAAGCCCTTCGTCTCCACCGTGACGACGCCCCGGTCGGGCTTCGACGTCGACTCCTTCACGTCCAGCACCCGAGTCTCGGCGTGGATCGTGTCGCCGTGGAACGTCGGGAACTTGTGCTGCAGCGTCTCGACCTCGAGGTTGGCGATGGCTGCGCCGCTGACGTCGGGCACGCTCATCCCGAGGACCAGCGAGTACACGAGGTTGCCGACGACGACGTTGCGCCCCTGGACGCTCTGTCCGGCGTACCAGTCGTTGGTGTGCAGCGGGTGGTGGTTCATCGTGATCATGCAGAACAGGTGGTCGTCGTACTCGGTGATCGTCTTGCCCGGCCAGTGCCGGTACACGTCGCCCACGACGAAGTCCTCCAGGTGGCGGCCGAAGGGGCGCTCATGGACCGTCATGACGCCGGAAGCTACCCGTCCGTCTGCTGGTCGGAGCGCTCCGGTGGGCGCGTGGTGCCGTCGTCGGGCTCGTCGTCAGGCGTCCGACGGCGCGGCCAGTGGCGCAGCGCGAAGTCGATCCGCCGCTCGCTCTCGGTCGTCTCCCGTTGGGCGATGTCGCGCAGCCGGTCCAGCCGCTCGCGGCGCTCGATCGACCACGGGCCGACGCGCAGCGAGGCGTAGATCAGCCCGCCGAACAGGATCGGGAACCAGAACTGGGCCAGGCGGTAGGCGGCCACTCCGAGCGTCGCCGTCTGGCGAGTCAGCCCGAAGCCGACCAGCGTCGGGATGTAGATGCCTTCCACGATGCCCAGGCCGCCGGGCGTGATGGGGATGACTGCGGCGACGTTGGCCAGCCCGAACGCGACCAGCAGGGCGTCGACGTCGAGCGTCCCGCCGAACGCCCAGACGAAGACCCACAGCGACGCCGCGTCGAGAAGCCAGTTGAGCGATGCCCACAGGACGACGCGCTTGAGCAACTGCCGATCGGCGATGAGGTCCTCCAGCCGCGTGCCGATCTGGCGCATGGCGGCGGCGGCCTGATCACCGTCGAAGTGGAACTTGCGGGCCAACCAGCGCAGGAACGTCTCGGCTCGGCCCTGGCCGTGCTGCAGGCCGACCACGAGCAGTGCGACGACGACCATCATGCCGAGACCGACCAGCGCGGCCGAGGCGTACAGCGGGTTGACGCCCCGGATCGGGATCGACACCAAGAGCGACAGCCAGAACATGAGGTTGAGCACGACGGCCGATCCGAGGCCGGCCGTGGCCAGGGCGAACCCGGCGTCGGGCCCGCTGATCCCGGACAGCGTGAGCAACCGGTATCCGAGGGCCGATCCGGCGGCACTGCCGCCGGGCACGATGTTGCCGAGCGCTTTGGTGCTCATCTGGATGCGGAACATCCGCATCGAGCTGATCTGCCGGCCGGCGGCGCCGAGCGCCGACTTCGTCAGCAGGGCGTAGCAGAACCAGCAGGCCAGCTGCAGCCCGACCCCCAGGACCAGGTAGATGGGCCGGACCTGGTTGAGATCGGTCAGCGCTTCGCGCAGATCCGGGATCAGCGGGATGACGAGGAAGTAGACGACGGCGACGATCAGGAGGACCTTGATCGTCAGGCGGACGGGGCGGACGCGCTTGCGCCGCACGGGCTGCGACGGGTCGCGCTCGATCGGGGGCAGCTCGCCCGTCTCGAGGGATCCGGGGAGACGGCGCAGTCCGGCGTCGTCGGTCACGGGCGTCCATGATGGCCGCTGAAACCGCCGAACCCGATGACGCCCCGGGCGCCCGACGCCGGTCAGCGGAGGACGTCCCCGAGCGCTCGTTGCGCAGCGGGCATGACACCCCGGGCCGGCCGTGCCCGGCCCAGCCGGGTGAGCTGCGTCGTCGGAGCGAGCAAGGCGATCGACTCAGAGAGCGTCGATGACGCGGCGCAGGCGGGCGACCAGGCGGTCGCGAACGCTGGCGTCGGTCTTGCCGAGGTGGACGAGCACCGCCTCGTGCTCGGGGAGCACGAGGACGTACTGCCCCTCGTACCCGTGGGCGGCGACCGATCCGGGCTGGTCCGGCCAGGTCCACCAGTGCCGGCCGTAGCCGACGCCGGTCTCGGGGTCGCGGGCGATGGTGGTGCGGGCGTGGTCCAGCCAGCCGGCGGGCAGGATCCGCTCGCCGGCGACGACCCCGTCGCAGCGGTACAGCTCGCCGAACCGGGCGAACTGGCGGGCCGGGGCGTGCACGTACGACGATCCGACCCAGGTGCCGGCGGCGTCGAACGAGGGCTCGGCGTCGAACATCCCGGCCGGGCCGAACAGGCGCTGGTCGAGGAACGCCCGCATGCCGGCCTCGCCGCCGCCCACGAGGTCGCCGACGATCCGGCAGACGATGTTGGTCGTGCCGGAGGAGTAGTTCCAGACGGTCCCGGGCGGGTGGTCGAGCGGCAGCGCGGCGGCGTACGCCGCGTGGTCGGCCGAGCCGGCACCGAACAGCATGTCGATGGCGTTGGACGTCGTACCGTCGACGTAGTCCTCGAGGAACCGCAGCCCCGGGCGCATCTCCAGCAGGTCGAGCACGGTGATCGCCGCCTTGTCGGTGCCGGCCCACGACGGGACCGGCGCCGGATCGGCTGGGTCGAGGCGGCCGTCGGCGACGAGGATGCCAACGGCGGCGTGGACCATCGACTTCGCCGTGCTCCACGAGATCAGGGGCGTCTCGGCCGTGACCGCCGCCTCGTCGGGCGCGAACAGGTTGCCGGGCTGCACGCCGTAGCGCTCGGCCACGAGCTCGCCGCCGCGCATCAGCACGAACGCCAGCGAGACGCCCTCGTCGGCCGGGCGGTCGAACAGCTCGTCGAGCTCGAGCTCGATCGACGTTGCCACGGCGACACACTGGCACGGCCGATCGGCGCCGACAGTACGGTCAGGTGCGGTGGCCGCGGCACGGAACGCACACGGGGAGCCGGTCGAGCTCGAGGTCGCCGGGCGGTCGGTCGCCATCAGCAGCCCGGGCAAGGTGATGTTCCCGGAGCATGGCGAGACGAAGCTCGACCTGGCCCGGTACTACGTGGCCGTCGGCGATGCGCTGATGCGCACGGTGCGCGACCGGCCGACGCTGCTGCAGCGGTTCCCGAACGGGGTCACCGGTCAGTCGTTCTTCCAGAAGCGGATCCCCGAGTCGGCGCCGGATTGGCTGGAGACGACGACCGTCGCAACGGTCAACGGCACGGAGTCGCGGGCGATCGTGATGGCCGACCTGGCCCACGTCCTCTGGGCGGCCAACCAGGGGTGCCTCGGTTTCCATCCGTGGCCGTATCGGGCGTCGGACCCGGCGTCGACGGACGAGCTGCGCATCGACATCGACCCGTCGCCGGGCGTGACGTTCGACATGGTGCGCGAGGCGGCCGCCGAAGTGCGGACGTACCTCGCCGAGGAGGGCATCACGGCGTTCCCGAAGACCACCGGCAACCGCGGGTTGCACCTGTACGTCCGCGTCGAGCCGGGGTGGGACTCGTTCGGCGTGCGCCAGGCCGCGGTCAGCGTGGCACGGGCGATGGAGCAACGTCGCCCGGAGCTGATCACGGCCAAGTGGTGGAAGGAGGAGCGCGGGTCGCGGGTGTTCATCGACTTCAACCAGAACGCCCCACACAAGACCGTGTTCGGGGCCTGGTGCGTGCGGTCGCGCGTCGGCGCCCAGGTGTCGACGCCGTTCCGCTGGGACGAGTTGCCGGCCATCCACCCGGACCACCTGACGATGGCCACCGTCCCGGCCCGCGTCGCCGCCGACGGCGATCCGTGGGCGGCGATCGACGACGAGCCGCAGTCGATCACGCCGCTCGTCGACCGGTACCGCGCCGACCTCGCCAACGGCATCCCCGACGCCCCGTGGCCGCCCGTCTACCCGAAGATGCCCGACGAGGCCCGCCGCGTGAACCCCAGCCGCAAACGCGAGGACTGACGAGGACCGCGAGTACGAACAGATCGACGCCAGATCTGACCCCGATCCGTTCTTACTCGCGGGTTGCGGGGTCGGGAACCGGGCGGGGGGCGACGGGCGTCACATCGGCATGCGACGCCGAACGGCCATCACCACCCTCCTCCTGTCGGCACCCGTGGCGGTGCTCGCGCCGGGGGTCGCCGACGCCTGCGGCGGCCTGGTCGGCGAGAACGGCACGATCGAGCTGGTCCGCACGACGACGCTGGCCGCCTTCCACGACGGCGTCGAGCGCTACGTCACGTCGTTCGAGTTCACCGGCGAGGGCGAGTCGGTCGGCTCGATCGTGCCGCTGCCCGACGTGCCGACGGCCGTCGAGCGAGGCGGTGACTGGACGCTGCAGCGCCTGGCCCAGGAGGTCGCCCCGCCGGCGCTCGACTTCGAGGCAGCCGAGGCGACGACAGTTGCTGCGAGCGCCGACGTCGAGATCGTGCTGGAGGCGGAGATCGACGCCCTCGACATCACGGTCCTCAAGGGCGGCGGCGACGAGGTCGGCGAGTGGGCGCTGGAGAACGGGTTCTTCTTGCCGCCCGACGCGCCGGAGGTCCTCGACTACTACGCCGAGCGCAGCCCCGTGTTCATGGCCGCCAAGTTCGACGCCCAGCGAGCTCGCGAGCTCGGCCAGGGCGCCGGCGACAGCACGCCCATCATGGCGACCATCCCGACCGACGACCCGTGGGTGCCGGTGCGCATCCTCGGTCTCGGCCTGGAGCAGGACCGTCGCGTGGAGGCGGACGTGTTCCTGCTCACCGACCAGCGGCCCGAGCTGCTCGCCGGCGGACCCGGGCTGACGGTCGAGCGCAGCAGCTCGGCCTCATCGTCCCTGCTCGCCGACCTGCGCTCCGACGTCGGCATGGACTGGGTGCCGTCGGACATGTGGCTGTCGTACCTCCAGCTCGACGCCGATGCCGGTGACCTCGACTACGACCTCGCCGTCTCCGTGGACGCCGGCGACGAGCCCTCGATCGTCGATGCGGGCATCGGACCCGCATCCGCCGTCCCGGTCGGCCCCTCGGCACCGGGCACGCCGTGGTGGCCGATCGGCGCAGGTGCAGCGTCCGGCCTCGCCCTCGTCGCCGGATGGGCCATCGTCGGCCGGACCCGGGCGACGCAATGAGCGAGCGAGTCTTCGAGCGAGCGAATCATCGTTACGGTCCTTTCACTCACTGGTGCCCCGTGAGCTCGGCGCCCGTTCGAGCGTCGCACGACTCGATGGTGCACCAGTGAGGGCCGCTCTCGTACGGATCGGCGCCGGCGTCGTGGTCGCCGGCGCCGTGACCGCCGTCGGCTACGCCGTCGCCGCCACCGGGGACGCCTCCCCGGCCGCCGCCCTCGGGCCCGGTCCCGTGACCGTCGTGGTCGACGTCGAGCACAGCCGGTTCCTGCCCTCCGACCTGCGCGTCGTGCAGGGCACCGAGGTCCGATTCGTGCTGCGCAACGCCGATCCGATCAACCACGAGCTGATCGTCGGTCCCGAGGACGTCCACGCCCGGCACCGCCACGGCACGGAGCGTGAGCACGAGCCGCGCGACGGCGAGCTGTCGGTCGGGCCGGATGGGCAGGGGGTCACCTCCTTCGTGTTCGACGCACCCGGCATCGTCGAGATGGCGTGCCACCTGCCCGGCCATTACGCCTTCGGCATGCACGGCGAGATCGAGGTCGTCGCCGGCGCCGAGGTCGAGGCCGGATGAGGTGCCCGATGCCGGTCCGGTCGAACGCCTACCATCGCCCGGGTGTCGTCCCCGCCGCCTCCCCCGCCCGGCCCGCCTCCGCCGCCAGGCGCGTACGGCACGGACCGCCCCGTCGCCCCACCGCCGCCTCCCAGCTACCAGGCGCCGCCGAACGTCACGTGGGGTCAGACGAAGCCACCGGCGCCGCCGTGCCCGATCGGCGCGTGGCTGATGATCGGCGGCGCGATCGCCATGGGGATCGGTTGCGTCGTCTCGTGGTTCACGGTGTCGGTCCTCGACGAGTCGATCTCCGTGAACGCCTTCACCGACTTCGGACCCGACGACGAGTCGAGCGACGCGTTCCTGCTCGTGGTGGCACTGGCCGTCCTCGGCTTCGGAATCGCCACCCTGTTCGCCAAGCGCCTCCTGCCGATCGCCATCCTCGCCACGGTCTTCTCGTCGTTCGGGGTGATCGCATCGATCGGGCGGCTCACCGATGTCGCCGAGATCGGTGACCTCTTCGACATCTCGTGGGGCGCCGGCTTGCCCATCCTGCTCGTCGGCTCGTTGGCCGGGCTGGCCGGCGGGATCATGGCGCTGGCGACGCGCCGCCGCTGACCCCCTGCTCACCGAGCGGCGATGATCGCCACCTCCAGCCGCCACTCGGGGCGAGCCAGCGCCGGGACCGTGACCAGGGTCGACGCCGCGAGGTGGCCCTGCATGAACCGGTCGCGGGCCGCCATCACGGGTCCCAGCGGTTCCCCGGCGACGACGTAGGTCGTCACCGACACGACGTCGGTGGCCGCCATGCCAGCGGTGTCGAGGATCGCCGCGAGGTTGGCCCACACCACCGCCGCCTGCTCCTCCAGCGTCGGCGGCACGCTCCGGTCGGCGCCGACGGGCACGACGCCCGAGGTGTGCAGCAGCTCGGCCGGCCCGGCGCTGAGCACGGCGTGGGCGTAGGCGGCGGCCGGCGGGGCGATGGACGGAGGCGAGATCGTGGTGTTCACATCCCCATGTTGACGCCCCTAGCCTGGCCCGATGGCTGTCATTGAGGACGTTGCTGTCGGCTCCATCGACGGGGTGCCACTGACCCCGAAGGCCGTGCAGCTCAGCGGGCCTCCGACGTTCGAGACCGTCGAGGACGAGCGCCTGCACCGCAAGCAGAAGTTGGCCGGTGCGCTGCGCATCTTCGGACGGTTCGGGTTCGGCGAGGGCGTCGCCGGGCACATCACCGTGCGCGATCCAGAGTTCCCCGACTGCTTCTGGGTCAACCCGTTCGGGCTCAGCTTCCGGCACATGCGGGTCAGCGACCTGATCCTCGTCAACCACTCAGGCGACGTGGTCTACGGCGACCAACCGGTCAATCGTGCGGCGTTCGTGATCCACAGCGCCATCCACCAGGCCCGCCCCGACGTGGTCGCCGCCGCCCACGCCCACTCGCCGTACGGCAAGTCGTTCGCCTCGCTCGGCATCCCGTTGGCGCCGCTGACCCAGGACGCCTGCATCTTCTACGGCGACCACACGTTGATCACCGAGCAGGGCGGCGCCGTGGTGTTCGACGTCGACGCCGGCAAGGAGCTCGCTGCGGCGTTCCCCAGCGGCAAGGCGGCGATCCACCAGAACCACGGGTTGTTCACGGTCGGCCAGAGCGTCGACGAGGCCGTCTTCTGGTTCGTGTCGATGGAGCGCTCCTGCCAGGCCCAGCTGATGGCGATGGCTGCCGGTGAGCCGAAGGAGATCCGCCCGGAGTACGCCGAGTACACGGCGGCCCAGACCGGGTTCCCACTGGCCGGCTGGTTCAGCTTCCAACCGCTCTGGCAGGAGATCTGCCGCACCGACCCGGAACTGTTCGAGTAGGCACGAGCTGAATGGCTCGCTCCGCTCACCGGGCCGGGCAAGCCCGGCCTGACGTCGAGCGAGAGCTGCGCAGCGAAGGCTCCGAAAATGGCCCCCGAGTGGGCCGAGGTGTGTCGAGGTTCCTCGACACCGCGTCGCCCGAGGCGCTGTTCGTCCTCTCGGCCATCTTCCAGTACGTCGGCGCCACGATCGCCGTCCTGCTGTTCGACGAGGTCCCGCCGCAGTCGGTGGCCTGGCTGCGGATGGTCGGGGCGGCGATCGCCGTGCTCGGCGTCGTCGGGCTGGCCGGCGGCCGGGCGTGGCGCGGGTGGACCCGCCGCGAGCTCGCCGCCGCCGCCGCCTTCGGCATCGCCACGGCGGCGATGAACACGTTCTTCTACCTCGCCATCGACCGCACGGACCTCGGCAAGAGCGTGGCCATCGAGTTCATCGGGCCGGTCGTCGTCGCCGCGGCGATGACCCGCACGCCGCGCAACGCCGGCGCACTGGCGCTGGCGGCGGCCGGCGTGATCGTGTTGGGCGGCGTCGAGCTGGGCGACAACCTGACCGGCCTGCTGTACCTGCTCGCCGCGTCGGCGTGCTGGGCGGCGTACATCGTCATCGGGTCGCGCGTGGCCCGGCTCGGGCGCGGGGTCGCCGGGCTCGGCATCGGCTTGGGGATCGGCGCGCTGGTGCTCACGCCGTTCGGTGCGCCCGGCAGCGGGCCGGCCTGGACGAGTGCCGCCCTCCTCGGCTCCTGCCTGCTGGTCGGCGTCTTCTCGAACGCCATCCCCTACGGCATCGACCAGTACGTGCTGCGTCGGATCCCGATGCGCCGGTTCTCGCTGCTCCTCGCCCTGCTCCCGGTGACCGCCGTCGTGATCGCCTGGATCGGTCTGGACCAGCGCCCGTCGGCCCTCGACGTCACCGGCATCGCCCTCGTCCTGCTGGGGGTGGCGCTGCAGGAGCGCGAAGAGCTGGCGAACGAGCTGGCGATCCCCGAACCGTCCTGACCGTGTCCACCGATCGGTGGACACGACGGTCAGCCGGTGCGTCACCCGTCCGGCCGATCCCGCCCGACCCCGGGTTCCTTCATCGTGAGGACATCACCGGGATGCACCCGGGACCGAGCCGGGAGCACCGGCCGGGGCACGAGAGGAACCACCGCCATGCGCAAGTTCGCAGCCATCGCAGCCATGTCCGCCGCCGCAGCGTTCGGCGCGGTCGCTGTCGCCGGGACGGCCGGCGCCGAGTCCGACGCCGCCTCCATCCCCGGGGTCATCAAGCGCACCACGACCTCACACATGAGTCCGACGACGGCGTCGTCGCCGGTGCACTTCCTGGCCGCCAACACGCGGGCCAACGTCCTCTGCTACACGGAGGGTCAGACACAGAACGGGAACCCGTACTGGATCAGGATCGGACAGGACGGCAAGACGGGGTTCGTCCACCGAGACTCGATCATGCCGGCCGAGACGCCGCCGCATTGCTGACCGGACCGTGACAGACCCGCCGGGCCTCCGCTAGGAGGCCCCGGCGGTGTCGCGTCCGTCAGCCGGCCGAAGCGCTCCGTTGCCGGGCCTGCTCGACGATCGCCGCCGTCGACCCGGTGCCGATGCGGGTGGCGCCGGCGTCGAGGAAGGCGACGAGCTCGTCGAGCGTGCGGATCCCCCCGGACGCCTTGACCTGCACCGCCTGCGACACCGACGCCCGCATCAGGCGGACGTCGTCGAGCGTGGCGCCACCGGAGGCGAAGCCCGTCGAGGTCTTCACGAAGTCGGCGCCGGCCTCCTCGCTCAGGCGGCAGGCGATCACCTTCTCGTCGTCGGTCAGCAGGGAGTTCTCCAGGATCACCTTGACGAGCGCCCGGCCGAGGGCGGCGTCGATGACGGCGGCCACGTCGTCGCGGACGTAGACGTGCTCGCCGGATCGCAGCATGCCGACGGCGATCACCACGTCGAGCTCGACGGCGCCCTGATCGATCGCCGCCAACGCTTCGCCGACCTTGGTCGCCGTCAGGTGGTCACCGTGGGGGAAGCCGATCACCGTCCCGACGTCGACGTCCGAGCTGGCCAGCGCCTCGACACACGCTGCGACGTCGATCGGCCGGCAGCACACCGACGCCACGTGCAGCTCAGCGGCCAGCGCGCACCCGGCGAGCACCTCTTCGGTCGTCAGCTCGGGTTTGAGCAGGGCATGGTCGATGGTCCGCGCCACCTGCTCGGCGCTGCGCACGATCGGCCGTCAGTGCGCCGGGTCGAGGCCGGGGGCGCACAGCCCCTCCAGCTCACGCACCTGGATGCGGTCGGCGTTGGCGAACGTGACCTCGTTGGCCGGGTCGGGCTTGAGGTTGAACGTGCGGAACGACATGTCCGTCGTGTCGATCGTGAGGATGCGCCCGATCAGGGTCTCGCCCAGGCCGAGCAGCAGCTTGATCGTCTCCAGCGCCTGGATCGAGCCGACGATGCCGGGCAGCACGCCGAGCACGCCGGCCTCGGCGCACGACGGCGCCAGCTCCGCCGGTGGCGGCTCGGGCACCATGTCGCGGTAGGTCGGGCCCTCGAGCGGGTGGAACACGCTGACCATGCCCTCGAAGCGGAAGATCGAGCCGTGGACCACCGGGATGCCGAGCTTCACGCTGGCGTCGTTGAGCAGATAGCGCGACGGGAAGTTGTCGGCGCCGTCGACGATGACGTCGTAGCCGGCGATGATGTCCATGATGTTGCCGGCGTCGAGGCGGGTGTCGTAGGTGACGACGTCGACGTCCGGGTTGAGCGACACGAGCGTCTTCTTGGCCGAGTCGACCTTGCGGTCACCGACGCGGTCGAGGTTGTGGAGGATCTGGCGCTGCAGGTTCGAGGCGTCGACCTCGTCCATGTCCACGATGCCGATCGTGCCCACACCGGCCGCGGCGAGGTAGAGGGCGGCTGGCGACCCGAGGCCGCCGGCGCCGAGCAGCAGCACCTTCGAGTCGAGCAGCTTGGCCTGGCCCTCCACGCCGACCTCGGGCAGCAGCAGGTGACGCTGGTACCGGTTGCGCTGGTCGGCGGTGAGCACGACGGGCTGCTTCCACGGCCGGCCCTCGTCCTTCCAGCGGCCGAACCCGCCGTCCATCGACACGACGTCGGCGTAGCCGAGCTCCTGCAGCGTGCGGGCGGCGAAGGCCGAGCGCACGCCGCCGGCGCAGTACACGACGACCGGCGCGTCCTTGTCCGTCAGCCGACCCTCGACCTGGGCCTCGAGGTGGCCGCGCGGGATGTGTACGGCACCGGGCAGCGCGCCCTGGTCGTACTCGTCGGGCTCGCGGACGTCGAGCACGCGGGCGCCGGCGGCGATGCGCTCGGCCGCCCCGGCCGTGTCCACCTCGGTGATCTCGGCCTTGGCCGCCCCCAGCAGCTCCCTGAACGTTGCCATGACAACAAAGCCTACTGGTCTGGTCGGGTTTCCCCGGCGACGATCTCCGGCAGGACGTCGCCGATCTGTCCGCGCAGGACGGCGTCGCCGAGGCGGTCGAGGTCGGTCGGGCCGGCGTTGACGATGACGACCGTTGCGCCCGCGCTCTTCGCCCGCGGCACGCAGTTGGCGGCCGGGTAGACGCTGAGGGTCGACCCGACGGCGAGCAGCAGGTCGCACTCCTCACTGACCCGCAGTGCCCGGTCGATGACCTCGGGCACCAGCGCCTGTCCGAACGAGATGGTGTCGCTCTTGAGGATGCCGCCGCACAGCTCGCACGGCGGGTCGTCGGCGCCGGACCGGACCCGGTCCAACGCCTCGGCCATCGGCCGGCGGTCCTGGCAGTCCCAGCACCGCGACCACCAGATGGTTCCGTGCACCTCGACGACCAGCTCGACATCGGTGCCGGCCTTCTGGTGCAGGCCGTCGATGTTCTGGGTCACGACGGCGTGCAGCTTGCCGCGGCGCTGCAGCTCGACGATCGCGAGGTGCCCACGGTTCGGCTCGGCGGTCCACGCCGGCGTCGTCAGGCGGTTCTGCCACGCCTGCCGCCGGACGTCGCGATCGGCGAGGTAGTGCTGCAACGTCGCCGTCTTCTCGGCCCCCGGGTTCTTGGTCCACACGCCCTGCGGCCCGCGGAAGTCGGGGATGCCGGAGTCGGTCGAGATCCCGGCGCCGGTGAGGACGGTGATCCGCTCGGCGTCGTCGATCCAGCCGCGCACGGTGTCGAGCTCGGACACGGCGTGCAGTCTCGCAGGAGGGCGTTCCGTTCCGCCGTGGTCGGCGCGCCCAGGGGAGGTACCGGCGTCCTCCACCCACCGGCCGATCCACCTCGGAGGTCCAGTGCCCCATCCACCAGCCGCCACCTTCCACCCGGACGCCCGTCCGGTCGACCAACCGCTCCCCCGGCTCGTCCAGGTCGTGCCCTGGGACGACCCCGTCGTCGATCGGCGCGGCCACGACCCCCGCTCGGGCTACGTCGAGCAGTTCTGGCTGTCCGTCCTCGGCCCGACGGCCACCTGGCTGCTGCGGCGCCTGGTCGCCGGGTTCGACCACCATCCCGCCGGCTACGAGCTCGTCGTGGCCGATGCCGCCCGCGGGCTCGGGCTCAGCGTCAGCAAGGGGATGGCGTCACCGTTCGCCAAGGCGCTGCAGCGCTGCGTGATGTTCGGAGTGGTCAACCGCCGGTCCGAGCGCTGGATCGTGCGCCGGCGAGTGCCGCCGATCTCGCAGCGCCACCTGCTGCGCCTGCCGCCGGCGCTGCAACGGGCCCACGAGCAGTGGACGGGCACGACGATCCACCTCGACACGCTGGAGCGGGCGCACGCGCTGGCCCAGGCGATGCTCGCCGCTGGCGACGACCGCGGCGTCCTGGAACCGCAGCTCGTGGCCGTCGGCGTCCCCGCCCGCACCGCCGCCGAGGCGTGCCAGTTGGTGTTGCGTCAGCCGGTGGCCGGCTCGTCGTGACGCGATGAGACATGAGCGGTCAACGACCGCCCATCGCTCATCGCACGGGGCGGAAGTTGACGGCCAGGTCGATCAACAACCGTGTCCCGAACCCAGTGGCGCCCTTCGACCGCCAGCTCTCGTCGGCGTCGGCCTTCATCGGCCCGGCGATGTCGAGGTGGGCCCACGCCACGTCGCCGACGAACTCGGAGAGGAACACGGCCGCCGTGATCGCCCCGCCGTACTGGTTGCCGACGTTCTTCAGGTCGGCGATGTCGGAGTCGAGCAGCTTGCGGTACTTGGTCCGCTCGAGCGGGAGCTGCCAGACCGGCTCGTCGACGTCGGCGGCCGCCTCGCGCACCTGGTCGACCCACGCCTGGTCGTTGCCGAAGACGCCAGCCATGCCCTGGCCGAGGGCGACCATGCACGCACCGGTCAGGGTGGCGATGTCGACGATCGCATCGGGCGCCTGCTCGGTCGCCAGCACCAGACCGTCGGCCAGGACGAGCCGGCCCTCGGCGTCGGTGTTGTGCACCTCGACCGTGGTCCCGCCGTGGATCCGCAGCACGTCGCCGAGCTTCATCGCCGACCCGGACGGCATGTTGTCCGTGCACATCAGGTAGCCCGTCACGGTCGCCGTGCAGCCGAGCGCCTGCAGCGTCGACATCGACGCCAGCACCGCCGCCGCACCCGACATGTCCATCTTCATCGCCGCGTGCATCACGTCGGTCGGCTTCAGGCTGATCCCTCCGGAGTCGTACATCACCCCCTTGCCGACCATCGCCAGGTGGCCGTTCGAGCCGCCACCGCGGCGCGGGCGGTAGGTCAAGCGGATCATGCGAGGCGGCTCCTCGCTGCCGGCGTTGACCCCGAGCAGCCCGCCGCAGCCGAGCTCTGCGAGGGCGGCCTCGTCGAACACCTCGACCTGCAGACCGGTCGACGCGCCGACCTCCCGCGCCACGTCGGCCATGCGCTGCGCGGTCAGGTGCCCGGGCGGCGTGTTGGCCAGGTCGCGCGCCAGCTGGGCGGCGTTGGCGACGACCGTGCCCCGCGCCGCGCCGGCGGCGACGGACTTCGCCCGCCCGCCCGCCGCGAGCAGCGTGATCTCGCCCAGCTCGTTCCCAGCGCCCTCCTTGCGCAGCGCGCTGTACCGGTACCGGGACAGGAGCAGCCCCTCGACCACCGCCTGACCGGCCTCCTTGCCGGCGACTGCGGCCGTGTCGGCGAGTGTCGTGGCCACCCGCCCGAGCTTGCCGGTCGCCCGGCCGAAGGCGGCCGCCGCGTCGCGCAACACGGCGGCGGTCGTCCCCGCCGGATCACCGACCCCGACGGCGGCGACCGACGGCCCGTCCTTGCGCGGCACCACCAGCGTCTGGCCGACCTTGCCCTCGAACCCGGCCGCGGCGAGCGTCGCCCGATCGAGCCCGAGCTGGCGCGGCACGGCGCCGCGCTCGCCGACGGCGTACCCGACGACGTCGGCGTCGGCCGGGGCCGAGCGGGCGACGCCGACGTGCAGGCGGTCGGCCCTCCCGATCGACGGGGCGGGGTGGAACTCGGCGACGTCGCCGGCGTGCTCGGACATGGCGATCAGTGTGCCGCACCCGGGGTCAACGTCCCATGCGCCGATCGAGACCCACCAGTAGCCTCGATGCTCCATGCCTCGCCAGCCCTACTTGGACGCCGTCGCCGAGCGGGTCGTCATCTTCGACGGCGCCTTCGGCACCTACGTCCAGGACCTCGATCTCGGCCCGGACGACTTCGGCGGTCCTGCGCTCGAGGGCTGCAACGAGATGCTGTGCCTGACGCGTCCGGACGTCATCGCCGACATGCACGCCGCCTTCTTCGACGTCGGGGTCGACGTCGTCGAGACGGCCAGCTTCGGCAGCTTCTCGACCGTGCTCGTCGAGTACGGCATCGCCGATCGGGCTCACGAGCTGAACGTCGCCAGCGCCCGCATCGCCCGCCAGGTCGCCGACAGCTACGACGACGGTCGCACCCGGTACGTGGCCGGCTCGATCGGACCCGGCACGAAGCTGCCGAGCCTCGGCAACATCGCCTTCGCCGACCTGCGCGACGCCTACGAGGAGCAGGCCAACGGGCTGCTCGAGGGCGGCGCCGACCTGCTCGTGGTCGAGACCTGCTACGACCTGCTGCAGGCCAAGGCGGCGCTGATCGCCTGCCGCCGGGCGATGCGCGACGTCGGGCGCGAGGTCCCGCTGCAGGTGCAGGTGACCATGGAGACGACCGGTCGGATGCTGATCGGCACGGAGATCGGCGCCGCGCTGGTCGCCCTGCAGGCCATGCGGCCCGATGTGCTCGGGATCAACTGCGCCACCGGTCCGGCCGAGATGCAGGAGCACCTGCGCTACCTCAACCGCCACTCGCCGCTGCCGATCAGCGTGCTGCCCAACGCCGGCCTGCCGAGCGTGGTCGACGGGCGCACCCACTACGACCTGACCCCCGAGCAGCTGGCCGAGTTCCACGCCCGCCACGTCTCCGAGCTGGGCATCCACGTGGTCGGCGGGTGCTGCGGCACGACTCCGGAGCACCTGCGCCAGGTCGTCGACGCGGTCCGTGACCTCACGCCGGCATCCCGTGCGCCCGTCAGCGAGCCGAGCGTGGCCTCGATCTACAGCCCGGTGCCGATCGAGCAGGACCTGTCGTTCCTGATCATCGGCGAGCGGACCAACGCCAACGGTTCCAAGGCGTTCCGCGAGGCGATGCTGGCCGGCGACTGGGACACCTGCACGAAGATGGCCAACGAGCAGGTGCGCGAGGGCGCCCACGTGCTCGACGTCTGCGTCGACTACGTCGGGCGGGACGGCGCCGTCGACATGGACGAGATCGCCAAGCGGTTCGCCACGCAGTCGAGCGTGCCACTGGTGCTCGACTCCACGGAGACCCCCGTGATCGAGGCCGCCCTCCAGCACATCGGCGGGCGGCCGATCCTCAACTCGGCCAACCTGGAGGACGGCGAGCTGCCCGACAGCCGCTTCGACCGGGTGATGTCGCTGGCCCGCGAGTACGGCGCGGCCGTCATCTGCCTGTTGATCGACGAGCGGGGGCAGGCCCGTGACGTCGAGTGGAAGCTGGAGATCGCCCATCGCATCCACGAGATCGCCACCGAGCGCTACGGGTTGTCGGCCACCGACCTGATCTTCGATGCGCTGACGTTCCCGCTGTCGACGGGCGACGACGACCTGCGCCGCGACGCCATCTACACGCTCGAGGCGATCAAGCGGATCAAGGCCGAGATCCCCGGCGCGCACACCACGCTCGGTGTGTCCAACGTCAGCTTCGGGCTCAACCCCGCCGCCCGGCACACGCTGAACAGCGTGTTCCTCCACGAGGCCGTGCAGGCGGGGCTGGACTCGGCGATCGTCCACGCCGGCAAGATCGTCCCCCTCAACCGGCTGCCCGACGACCAGCGCGAGGTCTGCCTCGACCTGGTGTGGGACCGGCGGCGAACCTCCGTGGTCGACGGCGTGACGGACACCTACGACCCACTGCAGCAGCTGCTCGAGGTGTTCGCCGACGTCAAGTCGACGAAGACCGAGAAGCCGGACCGTTCCGGCCTCCCGGTCCAGGAGCGCCTGCACCACCGCATCGTCGACGGCGACCGCGACGGTCTGACCGCCGACCTCGACGAGGCGCTGGCGAGCGGCCTTGTCGCCCTGGAGATCGTCAACGACGTGCTGCTCGGCGGCATGAAGGTCGTCGGCGAGCTGTTCGGCTCCGGCCAGATGCAGCTGCCGTTCGTGCTGCAGTCGGCGGAGACGATGAAGACGGCCGTCGCCTACCTCGAACCGCACATGGAGCGCATCGGCGGTTCGACGAGCAAGGGCAAGCTCGTGCTGGCCACCGTCAAGGGCGACGTGCACGACATCGGCAAGAACCTCGTCGACATCATCTGCACGAACAACGGCTACGAGGTCCACAACCTGGGCATCAAGGTGCCGATCTCCGAGATGGTGGCCAAGGTCAAGGAGGTCGAGGCCGACGCCCTCGGCATGAGCGGGCTGCTGGTCAAATCGACATTGATCATGCGCGACAACCTGGAGGAGCTGAACAACCTGGGGCTGGCGGATCTGCCAGTGCTGCTGGGCGGCGCGGCGCTGACGCGGCGCTACGTCGAGCGCGACCTGCGCGAGCTGTACCAGGGGCGGCTGTTCTACGGGCGCGACGCGTTCGAAGGGCTGTCGACGCTGGAGGCGTTGATGGGGATGAAGCGCTCGGGCGAGTGGGACGAGGACTTCGGTCGGGTGCCCACGGGTCGGGTGCTCCCCGAGCGGTCGGGCCAGGCCGAGCTCGCCGTGGAGCTGCCTCGCCGCTCCCCCGACGTCGCCGCCGACAACGAGGTCTTCACGCCGCCGTTCCTCGGCAGCCGGGTGGTCAAGGGCATCGGGCTCGACGAGATCGCCGAGTACGTCAACGAGACCGCGCTGTACCGCAACCAGTGGCAGTTCCGCCCGGAGCGGATCCAGGACGGTGGCACCGAGCGGCCCGAGAACGACGAGGAGTTCAAGACCCGCATCCGCTCGACGTTCCGCGAGCAGCTCGGCGCAGCCAAGGCGTCCGGGGTGCTCGTGCCCCAGGTGGTCTACGGGTACTTCCCGGCCAACGGCGATGGCGACGACCTCGTGATCTGGACCGACGAGGCGCGCACGAGCGAGGCGGCGCGGTTCCACTACCCGCGCCAGAAGGCGGCGCCGTTCCTGTGCATCGCCGACTTCTTCCGCCCGGTGGAATCGGACGAGGTGGACTACGCGGCGTTCCACATCGTCACGATGGGCGCCGCGGTCAGCGAGGCGGCGGCGGAGCTGTTCGCCCGCAACGAGTACCAGCAGTACCTGCTGCTGCACGGCCTCGGGGTCGAGATGGCCGAGGCGCTGGCCGAGCTGTGGCACCGCCGGATCCGCCAGGAGCTGGGCTTCGTCGACGAGGACGGCCCGACCGTTGGTGGCCTGTTCCGCCAGCAGTACCGGGGCGGCCGGTACTCGTGGGGGTACCCCGCCTGCCCCGACCTGGAGGACAACGCCACGGTGGCCCGCCTGCTCGGTGCCGACCGGCTGGGCATCGAGGTCAGCGAGGAGACGGGCTGGCAGTACCAGCCGGAGCAGACCACCTCGGCGATCATCTGCCACCATCCTCAGGCCAAGTACTTCGTCGCCCGGTAGCGCACGCCGGCCCACGGTTCGACGTGCCACCATCCCGTGATGGACCTGCCTCGTCAGGGTCGCCCGGTCGACGACGTGATGTCGGAGCTGGCGGCCAAGCGGACCGACGATGTCGACTGGGCCGGTGGGCGTACGTTCAGCTTGGTGTACGACGGTGGTCCGTCGGTGCACGAGGTGGCTGCCCGGGCGGCGCAGCTGTACCTCCACGAGAACGCGCTGAACACCAAGGCCTTCCCGTCGCTCGGGCAGATCCAGTCCGAGGTCGTCGGGTGGACGGCCGGACTGCTGCACGGCCCCGACACCGCCGGCGGGTTCCTCACCAGCGGCGGGACGGAGTCGATCCAGTGCGCCGTGCTGGCGGCGCGTGAGCGCGGCCGGATCGAGCGGGGCATCACCGACCCCGAGATCGTGCTGGCGGAGAGCGCCCACGCGGCGTTCCACAAGTCGGCCCACCTGTTCGGCATGCGTGTGGTCAAGGTGCCGGTCCTCGCCGACTGGACGGCCGACCTCGATGCGATGGCGGCGGCCGTCGGACCGAACACCGTGCTCGTCGTCGGATCGGCGCCGCAGTACCCGCAGGGCGTCGTCGATCCGATCCCGGAGATCGCCGAGATCGCCGCATCGGTCGACGCCAACTGCCACGTCGACGCCTGCATGGGTGGGTTCGTGCTGCCGTTCGCCGAGCTGCTCGGGCGACCCGTGCCGCCGTGGGACTTCCGTGTCGACGGCGTCCACTCGATCTCCGCCGACATCCACAAGCTCGGCTACGCCCCCAAGGGCGTGTCGGTCATCCTCCACCGCACCAAGGAGCTGCGGCGCTACCAGACGTTCGTCTTCGACGGTTGGCTCGGCGGGTTCTACGCCTCACCGAACCTGCAGGGGACACGCGCCGGGCTCCCGATGGCCGCCGCCTGGGCGGTGATGGCCCACCTGGGTGTGGACGGCTACCTCGAACGGACCGGGATCGTGCTGCACACGGCCGACCGGATGCGCGCCGGGATCGCCGCCACGGACGGCGGACGGGTCCTCGGCGGCGGCTCGTACCACGTGGTCGCGATGGCGGCGGACCCGGCTGCGGACCACCCCCTGGACGTGTTCGCCCTCGGCGACGCGCTGGGTCGGCGGGGGTGGTACCACGACCGCCAGGGTCCGCCCGACACCCTGCACTCGACGGTCAGCTACGGCAACGCCGAGGTCATCGACGAGTACCTCGGCGATCTGGCCGACTGCGCCGCCGAGGTGCGCGGCCAGCGCACCGCCGACCGCTCCACCGACTACGCCACCCTCGAGTAGCCCATCCGAGGGTTTCGTGCATTCGAGGGTTTCCTGCGGGGCTTCCCCGCACCTGACCCTCCGATGCAGGAAACCCTCCGATGGATGGGTTGCGGTCAGGGGAGGTCGGCGACGGCGGCCAACGCCGTGTCGATGGTCTCCTGGACGTCGGTCCCAGGTCTCGGCATCACGACCAGCCGGTCGACGCCGAGCTCGGCGAACGCTGCGGCGGTCTCGGCCGTCAGCCGTCCCCGTGGCGTGACGGAGATCTCCAGCCGACCGAGCGACTCGGCCCGGTCGACGCGGTCGCCCGCCTCGGCCAGGCCGGCCAGCGACGCCGCCGTGTCCTCGGGCCGCTGGGCGAACCCGTACCAACCCTGGGCACCTGCGACCGATCGGCGATACGCCGCCGCCGAGTGCCCGCCGACGACGATCGGGATCGGCTGCTGCACCGGCCGCGGGTGGGCATCGACACCGGCGAAGTCGGCGAACCGCCCGTGGAACTGCGGGTGCTCGTCGTACCAGAGCGACGCCATGGCCGCCAGGTACTCGTCGGTCACCGCTCCGCGCTCGTCGTAGTTGGCGCCGATCGCCCGGAACTCGGGCTCCAGGTACCCGACGCCGACGCCCAGCGTCACCCGTCCTCCGCTGAGCACGTCCAGGCTGGCGACCTGTTTGGCGAGGACGACCGGGTTGCGCTGCGGCATGATCACGATGCCGGTGGCCAGGCGCACCGTCGACGTGTTGGCGGCGGCCCACGCCAGCGCCAGCAGCGGGTCGAGCGCGGCGTCCTGCGGGGCCATCGGCGACGGCGGCACCTGCGGATCCGGCAGCACGACGTGCTCGCCAGCCCAGACCGATTCGAAGCCGGCGCGTTCGGCGGCCGCCGCCGTCTCGGCCAGCCCGGTCGGCTGGGCGCACGCTCCCATGTTGATGCTGAACAGGCCGAGTCGCATGCCGAAAGTGTGCACGCCGAGCCCGCGCAGCACACTGACGAGGTGGACGACGTCGTGGTGGACCCGCACGTCACCATCCCCGTCACCGAGCTGCAGTGGCGCTTCTCGAGGTCGTCGGGGGCCGGTGGCCAGCACGTCAACACCACCGACTCCCGCGTCGAGCTGTCGTGGGACCTCCTCGCCTCGCCCGTGCTGACGGCGGCGCAGCGTGAGCGGGCCCGCCAGCGGCTCGGCGCGGCGATGATCGACGGCGTCGTGACGGTCACGGCCTCCGACCGCCGTTCGCAGCTGCGCAACCGCGAGCTGGCCGCGGAGCGCCTCGCACGCCTGGTCGCAGGAGCGATCGCGCCGCCGCCGCCGCGGCGGCGACCGACCCGCCCGAGCGCTGGGTCCCGGCGCCGGCGGGCCGACGACAAGCGCCGCCGGTCGGAGACCAAGCGCCTGCGCCGTCCGCCGACGGACTGACGTCGACACGTACCGCTCGAACACCGAGCGCAGAGCAGCGTGGCTGTCGTGCCGTCCACGTCGCACCACGTCCTCGTCGCGGGTCGCTTCAGTCGCGCTTCACGTCGATCATCCGTCGACGGCGTCGAGCAGCTCCCGGGCCCGCTCCGTCGGACGGCCGATCACCGCACGGTCGCTGGTCACCAGCAGCGGCCGCTCGAGCAGTTGCGGGTGGCGCGCCAGCACGTCGACGACGGCGTCGGCCGTGGCCACGTCGTCCTCGGTCACGCCGAGCTCGTCCCAGCGGTCGCGCCGCACGAGTCGATCGACGGGCCCCTCCAACTTGTCGACGATCGTCCGCAGGGTGGCGGCATCGGGCGGGTCATCGAGGTACCGCACGACGTCGACCTCGACACCCAACTCGTCGGCGACCGCCATCGCCTGGCGGGACTTGGTGCAGCGCGGGTTGTGGTAGATCGTGACGGCGGCCATGACCCACCACGCTACGGAACCCAGGGTCGGTCGTTCCCGGTCGGCACGCATCGCCATCGGCTTGGTCTTCTTCGTCAACGGCGTGACGTTCGCCTCGTGGTTCCCACGCCTGCCCGAGATCCAGGAGCGCATCGATGTCTCCGACCGCACGCTCGGCATCGCGCTCGTCGGCAGCGGCGTGGGCGGGTTGGCCGCCAGCTTGATGAGCGGCCGGCTGGTCGACCGGTTCGGGAGCCGCGCGATGACGGCGCTCACGTCGGCCGGCCTGTCGATCGCGCTGCCGCTGATGGGCGTGGCGCCGAGCGCTGTCCTCGTGTTCGCCACCCTGGTCCTGCTCGGCTCGCTCGACGGTCTGACGGACGTGTCGATGAACGCCCAGGCCGTCGAGCTGCAGCGCCGCGGTGGGTCGTCGATCATCTCCCGCTTCCACGCGCTGTGGTCGGCGGGCAGCGTCGTGGGCGGGCTGTTGGCCAGCCGGGCCGCCCAGGTCGGCCTGGAGCTACGGACCCAGTTGCTGATCACGGCCGTCGTGCTCGTCGGGATGACGGCAGTGGCCGCCCGTTGGCTGCTGCCCACCACGGCGGCCACCCGTGAACGGGAGCGACGAGCGCCCACCCCGGAGCGCTCGTGGCCGCGCTCGATCCTGCTGCGACTGCTCCTCGTCGGCGTGGCCGTGGCGCTGGCCGAGGCCCCGCCGAACGAGTGGGCCGCGCTGATGATGGCGGACCGCTTCGACCTCGGGCCGGGCGCCGCGGGCCTCGGTTTCGTAGCCGTCGCCGGTGGGATGCTCATCGGCCGCATCGTCGGCGACCACGCCACCGACCGGTTCGGGTCGGAGCCCACTCGACGGTGCGGGGCCGCGCTGGCCGCGGTCGGCGTCGCGATCGCCACGTTGGCGCCCCACCCGGTCGCCGCGGGCGCGGGGTTGATCGTGACCGGACTGGGCTTGTCGACGTTGTTCCCGCTGCTGTTCCGCGCCGCCAGCGACCTGACCCACGGCTCGCACTCCGGCATGGCGGCGTTCTCGTCGGGCGCGCGGCTCGGGTTCCTCGTCGCGTCACCGGCGATCGGGCTCATCGCCGGCGGCAGCTCGATCGCCGTCGCCGTGCTGATCGTGGCCGGTGGGGCGGGCGTCGCCGTCGCCGTCAGTCGCCTGCCCGCCCGGGCGGCGGGCGAGCTGGCCGCGCAGCCCCGTCCGTCGTGACACCCCTGGCGTAGGTTCACCGCCACCGACGTCCCCCTCACCCGTACGGGCCTCCGAGCCCGGCACCAAGGGAGGGTTCACGTGTCCCAGTTCTGTGGGGTGCACCGGCCGCCGCGCGCTGGCATCGACCCCGTCGATTCCGCCGACGCGGCGTTGGCCGTCATCCGCTTGGCGGTCACCCGCCCGATGCGCTCGGAGGTCGTGGTGCTCGTGCTCGACGGCGACCGCCGAGGGCGCACCGTCGTCGTCGTCGACGGCACCGACGAGCCCGACGCCGTGGTCGAGATCGTCGAGCGGCTGGCGGGTTCGCTCGTCGATGCGGAGGGCGCCGCAGCCCTCGTCGTCGCCTCCGTCCGGCCCGGCGGTGGGCCGCTCGCCGGCGATACCGACCGCTGGTTGGAGGCCAGCGAAGCGGCCGAGCAGGCCGGCGTCGAGTTGCTCGAGTGGTTCGTCATCTCGGATGACCTGGGGCCACCGACGGCGTGGTGCCCACGCGATCTCCTCGCCGAGCCGCCGAGGTGGTCGTGATCAGCCGGTGCGGGCCCGCCGCTGCGCCGGGGTCAGCCGCAGCCCGGCGGCGCGCAGCCGGCGCACCAGCTCGCGACTCTCGACTTCCACCGCACCGGCCGCCACCACCTCGTCGCGGTGCTCCTCGGGCACGTCGTAGTGGTCGCCCTGGAACCCGCGGCGCGGGATGCCGAGGCCCGCCGCGAACTCGTGCAGCTCGTCGAGCGACGAGTCGCTCACGAGGTGGCACCACTTGCGGCCGCGCCACCACCAGCGGGGTTCGTCAACGAGGACCGCCATCGCACGCAGTCTGCCGGAGGAGTCCAGCCCCACGCGCGAGGGCAAGACTCGGGCCGTGCCGGACGACAGCGAGCTGCGGGCCGCGTGGGCGGCGGCCGTCGGGACGTCACCGGACGCTGAGGCAGCGTTCGACGACGTCGTCGGGCGACACCGCCAGGCCCACCGCCGCTACCACACCGTCCGCCACGTCACCTGGGTGGTCCGCCACGTCCAGGAACTGGCGGTCGAGGAGCCGGTCGACGACCTCGACGCCATCGTCGTCGCCGCCTTCTTCCACGACGCCGTCTACGACGCGAGAGCGACGGACAACGAGGCGCAGAGCGCAGCCCTGGCCCGCCGGGTGCTGATCGAGCTGGGCTGGCCCACGGCGCGCGCCGACACGGTGGCCCAGCTGGTGCAGGCGACGGCGGACCACGCGCCGAGCGGCTCGGCCGACGTCAACGTCCTGGTGGACGCCGACCTGGCCGTGCTGGGCAGCGACCCAGCGGCCTACGAGGCCTACGTCACCGGCGTGCGCAGCGAGTACGCCCACGTGGACGAGGCGGCGTGGCGCACCGGTCGAGGCGCGGTCCTGCGGGGCATGCTGGAGCGGGCGCCGCTCTACGCGACGGCGACCGGCCGGCGCCGTTGGGGGGCCCGGGCCCGGGCCAACGTGGTCGCCGAGCTGGCGACGCTGTCCTGACCGGCGGGCACCGGTCGGCACCGGTCGGCAACGGTCGGCAACGGTCGCCGACCGTAGGTTGGCGGCGTGCAGCTCGACCTCGTGACGCTCCTCGTCGAGGACCAGGACGCGGCGATCGACTTCTTCGTCGGCGTGCTCGGCTTCGAGGTCACCGCCGATGAGCCGGCGGCGACGAACGACGGGCGGCCGAAGCGGTGGGTCGTGGTCCGCCCGCCCGGGGCGGCGACCGGGCTCCTGCTCGCCGTCGCCGACGGCGACGAGCAGGTGGCCGCCGTCGGCCGTCAGGTCGGCGGCCGGGTCGGCCACTTCCTCCGCGTCGATGACTTCGGGTCGACGCTGCGGCGGATGGAGGCGGCCGGTGTCCGGTTCGTGGGACGGCCACGCACCGAGCCCTATGGCGAGGTGGTGGTCTTCGTCGACGTGGCCGGCAACCGGTGGGACCTCCTCGGCCCCGATCCCCGAGCTGGTTGACTGGGCGCCATGGCTGCGCCCGGTGTCGCCCCCGCGCCGACCCGTCCGGCGCCGACACGTCCGGCTCCCGCGCTCGTCGAGGAGCTCGAGGAGGTCGTCGAGCCCGGTGAACCCCAGCATGCGCACATCGTGAAGGTGGAGCCCGGAGAGTCGGCCACGGCCAAGGTGCTGGAGGCGCGCATCTACGGGACGCCGATCGAGGCGCTGTGCGGTCATGTGTGGGTGCCGTCGCGGGATCCGAAGCAGCTGCCGCTGTGCCAGGAGTGCAAGTCGATCTACGACCTGTACAAGGCGTTCAACGACGGCCTGTCGGACGCGCCGAACGACTGACTCGCCCGGTGGACGAGCGGACCACGGAGCACCTGCGGATCCGTTCGTCGGTCCGCGCGGTGGTGCTCGATCCGGCCGACCGCGTGCTCCTCGTGCGCTTCGAGTTCCCGACGGCCACGGTGTGGGCCACGCCCGGCGGGGGCCAGGAGGAGGGCGAGGACGACCGCGCCACGCTGCTGCGTGAGCTCGACGAGGAGCTCGGGCTGCAGGACGTCGAGCTCGGGCCGCATGTCTGGGACCGCCTGCACATCGTCCCGTTCGTCGATGGGCGGTGGGACGGCCAGCGCGACCGGATCTACCTCGTGCGCACGGCGGAGTTCGAACCCACGCCGCGGCTGACCTGGGAGCAGCTGCGGGCGGAACGGCTGCACGAGCTGCGGTGGTGGACGACCGCCGAGCTCGCCGCGGCGGCCGCCGACGACGAGGTCGTGTTCGCGCCGCGCCGCCTCCCGGCGCTGCTCGGCGAGCTGCTCGCCGACGGCCCGCCGGCGAGCCCGATCGACACCGGCGTCTGACCGCCCGCTCAGGCCATCAGGTCGGCGACCACGCGCTGCCACAGCTCGACGGTCAGCGCCAGCGACTCGACGTCGACGCGCTCGTCGTGGCCGTGGAAGCGGCGGCCGAACTCGGCCGGGTCGACGTGCGGGCTGAACAGGCCGGCGCCGTAGGCGATGGCGCCGAGGTCGCGGAACACGCGGGCGTCGGTGAACCCGACCGAGAACTGCGGCGCCAGCCGGGCGCCGGGGAACGGCACGGTCACGGCCCGGTTGAGGGCATCCCACAACGGTGTGTCGACGCGGCTGATCGACGCCGGATCGTCCATCAGCACCTCGATCTCGACGTGGTCGGCGAGGTCGCCGAGCGCCTCCCGCAGGTGCGCCGTCACCTCGTCGGTGGACTCGCCGGGGAGCGTGCGCACGTCGACGTCGAGGAGCACGTCGTCGGGGATGACGTTGGTCTTCATCACCCCGCCGTCGATCAGGTTCGGCGAGAAGGTCGTGTGGGTGCAGGCGTGGAGGTGGGCTGCGGCGGCGGCGCTCGGCAGCTCGTCGAGCGCGGCGTCGATGCGCGCCGGGTCGAGCAGCGCTGCCTTGACCTCGTCGGGCAGGCCGAGCGACTCGACCCGCGCCGGCCACAGCTCGTGGAAGCGGGGCGCCGGTCGGTACTCGGCGAGTCGTTGCACGACGGCCGCCGCCTTGACCAGCGCGTTGTCGATGCGGAACGGCATGGAGCCGTGCCCCGGCGCGCCGCGCACGCGCAGGCGCCGCCACGCCACCCCCTTCTCGGCCACCGTGACCCCGATGACGGGCGCCTCGGGTGGGCCCTCGTGCAGGCCACCGCTCTCGGTCAGGACGTAGTCGCAGCGGATCGCCTCCGGATCGTGCTCGGCGACCCATCGGGCGCCGACCGCGCTGCCCGCTTCCTCGTCCGCCACAGCGAAGTAGAGGAGGTCGCCGCGCGGGCGGATCCCACGGTCGGCGAGGTCGCGGAACGCCACGGCCATCGACGCCGTGAGGTTGAGCATGTCGACCGCACCGCGCCCCCACACCTCGTCGATGCCGTCCGGGCTGCGGATCAGCTCGCCGCCGAACGGATCCTCGCGCCAGCCGCCGGCGTGCACCGGCACCACATCGGTGTGGCCCATCAGGCACAGGCTCGGTGCCGTCGGATCGCGCCCCTCGATCCGAGCGACGAACGAGGCCCGACCGGGGACCGGCTCCCAACGCTGCACGTCGACACCCGGCCCCGCCACGATGCCCTGGAGGACGTCGGCGTTGCGCGTCTCCTCCCCTGATCCGGGCGTACCGTCGTTGACGCAGCGGTTGCGGATCAGCGTCTGCAAGAGCTCGACGGTCGCTCCGGTGAGATCGGCGCCCATCGGCCTAGTGTCGCCCATCCATGGACCCGACGGAGGAGCGCGTGCGGGCGGCGGTCGCCGGCATCCCGGACGTCGAGGTGATCGACTGCGACCCGGCGCTGGCGGACACCGCCGAGTTCTGCGCCGCCTACGGCTACGCGATGGACGAATCGGCCAATGCCATCCTCGTCGCCGGTCGGGCCGATCCTGCGCCGTACGCGGTGTGCCTCGTGCTGGCGAACACGCGCCTCGACGTCAACCGGGTCGTGCGCAAACGGCTCGGGGTGCGCAAGGCGTCGTTCGCCCCGCCGGACGTGACCGAGCAGGTCACCGGGATGACGATCGGTGGGGTGACCCCGTTCGCGCTCCCGCCCGGGATGCCCCTGTGGATCGACGGGCGGGTGATGGAGCGGCCGCGCATCGTCGTCGGCGGTGGGAGCCGTGCCGCCAAGGTGGTCGGACCGCCGGCGATGCTGCTCGCCGTCGACGGCGCCGAGGTGATCGACGACCTGGCGTACCCGGCTCCTGACGTGT
Organism: uncultured Acidimicrobiia bacterium; assembly: GCA_963844175.1. Taxonomy (GTDB): domain Bacteria; phylum Actinomycetota; class Acidimicrobiia; order Acidimicrobiales; family Ilumatobacteraceae; genus JALZMG01. The sequence goes on from CAWJNE010000013.1 coordinate 159,521, forward strand.
GACGTCCTGGCGAGCAACGTCGCTCGAGCGGATCGCCGTGCTGATCGCCGTCGCCGCCGTCTCGCTCCCGATCGTCGTCTCCCTGGTGGCCATCGCCACCCGCGACTACCACCCGTCCGGTGACGTCGCGCTCGAACTGCTCCAGGTGGGTGAGGTCGGCGGTTCGCGGACACCGCTGACCGGCGCGTGGTCGCGTTGGGGGTGGGACCACCCGGGGCCGTTGCTGTTCTGGATCCTCGCCCCGTTCACGTGGGTGTTCGCCGCGCACGGCGCGCTGATCGGCGCGCTGGCCGATCAACGCCGCGGCCCTCGTCGGGGCCGTCCTCGTCGCCCGCCGTCGTGGTGGCTGGCCGCTCGTCGGGCTGGTGGCGCTCATCGCGCTCGGTGCTGTGCACGGCGCTCGGTCCGGCCCTGCTGTCGGATCCGTGGAACCCGCAGGTCCCCGTGCTCGTGTTCCTGCTGTTCTTGCTGCTGGCGTGGTCGGTCGGCGAAGGGGACCTGCACATGGCACCGCTCCTGGTGGCGACGGGCACGTTCGTCGTCCAGGCCCACGTCGGCTATGTCCTGCTGGCCGCCGGCATCGGCGCGCTTGCGGGGGTGCTGGCGTGGCACACCCGGCGAGGTGATGAGGCCGAGGCAGCCACGGGCGGCGGGCGCAGCCTGCTCCTCGCCGCCGGTGTCGCCGTGGTGCTCTGGACTGCCGCCGGTGCTGCAGCAGCTGTTCGGTGACGACGGCAACCTCGGCGCGCTGCTCACCCACGCCACGGACCCGGGCGAACCGACGGCGGGTTGGCGGGCGGCGTTCGGGGTGATGGGCACCGAGCTCGGCCTCCCCGGCGCCTGGCTGGCCGGCGGCGACGACGGTCCGTTCGGCGTGCCCGAGGGTCCGGTGCTCCCCGCCATCGGCCTGCTGGTCGCCGCCGGCGTCCTCGGTTGGCTGGCGGCGCGGCGGGGCGCCGGCGCGGCGGGACGGCTGGCCATCGTCACGATCACCGCCGCCGCCCTCGGTGTGGCGTCGACGGCCAGCGTGTCGGGTCCGGTGTTCGACTACGTCGTGCAGTGGTGGTGGGTGATCGCCGGGTTCACCTGGCTCTCGATCCTCTGGTCCACCGTCTCGCTCCTGCGTGACGCCCGGCATCGCCAGGTGGCGGCGGCCATCGCACTGACCGTCGCCGCCGTGCTCGCCCTCGTGCTCGGCGGGCGAGCGGTGCCGGCGACCGTGCCGGAGCAGGAGGCGTCCGATGCCGTCGGCCAGCTCGGACCGCAGGTCGTGGCCGGACTCTCGCCGGGCGACACCTACCGGCTCGAGTGGATCGACGGCTGGGGCGGGACGGGAATGGGCCTCTACTACGACCTCGATCGTCGCGGCCTCGACGTCTTCGTCCCGCCCGAGTACCAGCCCGCCTTCGAGTCGTGGCGCACCGCCGACGGCCGCGCCGTGGACGCGACGCTGCTGCTGGTCGGGGGCGACGACGCCGGCCCCGGGTACGAGCCGCCGCCCGGGGCGACCAGGCTGGCCCAGCACGACCCGCTGGCACCCGCCGAGCGGGCCCGCGCCGACGAGCTGCGCGCCCGGATCGACGAGGAGCTGGCGTCCCAGGGGCAAGCCGTTCCGGCGCGCGGCGAGCCGGCGTCGCGCGACGTCCTGCTGGCCTACGCCGCCGTCGACGAGCAGCTGCTCACGGAGCTCGCCGAACTGGAATCACGCGGCAGCGCCTACTCCGTCTACCTGCTCCCGCCGCCGGATTGACGGCCGTCAGGTGACGGCGTCCACCTCGATCTCCACCTTCCAGCGGGGGTCGAGCAGCGTGGCGACCACCACCGTGGTGTTGACGGGGCGGACGTCGCGGAAGAGCTCGCCGTGCACGGCGGCCACGGCGTCGAAATCAGCGGCGTCGACCAGGTACACGCGCACCCGCACCACGTCGGCCAGCGAGCTGCCCAGCTCGTCCAGCGCGGCGCCGATGATCTCGAAGCAGCGGCGAGCCTGGTCGCCGGCATCGCCGGCGACGGAGCCGTCCGGCCAGATCGGCGCCGTGCCGGCGACCCAGATCCGATCGGCGACGGCGACGGCCCGGCAGTACCCGACGGTGGCCTCGAACGGGCTGCCCGACGAGACGCGCCGGCGATCAGTCGTCATCGGACGGGGCGGCCGGTCCGGGGATCAACTCGAAGGCGACGGCCGGGCGACCGGCGAAGCGTTCGGCGTTGCCGGACGTCTGGCCCTCGAGGAGCTGGCGAGCGAAGTGCTCGGTGTCGTCCACACCGAGCGCCCGCAGGTACTCGGCGTGGGCACTCAGGGAGCGCACGCCGACCTCCAGCACCTCCGTGACGTCGACGGCGTGGGTCGGCCGCGCCGAGCCGCTGACGGCGATCCACTGCACCCCGCTCCATGGCTCGTTGGCGGCCAGCTCGGGGAAGATCCAGCGGTTGCCGGCGTCGGAGACCGAGTCGATCGTGGCCCTCCCGACGGCGCGGTGGTCGGAGCTGTTCCAGCCGGATCCCGGTGCGTCGCCCCAGCGCTCCTCGTGGTTCTGGCCGATCACGATGTCCGGCCGGTGGCGGCGGATCACCGCGGCGAGGTCACGGCGCAACGCCAGGCCCTCCTCGATGCGACCGTCGGGGTGGCCGAGGAACTCGACGTCCTGCACGCCGACGATGTCGGCGCTGGCTCGCTCCTCGGCCTGCCGGGCGACCGTCGCACCCTCGGGGTCCATGGTGTCGATCCCGGCCTCGCCGGACGTGACCAGCACGTAGGCCACGGTCCGCCCGGCTGCAGTCCACGCCGCGACGGCGGCGGCCGCGCCCCACTCGATGTCGTCGGGGTGGGCGGCGATCACGAGGGCCCGCTCCCATCCGTCCGGGAACGGCTGCAGCTGATCAGTCATCGCGCTGGACGGTACCGCCGGCGGGCATCGTGAGACCCGGCGTCTGCCCCGGTACCTCGATGTCGACGCCGAACGTCTCGAGGTACCGCGCCACGGCGAGGTAGAAGCCGATCGTCACGGTCAGCTCCTGCAGCTCGCGAGTCGTGAGCTCTCGCCGCAGCGGATCGAACGTGGCGTCCGACGCCCGCACGTTGTCGATGAGGTCGTCGGTGTAGGCGACCACCTTCGCCTGCAACTCGTCGAGCCCGGGAGCGTCCGGCCCCTCGCGCACCGCCGCCAGCAGCTCCTCGCTCATCCCGAGGCGCCGGCTGATCTCCTCGTGCTGGTGCAGCTCGTAGCTGGCTCCCGTGACCACGCCGACGCGCACGATGGCGATCTCGCGCAGCACGGGATCGAGCGCGGTCTTGTACAGCAGAGTGGTTGCCGAACCTGCCGAACGCAGCGAGCAGCCCTTCCCCGCCGGCCAGCATCCGGAAGATGTTGAGGTCGGGCAGGCGCCCGAGGAACTCGACCGTGGCCGGCTCGAGCGTGTCGGGGTCGGGATACGGGATGCGGGCCATCGCGCCATCTTCGCCCATCGGCCGATGGTCGCGATCGGCGTAGGTTCGTGCCGGTGATCTCGCTCGACGAGCTCGAGGCGGATCCGCATCCAATCCTCGCCCGGCTGCTGGCCGAGGCGCCGGTGTGCCACGTCGAGTCCATGGACCTCTGGTTCGTCACCCGGTGGTCCGACGTCGAGCTGGTGTGCCGTCAGCCGGAGACGTTCTCTGCCGCCACCGAGCCGAGCTGGCTGCGATCCGTGCTGGGCGAGACGATGCTGACCCTCGACGGCGCCGCCCACGACCGCCAGCAGGCGGCGATGCGGCCACCTTTCGCCGCCGCCACGGCAGGGCCGATGGTGCGTGAACGGCTGCCGGCGCTGTTCGACGAGCTGATCGACCGCTTCGCCGACCGAGGCCGCGCCGACCTGATGACCGAGTTCGCCGAACCGCTGGCCAACGTGTCGCTGATCGCTGCGCTGGGCCTGCGCCACGTGGAGTGGCGGGACCTCGCACGGTGGTGCCGCGGCCTCTGCATCGGGCTGGCCAACTTCGAGGACGATCCGCACAAGGCCGCCGTCGCCACGGCCGCCCAGGCCGAGCTGGGCGAGGCGCTCGACCGCGAGCTCGCCGATCCGTCCGACGAGCTGGCCGGCTACCTCGCCGCCGGACTGGACCGGGACGAGATCGTCAACAACGTCCGGCTGATGATCTCCGGTGGCATCAACGAGCCGCGTGACGGGGTCGGCCTCGTGATGTTCGAGCTGCTGTCGCGCCCGGACGTGGCCGCCGCGGTGGCGGCCGACAACAGCGCGCTGCGGCGGGTGATCGAGGAGACGTTCCGCTACCACTCGCCGGTCGGGACGGCGACGCGCCAGGCCGTCGCCGACGTCGAGCTGTCCGGCGTGACGATCCCGAAGGGCGAACTGGTCGCCGCCGTCCTCACCGCCGCCAACCGCGATCCACGCCGCTTCGCCGATCCCGACCGCTTCGACATCGACCGCCGCGACGGATCGCACCTCGCCTTCGCCACGGGAGCGCACCGGTGCCTGGGTGAGTGGCTCGGCCGCCAGCAGGTCCGCATCGGGGTCGAACGCCTGCTCGACCGGCTCCCTGGCCTGCGGCTGGCCGGCGACGTCGAGGTGCGGGGGTTCGAGTTCCGCGGCCCGCTCGCCGTCCCCGTCGAGTGGGAGACCTGACCGGTCGGCGGGAAGGACCCTCAGTCGGCGACGGCGCGACGACCGAGATAGGCCTCGGCGACGGCGGGTTCGGCCCGCACGGCGTCGGGCGTCCCCTCGGCCAGGACTCGGCCGGCGGCGAGCACGACGACGTGATCGCTGATGCGGGTGATGAAGGCGAGATCGTGGTCGATCACCAGGACCCCGGCACCGACGAGGCGCGCCGTCGCCCGGACGTGGTCGACCATCGCCCGGCTCTCGGTGTCGCTCATCCCGGACGTCGGCTCGTCGAGCAGCAGGTACGCCGGCGCCAGGGCCGCGGCCCGGGCCAGCTCGAGGCGGCGCTGGCGGCCGTAGTCGAGCGTCGACGCCTGGCGGGCGGCGACCTCGGCGAGGCCGGCCTGCTCGATCAGCTCCTCGACGTCGACGGCAGGGGCGTCGGGCCGGAAGTGGGCCGCGCTGAGCGCAGCGAGGGCGACGTTCTCGTGCACCGACAGCGTCCCGAACAGCCGGAGGTTCTGGAACGTCCGCGCCAGACCGGCCCGGGCGATCCGGTGCGGCGCCTCGGAGGTCAGGTCGCGATCACCGAGCGTGACGGTGCCCGCCTCCTCGGCCACGATGCCGGTCACGACGTTGAACAGGGTCGTCTTGCCCGCCCCGTTCGGGCCGATCAGGCCGACCACCTCGCCGGGCCGCACCCGCACGCCGGCATCGGCCAGCGCCACGAACCCGCCGAAGCGCACCGTGATCCCCGACGCCTCCAGGTCCCCGCCCGCCCCCGCACCCCCATCCGAGGGTTTCGCGGCATCCGAGGGTGTGACGACCCCCTGGGGCGCCGGAGACCCTCGGACCCGGCGGCGGGCTCGTTCGCGCAGCCACCCGGCGACGTCGGCGTCGCCGAGCAGGCCGCCGGGGCGCAGCAGCATGACCGCCAGCAGCACCACGCTGAGGAACAGGTCGGGAAGGCGTTCGATCTCCTGGGCGTCACCGATCTGGCGGAACACCTCGTTGCCCACCGTGACCACGACCGTCCCGACGAAGGCGCCGGTGACGGTGCGCATGCCACCGGCGACGAGCATGGCGAGCACCAGCACGGCGACGTCGAGCGTGTACTGCTTCGGGTTCGTGCTGCCGACCGCCTGGACGCGCAGCGCACCGGCCAGCCCGACCACGGCGACGCTGATCACCCACGCCGTCCAGCGCGGCCAGAACCGATCGATCCCGATGGCACCGGCGGCGATCTCGTCGTCGCGCGTGGCGACGGCGAACCGTCCGGACCTCGTCTCGCGGAACACGGTCGCGACGAGGATTGCCGCAAGTGCAGCCACCCAGAGCCAGGTGTTGGTCTCGATCCTGGGCACGCCGGAGAGCCCGCCGGCGCCCCGCGTCAGCTCGGTCCAGTTCTTCACCACCTGGTCGACGACGAAGAGCACGGCGAGCGTGATCATCGTCGCCGCCAGACCACCCGCCCGTGCGACGGCGACACCGACGATGGCGCCGACGGCGGTGGCGACGATGACGCCGACGATCGTGCCGCCGACGGCGCCGAACTCCACGTCGCCGAGCCCGAACGGCAGGTCGGGCAGGGTCGTCGCCTTGCTGGCGGCGGGGATCGTCACGAGGGCGGCGCCGTACGCCGCGATCTGGGCGAAGGCGAGGTGGCCGAACGACAAGATGCCGGTCGACCCGATGAACACCTGCAGCCCCATGACGATGACGAGGTTGACGAGCAGCTCCTGGATCAGCAGGTCGCGGGCGGTGTCGCCGGTCGCCGTGTAGATCGTCGACGCCACGAGCAGTACGACGAACAGCGCCGCCGTGGCGACCGTCGCCCGACCCAGTCGCGCCGCCAGCGCATCCATCACACGCGCTCCGCGGTGCGCACCGTGAACAGCCCCTGCGGTCGGGCGATGAACAGGGCGGCGACGAGCACGAACACGACGGCATCCGTCAGCCGCTCCCAGAGGCCGTCGGGCAGGTAGGAGCGCAGGGCGACCTCGGCCAGGCCGAGTGCCAGACCGCCGACGACGGCGCCGCTGAAGCTGCCCAGCCCGCCGATGATCGCCGCCACGACGGCCTTGACGAGGTAGTCCGATCCCATCGTCGGCTCGGCGCTCGGCGTGCGGATCAGGATCAGCACTGCGGCCACGCCGGCGAGGAACCCGGCGAAGGCGAACGCGCCGGCGATCACGCGCGTCGCCCGCACGCCCATCAGGCGAGCGGCGTCGAAGTCCTCGCTGGCCCCCCGCACGGAGATGCCGAACAGCGTGCGCCGGAACACGAACACCGTCAGCACGAGGACCACGGCGGTCGCCGCGATGGTGACGAGGTCGAGCACCTCGAACCGGATGCCGCCGACCTCGACGGTGTTGAACGCCCACTCCGGCCCGGCGAAGGACCGCTTCTCGGGCCCGACGAACACCCCCCACAGCGCTTGCGCCAACCGTTCGACGGCGAACGACGCCAGCAGCATGGTGAACGGGCTGGCGCCACGGACCCAGCGGAACACCCCGCGTTCGACGGCCACGGAGGCGACGACCGCGGCGCCGACGATGGCCGGCACCAGCAGCCACCAGCCGACGCCGGCGTTGGAGAGGGCGTAGGCGACGTAGGCACCGACGGTGATCAGCTCGGCGTGGGCGAAGTTGACGAGGTGCATGACCCCGAAGATCACCGTGATGCCGAGGGCCAGGAGGGCGTAGGTGCTGCCGCGCCCGATCCCATCGACGAGCGTCTGCAGGAACGCGCTCAACGGTGGAGCCGCCGCTCGCTCGGCAACGGGCGTGACCGCTGCAGCCCAATCGACCCGGTGGATCGACGGTTTGGCCCGTGCCGCAGTGAGCAGTCGACCATCGCGTCGAGCGCCAGCGAGACACGGCGCCGCTTCGGCGTCATCATGAACGGTCGCCCACGTACGTCCCGAACAGGTCTTCGTGGGCTGCCAACTCCGGGCCAGAGCCTTCGACGGCCACCCGCCCGGTGCGCAGCAGGTACCCGCGGTCGGCCAGCTCGAGGGCGCGCCGGGCGTTCTGCTCCACGACGAGCAGGGTCCGGCCGCGCGCTCGAAGGTCGGCCAACAGGTCGAAGACGACGTCGACCATGCTCGGCGACAGTCCCAGCGTCGGCTCGTCGAGGAGGATCAGCCGCGGGTCGCTCATCAGTGCTCGCGCCACGGCCAACTGCTGCGCCTCGCCGCCCGACAGGAAGCCGGCGGCGGTGTCCCACCGCTCGTCGAGCACCGAGAAGCGCGCTCGCGCTTCGTCCAGGCGGCGGCGACGCTCGGCAGGGCGCGCCGTGACCCCCGCCAGCTGCAGGTTCTCGCCCACCGTCAGGTCACGGAAGATCCGCCGGTGCTCGGGCACGAGCACCAGCCCGGACCGCACGAGGCGGGCCGGTTCGGCACCGGTGACGTCGAGACCGTCCAGCAGCACCCGCCCCGCCGCCGGCCGGAGCAGCCCGGCGATCGAGTTGAGCAGCGTCGTCTTGCCGGCGCCGTTCGGTCCGACGACGGCGACCAGTTCCCCCGCATCGACGTGCAGACCGACCTCGTGCAGCGCCACCACGGCGCCGTAGCGGGCGGTCAGCCGCTCGACCGCCAGCACGGCGCGCGCTCAGCCGCCGGGGATGAACGTCGGGCGGAAGGCCTCGGTGAACGTCGGTTTCCCGGCTTCGACCGTGAGGATCACGACGTCCTTCTCGGGGACGCCGTTGGTGCCGGCGTAGGTCACGGAACCGGTCGTGACCTCGAGGTCCGAGATCTCGGCGATGGTCTCGATGAGGGTCGGCCCGTCGAGCGAGCAGGCGGTCTCGGCGGCGTGGGCGAAGACCTTGACCACGTCGGAGGCCAGCGCCCCGAAGCTGACCGTCTCGATCTCCACGCCGGCTTCCTCCGTCGCAGCGATGAACTCGGCCACACCGTTGCCCTCCTGCGGGAACGTGTGCGCCGTGAACGCCACGCCATCGGCGACCTCGCCGGCTCCCCACACGACGGTGGCGTCGAAGCTGTCCGCCCCGATGACCAGCACGTCGCCCAGGCCGGCGGCGTCGAGCTGCTCCAGCAGCACGCCGACTCCGGGCATGATCATCGCCGTGTAGACGACGTCGGGCGCGGGGTCGAGTGACGCGAGCTCGTTGACCTGCGCCGAGAAGTCCTCGTCGTTGATGCCGAACGTGAAGTCGCGCTCCACCTCGCCACCGCCCTGGGCGAACGTCTCGGTGAAGGCGGCGGTGGTGTTCGTGAAGTAGGCGTCGTCGGGCGAGGAGAACGTGACTGCGGTGGTGGCGCCTTGCTCGGCTGCGTACTCGGCGGCGGCCGCGCCCTGCACCGGGTCGCTGAAGCTCATCAGGAACGCGCCACGCGTCGGGGTCGGCCATCGCCAGGTCCGTCGTGGCATTGGAGATGATCGGCACGGCGCCGTCGACGGTGTCGATCAGGGGCACGCCGTTGTAGCCGAACGGCGGACCGATGATGGCGTGCACGCCCTCGTCGAGCAGCTCCTGGGCGGCGCGCTGGGCGCCCGACGGGTCCTCCGGCAGCTCCTTGACGACGTACTCGACGTCCTGGCCGCCGACGCCACCCGCGGCGTTGATCAGCTCGACCTGCACGCCGGCGGCCTCCGAGCCCGGGACGTCGGCGAAGCCGCCGAAGTCACTGAGGTCGGCGGCGTACCCGATCTTCAACGGCTCGTCCAGCGCGCAGTCACCGGCCGGCTCCGTGCCCTCGCCATCCGTCGTCGCCCCACCGGCGTCGGTGGTCTCGGCACCGGCGACGGTGGTCTCGGCGCCGGCCGTCGTGTCGGCACCGCCCGTCGTGGCGGACCCGCCACTCGACGCGGCCGTCGTCGCCGCGTCGGAACCGCCGTCGTCATCGCTCCCGCACGCTGCCACGACCAACGTCGCGACGAACCCGATCGCCACTGCCCTGCGCATCCGCATGTGCCTCTCCCCTGTTCGGGCTGACAGTACGCCGCTCGATACCGTCCTTCCATGACCGTCGCTGTTTCGTCGCGCAAGCCGATGCACGAGACCCACGCCGTCGCCGCCGACGGAGCTGTCGACGCCGACGGGCACATCCTCGAGCCGCCGGATCTGTGGGAGACGTACATCGATCCGGCCTTCCGGGACCGCGCCCTGCGCATCGTCCCCGACGAGCAGGGCCTCGAGGAGCTGCAGCTCGACGGCCGGCGCTCGCAGATGAGCCGGCGGGGCTTCCCGGCGACGCTCGGCGCGATGGGCGCCCCCGATCTGCCGGCGATGGCCAAGGACCCGGGCCGCACCTACCTCGGCGAGTCGCCGTTCGGGGCGATGGATCCGCAGGAGCGCATCGCCCTGCTCGACGCCGAGCACATCGACACCGTGATCCTGTACACCACGGTCGGGCTGCTGTGGGAGGCCGAGGTCGACGACCCGGCGCTGTCCCAGGCATACACCACGGCCTACAACCGGTGGATCTGCGAGTTCTGCGCCGGCGAGCGTCGACTCGTGCCGACCGCCCACCTCTCGCTCAGCGACCCCGTGGCCGCTGCCGCCGAGCTGGAGCGCGCCGTCGGCGACGGCGCCAAGGGTGGCTACGTGGCGCCGTTCACCCACGACGGCCGCCCGCTCGGCCACCCGGACAACCACCCGGTCTTCGCCGCCGCCCAGGACCTCGACGTCCCGCTGGCCATCCACCCGACGTTCGAGCCGCAGTGGACAAAGGGCACGCGGATGGGCTCGTGGGAGAACGTCAAGCAGCTCCGCCTCCTGGCGTCGGTGCAGGCCTCCGACGGGGTGCGCCACCAGTTCACGACGCTGTTCGACTACGGGGTGTTCGACGCCTTCCCCCGCCTCAAGGTGCTCGTGCTGGAGTCCGGCGGCGGGTGGATCGGCTACTGGCTCGACCGCATGGACGCGGTCTACGGCCACACGTTCATCGGTGACCGGGTGCCGCTGCAGCACCTCCCGAGCGACTACTTCCGGGAACGGGTGTGGATCAGCTGCGACCCGGACGAGCGGATGATCCCCGCCCTTGCCGAGCGTTACGGCGTCGAGCGCTTCCTGTGGGCCTCCGACTTCCCCCACGCCGACCACACCCCCGAGTACGTCCACGACCTGAACGAGCTCGTCGCCTCCTTCCCGACCCCCGAAGCCCGCGCCCAGTTCGTCGGCGGCAACGCCCGCGCCCTGTTCCAGCTCTGATTCCATGGCGCGATCACCGTCAGATCTGGCGGTGATCGCTGCTCAGAATCGGGTGGGGGTGGGCGTGACATGCTGGCGGGCCGTGCGACGAGGCGGTCGGTTCGTGCTGCTGGCGGTCCTCGCACTGGCGGCATGCAGTGACGTGCGCGAGACGGCCAGCAACCAGTTCGAGCCGATCACACCGGGCACTCTCGTCGTCGGTGCCGAAGTGCCCGATGCGGGGTTCTGGGAGGGCACTCCCGCCGACGTGACGGGAGGCTTCGAGTTCCAGCTCGCCCAGGCCATCGCCGACGAGCTGGAGCTGGAGCTGGAGGTGGCCGAGGTGCCCTTCCCCGACGTCGTCGCCGGGCGGCTCGGGCCCGCTGACCTGGCGCTGGAGGAGGTCAGCGTCACCGCCGAGCGCCAGGACGTGGTGGAGTTCTCCACGCCGTACCTGACCACTGCACCGACCGTCGTCGCCCGTCGCGACGGAGGCGATGCCGCCGACCTGCGCGACCTGTCCTCGGCGCGCGACCTGCGCTGGGCCGTCCGTGCCGGCACGACCCAGGCGCAGTTCCTCGATGACGTCATCCGACCGGACGAGGCGCCCGTGGAGGTCGCCACCGCCGACGCCGCCCTCGACGCCGTCGAGCTGGGCACCGTCGACGCCGCGCTGGTCGACGAGTCCGACGCGCTGCTGGCGGCCGGCGCCAACGACGCGCTCGTCGCCGTCGCCCGATTCGACCGCGAGGAGGACGTCGCCGCCGTCCTGCCCTCCGGCGCGACGCAGAACGTGACCGCCGTCGACGAAGCGCTGCGCCGCCTGCAGACCGACGGCACCGTCGAACGCCTCGTCGAGACCTGGCTGATCCCCGCCTTCTCGACCGACCCCGCCGACCTGCCCGTGATCGCCACCCGCTGACCGGAGACCTCGTGGACATCGTCAAGTTCGTCGCCCCGTCCGGTCCGGAGTGGGAGCTCCTCGTCGCCGTTGCGGTCATCATCATCGCCCCGGTCATCGTCGAGCGCTTCCGCCTGCCCGGCATGGTCGGACTGCTGTTCGGCGGGATGGTCGTCGGCCCCAACGTGCTGGGCGTGGTGTCATCAACCGAAGGTGTCGTCGCCGAGCTCGGCGCGATCGGGCTCCTCTACCTGATGTTCATGGCCGGGCTGGACCTCGACCTCAACGTGTTCGCCAAGGTCCGCGGGCAGGCTGTCGCGTTCGCGATCCTGACGTTCACCGTCCCGTTCGCGCTGGGTGTCCTGATCGGCACGACCGTCGGGTACGACGTCGCCGCGGCGGTGCTGCTCGGTGCCGTGTTCGCCTCCCACACGCTCGTCACCTACCCGGTGCTGCGCAGCTACGGGCTGTCCACCAACCGGGCAGTTGCGATCACGGTGGGCGCGACGGTGATCACCGACACGCTCGCGCTCATCGTGCTCGCCGTCGTGTCCGGCCAGGCGTCCGGCGATGTCAGCGGGTTCGAGCTGGCGTCCCAGCTGGCGATCGGCCTGATCATCCTCGGGGTCAGCTGCTTCGTCCTCATGCCCATGGTCGGCCGCTGGTTCTTCGCCACCATCGGGCGCACACGGGTGGCGCGGTACACGTTCGTGCTCGGCATGCTCCTCGTCGGCGCCAGCGTGGCGTCGATGGTCGGGATCGAGCCGATCGTCGGCGCCTTCTTCGCCGGGCTGGGCATCAACCGCCTCGTGCCGAGCGAGGGCGAGATGATGGAGCACATCGAGTTCTTCGGTTCAGCGCTGCTGATCCCGATCTTCCTCGTCTCGGTTGGCACGGTCATCGACCCGGCCAAGCTCGTCGCCCTCGGGACGCTCGGCCTGGCCGGGCTGTTCGCGCTCGGTGCCCTGGGCGGCAAGGCGGTGGCTGCGGCCATCGCCCGGTTCGCCTTCGGGCTGACCTGGGACGAGGCCGGGGCGATGTTCTCGCTCTCGGTCTCCCGCGCAGCGGCCACGCTGGCGGCGACGTTCGTCGGGCTGCAGCTCGGGCTCTTCGACACCGCCACGGTGAACGCCATCATGCTCGTGATCGTGCTCAGCCTCGTCGCCTCCTCGACGTCGGCGACCTTCTTCGGGTCGCGGATCCCGCGCCCGCCGGTCGAGACGGAGCGGATCGGACGCTCGGTGCTCGTGCAGATCGATCTCGACGGCCGCAACGACGTGCTGACCGGCCTCGGCGCCCGGCTGGCGCGCGTCGACGGAGGGGTCGTGCGACCGCTCTACGTCGTCGCGCCCGGGGGGCCGCAGCCGTCGAGCAGCCAGGTGCAGGCGATCGACCACGACATCGCCGGGTTGGGCATCGACGCCTCGCTCGACGTCCGCCACGACCGTTCCGTCGAGCAGGGACTGGTCAACGCCGCCGCGTCGTACACCAGCTCGCTGATCGTCATGCGCGACTCGGTCGACACCGTGCTGGCGCTCGGTCGCGCCGTCGACGCACCGATCGCCGTCGTCCGACCGGCGGACGTACCGTTCGGGCGGGCGGTCGTTGTCCTGTCCGCCGCGAACGCTGGTCAGCCGCGGTTCGCCGTGCTCGGGGCGATCGCGATGGGTGTGCGGCTGGCCCGCTCCGGCACCGACGTCGTCGTGGTCTGCGACCACGACCTGGACGACGCGCTGCAGACCGCCGTCGGTCCGCTGGCCGTCCATCGAGTCGCACCCCTCGAGTGGATCAGCGCCTCGGCGGCAGCCACCGATCTCGTGATCGTCCCGGGTGGGCGCGGCGGACCCTCGTCCGGTCGAGTCGAGCGACGGGCGACGCAGCGCGGCGCGTCGCTCCTGGTGCTCAACGACCCGGACGAGCTCGAGGGCACCACGGACGCCGGTTCGGTGGCGGCGCCGCTGACGGCCAGCTGATCCGCGCTCGGCGAGCGACCGCCGGGTACGGTCGGCGGTCGGGCGCCCATCGCGCCCGGAGGGAGGTAGACCCGTGTCAGGTACGTATGTCGCCCGGCCCCGGCCGGTCCTGGTGACCGTCATCGCCGTGCTCATGGTGATCAGCGGCATTGTCAGCATGATCGCGGGGGTCGCCATCATCGCCCTGCGCAACGACGCAGAGTTCATCCTCAAGTCCGGCGAGACCCCGAGCACGTCGCTCGGCATCGGCATCGGCGCGCTGATCGTCGGTGCCATCATCACCTTCCTGGCCTTCGGTCTGCTGCGCGGCAGCAGCACGGCACGGTTCGTGATCGGCGTCGTCGAGGTGTTGCACATCATCGGTGCCGTCATCATGCTCATCCGCTACCACGGGCCATATCGGAGCTCGGCGGTCGGAACGATCATCTTCTCGGTGATCGTGCTGTGGATCCTGTTCGGCACGCGCAAGGCCCAGGACTACTTCGCCTGAGTCGATTGCCTCGCGCTGTCATGCTCTCCGCGTGACGAACGCTCGGGAGCTACTCAGTCGACGACGGTCAGGGACGCCGGCCCCACGCTGACACCAGCGGTGGTGTCGACACGTCCAGGGCACCGGCTGCCAACGCCGCGAGGTGAGCATCGATCTCGTCGTCGGTCGCCGCGCCGATGGCGACCAGCGCCGCACGCACCTGCTCGACGTTGGCCTGCTCCAATGCCACGGTGGCCGGCACCGCCAGCGGGAGATAGGCGTCAGCACCGACGTCGAACAGCCCGACGTCGCGCAGGCGGCGCGGGAGCGCCCGCCAACGTGCGCAGCACTGCGTCGCGTGCCGGAAGGTGGGTCAGCAGCAGACGGACGTGGACGAGGTCGAAGTCGCCGCCCGGTGGTCGTTCCGTGACGACGTCGTGCTGGCGGACCTCGTACGGCTGGTCGGTGTCGAGCCAGCGCACATCGAGGTCGGTGGCCAGGACGCCGCCGCCCGCCCGGGCGGCGAGCCAGCCGGGCACCGACGGTCCACCGGCACCGACCTCCCAGCAACGCCAACCCACCGCCACGCCGATCGCGTCGAGGTGCCGGTACGTCACGTCGTCGAACACTGCGGCGAGCGCGGCGAAGCGGTCCGAGGCGTGCGTCGAGCAGTTGTCCAGCAGGTAGGCCGTCTCCATGGCCGTGATTGCAACAGCGGACGCCGCGCACAGCCTGAAGAAGTCCTGCTGATCCGGTGGAGATGTCGACACGCGAGGATCGGCAGGTGGACCTCGACGTGATGACCGAACCCGGCACGTGGCACGGCGTGCAGGCCCTGGCGGGCGACGTGGCAGCTGCAGGGTTCGCCGGGATGGTGTTCACGGAGATGCGCCAGCCGCCGTGGCTGTCCGTCGTGGCCGCCCACCAGGCGGCGCCGTCGCTCGACCTGGCGACCGGGATCGCCGTCGCCTTCCCGCGCAGCCCGATGATCACCGCCCAGACGGCGTGGGAACTGGCCGAGGCCACGGACGGCCGGTTCCGGCTCGGGCTCGGCAGCCAGGTGCGCGGGTCGATCGAGCGTCGCTACGGGAGCGACTTCGAGCCGCCCGTCGGTCGGCTGCGCGACTACGTGCTGGCGGTCAAGGCGTGCTGGTCAGCCTTCCGCGGCGAGGCGCCGCTGGCCTACGAGGGCCCCCACTACCGGCTCACCCACCTGCCGCCGGTCGCCCGGCCGCGGCGGCACGGCCACGAGGACCTGCGCGTCGACATCGCTGCCGTCGGGACGGCGATGGTGCGCGCCGCCGGCGAGGTCGCCGACGGGATCCACGTCCACCCGCTGCACTCCGTCGCCTACCTGGAGCGACGGTTGCGGCCTGCGCTGGTCGAAGGCACGACCAGGGCCGGTCGCCGCGTCGACGACGTCGCCCTGTTCATCCCCGTGCTCGCCGCACCCGGTGACACGCCGGAGGAGCGCGCCCCGTTCGTCGAGCGCTGCCGAGCCCAGCTGGCCTTCTACGGCTCGACGCGCAACTACGCCTTCCAGTTCGACGATCTGGGCTTCGAGGGCACGACGGCGAAGTTGGCCGAGCGGCTCAAGGCCGGCGACGCGGCCGGCGGCGCGGCACTGATCACCGACGACATGCTGGACCAGTTCGCCGTCGTGTGCCGCTGGGACGAGCTGGCCGATCGCTTGCTCGATCGCTACGGCACGATCGCCACCCGCCTGATCATGTACACCGCCGCCGACGACATCCGGCGCGACCCGCAGGCGAGCGGCCGGTGGTCCGAGGTCGCCGCGGCGATGAGGTCATGAGCAACTACTCGCACCTCGAGCACGCCAACGACCTCGAACCGTCGGCGGGGCACCGCGTCCTGCGCGAGCAGCGACCCCTGCACCGGGAGGACGGCAACGACCCGCCGTTCTTCGTGGTCAGCCGGTACGCCGATGTCCTGGACGTGGTCAAGCGCCCCGGCGAGTGGATCAACGGTGACGGCGTCGGCGTGTTCTTCCAGCCCGGCGGTGTCCTCGGCACGACCGACGATCCCGACCACCGACGCCAGCGCAAGGTCCTGCAGGACGCGTTCCGCCCGGCCGCCATCGCCGCGCTCGAGCCGCGCGTCGAGGCCGTCGGCGACCGGTTGTGGGCAGCAGGGTTCGGCGAGGACGGGTCCGGGGACTTCGTGCGGCTGTTCGCCTTCCCGTTCCCGGCGCTGGTGATCGCCGAGTTGCTCGGTGTCCCCGTCGAGCGCCAGGACGACTTCGGGCGATGGTCCGACGACATCGTCAACGGCCTCGGCGGCGGCGACCTGGCACTGGTCGAACAGGCCAACCGCGAGATCTTCGCCCTCGTCGACGAGCTGGTCGAGCAACGCACCAGGCTGCTCGCCGCCGACCAACCGGTGCCCGATGACGTGCTCAGCACGCTGACCCGCGCCAAGCTCGCCGGTCAGCTCAGCCACGGCGAGGTCAGGCGGCTCAGCCAGCAGCTGCTGGTCGCCGGGCACGAGACGACGGCCAGCCTGATCTCGCTGATGCTCTACCGGCTGGTCGAGCGACCGGAGCTCATGGCTCGGTTGCGGTCGGACCCGGGGCTGGTGCCGGCGGCGGTGGAGGAGTTCCTGCGGTTCGACTCGCCGGTGCAGGGCTTGTTCCGGGTGAACCCGGCGCGCTGCCCCGTGCGTGGCGAGGATCTGCCGGCGGGGACCAAGCTGCAGGTGCTGTTCGCCTCGGCCAACCGTGACGACGAGGTCTGGGATGAGCCCGACGAGATCCGCCTCGACCGCCACCGGCACGGGGACGACGGTCGCTCCCGCCCGCACCTGGCGTTCGGCTGGGGCATCCACCACTGCATCGGCGCGCCACTGGCTCGCCAGGAAGGCCGGCTGGCCCTGCGCTGGATGGTCGAGCGGTTCGCCGACGTCGAGTTGATCGGACCGGTCGCCGTGAACGAGCCGTTCATCCTGCGCGGGCTGACCACGATGCCGATCCGGTGGCGCACGGCGCGGCCGGCCGGCCCACCGTTTGCTTGACTCTCGCCATGCTCAAGGTCGAGATCGATCCACGCGAGCTCGGGATGGACCCGACCCGCCTCGCCACCATGGACCGCCACTTCCAGCGCTACGTCGACGACGGGCGGCTGCCGGGGTGGCTGCTCGCCGTCGCCCGGCACGGCCAGCTGGGCCACGTCGCCACGTACGGCCAGCGCGACGTCGAGGCCGGCCTGCCCGTGGAGACGGACACGATCTTCCGCATCTACTCGATGACCAAGCCGATCACCGCCGTCGCTGCACTCGTGCTGTTCGAGCGCGGCGGGTTCGAGCTCAACGACCCCGTCCGACAGCATCTGCCGGCGTTCGAGCGGCTGCGGGTGTGGCGCGGTGGGTCGGCCGTGCGGCCCGAGACGGAGCCGGTCACCGAGGAGATGCGGCTGTGGCACCTCTTCACGCACACCAGTGGCCTGACGTACGGGTTCATGCAAGCCCACCCGGTGGACGCCCTCTACCGCAAGGCCGGCTTCGAGTGGGGCGTTCCGCCGGGCGTCGACCTGGCCGGTGTGTGCGAGCTGCTCGCCGACCTCCCGCTCGTGTTCCAGCCGGGCACCGAGTGGAACTACGGGATGAGCACCGACGTGCTGGGCATGGTGGTCGAGTCGATCACGGGTGAGCCGTTCGCCGACTTCGTGCAGCGCGAAGTGCTCGACCCGCTGGGGATGACCGAGACGACGTGGTGGGTCGACGAGACGCGAGCCGATCGCCTGGCCGCCCTGTACATCCCGACCCCGGGCACCGGGTCGGCGATGCGCTACGACCCGATGGGCAACGCCGCCACCTCGGCGCCATCGGCCACGCTGGGCGGCGGCGGCCTGTGCTCCACGGCCGGCGACTACCTGCGCGTCGCCGAGATGCTGCGTCGCCGTGGCGAGTTGGACGGGACGCGGATCCTGGCGCCGTCGACAGTCGACTTCATGGCCCGCAACCACCTGCCGGGCGACGCCGACCTGACCACCTTCGGTCGGCCGTTGTTCAGCGAGACCACGTTCGACGGCGTCGGGTTCGGCCTCGGTGTCAGCGTGACCATCGATCCGGTGCGGGCCAAGGTGCCAGGCAGCATCGGCGACCACGGCTGGGGCGGCGCGGCCAGCACGTCGTACTGGGTCGACCCGGTGCGCGACCTGGCCGTCGTGTTCATGACCCAGCTCCTGCCGAGCAACACCCACCCCATCCGCAGCCAGCTCAAGCAACTCGTCCACGCCGCCCTCACCGACTGACCCGAAATCCGGTTCTCAAGCGTTTTCAGGGGTCAACAATGACACCAGATCCTCAGGAGAACTGGCCGGTGCGACGATCGGGCGCGCCGGCGCCTTTGCCCCTCGCCGACTGAGCGTTTCGAAACGAAGGAACGGGCGTCAGGCGGCGATCGCTGCGTCGGGGGCGGCCAGCTCGCGGCGGTCGATGACGTGATCGACGAGCCCGTAGTCGACGGCGGCCTGGCCGCGCACGATGTAGTCCCGGTCGATGTCAGCGGTGATCCGCTCGACGGACTGGCCAGTGGCCCCCACGAGGATGTCGACCATCCGCTTGCGCATCTCGACGACCTCCGCGATCTGCAGCTCGAGATCCGTCGACTGGCCCTGGGCGCCGCCGTGGGGCTGGTGGATGAGCACCCGCGAGTTGGGCAGCGTGTACCGCTTGCCGGGCGTGCCGGCGGCCAGCAGCACGGCCGCCGCCGACGCCGCCTGCCCGACGCAGATCGTGGCCACGTCGGGAGCCACGTACCGCATGGTGTCATGGATGCCGAACAGCGCGGTCATGTCGCCGCCGGGCGAGTTGATGTACAGCGAGATGTCCTTGCTCGTCGACTCCGACTCCAGGTGCAGCAGCTGGGCCACGACGAGGTTGGCGATGGTGTCGTCGATCGCCGTCCCCAGGAAGACGATGCGGTTGGCGAGGAGCCGGGAGTAGATGTCGTAGGCCCGCTCCCCACGGTTCGACGACTCGATCACGGTCGGCACCAGCACTGCAGTCCTCCTTCGTCGTGCACCCGATGTGCAACTCCTGAGTTGCTCATCAAGGTAGCCCCCATCGCAGCCAACCGCAACTCGAGGGTTGCGCCTAGGATGCATCCATGGCTGATCTCGAGGTGACCCGGTCGGTGCCGAGCGACCTGCCGGTCGACGAGCTGTGGGCGCTGGTCGGCGACGGTGACCGGTGGGGCGAGTGGATGGTCGACGGCGCCGACATCGCCGTGGAGCCGGGCGCCACCGGCACCGTTGACGACCAGGGTCGCCGCCGGACGGTGGTCGTCGACGACGTGACCGACCGGCGGGTGGCGTTCACCTGGTGGCCGGAGGGTGACGCCGACCGCACCTCGATGGTCGAACTCGTGGTCGTGCCTGCGACGAGGGGCAGCATCCTGCGCATCACCGAACGCTTCGCAGCCTCGGCCTCGGCGTCCACGGTGGGCACCGCCGGCATCGCCTGGGACGTCCGGACGCTCCTGCTGGTGCTGGCGTCCTGCCTCGTCACCGCTGCGTGACGGGGCGAGTGGGCGCCCGACCCATCGACGAGCTGTTCGCCGCGTTGGCCGACCCGACCCGGCGGGACGTGCTCGAACGACTGGTCCACGACGGCCCGCAGACGGCGACGGCGCTGGCGACCAACTACCCGACGACGCGCCAAGCCATCGTCAAGCACCTGCGCGCCCTCGCCGACGCCGACCTGGTCGCCGCAGAACGGTTCGGGCGCGAGGTGCGGTACCGGGCGACGACCGAGCGGCTGGCGCTGGCCGTCGACTGGCTGCTCGGCACGAGCGCCGACTGGGATCGGCGGGCCGACCGCCTGCAGGCGAAGATGCGGCGATGACAGACGCCCGCACCGTCGCCGACCGCTACCGGACCGTCGCCCGTCGCTTCTCCGAGGTCGCCGCCGGCGTGCCGGACGGCGCCTGGGAGGCGCCCGCCCCGTGCGACGGATGGGTGGCGCGCGACGTCGTCCGCCACCTCGTCGAATGGTTCCCGCCGTTCCTCCACGACGGCGCAGGCATCGACCTTCCCACCGGACCGTCGGTCGACGAGGATCCGGCCGGCGCCTGGCAGACGATGAGCGACGGTGTGCAGTCGGTGCTCGACCACCCGACGACGTCGCAGGTCACGTTCGAGCACGGGCGGGCCGGCACGCACCCGCTCGATCGGGCGATCGACATGTTCTTCCTCGGCGACGTGCTGATCCACACGTGGGACCTCGCCCGCGCCACCGGGCAGGACGAGACGCTCGACGCCGACGAGGTCCACGGGATGCTCGTCGGCATCGAGCCCTACGACGAGATGCTCCGCAGCAGCGGCCAGTACGGGGCACGCGTCGCGGTCCCCGACGGTGCCGACGAGCAGACGCAGCTCATCGCCTTCCTCGGCCGCCAGCCGTAGCTACTGCGGCGACCGCAGCTCGAGGTCGAGGAACGCCCGCCCGCGCGGTGACAACCGGTAGCCCACCGCAAGGCTCTCGGTCAGCCCGAGCGCCTTCAACTTGCGCACGTCGGTCTTGAAGGAGAGCCGCTCGCGGCCGAGCGCGTCGGCGAGATCGCCGGCGCGCACCTCGGGCCGGGCGCCGATCAGCCCCAAGACGGCGCGCGTCCACGGTCCGTGCGCGCTGGCCCGATCGAACCGATCCAGCCGACGGACGAGCTCGGCCACGTCGTCGGCGCTCAGGTCGTCCTGCTGACGGCGGGCCACGCGCGGGTCGGGACCGGCGAGGTGCAGCTCGACCCGGTACAGCGTGCGGTCATCGACCGGCGGGCCGAGGTCGGCGAGCAGCTCAGCGGCCGAGGCGAAGCCGGCGCGGCGGGCGTCGTCGTCCGTCACGTCGCCGTCGGTGATCGGCCGCACGTCGTCGATGGCCAGCACGCCGACCGCCGTCGTGAGCGTGCCGCCGGTGCGCACCGTCGGCCGCCGCTGCCGGCGGAACGCCATCGTGATCGTCCCGTCGGCCAGACCGGGCCATGTCGCCTGGCGGAAGAGCACGCCTCGACTATGCCGCGATCAACCAGACGGCGACCCAGTGGCACAACGCGGCGGCCACCACCAGGGTGTGGAACACCTCGTGGTAGCCGAACACGGCCGGCCACGGGTTCGGACGCTTGAGCGCGTAGATCACGGCGCCGACGGTGTACAGCCCGCCGCCGACGGCCAGCAGCGACAACTCGCCGGCGGTGATCGCCGCTTCGTAGGCCGGCAGGTCGATCAGCATCTGCCAGCCGGCGACGAGGTAGACGGCGGCGACCAGGCCCGACGGCGCGTCCAGCCAGCGCATCCGGATCGTCACGCCGATGATCGCCAGGCTCCAGGCGATCGTCAGCAGGACGACCTCCGTCGTGCCGCTGAGCGCCAGCACGATCACCGCCGTGTACGTGCCCGAGATCCCGACGAGGATCATCGAGTGGTCGAGGCGGCGCAGGAAGCGCCGCTCGCGCCCAGCGAAGCGGGCGGCGTGGTACACCCCGCTGGTGGCCAGCATCCCCGTGACGCAGATCCCGTAGACGATCGCCGCCGCCCGGTCAGCGCCGCTGCCGGCCCGCACGGCGAGCAGCACGGTGAGGGTGATGGCCACGGGCACCGACCAGCGGTGCATCGCGCCGCGCAGCGACGGGCGCAGCAGGACGGGGACGTCGGGGGCGACTTCACACCCGCCCTCAGGAGGCGTAACCTTCGGTACGCCGGCGGCGACCTCGGCGGGCGAGGTCGCCGTCGGCTCGGACATCGAGCCAGTCAACCATCGCCGCTCGACGTTCGGAGGGAGCCCGCCGACGGGATCTCGGTCCTCGGTCACGTCGGGTGACAGCCGGCGCGGGTCACCGCGTTCAGCGCGGCGCCGCGGCCTCCTGAGCGGGGATCACCGTGGACACGAACGGCGCGCCGTTGACGGTCACATCGCGCACCCCGTCGACCGTCCGCACCCGGTCGACCAGCGCCGGGAGCAGCGGCCACCGCTGCGTAGCCTGCAGATCGACCACGCCGGCGTCCATCGTCACCCGGCGCAACTGCTTGGCGTTCCGGAAGCGCTCGTCGCCGGCCACGGCGTACAGCACCTTTGCCGTCCGCACCGTCGTCGCCGGATCGAGGTCGCGGCGAGCGAGGTGCTCCCACAGCGAGCGACCCCAGCGCAAGACCTCGTGGCGGTGCGCCCACAGGTACGTCATCACGGCCGTGCGGGTGAACGGGTTGACCACGAACCGACCGGTCAATCGCCGCAAGCTCCTCAACACGTCGGGGAAGATCCCCGGCCAGGTGGCGGGCCAAACCGGTCAGGCACCGTGGCGTCCCGCGCCGGCAGCGAACCTCGCCGCTCCGGCCTGCGTCTCCCCGCTGTTGATCGCAGGCCGGACAGCGGCTCAGGCACCGTGGCGTCCCGCGCCGGCAGCGAACCTCGCCGCTCCGGCCTGCGTCTCCCCGCTGTTGATCGCAGGCCGGACAGCGGCTCAGGCACCGTGGCGTCCCGCGCCGGCAGCGAACCTCGCCGCTCCGGCCTGCGTCTCCCCGCTGTTGATCGTGTCGCGGCCGAGTGCGGCCTCGTTGATCATCGCCGCCGTCTCGTCGAGGTCCCACTGCTCGAGGGCCGACCGGCGGTCGTTGCGCAGGCAGCGCTGGGGCAGGTCGGCCAACTCGGCGGCCAGCTCGACGGCGGCCGCCAGCGCGGTACCCGGCGGGACGACCCGGTTGACGAGCCCGATGCGCTCGGCCTCGACGCCGTCCACGCCGCGCCCGGTGAGGATCAGGTCGATCGCCCGGCTGTGGCCGATCAGGCGGGGGAGCCGGATGGTGCCCAGGTCGACCAGCGGCACCCCGAAGCGCCGGCAGTACACGCCGAGCACGGCATCGGCGGCGGCGACGCGGAGATCGCACCACAGCGCCAGCTCGAGTCCGCCCGCCACGGCCGGACCCTCGATGGCGGCGATGACCGGCTTGCTCAGGCGCAGCCTGGTCGGCCCCATCGGACCCGGTCCGTCGTCGGCGACGGGCCGCCGGTCACCGGTCGACAGGGCCTTCAGATCAGCGCCGGCGCAGAAGTACCCGCCGGTCCCGGTGAGCACGGCGACGGACAACGCCTCGGCGGCGTCGAACTCCTCGAACGCGTCGAGCAAGCCCCGGGCCGTCGCGGCGTCCACGGCGTTTCGTCGTTCGGGGCGGTCGATGCTCACGACCCGCACCGCCCCCCGGTCCTCGATCGACATCCCGTCCATGCGCACAGTTGTACCCACCGTCACGTGTGGCGGGCGAACGGGTGGAGCAGACTCGCCGCCGTGCGTCGGCTGAACTGCCCGAACTGCGGCAACGAGGTGTTCTTCGACTCGTTGCACTGCGTGCGCTGCGGGATCACCCTGGCGCTCGAGCCGAGCGCGGGTGGGGCCCTCACCGTGCTCGACCTGGCCGTCACGGCGGCGTGCGCCAACCGCGCCACCTGGTCGTGCAACTGGCCGGCCGATCCGGCGGGCCCGCGATGCCGTAGCTGCGTCGTCGTCGACGCCGGCGGCCACGAGCTCGATCCGGCGATGGTCACGTTCCAGGTCGCCCAGCGTCGGGCCCTCTACCAGCTCACGCGGCTCGGCGTGGACTGGGCTCCGCTGGACCGCCCGCTGCTGCGCATCGCCTACCGCAGCAAGACCAAGGACCCCGGCGTCGTCATCGGGCACCGCGGCGGGCTGGTCACGCTCGACCTCGACGAGGCCGACCCGGCCGTGCAGGAGGGCATCCGGTCCCGGCTCGGCGAGCAGTACCGCACGCCGCTCGGGCACCTGCGCCACGAGCTCGGGCACTACGTGTGGCTGACCGTCGTGGCGCCGGACCCCGACCGGCTCGAGCGCTTCCGCGTCCTGTTCGGCGACGAGCGGGCGAACTACGCCGAGGCGCTGGCCCAGCACTACGACCGCGCCGACGACGGCTCCTGGCGTGACGACCACGCGTCGTTCTACGCCTCGGCGCACCCGTGGGAGGACTTCGCCGAGTCGTGGGCCCAGTTGATGCACATCGACGACGTCGTCGAGACCGGCACGGCCTGGGGCGTCGTGCGGGCGCTGCCGGATGCCGCCGACTCGACGGCGTGGCTGGCGGCGTCGATCGAGGCCGGCCTGGCCGCCAACGAGCTGGCCCGGGCGATGGGCATGCGCGACCTGTACCCCTTCGCCCTGTCCCGCGGCGTGCTGGCCAAGGTCGAGTACTGCTGGTCACTCGTCCACTGAGGACGGTTCACTGGCGAGATGGCTGACACCGTGATCACCGTCCGCGGCTCGTTCGACTCCTACTTCCCCCCGGAGCGGGCGACGGTCAACCTCGCCGTCGGTCACCAGGGTCCCGAGAAGGCGGCCGTCTATGCCCGGACCACGGCGGCGGCGGCGCGGGTGACGGAGGTGCTCGGTGGCATCACGGACCCCGAGCAGGGCCCGGTCACGTGGTGGTCGAGCGACCGCGTGCGCACGTGGTCCGAGAAGCCGTGGAACCAGGAGGGCAAGCAGCTGCCCCTCGTGTTCCACGCCACCGTGGGGGTCGAGGCCAAGTTCAAGGACTTCGTCGCGCTGGCCCGGTTCATCGACGAGGTCGTGGTGCTCCCAGGCGTCTCGGTGCGCGGGCTGACGTGGACGCTGACGGAGGCCCGCAAGCGCGAGGTCGTGCGCGAGGCTCGGCAGCGCGCCGTGCAAGATGCCACCGAGCGCGCCGCCGACTACGCCTCCGCCGCCGGGCTCACCACCGTGACCGTCGCCGCCGTCGCCGACGTGGGGATGTTGGGCGGCGACACGAACTACACCTCGAGCGGCGGCAACGTGGCGTTCGCCCGGGCGGCAGCTGCGCCAGGTGGAGCGGGCGAGGCATCGCTCGACCTGACCCCCAGCGACGTCGCCATCTCCGCCTCGGTCGACGCACGGTTCCTCGCCATGTGAACCCGCTGTCCGCCCGCCCATGGCCGGGACGCCGTCCCTTCATTACTGTCTCGGGGATGGTGGGCGCGCTACCACCGACGACCTTCGAGCGCTCGACCATCGAGCACGTCGCCTCGGCTGCGGGGGTCTCCGTCGCCACGGTGAGCCGCGCCCTGCGTGGGCTCCCGAACGTCGCCGTCGCCACACGTGCACGGGTCGAGGAGGTCGCCCGGGAGCTCAACTACCGCGCCGACCCGGCGGCCTCGCGCCTGGCCGCCGGGCGCAGTCGCACCGTCGCCGTCGTCGTGCCGCTGATCAACTCGTGGTACTTCTCAAACGTCGTCGCCGGCGCCCAGGCCATCTGCGCCGAGGAGGGCTACGACCTCCTCGTGGTCACCGCCTCCGACCGGACGTCCCGGGAAGACGTGATCGCCACCGCCCACGACCTGCACCGCCGGGTCGACGGCATGATCTTCGTCGAGGTCACCCTGGCGCCCGACGACATCGAGACGCTGCGCCGTCGTGAGCTCGGCGTGGTGACGGTCGGTCACTCGACGGGTGCCTTTCCGGCCGTGCGCATCGACAACGTGGGCATCGGATGTGTCGCAACGCGCCACCTCCTCGAGCTCGGGCACCGCCGCGTTGCCGTCCTCGGCGCCCAGGCCGAGGACCCGGCGTGGTTCGACGTGCCGGGTGAGCGCATCGCCGGCGCGCGCCGGGCGATGGCAGAGCACCGGGTCGAGCTCGATCCGGACCTCGTCGCCGAGGGCGAGTTCACCGTCGACGGCGGGCGCGCCGCGGCCCGGTCGATCCTGCAGCGCGGCGATCGGCCGAGTGCGATCTTCGCCCTGTCCGACGAGATGGCGTTCGGCGCGTTCGTCGCCGCCCGCGAGCTCGGGCTGTCGATCCCCGACGACCTCTCCGTGGTCGGCGTCGACGACCACGAGGTGGCGCAGGTCCTCGGCCTGACCACGGTCCGCCAGCGCGTCGTCGAGCACGGGGCCGTCGCCGCTCGCGCCCTGCTGCACCAGCTGACCGGCGAGCCCGTCGCCGACGACGACTTCGGGCGACCGCCTGAGCTGGTGGTCCGCACCTCCACGACGTCGCACTCTTGACCTGGGCCCTCGCCATCTGAAAGCGTTTGCATCGTCCGGGAGATCCTCGGGCAATCCGTAAGGGGGAATCGATGAGGAAGCGCTGGCTGAAGCTGGCAGCGGTGCCCGTCGCGCTCGCCTTCGTGGCGGCCTCGTGCAGCACCGAAGACGACGGCGGTGGTGAGTCCGGCAGCCCGACCACCGAGGCCGAATCCGGCTCCGGCACCGAGGCCGGGTCCGAGAGCACCGAGGCCGGGTCCGAGAGCACCGAGGCCGGGTCCGAGAGCACCGAGGCCGGCTCCGAGAGCACCGAGGCCGAGTCCGAGACCACCGAAGGCGAGTCCGAGACCACCGAAGCCGAGTCCGAGACGACCGAAGGCGAATCGGGTGGTGGCTCGGGCGGCGGCAGCGCCGACCTGGCCGGCACCGAGGTGACGGTGTTCGGCTCGGAGAGCTCCGACGTCGAGGCCGGCGCCATGCAGGACGCCCTGAACGTCTTCGCCGAGGAGAACGGCATGACGATCACGTTCGTCGGTGCGCGCGACTTCGAGGAGCAGATCAACAGCCAGGTCGCCGGCGGCAACCCGCCCGACATCGCCATCTTCCCGCAGCCGGGCAAGCTGCGCGGCTTCGCCGAGAGCGGGGACGTGTTCCCGTTGCCCGAAGACGTCGCCGCCTCCGTCGCCGAGAACTGGGACGAGAACTGGCTCGGGTTCTGGCAGTCCGAGGACGGCACGCAGCTGGGTGCACCGGTCAAGTCCGACCTCAAGTCGCTCGTCTGGTACAGCCCCGCCGCGTTCGCTGAGAAGGGCTACGAGGTGCCCGAGACGCTCGACGCCTTCATCGAGTTGACCGGCGCGATGATCGCCAACGGCGACACGCCGCTGTGCGTCGGCATCCAGTCCGGGCCGGCGACGGGGTGGCCCTTCACCGACTGGACCGAGGAGATGATCCTGCGCAACGAGGGCATCGACTACTACAACCAGTGGGTCGCCCACGAGGTGCCGTTCAACGACCCGCCGGTCGTGAACGCGATGACCCAGGTCGCCGACCTGTGGGCCACGCCGGACATGGTGTACGCCGCCGGTGGCACGATCTCGGCCACCCCGTTCGGTGACAACGCCCAGTCCCTCGTCGACGGCCAGTGCATGATGCACCGCCAGGCCAACTTCTTCGCCTCCTTCTTCCCGGAGGGCACGGAGTACGGCGACGGCCCGGGGGCCATCGACACCTTCTACTTCCCGTCGAACGAGGGCGCCCCGATCCTCGTGGCCGGCACCAGCGCGGCGTCGTTCCGTGACGCGCCGGAGGTGTGGGCCGTCATCGACTACTACGGCTCCGCGGACTACGCCAACAACCGGCAGGCCGCGCAGCTGGCCCGCTTCGGCGCCGAGCCCGGCGGCGACTTCGTCTCCGGCTACCTCTCGGCCAACGAGAACGCCGACCCCGAGCTGTACAGCCCGCTCGAACAGGGCTTCCTCGAGGTCCTCGAGACGGGTGATCCGGCCGGCTTCGACGCCTCCGACCAGATGCCGGCCGAGGTCGGCTCGGGTGCCTTCTGGCGGGAGGCCACGGCCCTCGTCAACGGCGAGACGGATCCACAGGCCGCGGCCGACGCCATCGAGAGCGAATGGCCGAGCTGAGCTGAGCTGGGAGTGACGCCGACGGCGGTGTCGGTGACAGCAACGTCACCGACACCGCCGGGCGGCGCGTAGCGTTCGCGACAACCAGGCATCCACAGGGGGGTGGGCATGGCGATCACCGACGACGATCGGGAACTCCAAGACTCCGGGGCCGACGCACCGATCGCCAAGACCATCGCCCGCCGCGATGCCGAGGCGGAGGTGAAGCGGGGCGGCGGGCTGAACGCCGGGAGCGTGTTCCGGCTCATCGTCCTCGTCGCCCTGCTGGTCTTCCTGGGGTTCATCGTCGGGCCCGGCGAGATGTTCTCGACGCTCATCCGGGTCGTCGTCGCCGTCGGCCTCACGGCGCTGGCGTTCATCGGCGCCAACCTGCTCTTCGATCAGGTCTACGCCCGGTGGACCCTGTTCAACACCATCATCGGCGTGGCGACCGGGGCGCTCGGCTTCGCCATCCTCGAGAGCAACAACCTGTTCCGGCCGCTGTTCGAGAGTCGGGTCAACGTGCTCGGCTTCGGGCCGTTCGACATCAACGGATGGCTGTGGGCCCTCATCGGTGGTGCCGCCCTCGGGCTCGTCATGTTCCTGCTGAGCGCCCCCCGCCAGCAGCTGGCCCGGGCTCCGCTGTCCGTCATCGGGTTCCTCGCCTTCGGGCTCCTCCTCGCCCTGGCCTTCGACGAGTCAGTCCGCCCCGCGTTCGACTGGGGCAAGCTCGTCGTGTCGGTGGCCGTCGCCATCGTCGTGTTCTGCGTGATCCAGTTGATCCGCCGGCGCGTGAGCAAGCTGCCCCTGACCGTCCTCACCGCGACCGGCGTGGGTTGGCTGGTCGGGGCCTGGGGTGGGGGCGACATCGGGCGCGGCAACCTGCAGGGCGTCCTCCTGGCCACGCTCGTGCCGGCCGGCCTGATCGGCCTGCGGATCGGGCTGGCCACCACGCCGACGCTGTCCGAGCGCCGACGGATCGAGCAGAAAGCCCGGGTGTGGATCTTTGTGTCCCCAGCGCTGACGTTCGTCTCCATCGGCCTGGTCGCCCCGCTGATCCGCACCATCTACCTGTCGTTCTTCAACAACAGCGGCGAGGAAGCCGTCGGCTGGGACAACTACACCTCGATCTTCACCAACGACAACACGATCAACTTCGACAACTGGACCGACGTCTTCACCAGCCGGATCACGATCATCGCCGTCGTGCTCCTCGCACTGGGGGTGCTCGGCGGCATCTACGGCGGACGCAAGACCCGCCAGGGCTTCGAGCGCAGCGGCGCGTCGATGGCGCCCCTCGGCGTCGGGTTCTTCCTGCTCGCCGTCGCCATCCTCGCCTCGGTGCGGGGCACGATCTTCAACAACATCTGGTGGGTCGTCGTCGTCACCGGGCTGTCGACGGCGATCGGCCTGGCCGTCGCCGTGCTCGCCGACCGATCGCGCGGCGAGAACATGGCCAAGTCGCTGATCTTCCTGCCGATGGCGATCTCGTTCGTCGGCGCCGGGATCATCTGGGCCTTCATGTACCAATCACGCGACATCCGCCAGGACCAGACGGGCGTTCTCAACGCCGTCTGGGTGTGGTTCGGCGAGGTCAGCTCGTCGGACACGGGCAAGTGGATCGCCGTGATCGTCCTCGGCGTGATCGCCGTCGCGCTCGCCTTCCTGGTCTACCGCGGGGTGAACGACGGGCGGCCGACGACGGCGGGCATCTCCCTCGGCCTGCTCGTGATCGTCTCCTTCCTGATCTACCGGTTCATCGGCCCAGGCCTCGGCGGGTTCGAGGAGGTCGACGGTGAGGTCCGCGCCGACCCGGTCCAGTTCTTCCAGGACATCCCGTTCAACAACATGTGGCTGATGGTCATCCTGATCTGGATCCAGACCGGCTTCGCGATGGTCATCCTCTCGGCGGCGATCAAGGCCGTACCGACCGAGCTGACCGAGGCGGCGCGCATCGACGGCGCCACCGAGTCGCAGGTGTTCTGGCGGGTCACCGTGCCACAGATCGCCCCGACCATCGGCGTGGTGGTCACCACGCTGATCGTGACCGTGATGAAGGTGTTCGACATCGTGAAGGTCACGACCGGCGGCACCTCCGGCACGGAGGTGATCGCCAACGAGATGTACACCAGGGCGTTCGGCAACTCGAACATCGGCCTCGGCTCGGCACTGGCCGTCGTGCTGTTCGTGTCGATCCTGCCGGTGATGTGGGTGAACATCCGCCGCATGCGCAAGAACGCGATCTGAGGAGTCGACCGTGGCAACAGCGATCGTCGATCCGTCTGCACCCTCCAAGGGTCCCGGCGGCGGGATCTACCGGTTCCTCCGCGGGATCCCCACGTGGGTCCTGTGGCTGCTCGTCGTGGTGTGGTGCGTCCCGACCCTCGGCCTCCTCGTCAACTCCTTCCGGGGACGGGACGAGCAGCGCACGTCGGGGTGGTGGACGGTGTTCACCGGCAACTTCGACGGGTTCACGTTGGACAACTACCGCGAGGTGCTGTCGGCCTCGGGGCAGACGGACATCAAGACCGGGCTCGCCAACTCCCTGGCCATCGCCCTGCCGGCCACGATCATCCCGATCGCCTTCGCCGCCTTCGCCGCCTACGCCTTCGCCTGGATGGACTTCAAGGGTCGCGAACCACTGTTCATCGGCACCGTCGCACTGCTGGCCATCCCGACGCAGCTGGCCCTGATCCCGCTGCTGCAGATGTACGTCGGCGGCGCCCACCTCACCATGCCATGGTTCGACAAGACGATCACGCTGATCCCCGACCTCGACCTCGCCGGGACGACGACAGCGGTCTGGCTGACGCACACGGCGTTCGGCATGCCGTTCGCCATCTTCCTCCTGCACAACTACATGTCGTCGTTGCCGAAGGATCTGTTCGAGGCGGCGAAGATCGACGGCGCCAGCCACTTCAAGATCTTCTACAAGCTGGTCCTGCCGCTCTCCGTGCCGGTGCTGGCGGCGTTCGCCATCTTCCAGTTCCTGTGGACGTGGAACGACTACCTGATCGCCCTGGTCATGGTCGGCGCCAACCCCGACGCCCTGCCGGCGACCGTGAAGCTGGCCTCGCAGGCAGGCGAGTTCGGCCGGCTGGAGCACCTCCTGACCGCCGGCGCCTTCCTCCAGGCGGCCATCCCGTTGGCCGTGTTCTTCCTGCTGCAGCGATTCTTCGTCCGCGGCATCCTCGCCGGTTCCGTCAAGGGCTGACCGGCGCGCGACGCTGCTCCAATGGCCGGTCTGATCGACGCGTCCCCACGCCGCCTCGGCTCGCTCGGTGAGGTCGGGCCGCTGGCCCTCGGGCAGTGGCGCTTCACCACCGACGACTCGGCCGATGCGCAGGCGCTGGTCGAGGGCGCGCTCGATGCCGGGCTGAACCTGATCGACACGGCCGACGTCTATGGCCTGGACTGGGGCGGCACCGGCTTCGGATCGTGCGAGGAGCTGCTCGGCAAGGTGCTCGCCAACGCGCCCGCGCTGCGCGATCGCATGGTGCTGGCCACCAAGGGTGGCATCGTGCCGCCGACGCCGTACGACTCCAGCCCCCGTGCCCTGCGGCGGGCCGTCAGACGCGTCGCAGCGCCGGCTCGGCGTCGATGTCATCGACCTGTGGCAGGTCCACCGGCCGGACCTGCTGACCCACCCGGCCGACGTGGCCGAGACGCTCGCCGCACTGCGCGCCGAGGGCGCCATCCGCGAAGTGGGGGTGAGCAACCACACGCCGGCCCAGGTCGCCGCCCTCCAGGCCCACCTGCCGTTCCCCCTGGTCACGAACCAACCCGAGTATTCGGCGGCACACCTCGACCCGCTGCGCGACGGCACGTTCGACGCCTGCATGCGCGACGGGCTCGTGCCGCTGGTGTGGAGCCCGCTGGCCGGTGGCCGGCTGGTCAGCGGCGACGGGATGCGTCCCGAGCTGCTCGACGTGCTGGACGGGCTGGCCGGGCGCGAGGGCGTGGACCGGGCGACCATCGCGCTGGCCTTCGTCCTGGCCCACCCCGTACGCCCGGTGGCGATCATCGGCACCCAGCGGGTCGAGCGGATCCAGGCCGCCCGCGCCGCCCTCGACGTGACCCTCGAACGGGCCGACGTCTACGCCGTCATCCAGGCCTCCGAGGGGGTGCCGCTGCCGTGAGGGAGCGAGTCGTCGAGCGAGCGAACCTTCGGCTCGGTCCGTTCGGTCATTGGTGCCCGGTCGAGACCGCTGGGTCGAACGCGTCGCGTCGATCGCTGGTGCACCAATGAGTGAGCTTGCGTGGTTCGGGGCGCTGTGCGACGACGACTACGAGTTCCTCGGCCAGCCCGACCCGGCGCTGGCCAGCTCGTGGCCGCACTGTCGGGACATCGTGCAGACCGCCGACCGGCTCGGGTTCGACAACGTGCTGCTCCCCTCGGGCTACGAGCTGGGCATCGACGCCACGGCGTTCGCCGCCGCCATCGCCACCCACACCGAACAGATCAACCTGCTGCTGGCGGTGCGCATGGGCGAGCTGTGGATCCCCCAGCTCGCCCGCCAGCTGGCCACGATCGATGGCATGTCGAACGGCCGGCTGACGATCAACATCATCTCCTCGGACATCCCCGGGGAGCAGCTGCCGTCCGCCCCGCGCTACCAGCGGACCAGGGAGTGGATGGTCGCCCTGCGGACGCTGCTCGACGGTCAGCGCGTCGACCTGGACGGCGAGTTCGTGCAGCTGCACCTCGACCCGCCGAGGGCTCGGACCGTGTCCGGGCGCTGCCCGCCGATGTACTTCGGGGGCTTCTCCGACGACGCCAAGGACGTCGCCGCCGAGCACGCCGACGTGTTCCTGACCTGGCCCGACACCGTCGCCTCCGTCGGCGGCACCGTCGACGAGTTGCGGGAGCGGGCGGCGGGGTACGGGCGCACGCTCGACTTCGGGCTGCGCGCCCACGTGATCGTGCGCGAGAGCGAGGCCGACGCCAAGGCCGCCGCCCAGCGCCTGGTGTCGAAGCTGGACGACGCGGAGGGCGCCAAGATCCGCTCCAAGTCGCTCGATGCGGCATCGGTCGGCGTCCAGCGGCAGGCCGCGCTGCGCGAGGCGGCGACGGACGACGGTTTCGTCGAGGAGGCGCTGTGGACCGGGGTGGGACGGGCCCGCAGCGGCGCCGGCGCGGCGATCGTCGGTGACCCGGACCAGGTGCTGGCCAAGCTGCGCGCCTACGAGGGCGTCGGCATCACGGCGTTCATCCTGTCCGGCTACCCGCACGAGGCCGAGGCCGAGCTGTTCGCCCGCCACGTCCTCCCCCGCCTGGACCACACCCGCCTGTGGACCGGCACCGCCCCCTGACCTCGTCTCGTTACCAACGTTGGTGTCAGATCTGACCCCGCAGCCGAAGGAGGACGAGCCGGGCTAGCTCCAGATCGCCTCGTGGGTCTGGGCGTCGAAGAAGTGCAGGCGCTCACTCGCGACGACGACGTCGACCTGGTCGTCGACGCGTACCCGGGATCGAGGGCTGAACCGGGCGATGAGGTTGGCCGACCGTTCGCCGGGAAGCTCCTCGGGGGCATCGGGATCACCGGAGTCGACGGTCTTGGCGTCGATCGCCATGTGCACCATCAGCTCTGAGCCGAGGGCTTCGACGAGCTTGACGTCGGCCTTCATCCGCCGGTCGTCGGCGGCGTTGGAGACGACGGAGGCGTCCTCGAAGTCCTCGGGGCGCACCCCGAGCACGATCCGCTTGCCGTCGTAGTTGCGCAGGGCGGGTCGGTCGACCAGTGACTCCGGGGCCAGCGCGATGGTCTGCGAACCGATCGTGACCGTGCCGCCCTCCCCCTCCAGGTGCAGCTCGCCGTCGTAGAGGTTCATCGAGGGCGAGCCGATGAAGGCGGCGACGAACACGTTGACCGGCGTGTCGTAGAGGTTCTGCGGCGTGTCGACCTGCTGCAGGTAGCCGTCCTTGAGAACCGCCACACGATCGCCCATGGTCATGGCCTCGACCTGGTCGTGGGTGACGTAGATCGTGGTCACTCCCAGATCGCGCTGCAACCGGGCGATCTCGGCCCGCATCTGCACGCGCAGCTTGGCGTCCAGGTTGGACAGCGGCTCGTCCATCAGGAACGCCGCCGGCTGGCGGACGATCGCCCGCCCCATCGCCACCCGCTGACGCTGACCACCGGAGAGCTGGCCGGGCTTGCGCTCCAGGTACTGCTCGAGCTCCAGGATCGACGCCGCCTTGCGCACCCGGGTGTCGATCTCGTCCTTCGGCACGCGCGCCAGCTTCAAGGCGAAGCCGATGTTGTCGTACACCGACATGTGGGGGTACAGCGCGTAGTTCTGGAACACCATGGCGATGTCCCGATCCTTCGGCTCGACCTCGTTGACCACCTTGTCGCCGATGCGCATCTCGCCGCCGGTGATCGTCTCGAGTCCGGCGACCATCCGCAGCGCCGTGGACTTGCCGCAGCCCGACGGTCCGACCAGCACGAGGAACTCGCTCTCTTCGATCTGGAGGCTCAGATCGTGGATCGCGTGGAAGCCGTTCTCGTACACCTTGTTGACGGAGTCGAGCGTGACGGTGGCCATCCGTCAACCGTAGTCCCCCTGGTCAGGGCCCCGGGAACACAGGTCGCCGCTAGCGTCGCCCGGCGTGAACCAGACCAAAACGCGGCTGCAGTCGCTCGGATTGCTCGACCGGGCACTGCGGGCGACCACCGACGAGGAGCTGCAGACGGTGATCGACGCGCTCGGTGACGACCACCGTGAGGCGCTCGAGCGGCTCGTCGGCGGCGAGGTCACGCCGGCGTCCGTCCGCGAGTCCTCGGCCAAGGGACGCATCGACGGCACGATGGAGAGCGTCGCCCTCGTGCTGACGGATGCCGCCCTCGCCGACTGCATCGACAAGCTGGGCGAGCACGCCGACAATCCGAGCACCGACCAGCTCAAGGAGGTGCTGCCGGGCATCGTCGAGCGCCACGGGATCGGCGCCACCCGTGTGATGCTGGCGTCGACGGTCGCCGGCGAGGCCAGCGCGGCGGCGATCATCCGCGACCTGTTGAAGCGCGACGAGCTCGTCGCCCTGCCGCCCGCCGAGCCGGCCCGGCCGAGCCCGATCGTGCGGGCCCCGCAGGTGTCCGACGTCGAGCGCGACGCGCTGAGGGCCAAGCGCCTGGAGATGCGGCGCAAGAAGCAGGCCGACGCGCGCACCCGGCGCGAGCAGTCGGCCAAGGCCCGCCACCGCGCCTGACCTCGTCACTCGGCGGGGAAGCCGGCCGCCCGCCAGACGTGGTGGAGGGCGTACGTGCGCCACGGTCGCCATCGTGTGGCATGGTCGGCGTCGACGCCGAGGCGCTGCAGCCCGACCTTGACCCCGAGGTCGGTGGGCAGGAACACGTCCGGGTCCCCGAGGCCACGCATCCGCACGTAGCCGGCGGTCCACGGGCCGATCCCGGGCACGGCGAGCAGCATCGCTTCCGCGTCGTCCCGAGCGACGTCGTGGTCGAGCACGACCTGACCCGCCTCGACGCGAGTGGCCAGCTGGACGATCGTGCGCCGGCGGCTCATCGGCATCGGCAGGAGGGCCGGGTCGATGCGCGCCAGCGCCGCCGGGGTGGGGAACCGGTGCGTCACCGGGCCGCCGCCGACCACCAGCGGCCGGCCGGCGCTGGCGACGATCCGCCCGGCCACGGTGCGCGCCCCGGCGACGGAGATCTGCTGGCCGATGACGGCCCGCACCGCTGTCTCGAACGGGTCGACGCTGCCGCCGACGCGCAGCCCGGGCGCCGTGGCGACCAGCGGGGCGAGCACGTCGTCGGCGCCCAGCGAGGCGTCGATCACCACCGGCTCGGCGTCGAGGTCGAGCAGCCGCCGCACCCGACGGACCGCTTCGTCGAGGTCGCCGCCGTCGGCCAGCTCGAACACCG
Source organism: uncultured Acidimicrobiia bacterium (assembly GCA_963844175.1). GTDB lineage: Bacteria > Actinomycetota > Acidimicrobiia > Acidimicrobiales > Ilumatobacteraceae > JALZMG01. The sequence continues at coordinate 195,130 of CAWJNE010000013.1, forward strand.
CCCGCACCGTGGCACCATCGCCTGGCGTCAGGGCGGCCACCCCGTCACCGCCCGGCAGCGACAGCGCCCGGTGGAACGTCTGGCCGTCCCACGCCTCGACCCCGGGCACGGCCCGGGCGGCGACGAAGGCGAACAGGTGGCGGGCGGCGAACGGTGGTGCGGTCCGCAGCTCGACCTCGACCCTCGTCATGCCCATCCGAGGGTTTCACATCCTGCGAGGGTCCGACGCACCCCATCCGGCACAGAAACCCTCGGAGGAGCGAACGAGGCCATCAAGTCAGTCCCCGAGCGTTCGTTACGCAGCGAGCGTGACAGCCCAGGCCGGCCTTGCCCGGCCCAGCCGAGCGAGCGGAGTCTTCGGAGCGAACGAGGCCATCAAGTCAGTCCCCGAGCGTTCGTTACGCAGCGAGCATGACAGCCCAGGCCGGCCTTGCCCGGCCCAGCCGAGCGAGCGGAGTCTTCGGAGCGAACGAGGCCATCAAGTCAGTCCCCGAGCGTTCGTTACGCAGCGAGCGTGACAGCCCAGGCCGGCCTTGCCCGGCCCAGCCGAGCGAGCGGAGTCTTCGGAGCGAACGAGGCCATCAAGTCAGTCGCCGGCGACGGGGACGAACTGCTGGGCCACGGCATCGGTCGCGCCGGCCGGCTCGTCGACGGGGACGACGCGGGTGCGCAGCAGCCACAGGCCGAACCCGCACAGCAGCAGGCAGCCGGCGAACGCCGCCCGCTTGCTCGTCAGCTGGGCGACGACGCCGAAGGCCAGCCCGCCGCAGACCGTGCCGATCTCGAAGAACATCGTGAACGAGCTGATGACGGCCGGTCGTTCCCGATCGTCGACCCGGTTGACGGCCAGCGCCATCAGCGATGGGTACTGGAACGCCATCCCGACACCGATCACCACGGCCGCTGTCCACAGCGCCCACGGGTACGGGAAGGCGGCCAGGATGGCCAGGGCGAACGCTGTGCTGGTCAGGGCGATCGTGACGGAACGCCGCGCCCCGAGCCGCTCGGGCAGGCGGGCGCCCGTGACGCGCAGGACGAGGCACACGATGCTGTAGGCCGTGAACAGGCCTCCCGACCCGGCGAGGCCGACGGATCGAGCGTGGTCGGGGAGGAACGCCGTGAAGACGGCGAACGAGCCGATGCCGCTGGCCAACACCAACCCCGGGCCCACGGCGGCGGGGTGGATGACCCGGTCCATCCCGCGTCGCGTCGGTACGGGCGTGTCGTGGTCGGTGAATCGTGGTGGCGGCGTCCGGACGGCCAACGCCAGCACGGCGGCGAGGACGGGGAACAGGGCGGCGACGGCGAAGGCCCGCGGATAGTCGTTGCCGTCCAGCACGAGCTCACCGACGACGGGCCCGATGCCCAGCCCGGTGAACACGGCGACGGAGAAGTAGCTAGCCGCCTCGGCCCGGCGGTCCGGCGGGGCCAGGTCCGAGACCACCGTGGCGGCGCCGACGAACAGGGCTGCCTCGCCGATGCCGGTGACGGCGCGCAGGGCGAGCAGCGGTCCGAGCGAGTCGACGGTGGCGATCAGCCCGCCGCCCACCGCCGCGGTCAGCGCGCCGGCGATGATCACGGCCTGCCGGCCGTACCGCTCGATCAGTCGGGCGATGACCGGTCGGACGGCGATCGCCGCCAGGGCGAACATGGCGATCGACAGCCCGATGCCGACCTCGCCCGCGCCGAGCTCGTCCTCGATGAACGTCGGCAGCAGGGGGACGAGCATCCCCACGTACACGAAGAACGCCCCGGTAGCGATCGTGACCGCGAGGAACTCACGCGAGAGCAGTCGATCCGACGATCGGTTCGTGTCACCGCGTGTGGCGGTCGTCGGCGAAGGTGACACGACCATCGAGGCTAGGAGGAGGTGGTCAGACCGCTGGTGCTGTTTGTGTCACAACGCCACCACCTCCACGCTGACGTCGAGGTGTTGCCGGGCCTTCGGACCGATGACGACACCGCGCAGCGGCGCGACGTCGCCGTAGTCGCGACCCCATGCCACGGTGACGTGGTGGTCGGCGGGCAGGTGGTCGTTCGTCGGGTCGAAGTCCACCCAGCCGTCACCCGGCACCCACACCGAGCACCAGGCGTGGGACGCCCCGGCCCCGCTGATCCGTGGCCCCGTCGCGCCGAGGTACCCGCTGACGTAGCGGGCGGCCAGGCCCAGCGCCCGCAGGCAGCCGGCGGACAGGTGGGCGAAGTCCTGGCACACCCCCCGCCGCGCCGTCAGCACGGTCGACAGCGGCGTCGACACGTCGGTGAACGACGGGTCGTAGGCGAACGTCTCCTTGATGAGGTGGCCGAGGGCCCGGGCGCCCTCCACAATCGGCCGGCCCGGCGGGAAGGCCTCGGCGGCCAGCTCGCCCAGGGCCGCACCGTGGCGGTCGAGGTCGACGTACGGGGAGCTGCTGGTCAGGGGGCGGACCGTGAGCGCGTCGGCACCGCTCAGGCCGGTGATCATCGACGTCACCTCCTCCCACGGCGGCCCGGCCGGCGGGGCCGGCCGCGGCGCCACCTCGACGGCGCTCGTCGCCTGCACCACGAGCGCATCGTGGCGACGGTGGACCCCGAACTGCAGCGCCCGGTTGCCGAAGACGTCGACGTGCTCGGCGCGCTCGTCGGGTCCGGGCTCGATGACCACCTCGGCGTGTTCCACGGTCTGCTGCGGCGTCGGGCGGGGCAGCAGGTAGGCCAGCGTGTACCCGTCGGTCACGGCCGGCTCGTAGCGGTACGTCGTGCGGTGGCAGACCCGGTAGCGCGTCGACGTGGGCGCCGCCGGCTGCTCCGCCCGCTCCGTCGACGTCACGACGAGCGCACCAGCACCGGCTCGACCGGCGTGGCGAACCAGCGGTCCAGCAGGAGGTCGTGGAGTGCGTGGACCCGACCGATCGCCATCGGCACGCCGTGCAGTGGAGCTTCGACCTCGATCGTGCGGCGCAGCTCGGCGACGGCGAGGACCCCGTCCGGCCAATCGATGGCAGCCGCGTGTTCGGCCAGTCGAGCGACGCAGGCGGCGAACGAGCGCGGGTTGTCGACCTCGAGGACGAGGAGGGCGACCGCCGGGTCCAGTTCGACGTCGCTGCGATACCGGCGGCGGTAGGCGACGAGGCTCTCGTTGGCCGCCAGCAGCACTTCGATGGCCGCCGCGTCGACCAGGTCGTTCACCTCGACCGGGCGGTCGATCGCCGCATCGAGCAGGCCGAGCACCACCACCGACCGCTCGATGCGCCGGCCGAGATCACCGAACCGCCAGGCCGGGCCGCGCACCACGCTCTCGTTCCACAACCCGGCCAGCGAGGCGAGGTCGGTCAGCACGGCGTCGAGGACGTCGATCGGGGTCCGTTCGTCGGACAGCACGTGCGTCGCCGCCGCCAAGCGCCCGAGGACCCGTCCCGTGGTCGCCGAGAGGTACTCGCCGACGGTTGCCGCGGTGGCCACGACCTCGGCCAAGTGCTCGGCCACGGCGGCGCGCGCCGTGGCGAGCTCGACGTCCAGGTCGGCACCGGCCCCGGCGGGACCCTCGATCGCCTGGGTGCGCCCATCGGCGGCGCGGCGCAGCACGCGTGCCATCACCTGCGCCCAGCGTCCCCCGTCGAGCGCGGCCAGACCCGGGTCCTGGCGGAACCGGGAGGTGACCACGACCGCCGTCCGGGCGATCGCTTCGGCCCGCTCCGCCGATCGCCCCAACCAGTACATGGCGTCGGCGACGCGGGTCGGGACCGAGGCCGCCAGGTCGACCTGCGGGAGGGCCGGGACTCGGTGCACGACCCGGCCGCCGCCGACCACCCACACGTCCTTGGCCACCCGCGCCGTCGGCCGGCGCGGCGCATCGCCGGGCGCTAGCACCCGCCCGTTGCCACCGACCATCACGCTGACGCCGCTCGGACCGACCACGGCGTGCAAGCGCACGACCACCGGCGCCGAATCGACGCGGCCGGCGATGAACGCCGGTGCGTCGGCCAGCTCCTCGCCGTCCAGTGGGGCGAGCTCCAGCCGGGTCCCGGTCAGGCCGCTGATGGCGACGGGCCAGTGGGTCGCCAGTTCGGCGTCCTCCAGCACGCCGGCACCGTGGGCGTTGGCCAGCGTCACGCCGCCCTCGGCTGCCGCCGACGTGAGCCCGGGGACGCCGGACGATCCGGTGGCGCTGATCTCGATCGGATCGAGGCCGACGTCCGACCGTCGCCGGTAGACCACGTCGATCGGCTCCAGTCCGCCGAGCACGCGCAGCCACAGTCGCCCCGACCGCACGACCAGGTCGGCCGCCTGGACCAGGTGGAAGCCCAGCAGCCGCGCCAGCGACGAGTGCTCGACGTACGCCGGGTCGTCGATGCCACTCGTCAGCAGCACGATGCGCGGGCTCTGGACCGTCGAGACGCCCGCCAGCGCGTGACGCAGCTCGGCCGGGAACGCTCCGACGGCGGCCAGCTCCCGGGCGCCGGCCGTCCCCAGCAGGGCGGCCGCGACGCGCGCCATGACCGACCGGTCGAGCTGGGCGTAGCCGACGCCGGTGGGCGTGTCGGTCAGGTCCTGCACGACCCGCCACGACCCGTCGGTGCCGGCGACGACGTCGACGGCGTACGACGTCAGCCACCGTGGCGGCGCCGGGACGCCGACCATGGCCAAGCGGTAACGGGCGCTGGCGGCCAGTGCCTCGGCCGGGACCCAGCCCTCGCGCACCGAACGCCGGGGGCCGTACAGGTCGGCGAGCAGCTGCTCCATCGCCTGCACGCGCTCCCGCACGGCCGCCGCGAGGTGCTCGAACTCGGCGCGCTCGATCACGTACGGGATCGGGTCGAGCCGCCACGGCGCGTTCGGCCGGTCGCCGCTCGTCGGCCGGTGGACGAGGTGACCGGCCAGCGCGGCGGCGATCACCCGGTCGGCCTCGGCCTGCGTGCGGGCGAGCTCCTCACGGTCGAGCCGCGCCATGAGGTCGACCGCGCGCATCTGCCCCAGTGTCGCGATCAGGCGCCGACGCGCAGGTATCGCTCGGTGATGCGCTCGCTGAGCTGCCCGATGGCGCGCTGCAGCGCGTCCATCTCGTCGTCGAGGGCGGCGCCGTCCGAGCTGGATGCTGTCGACCGGCGCAGCACGGCGGCGACGTGGTCGACAGCGTCGAGGCAGGCGACAGGACCGGGCAGCTCACCGAGGGCGAGGCGGATCTCCCGCAGGAGCGCCCGCACGGCCCGTGGGAACCGTTCGTCGTCGAGCAGGAACGACACGACGCGAGGTCCCTCGATCGGTCCGCGCGTGGCTCGCTGGTACATCTGCAGCCCGGCCAGCGACTTGAGGACGCCCATCCACTGCAGCTCGTCGTGGACGTCGACGGGCGACACATCGCCATCGGGGAGCGAGAGCACCGCGGCGGCGCGCACCCCGAGCACGCGGGTGGTCATGTCAGCCCGCTCGATGGCCCGCCCCAGCCGCCACATGACGTAGGCCTCGTCGTGGGTCATGGCGGTGGCGAGGATGCCGTCGATCCGCCTGCTGTCGGCGATCACCCGGTACAGGAACCGCTCGCGCATGCGCCGGTCGATGGCCCGGTCGGCCTCGGAGGAGACGTAGAGATAGAGGTCGTTGAGGGCGTGCCAGCCGTCGCGCGGAACGGTGTCGCGCGTCGTTCGGAGGTTCTCGCGGGCCGTCATCACGGCGCTGGCGATGCTGCTCGGGTTGTCGCGGTCGGCGACGAGGAACCGGGCGACGACCAGCTCCCGGCTCGTCGTCGGCAACGACTGGCGTTGGCGCGACCGACCGGATCGCTGCTCCTGCGACGGCCGCTGGTGACCGTTGCCGTCGAGCGTGGCGGCGAAGCGGCCGTCGCTGCCGACGACCGTGATCAGGGGCTCCCAGTGGGCGGGCGTCGTCGGCGGCAGATCGGCGGCCATCTCGCCGTGGGCGCGCAGCAGTCGCGCCGTGTCCTCGGCCCGCTCCAAGTACCGCGCCGCCCAGTAGATCCGCCCCGCCACGCGGCTCAACAGCATGGTGACCTTGCTCCTGTCAGCCCACCGTTCCCCAAGCTCGTGACGGCTTCGGCCCCCGACCGCAGTGAGCATGACTGGTCAGGTCGGCCTTGCCGGCCCAGCCGAGCGAGCGGAGTCTTCGGAGCGAGCAGCGTGACCGCTTTGGCCCCCGACCGCAGTGCGCGTGTGCGCATGGCCGGCCTTGTCCGGCCCAGCCGAGCGAGCGGAGTCTTCGGAGCGAGCAGCGTGACCGCTTTGGCCCCCGACCGCAGTGCGCGTGTGCGCATGGCCGGCCTTGTCCGGCCCAGCCGAGCGAGCGGAGTCTTCGGAGCGAGCAGCGTGACCGCTTTGGCCCCCGACCGCAGCGCGCGTGTGCGCATGGCCGGCCTTGTCCGGCCCAGCCGAGCGAGCGGAGTCTTCGGAGCGAGCAGCGTGACCGCTTTGGCCCCCGACCGCAGTGCGCGTGTGCGCATGGCCGGCCTTGTCCGGCCCAGCCGAGCGAGCGGAGTCTTCGGAGCGAGCGAGGCCATCGACTAGTACTCGCCCCAGTTGGCGCCGAGGTCGACGATCCAGGTGTCCTTGCTGCCGCCGCCCTGCGAGGAGTTGACCACCAGCGAGTCCTTGGGCAGGGCGACGCGGGTCAGGCCGCCAGCGGTGACGTAGCTCGTCTCCCCGCTGAGGATGAAGGGCCGCAGGTCGACGTGGCGGGGCTCGACGCCGTTGGGCGTGAGCGTTGGTGACGTCGACAGCTGGAGGATCGGTTGGGCGACCCAGTTGCGCGGGTCGGCCTCGATCGCCTCGGCCTGGGCCGTGAGCTGCGCCGGGGTCGCCCGGTTGCCGATGAGGATCCCGTAGCCCCCGCTCTCGTTGGCCGGCTTGAGCACCAGCTCGTCCAGGTTCTCGAGGACGAACCGCCGCTCGTCGGGGTACAGGCAGCGGTACGTCGGGACGTTGGGGAGCAGCGGCTCCTCGTCGCAGTAGTAGCGGATCATGTCCGGCACCCAGGCGTAGACGACCTTGTCGTCGGCGACGCCGGCGCCTGGAGCGTTGGCGATGCCGACGTGACCCGCCTTCCACGCCCGCATCAGCCCCGGCACGCCGAGCGTGGACTCCGGCCGGAACGCCTCGGGATCGAGGAAGAGGTCGTCGATCCGCCGGTAGATCACGTCGACGGCCTCGAGCCCGTCGATCGTCCGCATGTACACCCGGTTGTCGTCGTCGACGACCAGGTCGCCGCCCTCGACCAGCGCCGCGCCCATCCGCTGGGCCAGGAACGAGTGCTCGAAGTAGGCCGAGTTGAAGATGCCTGGCGTCAGTACGGCGATGGTCGGGTCGGATGTGCCATCCGGCGCCAGCGAGACGAGCAGGCGGTTGAGCTCGTCGGTGTAGGCGTCGACCGGCGCGATGCGCAGCGCGGAGAACAGCTCGGGCAGCGCCCGCTTGGCGACGGCCCGGTTCTCCAGCACGTAGCTGACTCCCGAAGGCACGCGCAGGTTGTCCTCGAGCACGTACATCGTCCCGTCGGCGTCGCGCACGAGGTCAGAGCCGCAGATGTGCGCCCACACGCCGAACTTCGGTCGCACACCGCGACATTCGGTGCGATAGTTGGCCGAGTCGGCGAGCACCTCGGCGGGGAACACGCCGTCGGCGACGATCCGCTGCTCGTTGTACACGTCGTCGATGAACCGGTTGAGCGCGGCGAGACGTTGCACGAGACCGCGTTCGACGCGCGTCCACTCGTGGGCCTCGATGACACGGGGGATGACGTCGAACGGCCACGCCCGGTCGATGCCGGATCCGTCCGAGTAGACGGTGAACGTGATGCCCATCGTGAGGATGTCGGCCGCCGACGACGTCTGGCGGGCGCGCAGCTCGTCGACGCCGAGGTGATCGATGACCTCCAGCACCTCGACCGCAGCCGGGCGGGGCTGGCCGTCGAGGTCGCGCAACTCGTCCCAGGGTCCCTGGTCGGTTCGCTCGTCCCCACTGGACCGTGACGCCACGGTGTCCGTCATGTCGGCGGAATGGTAGGTCAGCCCGTGTTTCCGCCGAGTGAACGCCCCCGCCCCTCGTCCTGTGCCGAGAACCGGGTCGCCTGGGAAGGCGGCAGCCGTGGTCGACCTGCGACACTTGGCCGATGCAACTGACCACGGTCGAGGACCTCCGGTCGATCTACCGTCCACCGGGGCGTGCTCCGGTCGACAAGGTCATCGATCGGCTCGACGAGCACTGCGTCGAGTTCATCGCCAAGTCGCCGTTCTTCGTGCTGTCGACGGCCGACGCCGACGGCGTGTGCGACGGCTCACCGAAGGGTGGTCACCCGGGCTTCGTGCACGTGCTGGACGAGCGGACACTCGCCTGGGCCGACCTGTCCGGCAACAACCGCCTCGACTCGTTCCAGAACCTCACGACGAACGCCCACGTGGCGCTGCTGTTCCTGATCCCGGGTCTCGACGAGACGCTGCGCGTGAACGGGACGGCCGACCTCGTGGCGGATCCGACGCTCGGCGCCGAGCTGGCGACCGACGGTCGGCCGGCCAAGGTCTCCGTGGTGGTGACCGTCGCCGAGGCCTACATCCACTGCGCCAAGGCGCTGGCCCGCGGCGCCCTGTGGTCCACCGAATCGTGGCTCGACGACGAGCAGCTGCCGTCGGCGGCGTGCATCCTCAAGGATCACCTGCAGATCGACGTCGATGTCGAGGTGATCCAGGCCGCCCGCGATCGCGACATCGAGACCACGCTCTGGCAACCCGCCGGCTGATTGGCCGCTGATCCCGTTTACGTCCGGATTCTGGTCGCCCGCGCGACCAGGATCCGGACGTAAACGGGCTACTCCGGGCGCGGCTCTTTCGGCAGCCCGAGCACGCGCTCGCCGACGATGTTGCGCTGGATCTGGCTGGTGCCACCCCAGATCGTCTCCGAGCGGGAGAAGAAGAACGACGACATCATCGGGCTGACCGGGTAACCCTCGCGCCGCTTGTCGCGCAGCGCGCCGGGCCACGAACCGGTGGTTGGACCGCTGTCGATGAGCATCCCGTCGGCGCCGAAGATGTCGACGGCCAGCTCCATGGCCCGCTGGTGCATCTCGGACCAGTACATCTTGTTCGTCGCCCCGAGGGCGATGACGCCGAGGTCCTTGTTGCCGGAGATGGCCGCCGACAGCGAACGCAGTCCGTTGACGCGCAGGATCTGGATGCGCGTGTAGTAGTCGGCGAGGCGCTGGCGGACAAGCGCATCGTCCAGCAGGCCACGCTCACGGGCTGCCTCGACCAACTGGCGGTGCTCCTCCTCGAAGCGCCGGTAACCGGTCGTCGCCGACTGCCCTCGCTCGAAGGCCAGCGTCGAGTTGGCGACCTTCCAGCCGTTGTTCACGCCCCCGACGACGTTGTCCTTCGGGCAGCGGGCGTCGTCGAAGAACACCTCGCAGAACTCGGCCGTGCCGTCGGGCTGGGTGATGCCGCGGACCTCGACACCGGGCTGGCGCATCGGCACCAGCAGGTAGGAGATGCCCTTGTGCTTCGGTGCGTCGGGGTCGGTCCGGGTGAGCAGGAAGCAGAAGTCGGCGTGGTGGCCCGCCGGTGGTCCACACCTTCTGGCCGTTGATCACCCACTCGTCGCCGTCGAGCACGGCGGAGGTCTTCAGGCTGGCCAGGTCGGACCCCGAGTTCGGTTCGCTGAAGCCCTGGCACCAGCGCATCTCTCCGCGCAGGATCTTCGGCAGGAAGTCCTGCTTCTGCTCCTCGGTCCCCCACTGCAGGATCGTCGGGCCGACCAGCGTGTCGCCGAAGAAGTCGGCGCGCATCGGCGCCTTGGCCCGGGCGAACTCCTCGGCCAGGACCACGCCCTCCATGGTCGACAGGCCCTTGCCGCCGTACTCCTTGGGCCAGGTGGCGCAGATCCACCCACCGCCGTACAGCTTCTTCGGCCACTCGGCGTTGAACGCCGCCCGCTCCTCATCGGACAGCTCGGGTGTCCGCCCGGCCTCGACCGCGTCGTACCAACCGGCCGGCAGGTTGTCCTCCAGCCACCCGCGGACCTCCTTGCGGAACGGCTCGGTGTCAGCGGGATACGTCAGATCCATCTGCCAATCTTGACCGGCCCGTCGAGGCCCGGACAACCAGGCCGATCGGCCACCATGGGCGCAGTGTGAGCGAGCCTTCCACGTGAGCTACGCCGAGGAGGTCGAGTGAGCGAGCGAACGATCGAGCCGGGGCGAGATGGGCGAGCTGGCCAGCCGGCGCAGGACATCGACCTCGTCGACGTCGATCGGCTGCTCGCCGCGTACGCCGAGCTCCACCCCGACCCGAACATCGCCGAGCAGCGGGTCGTGTTCGGCACGTCAGGGCACCGCGGGTCCAGCCTGACGACGTCGTTCAACGAGGACCACATCGCCGCCACGACGCAGGCGATCTGCGAGCACCGCCGCGGTGCCGGCATCGACGGTCCGTTGTTCGTCGGCCGCGACACCCACGCCCTGTCCGAGCCGGCCTGGACGACGGCGCTGGAGGTGCTGGTCGGCAACGACGTCACGGTGCTGGTGGACGCCGCCGGTCGGTTCACGCCGACACCAGCCGTGTCCCACGCCATCCTGCGCGCCAACCACGGGCGCACGTCCGGCCTGGCCGACGGCATCGTCGTCACGCCGTCGCACAACCCACCGTCTGACGGCGGGTTCAAATACAACCCGCCCAACGGCGGGCCGGCCGACACCGACGTGACCGGGTGGGTCGCCGACCGGGCCAACGAGCTGCTGGCGGCCGGGCTCGCCGACGTTCGGCGGACGGCGATCGCCGACGCCCGATCAGCCGCCACCGGGTACGACTTCCTCGGGAGCTACGTCGACGACCTGCCCGGCGTCGTCGACCTCGACGCCATCCGGTCGAGCGGCCTGCACGTCGGCGCCGATCCACTCGGCGGGGCCAGCGTCGACTACTGGGCGGCGATCGCCGAGCGCCACCGCCTCGACCTGACCGTCGTCAACCCGGCGGTCGACCCGACCTGGCGGTTCATGACGCTCGACTGGGACGGCAAGATCCGGATGGACTGCTCCTCGCCCGACGCCATGGCGTCGTTGATCGGGCGGCGCGGCGAGTACCAGGTGGCGACGGGCAACGACGCCGACGCCGACCGCCACGGCATCGTCACGCCGGACGGCGGCCTGATGAACCCCAACCACTTCCTGGCCGTCGCCATCGAGTACCTGTTCGGCTCGCGTCGCGAGTGGCCGGCCACCGCCCGGGTGGGCAAGACGCTCGTGTCGTCGTCGATGATCGACCGCGTCGCCGCCGGCGTCGGCCGGCCGCTGTACGAGGTCCCGGTCGGGTTCAAGTGGTTCGTCGGCGGGCTGCTCGACGGCACGATCGGCTTCGGCGGCGAGGAGTCTGCCGGCGCTTCGTTCCTTCGTCGCGACGGGACGGTCTGGACGACCGACAAGGACGGGATCGTGATGGCGCTGCTGGCGTCCGAGATCCTCGCCGTCACCGGCCGCTCGCCCTCGGACCACTACCGCGACCTGACCCGTCGCCACGGCGCTCCCGCCTACGAGCGCATCGACGCGCCGGCGACGGCCGAGGAGAAGACGGCACTGGGCCGTCTCTCACCGCAGGACGTCACGGCGACCGAGCTGGCCGGCGAGGCGATCGTGGCCACGCTGACCGCCGCGCCGGGCAACGGCGCGCCGATCGGCGGGCTCAAGGTCGTCACCGAGTCGGCGTGGTTCGCCGCTCGCCCGTCGGGGACCGAGGACGTCTACAAGATCTACGCCGAGTCGTTCCGCGGCCCCGGCCACCTGGCCGACGTCCAGGCCGAAGCCCGCGAACTGATCGCCCGCACGCTTCGGAGTCACTGACGCTTCGGCCCCCGACTGCAGCGCGCGCGTGGACATGGCCGGCCTTGTCCGGCCCAGGCCGAGTGAGCGGAGTCTTCGGAGCGAGCGAGGCCATGAGCACGTAACACCGCGTTCACGCTGCTCGCACATGGGCGAAACCGGACGGCCGTACGGTCCTGCGATGTGGATCGCCCCGCTGGCGAGATCGCAGGGCTCGTACCCCCTCGAGACCCTGTCGCGACCGCCCCTCCACATCGCGTGCTGTGACCGGCGCGTGCGTGGCGAGGCGGGGTAGGGGCAGTCCCCGGGCCGCGGTTCGTCTGCGGCTCGGGGACGTCCCCTGGACCGCAGGGGCGGGGCCCCAGGGACAGTCCCGGGCCGCGGTTCGTCTGCGGCTCGGGGACGTCCCCTGGACCGCAGGGGCGGGGCCCCAGGGACAGTCCCGGGCCGCGGTTCGTCTGCGGCTCGGGGACGTCCCCTGGACCGCAGGGGCGGGGCCCCAGGGACAGTCCCGGGCCGCGTTCGTCGCGGCTCGGGGACGTCCCCTGACGTAGGTTCGAGACGTGAGCGTTGCAGCTGAGGCGCCGCCGACGACCGAGCGGTGGACGGCGCAGTGGAAGGAGCTGTACGAGGAGGTCATCACGACCGGCCTCTGCACCGGTTGTGCCGGCTGCGTCGTCACCTGCCCCCACGACGTGATCGGCTACGAGCACGAGGAGGGCAAGTACCTGCCCTTCCACCTCGAGGACGAGCTCGGCCCGGCCGACTGCATCCACGGCGTCAAGGGCTGCACCACGTGCACCCGGGCGTGCCCTCGCTTCCGCAGCTGGGAGCCGGCCGCCGACGAGCACCTCTTCGGCCGGGTCCGCGAGCCCGACGAGATGGCCGGCATCTGGCGCCAGCTCCTCCTCACCCGGGCCACGGACGCCGCCCAGTTCGAGAAGGGCCAGGACGGCGGCTTCGTCTCGGCGATGCTCGTGTGGCTGATGGAGCACGACTACATCGAGGCGGCGATGGTCTCGGGCGTCGAGCCCGACGACGCCTGGAAGGCCAAGCCGGTGCTGGCCCACAACCCGGAAGAGGTGCTCGCCACGGCGGGCAGTCGCTACACGTACTGCGCCAACCCGCTGGCCCTGCGCGACGCCAAGGCGGAGGGCCTCAGTCGGCTGGCCCTCGTCGGCATGGGGTGCCAGACCAGCTCGCCGCCGATCATGTGGGACCGCAAGGCCGGCAAGGTGTCGAGGCCGTTCGTGTTCAACATCGGGCTGCTGTGCTCGAAGACCTTCGACGACGCCATCTTCCCCGAGCTGTTCGAGGCCAAGTACGGCCTGGCCAAGCAGGACATGCTGAAGATGAACATCAAGGGCGTCTTCCAGATCTGGATGAAGGACGGCTCGTACCACGAGATCGACTTGAAGGAGTGCCACCAGTGGACCCGCGAGGGGTGCAAGAAGTGCCCCGACTTCGCCGCCGAGCACTCCGACATCGCCACCGGCGGCATCGGTGAGGACAACGACTGGACGCTGACCATCGTGCGCACGGAGCTCGGCGAGGAGGTCATCGAGCGGATGATCGCCGACGGCACGATCGAGTCCCGCCCGGCCCAGGAGGACGAGAAGGCGATGAAGCTGTTGCGGCTGCTGTCGATCGTCTCCCGCCGCCGCTGGCCGAAGGACGCCGACCCGGCGCCGGCGATCGGCGTCCCCCCGCCGAAGAAGAAGGCCGCCGCCGCACCTGCGCCGACGCCGGCCTGAGGGTCTGGCGGCGGTCAGCCGCCGCTGATGCAGGTCGTGTTCAAGCGCTCGACGAAGCTCTGGAAGGCCTCCCCCGTCTGCTCGACGGCGTTCGCCGCGCCGAAGTCCACGTTGGCACCCGCTGCGGCGACTGCCTTCAACTCCTCGTCCGAGGTGTTGTCGAGCTCGGCGCGCATGCACGTGCGCTGCTCATCCGTCAGGTCGGGGAGGGCATCGATCATGTCCTGGGCGACCGTGCGGGCGCTCGGGTTGCTCGTGCAGGCGCCGAGCACGCCCACGGCGGCAACGGCGACGGCGAGGGTGCGCAGGCGTCGCTTCACGAGTCCACGAGGCTACGGCCCCCCGCCCCGTTCTTACTCGCGTTTGGTGGGGGGCGCGAGACTCGGGTGATGCCGCTGCACCGTCAGACCGCCGATCTGCTCGCAATGATGGCGTCGCTCGACCTGCCGCCGATCGAGGAGACGACCCCGCAAGAGGCCCGGGCGCAGCGCGCCGCCATGCTGCGGCCGAGCCCGGAACCGATCGCCGAGTGCCGGGACCTCGACGCCGGCGGCGTGCCCTGCCGGTTCTACCGGCCGGCGGTCGTCCGCTCCCCCGGCCTGCTCGTCTGGTACCACGGCGGTGGTTGGGTGCTCGGCGACCTCGACAGCCACGACGACCCGTGCCGATCGCTGGCCAACCGGGGCGGCTGCTGCGTCCTCAGCGTCGGGTACCGCCTCGCCCCGGAGGATCCGTTCCCGGCCGCCGTCGACGACGCGCTGGCTGCCACCCGGTGGGCCGGCGAGCACCTCGCCGACCTCGGATGCCGCGTGCTGGCCATCGGCGGCGACTCGGCGGGCGGCAACCTGGCCGCCGTCGTCGCCAACCACGCGCCGACGCCGATCTGCTTCCAGCTGCTCGTGTACCCGGCGACCGATGCCCGCATGGGCCACCCGTCGATCACGGAGAACGGCGACGGCTACTTCCTCACCGCTACCGGCATGCGCTGGTTCTTCGACCAGTACCTGTCCGGGCCCGATGGCGCGCTCGGAGGATCCGCGCGTGTCTCCGCTGCTGGAGGACCCGGAGCGGCTGGCCGCCGGTCCGCCGGCGATGGTCGTCACGGCCGAGTTCGATCCGCTGCGCGACGAGGGTGCCGCCTACGCCCGCGCCCTCGCCGAGGCGGGCGTGCCGACCACGCACGTCCGCGTCGACGGCCAGATCCACGGCTTCTTCTCCCTGTTCGGGCTCGTCGACGACGCCCGCTCGGCCCAAGCGATGGCCGCCGAAGCACTCCACACGGCGTTCACGCGCGCGGCGAACGCCTGAACGACCGTTGCTGGGCGAGGTCGACGGCGCGGGAGAAGACGGCGTCGAGCATGGGCTCGGTCAAGCGGCCGGTGAACGTGTTCTGCTGGCTCGGGTGGAACGAGCCCACCAGCGTCGGGCCGTCCGGCACGACCACCTCGACCCCGTGACCGAACCGGGGTCTGGGGCGGACGGCGTAGTGGCGACACGCCGCGGCATACCCGAAGGCGCCGAGGCAGACCACGACCCGAGGCCGCAGCACCTCGAGCTCTCCCGCCAGGAACGGCGCGCAGGCGTCGCGCTCGGCCGGCGTCGGAGCGTTGTCGGGTGGCGCGCACTTCACGGGCGCCGTCACCCAGGCATCCGACAACCGCAGGCCATCGCTCGCCGAGACGGACGTCGGCTGGTTGGCCAGCCCGACGCGGAACATCGCCCGGAACAGCCAGTCGCCGCTGCGGTCGCCCGTGAACACCCGTCCCGTCCGGTTGGCGCCGTGCGCCGCCGGCGCCAGCCCGACGACCACGATGCGCGCCCGCCTGTCGCCGAACCCCGGCACCGGTCGCGACCAGTAGCACTCGTCGCGGAACGCCGCCCGCTTGTCCCGACCGACCTGCTCCCGCCACGCCACCAGTCGCGGGCACGACCGGCAGGCGACGATCTCGCCCCGCAGCGCGTCGAGGGTCACCGCCGGTGCGCCCACACCGCGTACAGGGGATCGCCCCGTCGACCTGGGTTGCGCAGCTCGCTCCGCACCTCGCCGAACACCCCGGTCGCATCCACGTAGCTGCGCACGATGTCGACCCGGTCGGCGTCCGACGAGAGCAACCAGCCACGGATCGCCTTGGTCGGGAAGCAGCGGTTGGAGAAGGTGCAGACGAACGGCGCCCCCGGCCGCAACACCCGCGCCGCATCGGCGAGCACCTCGATCGGTCGCACCAGGTAGTCGATCGAGACGCAGCACGTGACGGCGTCGAACACCTCGTCGTCGAACGGCAGCCGCGGGTCGGCGTTGAGATCGTGGATGACGCGCGCGGTCGCCGCAGCGTTGCGTTCCAGCTCGAGGGCGTTCATGCCGAGCACGGTCAGCGCCGCCGGAGGCGGGTCGAAGTGCGAGATCCACGACGACATGAGGTCGAGCACGGAGCCCTCGAGCCCGAGGTCGCGGTACAGCCGCCCGACCTCGGCGATCGCTGCGTCGTCGAGGTGCGTCACGAGCCGTGGCGGCGCGTAGAACTCGTCGTCGGGCCGTCCGTCGGCCCGCTCGAAGAACCCGGGCGGCCACGGCGGGGGTGGCTCCGTGCCGGGCCGATCCACGTCGGTCGACAGTAGGTTGATCGGCCGAGTCATGGCCACCGCGACACCCCGCCGCAGCAAAGCCGCCGCCCCTCCCGCGGCGACCACGATCCTCCTCGTCCGCCACGGGCAGACCCCGTCGACGGGCAAGGTGCTGCCGGGCCGGGCTCGCGGTCTGCACCTGGCCGACGCCGGCCGGCAGCAGGCCGAACGGGCCGCCGAGCGGATCGCCGAGCTGCCCAAGGTGGACGCGATCTACACCTCGCCGCTGGAGCGGGCCAGGGAGACCGCCGCACCGATCGGGCGCGTCACGGGCCTGCCACCGCTGGTCGAGCGGGGCCTCCTCGAGTGCGACTTCGGCGAGTGGACCGGCGCCAGCCTGCGCCGGCTGATGCGCAAGAGCGAGTGGGCCACCGTGCAGCGGGCGCCGTCGACGTTCCGGTTCCCGGGTGGCGAGAGCTTCGTCGAGATGCAGCTGCGCATGGTCACCACCCTCGAGCGCCTGCGCGACCGCCACCGGGGCGGCACGATCGTGTGCGTCTCGCACGCCGACCCCATCAAGGCCGCCGTCGCCCACGCCCTCGGGACACACCTCGACCTGTTCCAGCGGATCGTCATCGGCACCTGCTCGATCAGCAGCGTGGCGTGGTCACCGTTCGGCCCCGTCGTGCTCGCCGTCAACTCGACCGGTCGCAGCCTGACCGAGCTGGTGCCGTCGTGAGCGAGCGTCGCTCGGACGAGGTCGAGTGGGCGGGCGAAGAGGTGTCCACGTGAGCTTGTTCTTGGAGTTCGACGAGGTCGACACGTTCGCTGCTGCGGCGGTCGGCCAACCCGGGTCGCGTGTCTTCTACCTCCACGCCCGATCGGGCGCCCAGCGGGTCAGCGTGAAGTGCGAGAAGCAACAGGTCAGTGCCATCTCGGAGTGGCTTCGCGGGGTCCTCAACGATCTGCCGCCGCCCGAGGACCGCCCACTGCGCAGCGCGCTGGAATCGATCGATCCCGGCGAGCAGTCCTTCGTCCTCGGCCCGATCGGGCTCGGCTACGACCGCAGCAACGATCGGCTGCTCGTGCAGCTGGAGGAGCTGATCGTCAGCGACGCCGACGAAGACGACGAGGCCGCCGAGGACCCCGATCGCAGCCACATCCGGCTGTACGTGACCCGGGGTCAAGCGACGGTGTTCTGCGAGCACGCCGACGAGATCGTGGCGGCCGGTCGCCCGTCGTGCGTGTGGTGCAGCAACCCGATCGATCCCGACGGGCACGCATGTCCACGGATGAACTGACACCAGCTTCGCCGGTCCCGGCCGACGCCATCGATCGACTGCGCGACCTGGACATCGAGCTCGAGGGCCGGATGCCGTGGGCCAGCAACGCGACGTTCCTCGTGCGCGTCGGCGACGACCATCGCGGCATCTACAAACCGTTGCGCGGCGAGCGGCCCCTGTGGGATTTCGAGCCCGGTCTGCACAAGCGGGAGGTCGCCGCCTACCTGCTGAGCCAGGCGATGGGCGTCGGCGCCGTCCCGCCGACGATCCTGCGACGCGACGCGCCGCTCGGTGAGGGCTCGATCCAGTGGTTCGTCGACGCCGATCACCGTGAGCACTACTTCACGATCGCCGAGCACCGGCCCGACCTGCACGACCAGCTGCGGGCGATCGCCGTGCTCGACGTGATCGCCAACAACACCGACCGCAAGAGCGGTCACTGCCTCCTGGCGCCTGGATGGGCCGGTGCCGAACCGTCCGAGCGGGTGTGGGCGATCGACAACGGGCTCTGCTTCGCCACCGACTTCAAGCTGCGCACGGTGATCTGGGAGTTCGCCGGCGACTCCCTGCCCGATGCGCTGGTCGCCGCCTGCTGCGCCCTGGTCGAATCGGTCCCCGCCGAGGTGGCCGAGCTGCTCGACGAGGACGAGGTCGATGCCGTGCGCCGGCGAGCGGCCTGGCTGGCCGAGCACCGTGTGCTGCCTGGTGACGACAGCGGCCATCGGTACCCCTGGCCGCTGGTCTGATGGCTCGCTCCGCGGCGGATGACGACGAGGCCCTCGACGAGCTGATCCATCGCGCCGACCTCGACGGGTTGGTGCGGTTGGCCGACGACGCGACGGCGGCGCAGGACTGGCCACGGCTGCGCCGGCTGCGCGATCGGGCCCGGCACGCCGTCGGGACGGGACGGCAGCTGTGGCCGGCGGCGACGCTGGCCGAGTACCGCTTGGCGTTGCTGGCGCCGGCCGAGTGGGCCGCCGGCGTCCTCGACGAGGCGTCGGGGCGATTCACCATCGGCCCGCTGACGGAGGTCGTGGCCCAGGGCCACACGTGGGCCGAGCTGGCACCCCGGCTCGACGTCGGACCGCGAGCCGCCGTCGTCGCCCACGAGCGGGCGCTGCGCGGCGAGGCGATCGAGCCGGCCTCGGTCGCCGAGCTCCCCGACGTGCTCGAGCTGCCGTACCAGGTCGCGGCATGGGAGCCCGACTACGCACTGGCCGACTACCGCGCCTTCGACGCCGAGTTCCCGTCACCGCCGCCGCCCGGCGGCCTGGTCGAGGTCCCCGTCCCCACCGAGGTCGACGATCGCGTCGTCAGCGACGACGACGTCGAGCTCGCCGTCCGCCAGCTCGTCGAGCCGTGGACGGCCAGCTCGGACGGCCGGGCCGAACTGGCCACCGTCGACGGCGATGCGCCGGCGGCGCTGCGCGCCCTCGGGCTGACCCACGCCCGCACCACGACCCTGACGCCGGCCGAGGCCGTGGCATGGCTGGCGTGGGCCGGCGCCAGTGGCGGCGCCCACGGTCGGCGGCGGGGAGCGGCGGCCGGACGGTTCGGGGCGCTGTGGCTGGTCGCTGCGCTGGCTGACCTGCTCGACGACTGGCCGGTCGACCTCGACGAGCTCGGCGCCCGAGCGGGCGAACTGCGGTGGTCGTGGTGGGACGCCAACGAGCCGGTCACCGGCTGGCAGCTGCAGCTGGCCGTCGAGGACCCCGACGAGGGACTGGCCTGGGCCATCAGCGCCCGGGACGCATGATGGTCCGTCACTGCGCGCTCCTCGGCCCCTGCATCTGCAGCCGGACGCTCGCGGGACGCCGGGCACCGATGGTCCCGCGCGACGGTCCTGACGCCCTACCCTCGCGCCGATGTCACGCCTGGCCGCGCTGCTCGCCGTGGTGGCCGCCGTGCTCGGCGCCTCGTCGGCGACCGCCCTGGCGACGCCGCCACCACCGCCACCGCCGGTGATCGTGACCACCGCACCACCGACGGTCGCCCCTCCGGCGACGACCGCGCCGCCGACCACCGCATCGGCGCCCAGCCTCCTCGGCGCCCGCCACGACCTCGACCGCACCCGACGAAGCGGCGGTCACGGACGACGACGACTCCTGGAGCGTGCGCAGCATCGCCACGTTCACCATCGTCAGCGTGGTGCTGCTGGCGATCGCCGGGTTCGTCTACGGCCGCGTGCGCAGCCACCGGCCATCGACGGCGACGTCGTCGGCGCTGGCCACGACGGCGACGAACCCGCCGCCCGAGTAGTGGTGCGGGGGCCTCAGCGGGCCTGCAGCGCCTCGATCAGCTTGGGCAGCACCTTGTGCACGTCACCGACGATCCCCAGGTCGGCGACACCGAAGATCGGCGCCTCCTTGTCCTTGTTGATGGCGATGATGTTCTTCGAGCCCTTCATGCCGACCATGTGCTGGGTGGCGCCCGAGATGCCGGCGGCGATGTAGACGCTCGGCTTGACGACCTTGCCGGTCTGGCCGACCTGGTAGCTGTACGGCACCCACCCGGCATCGACGATCGCCCGGGACGCCCCCGGCGCGCCCTTGAGCGCCTTGGCCAGCGTCTCGATCATCTCGTACTTGCCGGCCTCGCCGAGGCCCCGCCCGCCGGAGACCACGATGTTCGCTTCGTCGAGCTTCGGCCCCGAATGCTCCTCGACGTGCACGGACTGGACCTTGGCCCCGCCGGCGGCGCCGAGATCGGGCACGGCGGCCTGGACCACCTCGGCGGCGCCCCCGCCGGAGGCCTCCACGGGGAAGCTCTTCGGCCGGAAGGCGACGAGGAACGGCCCGTCGCCGGTGAAGGTCGTCGTGACGAGCTGGGTCCCGCCGAACACCGGCGTGGTGACCCTGAGCTTGCCGTCCTCGACCGAGACGTCGGTGTTGTTCGTCAGCACCGGCTTGTCGAGCTTGACCGACAGCCGGCTGAGGACGTCGCGACCCTCGTAGTTCTGCGGGAAGAAGATGGCGTCCGGCGAGTCGCCGCCGTCGATCACCGCCTTCATCGCCGCAGCGACGGCGACGCCGGGGAGGTGCCCGTCGAGATCGCCGGTGGCGTAGACCTTGGTCGCGCCGTGCTCACCGAGCCCGGCGGCCAGGTCGGCGGCGTCGCCGGCGACGAACGCCGTGACGGTGCCGCCGTCGGCCAGGGCCGTGGCCTTGCTCAGCAGCTCGAGGCTGGCCGTGGTCGGCGTGCCGTCGGCGCCCTGTGCGAACACCCAGATGTTGGTCGCCATCGCTGTCTCCGTCCTCTCGTCCTGCCTCAGATGACCTTGAGCTTGTCGAGGAACTCGACGATCTTCGTGTAGCCCTCGCCGTCGTCCTCGATGACCTCGCCCGCCTCGCGCTCGGGTGCCGAGGCGACGTCGACGATCTCCTGCCCGGCGCCGGCCCAGCCGACGGGCGTCACGCCGAGGTCGGCGGCGGTGACGGTGTCGACGGGCTTCGACTTCGCCGCCATGATCCCCTTGAAGCTCGGGTAGCGGGGCTCGACGACGCCGGCGGTGACGCTGACGACGGCCGGCATCGTGCTCGTCACCTCGTCGTAGCCGGCCTCCGTCTGGCGGTTGACCTTGAGCACGTCACCGTCGATCTCGACGTGCTTGGCGAACGTGATCGACGGCAGGCCGAGCACCTCGGCGATCTGCTCGGGCACGGTGCCCGTGTAGCCGTCGCTCGACTCGGTGCCGGCGATGATCAGGTCGGCATCGCCGAGGCGCTTGGAGGCCTCGGCGAGGACCTTCGCCGTCGTGAGCGCGTCGGAACCGGCCAGCTCGGGGTCCGAGACCAGCACCGCCTTCGCCGCACCCATCGCCAGCGCCGTGCGCAGCCCGGAGACCTCGCCGTTCGGCGCCATCGACACCAGGCTGACCTCGCCGTCACCGGCCTTGCCGACGAGTTGCAACGCCATCTCGACCCCGTAGCTGTCCGACTCGTCGAGGATCAGCTTCCCGTCACGCTTCAGGGTGTTGTCGGACGGATCCAGCGACCCCGGCTGGGCCGGATCCGGGATCTGCTTGACGCAGACGATGACGTTCATAGGGCGCTCATTGTTACCGACGGGTTCTGTTCGTCCCCAACCCTCACCGTGGTGACGTTGGTACGTTCGGCGCCTTGCGGATCCTCCTGGTCGTGAACTCCTTCGCCTCGTCGGTCACGGCCCGCAACACCGTCGTCGTGCACCGCCGGCTGAGCCGCGACCACGAGGTCGAGCTGGTGGAGACGAACCGGCGCGGGCACGCCACCCGGTTCGCCCACGACGCCGCCCGCCGCGGCATCGACGTGGTCGTGGGGTTCGGGGGCGACGGCACCCTCAACGAGGTGGCCACCGGCATCGCCGGCACCGACACCGCACTCGGTGCATTGCCCGGCGGGTCGACCAACGTCTTCGCCCGGACGATCGGGCTCCCCAACGACCCGGTGGCGGCGGCGGACCGGCTGGCCGCCGGGATCGACGCCGAGGATCTGCGTCCGATCGGCCTCGGCCGGGTCAACGGGCGGTTCTTCTGCTTCCACACCGGGGTCGGCTACGACGCCGCCGTGGTCGCCACCGTCGAGCGCCACGCCTCGCTGAAGCGCTGGCTGGGCCACCCGATGTTCGTCACCGCTGCGCTGGCCACGTGGGCGAGGGGCTACGACCGCAAGCACCCCCACTTCCGGGTCGTCACCGACCACGAGGTCGTCGAGGACGGCTACTTCTCGATCGTCCTCAACACCAACCCGTACACCTACCTGGGCAACCGGCCGCTCGACCTGTCCCACGCCGCCACGCTCGATCGGGGGCTGGTCGCGGTCACGTTCCGCACGATGCGGGCGAGGGCACTGCTGCGCGGCGTGGCCGGCGCGCTGCGCGGCGGCGGGGTGGAGCCGACGGCCACGCTGGCCGAGCAGATCGACCTCGACCACCTCGTCATCGAGCACGACACACCGTTCCCGTACCAGCTCGACGGCGACTACCTCGGCGAGGTCGATCGCCTCGAGTTCCACCACGTCCCCGACGCCGTCCGCCTCGTCCTGCCCGCCCCCTCCCGCGAGTAAGAACAGATCGGCGTCAGATCTGACGCCGATCTGTTCTTACTCGCGGGTCAGCGTGGCGAGGAGGAGGTCGGGGACGTCGGTGACGATGCCGGCCACGCCCCACGACGCCAGCTCGAGGGCGCGCGCCGGGTCGTTGCACGTCCACGGGTAGACCGCCAGCCCGGCGGCGAGGCAGCGGGCGACGGCATCGGCTGACAGGGTCGACTCCCACGGGTTGATCGCCGGATGACCGGCCTCGACGGCGCGAGCGATCGTGGCGTCATCGACCTCGAGCACCAGCCACGCCGTCGACAGGTCGGGGGCCAGCTCCCGGCAGCGATCGACCGTGGCCAGGCGGAACGACGAGATCATCCACTGGTCGGCGGGGCGCCGGGCGAGCTCGGCCACGACACCGCCGGCCACCACGTCGTCCGGGTCGTAGTCGGGCTCGGCCGGGTCGTTCTTGATCTCGACGTCGACCCAGGCGCCGGCGCAGGCGTCGAGCGCGGCGGCGAACGTCGGGACGTGCTCGGGTAGCTCGGCCGCCGGCGTGTTGATCACCGCCCGCCCGCCGGGAAGCGTGGCGTCGTGGTGGACGACGAGGATGCCGTCGGCGGTCCGTCGGACGTCGAGCTCGATGCCGGCGGCGCCGAGCTCGACGGCGGCCCGGAACGCCTCGACGGTGTTCTCCCGGGCTCGGCCGGACGCGCCTCGGTGGGCGACGACCGCTGTTTCGACCACGTCCCCCCTTGTCAGGCCGGTGATCCTCGCCTACCTTACGGGCCGTCGAGTTGTTGGGCCGGCTGTCGGCGCAGCACCGTGAGCTGCGATGAGGAGGACATCGGTGTCGATCCCTGCGTCAAGTCTCGCTTTGGGCGCGGCCGACCACGAGTGGCGAGACCGGGCACTGTGCCGGGACACCGACCCCGAACTGTTCTTCCCAGTCGGCACCACGGGCACGGCGCTGACCCAGATCGACCGGGCCAAGCAGGTCTGCGGGGAATGCACGGCGCGCGACGAGTGCCTCGAGTTCTCGCTCACCACCAACCAGGACTCGGGCATCTGGGGTGGGCTGTCCGAGGAGGAGCGCCGCGTCATCCGCCGCCAGCGCGCCGCCCTGGCCCGCGCCCGCAACGTCGGCTAGCGAGCGAGGCCTCAGAGCGGGTCCCCGAGCGTTCGTGCCGCAGCAGGATGACAGCCCAGGCCGGCCTTGCCCGGCCCAGCCGAGCGAGCGGAGTCTTCGGAGCGAGCGAGGCCATCAGAGCGGGTCCCCGAGCGTTCGTGCCGCAGTCGAGGATGACAGCCCAGGCCGGCCTGTGCCCGGCCCAGCCGAGCGAGCGGAGTCTTCGGAGCGAGCGAGGCCATCAGAGCGGCACGACGAGCTCGACCACGGTGCCGTGGTCGCCGCCGCCGATCGGACCCGGAGCGTCGTCGAAACCGGCGTCGCGCAGGTCGTCGACCTTGGCCGGGCGCATCGAGATCTGACCGTTCAGCTCGGTCGTCACGAGCGTGCGCACGATCGACAGGCCGAGCCCGGTCGCAGCATCGAGGTCGAACCCGCCCTCCAGCCCGCGCCCGTCGTCGACGACGGTGATGCGCAGCTGGCGGAGGTCGTTGTCCAGGCCGACCACGACCGTGCCGCCGCCACTTCCCTCCGGGAAGCCATGGTCGACGGCGTTCTGCAACAGCTCGGTCAGCACGACCGACAGCGGTGTGGCCACCCGCGCCGGGATTCGGCCGCCGTCACCCGACAGCGTGAAGTGCACGGGCCGGTCGGGTGACTGCAGGCTCTCCTCGGCGAGGCGCAGCAGCGGGCGCACGATCTCGATGAACGTGACGTCGTCGCCCGGCTCGCGCGACAGCGACTCGTGGACGAGGGCGATCGTGCGGATCCGGCGCACCGACTCCGACACGGCCGCCTTGGCCTCCGGGTTCTGCAGCCGGCGGGCCTGCAGGCGCAGCAGCGACGAGATCGTCTGCAGGTTGTTCTTCACCCGGTGGTGGATCTCGCGGATCGTCGCGTCCTTGCTGATCAACAACCGGTCGCGCTTGCGCAGGTCGGTGACGTCGCGCACCAGCAGCACGGCGCCGACCGCCTCGTCCTTGGCCAGCACCGGCAGGCAGCGGCACAGCAGGGCGACATCGGCGGCCGGCTCGAACTCCTCGACGATCGGGATCCGCTCCTCGAACGCCCGCCGCACCATGTCGTCGTGGAACCCGAGCTCGGCGAGGCGCATGCCGATCACGTTGGAATGGATGCCGGCGCGGTGCAGCGCCGAATTGGCGTTCGGCGACACGTAGCTGACCCGGCCGTCCCCGTCGAGGCTGACGACGCCGTCGCCGACCCGGGGTGCCGCCGTCGAGTCGGCGCCGCGCGTCGGGTACGGGAACGACCCCTCGGCGATCATCTGGGCGAACTGGTCGAAGATCGACAGGTACGTGCGCTCCAACTCGCCCTGGGCCCGACCCGCCCGCTGCACCCACTCGCGCGTGGCGACGGCGATCGGCCGCCCCCCGCAGCGCACCGGGATGGCCAGCATCCGCGCGGAGTCGGCCATGTCGTTGACCTTCACGTCGCCCTCGGTCGTCTCCTCCGACGTGAAGGCGGCCGACAGCACGGACTGCTCGCTGCTGTTGGCGAAGGCCCCGACCCAGTCGGTGTGGTACACGGTCTGGCCGGTGGCCGGGCGCACCTGGCCGACGATCAGCCAGCGGTCGTCCTTGGTCGGTACGTACAGCAGCAGGTCGGCGAAGCAGAAGTCGGCCAACATCCCCCACTCCGACGTGAGCCGGTTGAGGTGGGACACCTGGTCGCGGTCGAGCGTCGTGTTGTCGCGGACGAGAGCGGCGAGGTGGGCCATCGCCGTCGAGTCTGCCCGATCACCCGGTGCGCGCGACCGTCAATCGCGGAGGTGACCGGCGATGGTCATCAACCCCGCCAGGTCGTTGACGTCACCGCCGAGCGACGGCACGTCGAAGACGTCCGGCGCCAGGTCGGCCAGCTCGGCCCGCCGCTCGGCCTCGCGGGCGGCCACCAGTGCGACGTCGTGGAAGCGGGCGGCGACCTCCGCGAGGACGTCGCGCAGCACCTCACCGTCGACGGCCGCACCTTCGGCGGACAACGTCTCGGCCAACCCGGCGACCAGCTTCTCGTCGGTGGCGGCCTCGCCGAGCCGCTTGGCGCTGGTCGATGCGCCCCGCCTGGTCAGCGCGCTGGGCAGCACGCGGTTGGCGATGATCGCACCGAGGTGGTAGTCGCGCTCGACGACGTTGCGGGCCAAGAAGGCCGCTTCGTGGGCCGGCGCAGCCTCCAGCGTGGTGGCCACGATGAACGTCGAGCGGGGGTCACCGAGCAGCGCCTCGACCGCCCGGGCCCGCTTCACGAACCCCTTCTCCATCGCCTGGAACAGCACGAAGAAATCGGCGATGTCGCGCAGGAAGCGGGAACCGAGCACGCGGTCCGCCACCTGGTAGAAGGGCTTCGAGGCGACCGTGAACAGCCGGGAGCGGTAGGGCACCGTGAGCCAACGCAGCAGGCGGCTGCCGAAGAACTCGACCATCCGCGACGGCGCGTCGAGGACGGACAGGGCGTTGCGCGACGGCGGCGTGTCGACGACGACGAGGTCGTAGTCCCCGGTGGCGTGGAACTCGTGCAGCTGCTCCATCGCCAGGTAGTCGTGGCTGTGGACGAACCGGCTGGTGATGTTCTGGTACAGCGGGTTGTTCAGCACCGCGTCGCGCGTCGCCGGGTCCGGGGCGTGCCGCCGGATGAGGTCGTCCCAGCCCGCCTTGGTGTCGAGCATTGCCGCCCACAGCTCGCCGCGCGGTTCGATCCCGGCTGCCTCGAAGGCCTCCGGGAGGACCTGGGTCGGGGCGTTGCCGAGGCCGCCGATGCCGAGCGCATCGGCCAGCCGGCGGGCCGGGTCGACGGTCAGCACGAGGACCTTGCACCCCTGATCGACGGCCGCCGACAGGCCGAGGGCGGCGGCCAGCGTCGTCTTGCCCACCCCGCCCGAGCCGAGCACCAGGACCATCTCCTTGGCCGCCAGCAGCGCATCCAGCCCGACCGGCGGTCGCGCCCGCCGCGCCACTACGCGGTCACCTGTTCGCTCGCACACTCGGGCTGGTGCGAGTGGCGTCGACCCGGACGCTCACTCACGCCGCCACGTCCAGTTCCTCGGCGAGGGCCTTGGCGACGAGGGAGACGACCCGGCGACCGGTGGCCCGGGTGAACAGCTCGGGCACGTAGAGGACGGGCAGCCCCGGCGGGAGCCCGGCGCGCAACTGCTCGAGGTGCCGGCCGCCGTTGCGCCGGCGGGCCTCGGTCACCTGGGCCGCGGCGAGCACCTGGCGCACGCCGGGTCCGGCCGCCTCGACCAGGTCGTCCTCGACCTCGCTCAGCCGGTCGACCACGGCCGCCTGGCGGCGGTCGAACAAGGCCGGCAGCACCCGGTTGGCGACGACGGCGGAGGGCGCCACGGCCGTGTCGCGCTCCAGGCGGGCCAGCAGGTCGAGGGTCTCGGTCACCGGCATCTCCTCGGGCGTCGTGACCACGATCAACCCGGTCCGCCGGTGGTCCTCGAGGATGTCGTTCATCCAGCGCGTCTGCTCGCGCACCATCCCGACCTGGACCAGCTCGCTGATCACCCGCGGGGCGGCGATCTGGGCGACGATGTGACCGCTGGCCTCGGCGTCGACGATCACCAGGTCGTAGTGCCGCTCACGCACCTCGTAGGTCAACTTGCCGACGGCGAGGATCTCCTTGACCCCCGGCGCGGCGTCGGCAACGAAGTCGAACGTGCGGGCCAGCGGGCCGATCCGACCGACCAGCGGCACCTTGACGAAGAGGCGCAGGTACTCCCGCAGCGAGTCCTCGGTGTCCATGGCCATGGCGAACAGACCGGGGTCGAGACGTCGCGGTTGGAAGTCGAGCTCGTCGGCGTCGAAGGCGGCCGCCAACGCCCCCTTGGCGTCCATCTCGCAGACCAGCACCCGCTTGCCCGAGCGCGCCGCCAGCTCGGCCATTGCCGCGGCGACCGACGTCTTCCCGACGCCACCCTTCCCCGTCACGAACAGCAGTTGGTGGTCGAGCAGCTCCTGAGGCGCCGCCATGGGCGGGTTCAGCCTCCGAAGCCGATGCGGCGGTCGCCGTCGTTCGTGCCCACCTCGACGTAGGCGAGCTTCTCCGCCGGCACCCCGACCCGGCGTCCGCGCTTGTCGTTCAACCACAGCACGTCGGCGTCGCCGGCCAGCGCCGCCTCGACGATCTTGATCGTCTCGTCGCGCTCGTCGTCGGGCATCTCGACCATCAGCTCGCGAGTCGCCTGGGTGATGCCGATCCGAACGTCCACGAGCGCACGGTAACGGCCCACCGGTGCGGTCACGCAGGGCGTCCGCCACGCCGGGTGGCGGAGATCGTGCGGTACGTGTCGTTGACGCCACGCCGACAGGTCGCCACGATGGAGTTCGTGGACGTCGCCCGACCCCGCTCCGTCGTGATCGTCACGTACGACGGCGTCCAGGTGCTCGACATCACCGGGCCACACGAGGTGTTCAGCGGCGCCACGCGCGTGCTCGAGGCTGCCGGCCGCCAGGACGCCGGCTACGCACCCACGCTGGCCAGCTCCACGCCAGGGATGGTGCGCAGTGAGAGTGGCCTGACGGTCGTCGCCGGGGCGCTCGACGACGTCGGCGAGGTCGACACGTTGCTGGTGCCGGGTGGTGGGGGCGTGTCCGCCGCCGCGGCCGACGATCGGCTGGTGGCCACCATCGCCGCGCTAGCCGCCCGCTCCCGGCGCGTGGTCGGTGTCTGCAGCGGCGCCTTCCTGCTCGCCGCGGCCGGGCTGCTGGACGGCCGGCGGGCGACCACCCACTGGGCCCGAGCGGGACGCCTGGCCCGTCAGCACCCCGCCGTCGAGGTCGACGCCGACCCGATCTGGATCCGCGACGGCGACGTGTGGACGTCGGCCGGGGTGACCGCCGGGATCGACGTGGCCTTGGCGCTCGTGGAGGACGACGTCGGGACCGAGATCGCCGAATCGGTCGCCCGCTGGCTCGTCATGTTCCTGCGCCGCCCGGGCGGTCAGAGCCAGTTCGCCGCACCGGTGTGGCGGGCCCGGGCCCAGGCCCCGCCCGTACGACGCGCCCAGGACCTGATCGAGTCGAGTCCTGGGGCCGACCACCGCGTCGGCGTGTTGGCGTCGAACGTGGCGATGAGCGAGCGCCACTTCCTGCGCCGGTTCGCCGCCGAGACGGGCATGACCCCGGCGCGCTACGTCGCCCGCGTGCGCGTGGAGGCGGCGCGTCGCGAGCTCGAATCGAACGACGACCCGGTCGCCGTCATCGCCGGCCGCGTCGGGTTCGGCACGTCCGAATCGATGCGCCGCACCTTCCACCGCCACGTCGGTGCGTCCCCGGACGACTATCGGCGCCGCTTCAAACGCTGATCGACAACGAGAGAGGACCGTCATGGACGAGACCACCCACATCGCCATCCCCCTGTTCCCACGCTTCACCGCGCTGGACGGCATCGGCCCCTACGAGGTGCTACAGCGCATCCCCGGGTTCGACGTCACGTTCATCGGGCACGAGCGCGGCGTCGTGCGCTCGGAGAACGGCTTCCTCGGCATCGAGGTCGACAAGACCTTCGACGAGTTGCCGGCGCCCGACGTGATCGTCTTCCCGGGCGGTGTCGGCACGCGCCCGCTGATGCACGACGAGCGCGTGCTCGACTGGGTGCGGACGGCCCACGAGACGACGACGTTCACGACCTCGGTGTGCACCGGCTCGCTCGTGCTCGCCGCGGCCGGGCTGCTCGACGGGCTGCCGGCGACCACGCACTGGAGCGCCCGCGACGTTCTGCCGAAGCACGGGGCGGTCATCAGCGAGGAGCGCGTCGTCGAGCACCTCGACCGACGGATCATCACGGCTGCCGGCGTGTCGAGCGGGATCGACATGGCGCTGCGCCTGGTGGAGCTGCTCGTCGACCGCACCGCCGCCGAAGCCGCCCAGCTGATGATCGAATACGACCCGCAACCCCACGTCGACGTCGGCGCCCTGCACAAGGCCGACGACGTCGTGATGACCCGCCTCATCGAATACGCCGCCGTCCGGCAGTGACGACGAGCGAAGCGAGTCGGCGTTCCTGATCTGGGCGCGGACGACCTCAAGACTGAGAAGGAGCGCGCCCAGATCCATCACGCTCACTCGCTGGCGCTCGTGAGCCCCGCCCTACACGGCGGTCGAGCAGATCGTGTCGCCTCGGGCCTTGCTCGCTTCGGTGGCCACGGCGAGGTCCTCGGCGTACAGGGCGCTGAGCATGCCGCGCACCATGCCCCGGTCGACGGCGCAGATCACGGGGTGGTCAGTGGCGACCGACCCGAACGGGCAGTGCTCGTTGATGATCCGCAGCCCGCTGTCGTGCTCCCCGGCGGACAGGTGGGCGGCGAACCCGTGCGCCGTGAGAGCGTCGGCGACGGCCTGCATCGCCGACCGCAGCGACCGCTGCCCCGCCGTCACGTCGTCGCCGGTCAGCCCGTCGGCCATTGCCCGGCCGTACGTGGCGCCGACCTCCTCGGCCATCGCCTCCGCCTCACCGTGGGGCAGACGGTCGAGCGCCCGACCGAGCAGGGCGAGGACCAGGTCGTCGCTGCGCACCGGGACGTCGAGGACCTCGTTGCGCGCCGCTGACTCGGCGGCCACGTATCGCTTCGACGGGCGACCGGCCCGGCGGACCGGAGCGATCGCCGCGCGGGCGACCTCGACGTAACCGCCGGCGGCGAGCTTGTCCAGGTGGTGGCGGGCGACGTTGGGGTGCACGCCGACCGCTGCGGCGACCTCTGCCACCGTGGTGCCCGGCCCACCTGACTCACGCACCCGGAGGTACACGCGTCGCCGAGTGGGGTCACCAAAGGCGTCGGTGATCGCCGACACCGCGGCCGTGAACGCCGGTCCGGTGGTCGTCTCGGCGCCCTGGCGAGGCATCCCGGTATTCTACCTATGGCGATAGTGCTAATTCGCCGCCGCCGTTCCGCCCCCACATCCGCCAGGAGGACGATGCCTGCCACCGTCGACCAGCTGATCGACGCCCTCCGTCCGGTGGAGGACCCCGAGCTGCACCGATCGATCGTCGACCTCGACATGGTGCGCCACGTCGAGCCGGCCGGCGACGGGACGGTCTCGGTGCTCATCGCGCTGACGGTCGCCGGCTGCCCGTTGCGCAACGAGATCCAGCACCGGGTGAACACGGCGCTGCTCGCCGTCGATGGCGTGACCGGCGTGGACCTCGACTTCACCGTCATGACCGACCAGGAGCGCGAGCTGCTGCGCCAGAAGCTGCAGGGCAACGGGCACGGGCACGCCCACCCTCATGGCGCTCCCCAGGGCCACGCCGAGGGGCGTCCGATCCCGTTCGCCCAACCCGGTGCCCGCACCCGCCCGCTGCTCATCTCGTCCGGCAAGGGCGGGGTCGGCAAGTCCAGCATCACCACCAACCTCGCCGTCGCGCTGGCCACGCGCGGGCACAGCGTCGGCCTCGTCGATGCCGACATCTACGGGTTCTCGATCCCCCGCATGCTCGGCGCCGAGCGGGACCCTGTCGTCATCGACGAAATGCTCGTCCCGCCCGAGGCATGGGGGGTGCGCTGCATGTCGATCGGCTACTTCGTGCCCGATGGCCAGGCCGTCGTCTGGCGCGGGCCGATGCTGCACAAGGCCCTCGAGCAGTTCCTCACGGACGTGTTCTGGGACGACCCGGAGTTCCTGCTCGTCGACATGCCGCCGGGTACCGGCGACATCGCCATCTCGCTCAGCCAGTACCTGCCGCGCGGTGAGGTCTTCGTCGTCACGACACCACAGGCCGCGGCACAGAAGGTGGCGCGGCTCTCGGCGTCGATGGCGGCCAAGGTCAACCTGCCCGTGCGCGGCGTGATCGAGAACATGTCGTGGTTCACCGGTGACGACGGGAAGCGCTACGAGCTGTTCGGCGCCGGCGGCGGCGCCGAACTGGCCGCCGAGCTGGACGTGCCGCTGCTGGCCCAACTCCCGCTGGTGCCGGCCCTGCGCGCCGGCGGCGACGAGGGTCGACCGATCGCCGCCGTCGATCCCGACAGCGAGACGGGCCGGGCCTTCCACCAGCTGGCCGAGACCATCGCCGTCGAGCTCCGGCCGAAGAAGATCTTCAGCCCCGAGCTGCGGGTGGTCTGAGGTTCTCGTTTTCGCCCGAGTACGGTCGGCGCGGTGAGTGACGCCGGGTTCACCCCGCCACCTCCGCCGCCGCCACCCAACCTCACGCCACCGCCTGGGTACGCCGCGTACGCGCCGACGTTCGGCTCGGCCGTGCCGCTGCGCCGGCTCGGAGGGTTGCGTACGGCGATCGTGGTCCTCCTCGCCGTGTACGCCGTCGCCGCCGCGATCGCCATCGCCGTGCTGCCGACCATGGTCGATGCCGCCGACCAGTTCCTGGCCAACGAGATCAGCGAGGACGAGTACCTCGAGAAGCTCGGCCCGTTCGTGATCACCAGCCTCCTGACCGGAGTGGCCACCGTGGCGATCTTCGTCCTGTCGATCATCTGGCTGTTCCGCATCGTGTCCAACCACCGGTCGATCGGCCGGCACACCTCGTGGTCGCCGGGCTGGGCGATCGGCAGCTGGTTCGTCCCGCCCCTCATCGTCTACGCCGTGCCGATGCTCGTGCTGCGTGAATCGTGGAAGGCGTCCGACCCTGCCGTGTCACCGGGCGACGACGGCTGGCGCCAGTCCGCGGTCAACCCGATCGTCTACGTCTGGTGGGCGCTCTACGGCCTGGCCCCGATCGTCTTCCTCGTGGCCGGCGTCACCGTCCAGGCCGGCACGTTCGGGTCACAGGACACGGAGGACCTCGCCGAGTTCCTGCGCGACCGCGTGGGGTTCTCGATCGCCCAGAGCGCGATCGGCATCCTCGCCGCCATCGCCTGGGCACTGCTCGTGCGCGGCCTGAGCGCCCGACATACGATGCTCACCGGCGAAGCCGTCCCCCGCTGAGCCACGCCCCGTCGTGCACCCATGAGCGACCGAGTCTTCGAGCGGATGTGATGAGCGCCTTCCTCGTCCGGCACGCCAAGGCCGGCAGTCGCCACAGGTGGAACGGCGACGACCACCATCGACCGCTGTCCGGCCCCGGTTGGCGTCAGGCCGAGGGCATCGCCCGCCGACTCGTCCACGAACAGGTCACGAGCCTCTGGTCCAGCCCGTCCCGTCGGTGCGTGGAGACGCTCGAGCCGCTCGCTGCCAGCGCGGGGCTGGAGATCATCGCCGACAACCGGCTCGCCGAGACCGCCGGGCTCAGCGAGGTCCTGGAATTGCTGCGCAACGCCGGCGACGGCGCCGTGCTGTGCAGTCACGGTGATGTCGTCCCCGACGTCGTGGATGGCCTGATGCAGCGCGGCGCGAAACTCGTCGGCGAACCCGACTGGCGCAAGGCCAGCATCTGGGTCCTCCGGCTCGACGGCGACGACGTCACCGAGCTGCGCGCCGAACCGCCGCCCGACTGACCTCACGCGCAAACGCGGTGAGCGGTGAGGGGACATGGTCCCCTCACCGCTCACCGCTCACTCGGGTCCCGCCGTGACCCGTCGCATGGTCAGCGGACGGTGATCCGCCCGCCCACCTGCTGCGACAGGTTCTCGAGATGGCGGTCGGAACCGGCCGCCCGCTCGACCTGCGCCTCAGCCGCCTGATCGGCGAGCATCTGCAGGTGCCGGTCCGAGCCGGCCTGGCGCGCCACCCGAGCCCGCAGTGCCTCGTCGGCCTGCACCTGCAAGGTGGCGGTCCGAGCCGGCCTGACGGTCGACCCGAGCCTGTCGAGCCTGCTCGGCGCGCACCTCGCCGTACTGGTCGGCGATCGCCACGCGTCCCGCCCAGGCGCTCCCGGCCTCGGCGCTCAGCTGGGCCAGCAGCTCCGGGGTCGCCTCCGGTGCCGGCGCCGCCGACACCAGCTGCGTCGACGCGCCGGCGGCGATGCCGAGGGCCACCAGCACGGCGCCAGCCACGTGTCGCCGCCCGACACGCCGCCACCCGCCCCGCTCGGCCTTGATGTTGATGTGCTCGTTCATGATGATGTCCTCCCATGACGGGGACGGTCCCGGGGTTCGGGTGCTTGCGTCCTCGTGTGATGGAGACCCGCCACGACCAGGGGCGATACGCCGTCAGGCGGTGATCCGCGCCACCGCGACGTGTGTCACGACCGTCATTGCGCTGTGGTCGTGGTCACATCCGCGAGGAGCGGTTCGACGAGCTGGCGAACGAGGCTCGGCGGGTCGAGCGCGAGGCAGGCCTCGGCCTCGACGCTCGCCGCCACCCGGTCGTCGTCGGCGGCGGCGGCGATGACGGCGAGGAAGCACCGCGGGTCCGGGTACGTCGGATCGAGCTCCGTCACCCGTCGCAGCTGCTCCCGCGACACGTCGACAGCGGTCGCCGCCAACGCTTCGTCCGCCCCGCGCGACCCGACGAACAGCAACCAGGCGTTGTACGTCAACGCCTCCGCCTGCTCCGGTCGCTGCTCCAGCACCTGCTGGTACAGCGCCTGCGCCTGCGCCGGATCGACGCCCAGCAGCCGGCGGGCCTCGGCGAGGAGCCCGGCGACGTCGTCCGCCGCCGGGCCGGACGCCACCGGTTGGTCGGGGGTTCGCTGACCCGACGTGCGGGCGACGAGGAAGCCGGCACCCACTGCAACGGCGACGACGACCACGATCACGACGGCGCGGCGGGCCCACGGGCTGGACCGCCGCGCCGGCAACGCGGCGCGACCGGCGTCGAGCTCGCGCAGGACGTCCGCGGCGCGCTTCGTGTAGCCGTCGCGCAGCGTCGCGTAGTCACCATCGTCCACGTCACCGGCGCCGTGCTCGGCGTCGAGGTCACGCAGCGACCGGAGCAGGTGGCGGCGCTCGTCCTCCAGCTCGGCCATGCGGTCCGGGTTCACGGATCCCGGTCACCGTCGGCGGCCAGTGCGGTCGCCACCAACGCCCGGTCCTCGGCCGTCGGGTCCTCGACCTCCGCCCGCTCCCGCCGCCACCGGCGGAACGTGATCGCCAGGGCGGCGACGGCGCAGATCAGCGCGGCGACCGGCAGCGCCCACACCAGGGCGTCGAGGCCCGTGGCCCGCGGCACCAGCAGCACCTGGCCGCCGAAGCTGGCCTCGATCTCGGCGATGATCTCGTCGTCGGAGGCCTGGCCGGCGTCGACCAGCGTGTCGATGCGGTTGCGGATGTTCACCGACGCCGTGTTGCGCGACTCGAAGACGCTCTCGCCGTCGCAGATCGGGCAGGCCACACGCTGGGCGATCGAGTCGGCCCGCTCGTCCGGCCCACTCGGCCCGTCGCCCCGTGTCGCGCCGACGGCCAGGAAGGCGACGACGACGAACACCAGCAGCACCCACCCCGGCCACCGCTTGAGCGCCCTCACCCGATTCGCTCCCGCAGCAGCTGCAGCTGGTTGGACAGACCGTCGGCGCTGACCCGGGAGATGATCCGTCCGCGCACGATCCCGTTCGGATCGATGATCCACGTCTCGGGCACCTTGGCCACGCCGAACCCGAAGGCGATCGACCCGTCGTCGTCGAACACGACCGGCCAGTCGCCACCCTCGGCGGCGAAGAACTCCTCCACGTCGGCGCGCGTGTCGTCGTACACGACGGTGTACAGCGAGGCGCCGTCGACGCCGAGCGCGGCCTGCTGGTCGGCGAAGCGCACGAGGTCGGGATGCTCTTGCTGGCACGGCACGCAATCGGACTGGAAGAAGTTGACCACGACCCACTCGCCCTTGCGCCGGGCGAGGTCGAACGGGGACCCGTCGGCGAGCTCGCCGATCGCCTCGGGTGCCGGCTGGTCGAGCAGCGGCGTCGCCGCCGTCTCGTCGCGCGTCGAGTCCGACCCGGCCAGCACGACGAACAGGCCGGCGAGCACGACGGCGATGGCCAGCGCGACGAAGGGCGCGACCCGTCGCCGGCGCGTCGGCGACGGGTGCTCGGCGGGTGCCGAGGTGTCGAGATCAGACACGCTGCAGCTCTTTCTCGGCGTCCGGTTCGTCGTCGGCGACCTGGATCGGCGCCGACACGGGGTCGGTCGGTCGGCGCCGGCGGCGTCCGGGGAAGGCGGCGAGCAGCGTGCCGACGGCCATCACGGCACCACCGATCCACAACCACAGGATGAGCGGCTTGATCGATGCCCGGATGGTGGCCGTGTCACCGCCGACGACCGCACCCCGCTCCAGCGACAGGTAGACGTCGTTGGTGACGCCGGTCTGCACGCTCGGGGTCGGGACGTCGATGCCCTGGCGGACGTACTTGGTGATCGCCGGTGTGAAGACGTCACCGCCGTCGAGCGCCACGTCGGCGACGATGGCCTGCGACCGATCGGCGTCGACCGACTCGCGCAGTCCCTGCAGCTCGAACGAGTGGCCGGCCCACTCGACGGGTTCGCCGACGCGCAGGTCGAGCGTCGCCGTGCGGGTGTACGAGTTCGAGGCGACGAGGGCGACGGCGATCGTGATCACGCCCAGGTGGACGATCATCCCCCCGTTGGCCCGACCGACGAGCCCGTGCCAACCCTGGCGCCGAGTGGCCAGGACGACCTGGCGCAACGCCGAGCCGGCGGCGGCGCCGGCCAGCGCGAACGCCACGAGCGATGCCCACCCCGTGGCGCCGACGAGCACGGCGACGACGAGCGCTCCCGCACCGCACCAGGCCGGCCAGAACAGGCGGTCGCGCAGCAGCTCCATGCTCGCCTTGCGCCACGGCAGGACGGGCGCCACGGCCATCAGGAACAGCAGCGCCAGGCCGATCGGCGTCGACAACCGGTCGAAGTACGGCGGTCCGACGACGATGCGCCGCTCCTGCAACGCCTCGACGAGCAGGGGGAACACGGTGCCGAGCAGCACGACGAAGGCGAACACCGTGAACAGCACGTTGTTGGCCAGGAAGGCGCCCTCGCGCGAGAGCGGCGAGTCGATCGCACCCGGTGCGCGGAGGCGATCACCGCGCCACGCGATCAGGCCCAGCGACACGACGACGATCAGGCCGAAGAACCCCAGCAGGTACGACCCGACCGGTCCGTCGCCGAAGGCGTGCACGCTCGACAGCACGCCCGATCGGGTGAGGAAGGTGCCGAGGATGGTCAGCGCGAACGTCGCCACCAGCAGACTGAGGTTCCAGACCCGCAACATCCCGCGCCGCTCCTGGACCAGCACCGAGTGCAGGTACGCGGTACCGGTGAGCCACGGCAGGAAGCTGGCGTTCTCGACGGGGTCCCACGCCCAGACGCCGCTCCACCCGAGCACCTCGTAGCTCCACCAGCCGCCGAGCAGGATGCCGATCGTCAAGAAGGCCCACGAGAACAGCGCCCAGCGACGCGTCTCGAGCAGCCAGCCCTCCCCGACGCGCCCGGTGACGAGGGCGGCGATGGCGAACGCGAACGGCACCGTGATGCCGACGTAGCCGAGGTACAGGATCGGCGGGTGGAACAGGACCAGGACGTGGTTCTGCAGCAGCGGGTTCGGGCCCGGGCCGTCGAAGCCGGGCCCGACGGCGGCGCCGTTGGCGAAGGCGTCGGCCGGCCCGAAGCTGAGGAGGGCGAAGAACGCCATCACGACGTACATCACGACCAATGCCCACCCGACCAACGGGTCCTCGGTGCGCCGGCGGAAGCGCCATCCCACCGCCGCCGTGAAGGCGGCGAGGATCAGCACCCACAGCAGGATCGAGCCCTCGAGTGCCGACCACATCGCCGCCACGTTGTAGAGGCCCGGCGTCGTGCGCGACCCGACCTGCTGGACGTAGGCCAAGGAGAAGTCGCGGGTGATCAGTGCGCGCTGCATCATCGCCACGGCGAGGACCGCTCCGGCGAGGCACAGCCACCCGTAGACCGGGGCCATCCGCAGCACGCGCCGGTCGCCGCGGCGCACGCCGTAGACGGTGGCGACCGCACCGAAGGCCGCCGCGGCGAGGGCGAGCATCAGCCCCGCCCGCCCGAAGGCGCCGTTCACACTGGCGGCGAGCACCGCGTCAGCACCGCTCGGACTCGGCGGCGGTGCGCTCCACGTCGACGCGGTCGGCGTTCTCCGCCTCGTACTCGTTGGAGTGCTTGACCTCGACGCGATCGCCCTCGAACGTGTCGCCGACGAGCCGGCCGTGGACGACGACGGGCTGGCACTCCTCGAAGATGCCGCCGGGCTCGCCGTCGTAGCGCACCGGCGTCGTCGCCCCGTTGAAGGAGATCGTGAACGTGGTGGTGCCCTGCTCCGTCACGACCGTGCCACGGTCCACGGTGCCCTGGATGCGCAGCCGCCGTCCGGCCTCACACCCCGATCGGGTGCCGATCTCATCGACGTTGCAGTAGTAGTCGACGGCGGAGCTGAGGAACTGGGTGACGAGCACCCCCCCGGCCACCAGTACGAGGGCGAGCACGACGAGCGGCACCCATCGTCGGCGTGAGCGGCGGGTCGGCGACGGATCTTGCGGTTCCCGGGGTGAGAGGTCGAGATCGGTCATCCGGGCGGCGTCTTCACAACCACGGCTTGGCGTCGTCCGGCACCCTCGAGGTCGTGCGCCGCGCTCGGCGCAGCACGACCAGGGCGTACGTGGCGATCGCCCCGAACGTGATGACGTAGCTGCCGATGATGAAGCCGGCGTCCTCCATCAGCGCGTCCCCTCCGCCCGCCGGGCGGCGATGGCCAGGTCCAGTCCCGACGCCTCGACCGCATCCTCGGCGGCCAGCGTCCGCTGGCGGTGGATGACCAGCCAGGCGTACAGCAGCGTGAACGCGATCAGACCGACGAACAGGGTGAACAGCATCAGTCCGTCCATCTTCACGTCGCCATCGGGCCGCAGCACGGTGGCCTCCTGGTGCAGGCTGCGCCAGAGCCGCACGCTCCAGTGGACCAGCGGGATCTCGAGCACGGCGAGCAACGCCACCACGGCGCTGCGTCGCGCCCGCTGCTCGAAGCTGCCCCCGAGACGACGCACCGCCAGGTAGCCGATGTAGGTGACGAAGAGGAAGGCAGTGGTCGTCAGGCGGGCGTCCCACTCCCAGAACACGCCCCACGTCAGCCGTCCCCACAGCATGCCGGTGACCAGCGTGATGCCCATGAACAGCACACCGACCTCGGCGCTGGCCCCGGCCAGGCGATCCCAGCCGAGCCCGTGCCGCTTGGAGAACAGGTAGATCGCCGACGACACGGCGGTGACGATGAACGCGAGATACGCCAACCACGCCGACGGGACGTGGACGTAGAGGATGCGCACCGACTCGGCCTGGTCGCGGTCGGCGGGCGAGAACCCGAGCCCGAACGCCACCAGCCAGGCCACCCCGACGATCGCTGCCGCACCGAGCAAACGGGTGCCACGGGTGGCCGTGCCTCGACCCGACACGGTCCCCTCGCTCGTGGTGCCCTCCGCCAGGTCGTGCATCATGCTCCTACTCGTCGATCAGCGGACCGAAGGCCAGCGACCCCCCGGCTCCGAAGGCGACGGCGAACACCGAGACGACACCGACCCACGGCCAGCCGTCCGAGATCGCCGTCCCACCGGTTCCGAGCGCTGCTTCCACCGCTCTGGTTGCTCCGATCAGGACGGGCGCCACCACCGGGAGCAACAACAGCGGGAGCAGCGTCTCCCGCCCCCGTGCGCCGGCAGCGAGGCCGCCGTAGAGCGTACCGACGCACGCCAGTCCGAGGGTCGCGGCGACCCAAGTCACCAGCAGCAGCACCATGCCCTCGAGGCGGATCTCGGTGCCGTAGAGCAACGCGGCGACGAGGAGCAGCAACGCCTCGAGGACGGCCAGCTGCAGGGCCAGCGCAAGCGCCTTGCCCCAGAACAGACCGGCAGCGTCGATGCCCGTCGCCCGCAGGGCGTCCAGCGCCCCGTCCTCGGACTCGACGGCGAACGTGCGTTGGACGAGCAGCAGCGTGCTGAACAGCGTCGCCAGCCACACCAGCCCCGGCGCGACGCCGTCGAGGATGGCTTGGCCGTCCGCCCGCCCACCCCGGTCGAGGGCGAAGGCGAACATGACCATGACGATGGCGGCGAACGGCAGCACCTGGTTCAGCGCCACGCGGCTGCGCCACTCCACGAGGAGGTCCTTGCGCGCCACGAGCATCGCCGTCCGCCATGTCACGTCGCACCCCGTTCGCTCGCACGCTCGGGCCGCGGCGCGGCCGGCCGACCCGGACGCTCGCTCACACCGGTGCCTCGAGCTCGCTGGTGGTGCCGCCGACCACCTCGACGGTGCGCGTGGCCAGCGCGCCGGCCCGTTCGAGCTCGTGGCTGGCCACGACGACCGTGGCCCCGGCGGCGACCGCCGCCCGCAGCGTCGCGTCGATCTCGTCGCGCCCAGCCGCGTCCAGACCGTTGTGCGGTTCGTCGAGCAACCACAGCCGGGCCCGTCGTGCCAGCAGGCAGGCCAGCGCGGTTCGCCGCTGCTGTCCAGCGGAGAGCCGGCGCACGCGCAGGTCGGCGAGGCGGCCACTCAGCCCGAGACGATCGAGCGCCGCCGCGACCTCGGCTGCGGACGCCCCGACGGTCCGCCCCCAGAACTGCACGTTCTCGGACACGGTCAGGTCCAGGTAGAGGCCGTTGCGATGACCGAGCAGCCCGACCTCCCGGCGTACTGCGGCGCGGTCGACGGCCAGGTCGTGACCGAGCACGATGGCCCGCCCCCGCGACAGCGGCAGCAGGCCGGCGCACAATCGCAGCAGCGTCGTCTTGCCCGCGCCGTTGGGGCCCTGCAGCAGCACGATCTCGCCCTGACGGACGCGCATCGAAGCTCCGGCGAGCGCCGGGAAGCTCCCGAGGACGGCGACGACGTCGTCGAGTTCGACGACGAGCGGGCGACCCGGAGCGCCGTCCATCGCCCGGCGACGCTACCTGGGCGGTCGCGTCGGCCCGCCCCATCGTCGGGGTCGCGCGGCAGTACCGTGCTACCGGTGACGGTGGAGGATCGCCGCGTGCGGGCGACGACCAAGACGGACGGGTCCGGCTCGGCGCGCACCAGCGCGCTCGAGCGGCTGGACCAGCTCGACGCCGGGCGGCGGCCGCGCTCACGGTGGGACCGGTCGGCCCCGCCACGTGACTGGCGTTGGGCCGTCGGAACCGTCGGCAAGATCCTGATCGCCACCGGGGTCCTCATGTTCGGCTTCGTCGCCTACCAGCTCTGGGGCACGGGCATCGAGTACGCCCAGGCCCAGGACCAGCTCGACTCCGAGCTGGAGGACTTGATCGGACCGACCACCGAGTCGACGGCTCCAGTCACCACGGTGGCGGGCGTGCCTCCGGTGGCGACCGTGACACCGACCGTCCCGACGGTCAGCACGGTCCCCGGCACACCGGTACCAGTCGCGCTGGGCGATGCCCTGGCGCGGATCGAGATCCCGAGCATCGGCGTCGACGCCGCCGTCGTCGAAGGGGTCGGTCGCGAGGACCTCAAGCGCGCCCCGGGCCACTATCCCGGCACGCCCGTCCCCGGGCAACTCGGCAACGCCGCCATCGCCGGTCACCGGTCGACCTACGGCGCGCCGTTCGCCGACCTCGACGCCATGGACATCGGCGACCAGATCATCGTCACGACCGCCGAAGGGCGGTTCGTGTACCGGATGACGGCGATGGACATCGTCAACCCGTCGGCGTCGGACGTCATCTCGACCTCGGACCCGAGCGTCGCCCGGCTGACCCTCACGACGTGCCACCCCGAGTACAGCGCCCAGCAGCGGCTGATCGTGTTCGCCGACCTCGAGATCGCCTCGTCGGCGATCCCGGCGCCGTACGTACCGGCGACCCCGCCGACCGACCTGGCATCAGAGGATCCGGCCGGGCCGGTCGACGAAGCCGGCGTCCCGACCGGTGAGGGCGCCGCGGGCGCCGCCGAGGCCGTCGACGACGACACCGCCGACGCGTTCGCCCAGGGCTGGTTCAGCGACGAGGCGGCGTTCGGGCAGGTGGCCATGTGGGGGTCGCTGCTGGCGATCATCGGCCTCGGCGCTTACGCCCTCAGCTGGCGAACCAGGAGCAACCTGATCGGCGCGCTGGCCGGCATCGTGCCATTCGTCGTCGTCGCCTACTTCTTCTTCCAGAACGTCAACCGACTGCTGCCGGCAGCCCTGTAGCAGGGGCTTCGCGGAACGATCAGCCCTCCGCGGCCGAGGCAATGCCGCCACGGCACGGGGCGACACCTCGACGGGATCGGCAGCGACGCCGCGTGGTGTCGCAGGTCGTGGCTGGAGGCGCTGACCGCCACCCGCCTGGCGGCGGCTGCGAACGCCTTGTGCCACCTCTTGCGCGGCTACCTGCTCGGCGTGTAGACGCCTGGTGCCCAACCATCATCGAATCACGTGTAGCAAGGCGCCTTACCCTCGATGGAGCAGCCGTTGTCGGGGCGGGCCGAGCACCGACCGCGTGAGTGATTGCCCGGATGTGTTGGGCAGCGGGGTAGTCCGGGGCCTTGCGTCAGAGGTCTCGGGACGGGACCATTGGAGAGGTGGGAGAGTTGTTGCTGAGGGACGTTCGGCCGTGGCCGCGCGAGCCCGGTGCTCGCCCAGTCGACGTCTTGATCCGAGATGGCCGGATCGCCGCTGGCGAGGCGTCTGCGGGTGTGCCGGTCGCCGACGGTGGGGGCGGTGTGCTGCTGCCGGCGTTCGCCGATGCTCACGCCCATCTCGACTCGACCCGCCTCGGCCTGCCGTTCCGCCCGCACACCGCCGGGGTGGGCCTTGCGGCGTTGATCAGCAACGATCGTGAGAACTGGCGCAGCGCTGGTGGGTCGGTCATCGAGCGGGCGACGAGGACGCTGGGTGCGACGATCGCCTCTGGCGCGATGACGGTTCGAAGCCACGTTCAAGTCGACACCGACTGTGGGCTTGAGCGGCTGGAGGGAGTGCT
The DNA here is from genome assembly GCA_963844175.1 of uncultured Acidimicrobiia bacterium. Taxonomy (GTDB): domain Bacteria; phylum Actinomycetota; class Acidimicrobiia; order Acidimicrobiales; family Ilumatobacteraceae; genus JALZMG01. Next base: position 237,437 of record CAWJNE010000013.1, read on the forward strand.
GGCCGCCCGGCAGGCGCACGCCGGGCGGGCCGACGTGCAAGTGGTCGCGTTCCCGCAGTCCGGCATTCTTCGCGACCCGGGAACTGCCGACTTGCTCGACGCCGCCGTGCGGGCAGGCGCCGACGTCGTCGGCGGGCTTGATCCGTGTGGCTACGACCGTGATCCGGTCGCCCATCTCGACGTCGTGTTCAGCATCGCCGAACGACACGGAGTCGGCGTCGACATCCACCTCCACGAGATCGGAGAGCTCGGCGCGTTCACCTTCGAGCTGATCGCTGAACGCACGGCCGCGCTCGGGATGCAAGGTCTGGTGACGATCAGCCACGCATTCGCACTCGGGACGGTGGACGCGAGCCGGCAGTCGGCCCTGATCGAGCTGCTCGCCACCGAGAACATCGCGTTGACGACGGTGGCGCCAGGCAACCGCGAGCCGCTACCCCTGCTGATGCTTCGAGATGCCGGAGTCCGCGTCGGGCTGGGCCAAGACGGCATTCGGGACTACTGGTCACCGTACGGCAACGGCGACATGTTGGAGCGTTCCTGGCAGCTCGCCTTTCGCAACGGTTTTCGCCGCGACGATCTCGTCGAGCTGTGCGTCGACGTGGCGTCGCGCGGCGGGCGAGCGATTGTTGGCTCGACGCCCTGGTCGCGAGCGGCGCTCCCCGACGACGACCTCACCGGCCTGGCGCCCGGTGCTCGCGCCGACCTCGTCGTGGTCGCCGCCGACACGGTCTGTGCCGCCGTGATGGACCATCCACCTCGTACCCTCGTCATCCGTGGCGGCGACGTAATCGCCCGCGCCGGCGGTCTGTGCTGAGCCATCGCCAAGCGTTGCCATACCCACCAACATTGAGCCCGGCCACGATTCGAACGAACGCCGACTCGGCATACCGTCTTGGCGATGCTCGTCGCGACAAATGAGCACCGATCATCCAGCGAGTCGCTCAGTTTGCTTGAACGGCGTGTCGGACCATTGTCCAGGACCGTCCGTGCTTCTCGACGGGGACGAAGCCAGTCGACTCGTAAAGGCCACGCGCTGGATTGTTCTCGACGACGCTGAGACTCATGGCTCGGTATCCCTGAGCAACGCTGGCCTCGATGAGGTCGATGAGGAGCCGTCGTCCGATCCCCTCGTGCCGACGCGAGGCGATGACTGCAATCGACAGTTCGGGCACATCCTCAGCGACGAAGCCATAGCCATGGTTCGCCGCTGTATACGTCCGATACCAAGCCGCGCCCACCGGTCCGTCTTGTTCGGCAACCAGTCCATAGTCGCCTTGCCGTGGCCATCCATCCAGGTACAGCGCGTACCGCGGATCGGCCATCACCTGCTCACCGGTCGGTGTCGGCTTGTCAGGCCGCCAGACTGCGGCCTCACCAAGCATCGTCGCGAGAAAGGTGAAGTCCTCAGTTCCGGCCGGTCGACACCGAATCTCGTTCACCCTGGTCAGTCCAGCAGCTCCGCCAAGCGCGTGAGCGACAAGCGGGGCACGCCAACGCCTCGAGCCGTCGCGGGGCGTGTGGTTGTGCACATTCCGTGCACATCTTCCCGGGAGAACACGGGAGTGCGGAAGGTCAACCGACTGCTCCCCGCCGCCCTCTGAGCGAAGGGGCACGCCACGCTCTGGATCGGGCCCGCACGGCGCCCGACCGATCTGACAGGTACGGTGCGGCAGCCGGTGGGCGAACTGAGGGAGAGTTTCATGCGATTGATCCGCGCCGTAGTGGCCGTTGGCGTGTTGGGGGCATGGGTCGCCGTCGCGCCCGCCGCCGGCATCGGCCACGCCGCCCCAGCATCGAGTGCGTTCTGCATCACCGCCAACCTGCCCGACTTCGACGGGCTCTTCACATCCGGAGGGTTCGACCTGGAGAACGGTCGCGCCGGTGAGACGATCCTCGTCAGGGCCGCTGCGCCGACGCGCGGGGCCCCGACGACGACCACGCTGTACATCAACGGAGCAGTGGTGGCGTCAGGCGGGTTCCCCGCCGTCGTCTCGTACACGCTGCCCGCCGACGGCCGGTACGGCGCCATCTGGGCGGTCGACGGCGGCGCCGAGGTCACGTGGAACGTGTCGTGCGCGCCGCCACCGGCATGCACCATCACGGGCTCGTCGGGGCGCGATGTGCTCATGGGGACCAACGGCGCCGACGTGATCTGCGGGCTCGGCAACCGTGACGTCATCGATGGCGGCGGCGGGAACGACATCGTCCTCGGCGGCGCCGGTGCGGACACGATCCGCGGTGGCGCTGGTCAGGACCAGCTGTTCGGCGAGAACGGTGCCGACTCCATCGACGGCCGTGACGGGACGCCGGGCGACGTGGTCGTCGGCGGCAACGGCCAGGACTCGGTCGTCGGCGATCCTGGAGACACTGTCACCCAGTAGCGATCGCGCACCGCCGGCCGACCTCCTCAGCTCGGTCCTGGTCAGAAAAATGGCCGCACGCCCGGCCACGTTCCTGACCCAGAGCGACAGGGGGCTCGGGCCGCCCTCTCGCCAGATGGACTAGCTGGCCCGGCGCCGGGCGATCAGCAGTGCGAGTGCTCCGCCCAAGAGGGCGAGCAGCGCAATGGCGGTCGTGTTGGCGCTCCCGGTGCTGCCGGTCGGGGGAAGGGTGCCGGTGTTGGGCGGCGGCACGACGGTCGTGGCGCGGCCGGTGGTCGGCGACACCGCGGTGCTGGTCGAGTCCCCGGACGTGGTGGTTGTCGTGCCGGCTGACGTGGTGGTGGTCTGTCCCGCCGAAGTGGTCGGTGCCATCGAGGTGGTCGTCGTCGCCGCGGTCGTGGTCGTCGCCAACGAGGTCGACGTCGTCGACGTCGTCGACGTCGTGGTGGTCGGCAACGTGGTGGTCGTCGTCGTCGACGGCACGGTGGTCGTCGTCGTCGGCGTCGTGGTCGGCGGTGCCTCGGTGCACGTCAGGGTGAACGTCGCTTGGGCGTCGTTCGGGAAGACTCGCCAGAGCAAGCCGTACGTCGCCGTCGACGGGAACGTGTACTCGAGCGTGACTGGGAACCCCCCTGTGGCCAGGATGTCCGCGAAGTTCTGCAGCTGCGTGGACGTCGGCGTGACCGTTGGCTGGGGTGTCGGCGCGGACGCTCAGGGTCTCGCCTTGGAAGAACTCAACAGAGACCGAGCCGCTGAGAACGAACCCATTCAGCTCGCCGCTGTTGGCGAGGGCGCAGCCTTGGCTCATGCCGCCCGTGCCGGCCGACACCTGCTCGGTGGCCGAGCCAACGAGGCTCGCCGCACACAACACCGTCGCCGCAGCAAGGCATCGGCCGACTGGCGTCTGCCACCGTGGGTTCGCTCCGTTCGTCACCATCGCTCCTCCCCTCATGCACCTGGAGTGCGGGCTCGGCGATGCCGAACGACGCACGGGCCCTTCGCCAGATCGACGGCAGTCCGCTCATCTCGGCCGCATCGGCGATGGGAAGGGAGGACCGAGGTCAGCGGCCGTGGAACATCGGTGGACGCTTGGCGAGGAACGCCTCACGACCCTCGACGGCATCCGCGCTGCGCCATGCCGCCAGGCGGGCGGCGGCGACCAGTTCGTCCGGGGCGGGGTCGGGTGACGATCGCTCCAGCGCCAGCTTGTGGGCGGCCATCGTCAGCGGAGCCAGACCGGCGAGCTGCCGGGCCCACTGCAGCGCGTCGTCGAGGTCGCCCAGGCGGTGGATCGCTCCGGTCGCATGCAGCGCCGCACCGTCGTAGGTCTCGGCGCCGATGAGCATCGCCCGAGCCACCGGCCAGCCGAGCTCGCGGGCCAGGCGCTCGACCGTCCAGTGGTCCACGACGAGGCCGAGTCGGGCGGCGGGGACGGCGAACCGGCTCGACGGCGTGGCCACCCGGAGGTCGCAGGCGACGACCAGCTGCGTGCCGGCCCCGAGCGCCGGCCCGTCGACCGCGGCCAGGGTCGGGATGGGCAGCGCCGTGAAGCCGCGCAGCACGACACCGAGCAACGTGGCGAACTCGCCCTCCTCGACGCCCGTCAGGTCGGCGCCGGCGCAGAAGGCGGGCGGCGTGCCGGCGAGGACCAGGACCCGGGCCTCGGCGGCGAGCGCCTGCGCCGCTAGCAGCTCGAGCAACGTGGCGTGGTCGACGGCGTTGCGCCGCTCGGGGCGGTCCAGCGTCACCAGCAGAACGCCGGTGCGCACCCCGTCGGCGTCGGTGTCCCAGGCCGTGCGAACCACGCCGGATCTCTAGCATGAGCGGCCTGAGCACGGCTGACCACGACCCCGTCCGCCAGCGCCGGGCCCAGGTGGCGCGCTGGACGCTGCTCGCCAACCGCATCGGCTACCTGCTCCTGGTGCTCGCCGTCGTGCTGTTCTTCGCCGCCCTGATCACCGGGTTCAGCGCCACCATGGCGGTGCTGGTGATCGTGGCGCTCGTCGCCGGGCTCGCACTGCTGGCGCCGTCGATCGTGCTCGGCTACGCGGTGAAGGCGGCCGAACGGGAGGACCTCGAGCGCGGCGTGTGATTACCCTGCGGTAACCACCGGCCCCGATTGGATCGCTCCGCAGCGTCGACCACATGACCTCCCGCCTCACCGCCCCTGCCCGCCGCGAGCAACTGCTCGACGTCGCGCTCACCGTGTTCGCCGAGACCGGCTACCACGGCACCTCGATGAACGATGTCGCCGAACGGGCCGGTGTCACCAAGCCGGTGCTGTACCAGCACTTCGAATCCAAGCGCGACCTGTTCCAGGCCCTCCTCGACGAGGTCGGGGCGCGCATGTCGACAGCCATCACGCAGGCCACGTCCAGCTCGACCGACGGGAAGCGGCAGACCGAGCTGGGCTTCCGGGCCTACTTCCGGTGGGTCGCCGAGGACCACGACGCGTTCATGGTGCTGTACGACAGCGGCACCCGGCGCGACGAGCTGTTCAGCGCCGCGCTGCGCCGGGTGACCGCCGGCATGGTCGAGTCGATCGCCCCGCTGATCGCCGCCGACATCGACGACGAGCACCGGATGACGCTGGCCCACGCCCTCGTCGGGCTGGCCGAGGGCGCCAGCCGTCGCCTCGTCGAGCACGGCCTCGACTTCGACCCCGACGTGGTGGCCCGCCAGATCGGCGACCTCGCTTGGGCCGGCCTGCGCGGCGTCCGTCGGAACCCGTGAACCCGTCGCCTCCGGTTTGGGTCACCGAAATCGCCGCCGATGGCAGATCCGGTGACGCAAACCGGGACAGCCCTGGTTTGTGTCACCGATGGCGCCGCCGGTGGCGGATGCGGTGACGCAAACGGGGAACGGGCGGTCAGCGGGGGCTGGTGAACTGCAGGCCGCGGTAGCCGTCGGTGAACCCTGCGGCCTTGGCGGCGGCGCTGACGTCGGCGGCGACGGGCGACTCCACGAGCGTCGCCCCGTCGACCTTGCGCACCTCGACCTTGCGCGCTCGACCGTCGCGCACCAGGTCGGCCAGCGCCTCGGCCCAGGACCGGTCGTCGTGGGTGTGCGGGAACGTGACCAGGTGGTGCGACCGGCGGTCGTACCAGGCGATCGGCACGCCGTCGTACAACACGACCACCGCTGACCCGGTCCGCGCCGGTCGGCCGGCCGACTCGGGCCACGGCAGCGTCGCGCCGTAGGGCTGGGCCGGATCCGTGGCGGCGAGCACCACGGGCGGGGCGACCGGCTGGCCGATGTCGACCCGCTCGCCCACGGACTCCCGGGACTGGCGCAACCGGTCGACCGCACCGGGCAGCGCGAACTGAGCCGCGCCGAGCCCGCTGACGAAGTACCCCCGGCGCACCTGACCACGCTCCTCCAGGACCTTGAGCACGCCGTACACCGAGGCGTACCCGCCGACCACGCCCTCGGCCAGCACGGCCTCGCGGGTGACGACGCCGTGCCGCTCGACGAGCTGGCGGGCCGTGGCGTGCGCCGACTCGGTGGGTGTCGGCACCGGCTCCAGCAGCGGCGCCACCAGCGACCAGCGCCCGGCGCCTGCCGGCGGGCCGAGCCGCTGCAGCCGGCCCGGCCGAGGTCGACCTCGCGGCGCCCCGGCCTTCGGCGCCGCCCGGCCTCCGCCGCGGCCAGTGGTGAAGGCCCGTAGCGGCGCCAGCGAGTCGTTGGTCACCTCGCCGGCCCAGACCAGATCCCACAATGCAGCCAGGAGCTCGTCATCGCTCGTGCCGGGCGCCCCGGCCCGGAGCTGGTTCCAGAAGCTCGCCCCCCGCTCGGCCAGCACCGTGCGCAGCGCGTCGTGCACCGGGCCGTCCGGCCGATCCTGCGCCTCCCACCCCGGCGCCAGCAGCGGCAGTTGATCGGCGAAGCAGACACGCACCCGACCATCGGATGAACCGATGGCGCCGGCCCCGACCCACAGCACGTCGCCCGACGTGCACAGCTCGTCGAGCTGGGCCTGCCGGTAGTCGCGCACGCGCGCGTTGAGCACGTCGCTCTCCAAGGTCGAAGCGCTGATCGGCGCCCCGGCGAGCAACCCGAGCGCCTCGACAACCGCCTCCACGCCGCGCCGCTCGGGAGGGACGCCGTGCCACGCCGGGAGGAACCGGGCGAGGGCCGCCGGCTCGACGGGCTCGACCTCCCGCCGCAGCGAGGCCAGCGATCGCCGTCGCAGCTGGCGCAGGACGTCGGATTCGCACCACTCGCGCCGCACGCCCTCGGGTCGGAACTCGCCACGCACGACGCGCCCGTCGGTCTCCAGCGCCGCCAGGGCTCCGGAGATGCGCGCCTCCGGCACGGCGAGCCGGTCGGCGACCTCGCGCTCGGTGAACGGCCCGTGGGAGCGGGCGTAGCGGGCCACGAGGTCCTCCAGCGGGCGCGGCACCGGGTCGGTGAACGCCGCCGGCAGGCCGAGCGGCAGCGCGCACCCGAGTGCGTCCCGGTAGCGGGCGGCATCGTCGGCGGCGACGACGCGCAGCTCGCCGGCGATGTTCAGCTCGACGGCTCGCTTCTCGGCCAGCAGCAGCTGCAACCACTGAGCGCCCGCCTCGCGGTCGTCGCAGCGCAGGTCGATCTCGGTGGCGTTGAGGTCGCCGACGCGGCGCAGGACGTCGTGCAGCTCGTCGGGATCACGGGCCCGCCGGCCGTCGGACAGCCGCTGCAGGTCGAGCTCGACATCGGCCAGGACACCTGGGTCGAGCAGCTCGCGCAGCTCCTCGGCGCCGAGCAGGTCGCGCAGCAGGTCGCGGTCGAGGGCCAGCGCGGCGGCCCGCCGCTCGGCCAGCGGGGCGTCGCCCTCGTACATGTACGCGGCGATCCAGTTGAACAGCAGGCTCTGGGCCATCGGGCTCGGCTTGGTGGTGTCGACGTTGACGACGCGCACGGCACGGCTGCGCAGCTGCCCGAGGACCTCGCGCAGCGCCGGCACGTCGAACACGTCTTGCAGGCACTCGCGCGACGCCTCCAGCAGGATCGGGAACGTCGGGTACTTGGCGGCGACGGCGAGCAGGTCGGCGGCCCGCTGGCGCTGCTGCCACAGCGGTGTGCGCTGATCAGGGCGGCGCCTCGGCAGCAACAGCGCCCGCCCCGCGCACTCCCGGAACCGAGACGAGAACAGGGCCGTCTGCGGCAACGTCGACACGACGAGCTCCTCGATGTCCTCGGGCTCGATGAGGAACGCCTCGACCGGCAGCTCGTCGGCCGCCTCGGGCAGGCGCATCACGATGCCGTCGTCGCCCCACATCGACTCCACCGGCAGGTCGTACTGGTCGGTCAGGCGACGCTCGATGGCCATTGCCCACGGTGCGTGGACGGGCGTGCCGAACGGGCTGAGGATGCAGATCCTCCAATCACCGATCTCGTCGCGGAACCGCTCGACGACGACGGTGCGGTCATCGGGAACCACACCGGTCGCCTCGGCCTGCTCGTCGAGGTACTGCACGAGGTTGGCCGCCGCCAGCTCGTCGAGGGCGTACTCCTTGCGCAGCGTGACCGTGGCCTGCTCCGGCGTCTGGGCCCGCAGCTCGCGCACGAAGGCTCCCAGGGCCCGCCCCAGCTCCAGCGGCCGGCCGGGCCGGTCGCCGTGCCAGAACGGCATCTTCCCCGGCTCGCCGGGCGCCGGCGTGACCGTGACGCGCTCGAACGTGATGTCCTCGATGCGCCAGGTGGAGGCGCCGAGCAGGAACGTCTCACCGGGACGGCTCTCGTAGACCATCTCCTCGTCGAGCTCGCCGACGCGCGTGCCGTCGGGGAGGAACACTCCGAACAACCCGCGGTCGGGAATCGTGCCGCCCGACGTGACGGCCAACCGCTTGGCGCCATCGCGCGCCCGCACGGTGTCGTTGACCCGGTTCCAGACGAGGCGCGGCCGCAGCTCCGAGAACTCGTCGCTGGGGTACCGGCCGGCGAGCAGGTCGAGCGTGTTGGACAGCTGCTCGTCGGACAGCTCGGAGAAGTTGGCCGACCGGCGCACCAGCGCGGCCAGCTCGGCGACCGGCAGCTCACCGTGCGCCGCCGTGTGGGCGACGAGCTGCTGGGCCAGGACGTCGAGGGGGTTGCGCAGGTAGCGGGTCGACTCGATCTGGCCGTGGAGCATCCGATAGGTCACCACCGCCGCCTCGAGCAGGTCGCCGCGGTGCTTGGGATAGATCGACCCGCGGCTCGGCTCGCCGACCTGGTGGCCGGCCCGGCCGATGCGCTGCAGCCCACGGCTGACGGCGCCGGGCGACTCGACCTGGATCACCAGGTCGACGGCGCCCATGTCGATGCCCAGCTCCAGGCTGCTGGTGGCGACGATGCCGCGCAGGTCACCGCGCTTCAGGTTGTCCTCGACGACGATGCGCTGCTCACGGGCCAGCGATCCGTGGTGGGCCTTGACGAGGTCTTCGCGCAGCCTCCCCGTCTCGGGATCGACGTTGATGCCGCGCTCCTCGGCCAGCTCGTTGAGCTTGGCGGCCAGCCGCTCGGCCTGGCGCCGGGCGTTGCAGAAGATGATCGTGGAGCGGTGCTCGAGGACCTGGTCGAGGATCCGCGGGTAGATGCTCGGCCAGATGCTCGACCGACGTGGCGACGCCACGATCGCGGAGGCCGCCGACGCGGGTCCGCTGTGCAGCTCGACGGGTTGCTGGCCGTCGCCGACGGACAGATCGCCCATGTCCTCGACGGGGATGACGACCTCGACGTCGAGGGGCTTGCTGATGCCGGCGTCGACGATCGTGACCGGGCGCGGCTCGTTGGGCGCCGCGTACCCGCCGAGGAACCGCGCCACCTCCTCCAGCGGGCGCTGGGTGGCGGACAGGCCGATGCGCTGCGGCGAGCGGGTGGTGATCTCCTCCAGCCGTTCGAGGGACAGGGAGAGGTGGGCGCCGCGCTTGGTCGGGGCGAGGGCGTGGATCTCGTCGACGATCACGGTCTCGACGCCGGTCAACGTCTCGGCCGCCGACGACGTGAGCATCAGGTAGAGGCTCTCCGGGGTGGTGATCAGCAGGTCCGGTGGCCGGCGGATCAACGCCTGGCGGTCGCGAGCGGACGTGTCGCCGGTGCGCATCGCCACCTCGGGCACGACGGTCGGGACCTCGAGCCGTTCGGCGGCGAGCGAGATGCCGGTCAGCGGGGCGCGCAGGTTCTTCTCGACGTCGAAGGCCAGCGCCCGCAGCGGCGACAGGTAGAGCACTCGGGTGCGCCTGGTCCGGTCGTCGGGCGAAGGCGTGGTGACCAGCGAGTCGATCGCCGACAGGAACGCGGCGAGCGTCTTGCCGCTGCCGGTCGGGGCGCAGATCAGCGTGTGCTCGCCCGCACCGATCGACGGCCAGCCGAGGATCTGGGCCGCCGTCGGCTCGGGGAAGGCCGCGCCGAACCACGCCCGCACGGCGGGCGAGAAGGCCTCCAGCACGGGATGATCAGCGATGATCCGAGGCTACCGATGGGGTGTCATCTGATGATGGCCTCGCTCGCTCCGAAGACTCCGCTCACTCGGCTGGGCCGGGCACGGCCGGCCTGGGCTGTCATGCTCGCTGCGCCACGAACGCTCGGGAACTTCATCCGCTGAGCCATCCCCTGCTCGGCCTAACGTCGGGCTCGTGCGGGTCCGACCGGCGGCCGACGGCGACGGGGCGAGCGTCGAGCGGCTGATCGATGTCGCGCTCGGCGGCCGGGTGCAGGTCCGACTCGACGAATCCATCGACGTGCTCGCCGCCGACGTGCTCGTCGCCGAGCTGGAACCGGCCAGCCCGATCGTCGGCGTCGTGACCGTCGCCGCTGGCGCCGGCGACGCGGCCGAGCTGACCGCCCTGGCCGTCGAGCCTGCGGCCCGGGGACGGGGCGTCGGTGCCGCGCTCGTGCAGGCCGCCGCCGACCACGCCTGGAGCGACGGCGCCACCGAGCTGTGGCTCGTCACCACCAACGACAACCTGCCGGCGCTGGCCGTCTACCAGCAGTGCGGGTTCCGCCTCGCCGAGCTGCGGCAGGGTGCCGTCGACCGGGCGCGGACCGATCAAGCCGTCGATCCCGCTGGTCGGCGCCCACGGCATCGGGCTGCACGACGAGCTCGTGCTGCGGCTCAGCCGACCAGATCGGGCGTGAGGTCGGCGACCGACGCCGCCCCGATCAGCGCCATCGTGCGGTGCACCTCCTCGTCGAGCAGCTCCAACGCGAGATCGACGCCGCGCTCGCCCGCCGCGCCGAGCCCGTAGAGCCACGCCCTGCCTGCCATGCACGCATCGGCACCGAGGGCGACGGCCTTGACGATGTCGCTGCCTCGCCGCACGCCGCCGTCGCAGATGATCTCGACCCGGTCGCCGACGGCTTCGCGCGTCGGCGCGACGAGGTCGATCGGCGCCGGTGCGCCGTCGACCTGCCGGCCGCCGTGGTTGGACAGCGCGACCACCTCGACGCCCCGCTCGACGGCGAGCACGGCGTCCTCCACCGTCTGGATGCCCTTGATGACGATCGGCCCGGACCAGCGGGCGCGCAGCCAGTCGACGTCCTCCCACGACAGGTTGGCGTCGAACTGGCTGTTCGTGAACGCGGCGAGCGACACGGGATCGGCGCCGTCGCTCAGCCCGCTGCCGACGATGTTGGCGAAGCGGATCGGCTCGGCTCGGGCGAACGACCACGTCCAGCCCGGGTGGAGGGCGCCGTCGAGCAACGTGCCGACCCCGAGCTGCGGCGGCATCTCGAAGCCACGCCGCACGTCGCGCTCACGCCGACCGAGCACCGCGGTGTCGGCGGTCAGCACCAATGCCTCGTACCGGGCGTCGGCCGCCCGCTGGACGAGCTCGCCGACGAGCCCGCGATCGCGCCAGGCGTAGACCTGGAACCACAGCCGGCCGTCGCTCACCGCCCGCACCTCCTCGATCGAGCGGGTGGCAACGGTCGACAGCGTGTACGGCAGTCCCGCCCGCTCGGCGGCTCGTGCGGCGGCCAGCTCGCCCTCCGGATCGGCGCAGCGGGTGAACCCGGTCGGGGCGAGGATCAACGGCAGCGGCACCGGCCGCCCGAGCACGGTCGTCGACGTGTCGACCTTGCCCACCGAGCGCAGGACGCGCGGCCGGAAGCCGATGCGGGCGAAGGCGTCCGTGTTGTCGGCCAGCGACCGCTCGTCCTCGGCGCCACCGTCGATGTAGTCGAACACGCCCCGCGGCAGGCGGCGCCTGGCGATCCGCCGCAGGTCGTCGACCGATGCCACCCGGGCCAGCCGACGGGCGACGGGATCGAGCTCGAAGCGGCGGAACCGCATCACCGAGCGCAGCGTGTCGAGCATCCGCCAAGTCTGCCCGTCGGGTCACACTGCGGTGTCCTCGACCACCTGGCCGGCGTCGAGGCGGACGCGTCGGGTCAGGCGCACCTGGTCGAGCAGGGACCGGTCGTGGGTGACGAGCACGACGGTGCCGTCGAAGCCGTCGAGCGCAGCTTCCAGCTGCTCGATGGCCGGCAGGTCGAGGTGGTTCGTCGGCTCGTCGAGCACCAGCACGTTGGCGCCGTTGGCCATCAGCAGCGCCAGCGAGGCTCGGGTCCGCTCCCCCGGCGACAGGGTCTCGGTCTCCCGGGTCACGTGGTCGGCGACGAGGCCGAACTTGGCCAGGAGCGTGCGGGCCTCGGAGGCGTCGAGGCCCGTGCCGTCCTGGAAGGCCCGTAGCAGCTCGCCGCTGCCGCTCAACTGATCCCTCGCCTGGGCCACCTCACCGACGACGACGCTCGGCCCGCGCTGCAGCCGCCCGGCGCCCGGCTCGACGCGCCCGGCCAGCACGTCGAGCAGCGTCGTCTTCCCCGAACCGTTGGCGCCGACCAGCGCGATCCGCTCGCCGGCGCCGACCGTCAGATCGATCGGCCCGAGCCGGAACTCGCCCCGATCGACGACGACGCCGTCGTAGCGGGCGACCACGTCACCACTGCGCCCCGGAGACGCCACGTTCAGGCGCAGCTGCCACGGTTGCCGCGGCTTGTCGACCGCTTCCAGACGCTCCATCGCCCGCTCGGTTCGGGCTGCCCGCCCGGCCAGCTGCTCGGTCTGGTTGATCTTGAACGCCCGGATGTTCTTGTCCGGCTCGTCGGAGGTGCGCACCTTCGAGAGGCCCTGCTGCGCCCACTCCCGCTCGCGCTGTGCCCGTTGGGCCAGGCCACGCCGTTGCGTGTCGTAGGCCTCGAACCGCTCCCACGCTGCTCGCCGCGCCGCCTCCCGCTCGTCGAGGTACGCCTGCCAGCCACCGCCGTATCGGGTGGCGGTGCGGCTGAACTCGTCGAGCTCGACGACGTCGGTGACCGTCCGGGCCAGGAACGTGCGGTCGTGGCTGACCAGCACCACGGCGGCCGGCAACCCGATGATCCAGCGCTCCAGCCGCTCGAGACCGTCGAGGTCGAGGTCGTTGGTCGGCTCGTCGAGCAGGAACACGTCGAACCGGGCGAGCTGCAGCGCGGCCAGCCCGGCGCGTGCCGCCTCGCCCCCCGACAGCGTGATGGTCACCTGGTCGAGCAGCTGCGGCTCCAATCCGAGCCCGGCCCACACCTCGCCGACCCGGGCGTCGAGGTCGGCCCCACCGAGCGCCAGCCAGCGATCGAGCGCCACGGAGTAGCGCTCGTCCGCACCCGGGTCGCCGACCGACAGGGCGTGGGTGGCGTCGTGGAGCTCGGCGCTGGCCGCCGTGACTCCGGTGCGCCGACCGAGCAGCTGGCGCACCGTCTCGTCGCGCGAGCGGGTCGGTTCCTGCGGGAGGTAGCCGACGGTCGCCGACGGGGGCGTCCGCTCGACGCGACCGCGGTCGATCGGCAGCAGGCCGGCGAGAGCCTGCAGCAGCGTCGACTTGCCGACGCCGTTGGGGCCGACGACGCCGATGCGCTGGCCGGGGGCGACGACGAGGTCGACGGCGTCGAGGACCGTCAGCGGCCCGCGCGTGACGGTGACGTCGCGGGCACGGAGGGGAGCAGCAGCAGGCATGGTGACGTCCGATCAGGACCAGCGCGGCGGACGGTCCGCCGGGCGTTCGAGTATTCCGAGCGTCAGCTGCGCATCTTCCCAGTCTGGCGGACGCGGGCCACCTCGTGCCGCTCGTGTTCGCGCAGGATGCGGCTCCCGCGGTCGTACGTCAGGTAGTTCCAGGTCCAGTTGAGGAACACGTTCAGGCGGTTGCGGAACCCGACGAGGTACACGAGGTGCAACCCCAGCCACGACAGCCACCCGAGCGGGCCGCCGAAGCGGATGCCGCCCGGCAGCTCGGTCACCGCGTCGTGCCGTCCGATGGTCGCCATCTGGCCACGGTCGCGGAACCGGAACGGGGTCGTCGGCCGGCCGTCGAGACGCCGGAGGATCTGCCGGGCGACGTGCTTGCCGCCCTGCATCGCGGGGCGGGCGAGCTGCGGGAGCGGCCTGCCTCGGCGGTCGGGTGTGGCGGCGACGTCGCCGATGGCGAACACCTCGGGGTGGCCCGGCACGCTGAGGTCGGCATCGACGACCAGTCGCCCGCCGGGCCCGATCGGCGTACCGAGCGTGGCGGCCAGCGGCTCGGCCGTCACGCCGGTCGACCAGATCGTCGTGCCGGCCTTGAGCACCGTGCCGTCGGTCAGCTCGACCCGGTCCGGACGAACGGCGGCGACGCCCACGCCGAGCAGCACCTCGACGCCGCGCCGTTGCAGGGTGCGCCGAGCCCGTTCCGACGAGCGCGGGTGGAACGGCGACAGCAAGCGGTCGGCCTGCTCCACGAGCACGATCCTGGCCGACTCGACCGGGAGCTCGGGGAAGTCCTTGGCCATCACGTTGACGTACAGCTCGCGCATGGCGCCGGCCAGCTCGACGCCGGTGGCCCCACCGCCACAGATCACGACATCGAGGACACCGTCGGCGACCAACGACGGCTCGATCGCCGCCCGTTCGAAGGCGTCGAGCACGCGGGCGCGGATCGACAGCGCGTCGTCGAGGTGCTTCAGCACGAGGGTGTGGTCGTCGACGCCCTCCACGTCGAAGTCGTGGGGCACGGCGCCGACCGCCACCACCAGCCAGTCGTAGTCGACGGTGTCGCCACCGTCGAGCTGCACCGTCCGGCGGGCGACGTCGACGGCGACGGCGCGACCCATGCGGAAGCGCACGTTGCCGGTCCGCCGGCGGCGACGGCCCCGGCGGACGATGGCCCGCACCGGCTGCGAGACCTCGTCGCCGTCCAGCCCGGCCGTCGCCACCTGGTACAGCAGCGGCTGGAAGGTGTGGAAGTTGTTGGCGTCGATCAGCAGGACGGACACCGGCGTGCCGAGCAGGTTGCGCGCCACGGCCAGTCCGCCGAAGCCGGCGCCGATCACCACGACCTGTGGAGGATTGGGCGTCACGAGCGCACAGTAGGCTCGGTCACATGGCCGTGGTCGGAGAGCACCACCCGGCGTTCGAGGAGTACTGCGAGTGCATCTTCGAGCTGGCCGAGGACGACGTCAGCGTCATCCAGGCGCGCATCGCCGACCGGCTCAACGTCAGCCGGCCGGCGGTGAGCGAGATGATCCGGCGCCTCGAGGCCGAGGGGCTGGTGTCGACGGACGACGGCATCCACCTGACCGATTCGGGGCAATCGCTGGGCACCAAGGTGGTCCGCCGGCACCGGCTGGCCGAGCGCTTCCTGACCGACGTCCTGGAGCTCAGCTGGGCCGAGGCGCACCACGAGGCCGGGCAAGTGGGAGCACGTGATGAGCGAGTCCGTCGAGTCGGCGCTCGATCGCCTGCTGGGCAACCCGACCACCTGCCCGCACGGCAACCCGATCCCCGGTTCGAACTACGTCGAGCCGGACACCCGACCGCTGGCCGACGTCGGCGTCGGCGAGCCGTTCACCGTGCGCCGGATCCCGGAGGAGCTGGAGTTCTCGCCCGGGCTGCTGGAGTTCCTCGAGGCCAGCGCGCTGCTGCCCGGCCGTGAGGGCACGATCACCGCGGCATCACCGGACGGCACGATGACGGTCGAGATCGACGGCCACCACGTCGGGGTGGGCGCCTTCGCCAGCGCCCGCATCCTCGTCACCGCGGCGTAGCGCGGCGTGATCCGGCCGCTGCGGGCCGTCACCATCGCCGTCCTGACAGCGCTCCCCGCCGGTTGCGCGACGACCGTCGTCGAGGACACGGACGTCACGACGGGCGAGCCGATCACCATCGTCACGGTCGACCTGAGCGGCTCCCGTGACGAACTGCTCACCCAACTCGATGCCGAGCTGCAGGTGCTCAGCGAGCGGATCATCGAGCGCGACGGCGACCAGGACGCCGAGGCTCGCATCGCAGCGCTGTGGGCCACCCTGCAGGCCGACCTGGCGGCCGATCACCCCGAGCTGCTGCCCGGGTTCCAGGCCGTCGTCGACCTCGCCGGCAGCGCTGTCACTCGACGGCGCCCCGCCGACGCCGACAAGGCCCGCCTCAACGCCGAAGCCCTGATCGCCGCCGCCTCCGGCTAGCGCGCCCCCCTCATCGTCGGACTTATGGTTGGACGTCCAACCAGAGGTCTGACGAAGAAGGAGTGCTGATGGGCAAGACAGCCGCTGAACTGGTCGCCGCGGCGAAGGGTCGCGTGGAGAACCTCTCGGTGGAGCAGGTTGCAGCGGAGGTCGAGGGCGGCAACGCCGTGGTCGTCGACCTGCGCGAGCCGGAGGAGTTGGCCAACTCGGGCAAGATCCCCGGCTCGATCAACGTGCCGCGCGGGATGCTGGAGTTCCGCGCCGACCCGTCGAGCCCGTACCACCAGGATCCGCTCGACCCGTCCCGCCGCGTGATCGTGCACTGCGCCAGCGGCGGCCGCTCTGCACTCGCCGCGGCGACCCTGCAGGACATGGGCTACGACAACGTCGCCCACCTCGACGGTGGCTTCACCGCCTGGAAGGACGCCGGCCGCCCGACCGAGTGACCTCCTGCTCCTCGGCACGTGTCAGCGACCACCAATCCTCGTCGCGAGGGAGCCAGCCGTTGACCGGCACGAACACCTCGCGCACGTAGTCGCCGGGCACGTAGAGCAACGCCTCGATCGGCTGTCCGGAGCGCAGGGTTTCGTCGAGCAGTGCCGCCCTGAGCACGATCCGGTCGGCGCCGGTCTTGATGCACAGGACCCGCGACGGCGACCGGCGGGCCTCGGCAGTGAGCGCAAGGCGGCACCCTCGGCAATCGCACAACCAGGTGCCGATGTCGAACTCCCGCTCGGGTTGCTCGTGGGCGATCCAGTACTCGACCCGGTCTTCGTCATCGGGATCGGGAAGCGGAATCGAGTCGGACCACGGATCGTCGGCGCTGTACATGGTGTCTCCAGAAGGGCTGAGGGCTCTGGGACGCCATGAGCGAGTTGGCGACGAACTCCCTTGGATCATGCGCCGGGGGTGTGATGACTCGTGACGACGGGATGGGCCGCGCCCATCGTCGGCCGGCCGTCGTACCATCGGCGCCATGACGGTCAGACTGAACCCGTACCTGAACTTCCGGGACAACGCCAAGCAGGCGATGGAGTTCTACCACTCGGTCTTCGGCGGCGAGCTGGCGACGAACACGTTCGCCGAGTTCCAGGCCAGCGAGGATCCGGCCGAGCAGGACAAGATCATGCACGCCATGCTCGAGGGCGACAACGGCCTCGTGCTGATGGGCGCCGACAGCCCGAACAGCATGGAGGTGTCCGCCAACGGCCCGGTCTCGCTGAGCGGCGACGACGAGGCGAGCCTGCGCGGCTTCTGGGACCAGCTGTCGAACGGCGGCACCGTGACGATGCCGCTCGAGAAGGCGCCGTGGGGTGACAGCTTCGGCATGTGCGTCGACCAGTTCGGGATCAGCTGGATGGTCAACATCTCCGGCTCCCCGCAGTGACGCACCGATAACGCCCGCAACAACCGAGTCCGGGCTCGCTAGCGACCCCCGGCTCCTCCTGGTCAGGTTTCTGGTCGGACGTCCGGCCAGAAACCTGACCAGGACGTCAGGACCGGGCGGCGGCGAGGATCGACTGGGCGGCGGCGGCCGGCGTGGTCGTGCCGGCGGTCAGCTGGTCGATCAGCTCGGGGACCAGCCGGCGCACCTCGGCGTGCGCCTCGAGGTCGGCGCGCAGCCGATCCTGCACCAGCTGCCACATCCAACGCACCTGCTGGCCGGCCCGTCGCCGCTCGAACTGGCCGGTCCGCTCGAGCGTCGCCCGGTGGGCCTCGATCTGCTGCCACACCTCGGTCAGCCCCGTGCCCGCGGCGGCACTGCACGTCAGCACGGGCGGTGACCACTCGCTGGTCGCCGGCTCCAGCAGGTGCAACGCGCCGGCCAGCTCGACGGCGGCCTGCTCGGCGTCCAGGCGGTGCGGCCCATCGGCCTTGTTCACGGCCAGCACGTCGGCCAGCTCCAGCACGCCCTTCTTGATCCCCTGCAGGGAATCGCCGCTGCGGGCCAGCAGCAGCACCAGGAACGTGTCGACCATCTCGGCGACGGCGACCTCCGACTGGCCGACGCCGACGGTCTCGACCAGCACCACGTCGAACCCGGCCGCCTCGACGACGACGATCGCCTCGCGCGTCGCCCGAGTCACCCCGCCGAGCGTGCCGGCGGTCGGCGACGGGCGCACGTAGGCGTTCGGGTCCTGGGCCAGGCGGGCCATGCGCGTCTTGTCGCCGAGGATGCTGCCCCCCGTGCGCGTCGACGACGGGTCGATGGCCAGCACGGCGACCCGATGCCCGTCGTCGATCAGCATCCCCCCGACGGCGTCGATGAACGTCGACTTCCCGACGCCCGGCACGCCGGTGACCCCGACCCGGCGAGCACCGCCGGCGTGGGGCGCCAGCGCCACCAGGAGCTCCTGCGCCTGCGCCCGATGGTCCGGTCGGGTCGACTCGACCAGCGTGATCGCCCGGGCGACGGCGGCCCGCTCGCCGGCGAGCACGCCGTCGATGGTGACTACCAACGATCGTTCGCTCGCTTGTCGCCGCCGTCGGCGCGGGACCTCACCCCGGACGCTCGCTCACACCGCCAGATCGGGCGTCGAGCTCGGCGAGGAGGTCGATGGCGGCGTCGGCGATCACGGTGCCCGGCGGGAACACCGCTGCCGCGCCAGCGGCGTGCAGCGCCTCGATGTCCTGGGGCGGGATCACGCCGCCGACGACGATCATGATCTGGTCGCCGCCCAGCTCGACGAGCGCGTCGCGCAGCTCGGGCACCAGCGTCAGGTGGCCGGCGGCCAGCGACGACACACCGACGATGTGCACGTCGGCGTCGACGGCCTGGCGGGCCACCTCGGCCGGCGTCTGGAACAGCGCACCGACGTCCACGTCGAACCCCAGGTCGGCGAACGCCGTGGCGATGACCTTCTGCCCGCGGTCGTGGCCGTCCTGACCCATCTTGGCCACGAGGATCCGCGGCCGGCGCCCGTGGCGGTCGGCGAAGTCGTTCGTCAGGTCGCGCACCTTCGTGACGTTCGACGACTCGCCGAGCTCCTTGCGGTACACGCCGCTGATCGTACGGATCGGCGCCGTGTGCCGGCCGAACACGGTCTCCATCGCGTCGCTGATCTCGCCGACCGACGCCCGCGCTCGCGCCGCGTCGATCGACAGCTTGAGCAGGTTCTGGTCGAGCCCGCTCCCGCGGGTCCCGTCCTGGCTGGCGCGAGCAGCGGCGGTCAGGCGATCGAGCGCGGCGCGGCACTCGTCCTCCGACCGCTCGGCGCGCAGCCGCTCCAGCTTGGCCAGTTGCTGGCGGCGCACCGCCGAGTTGTCGACCCGGCGCACGTCGACGGTGTCCGGCACGTCCGGCCGGTACGTGTTGACCCCGACGACGGGCTGGCGGCCGGAGTCGATGCGCGCCTGGGTGCGTGCCGCGGCCTCTTCGATGCGCAGCTTGGGCAGCCCGGCCTCGATGGCCTTGGTCATCCCGCCGGCCCGCTCGATCTCCTCGATGTGCTCCCACGCCGCAGCGGCCAGGTCATGGGTCAACCGCTCGATGTAGTACGAGCCACCCCACGGGTCGATGACCCGGTTGGTGCCGGACTCCTGCTGCAGCAGCAACTGCGTGTTGCGGGCGATGCGGGCGCTGAAGTCGGACGGCAGCGCCAGCGCCTCGTCGAGGGCGTTGGTGTGCAGCGACTGGGTGTGCCCCTGCGTCGCCGCCATCGCCTCGACGCACGTGCGGACGACGTTGTTGTAGACGTCCTGGGCGGTGAGCGACCAGCCCGACGTCTGGCAGTGGGTGCGCAGCGACAGCGACTTGTCGCTGCGCGGCGAGAAGTTGCCGACCAGCTGCGCCCACAGCAGCCGGCCGGCGCGCAGCTTGGCGATCTCCATCGCCACGTTCATCCCGACGGCCCAGAAGAACGACAGGCGCGGCGCGAACGTGTCGACGTCGAGTCCGGCCTCGATGCCGGCGCGCAGGTACTCGACGCCGTCGGACAGCGTGTAGGCCAACTCGAGATCGGCCGTCGCCCCGGCCTCCTGCATGTGGTAGCCGGAGATCGAGATCGAGTTGAACCGGGGCATCTCGGCCGACGTGAAGGCGAAGATGTCCGAGATGATCCGCATCGACGGCCCCGGGGGGTAGATGTACGTGTTGCGGACCATGAACTCCTTGAGGACGTCGTTCTGGATCGTCCCCGTGAGCGCCGCCGGCGCGACGCCCTGCTCCTCGGCCGCCACGACGTAGAGCGCCAGCACCGGCAGCACGGCGCCGTTCATCGTCATCGACACGCTCATCTCGTCGAGCGGGATGCCGTCGAACAGCTGGCGCATGTCGAGGATCGAGTCGATGGCCACGCCGGCCATTCCGACGTCGCCGGTGACCCGGGGGTGGTCGCTGTCGTAGCCCCGATGGGTTGCCAGGTCGAACGCCACCGACAGCCCCTTCTGACCGGCGGCCAGGTTGCGGCGGTAGAAGGCGTTGGACTCCTCGGCGGTGGAGAACCCGGCGTACTGGCGGATCGTCCACGGCTGGTTGACGTACATCGTCGGGTACGGCCCGCGGACGAACGGCGCCGCCCCCGGGAGGCTGTCGAGGAAGTCCAGCCCGTCGAGATCGGCGGCGGTGTACACGGCGGCGACGTCGATGCCCTCCGGGGTGACCCACGGCGCCGCCGGCTCCGGCGTCCCGCTGTCCTCGGGCGGCGCGCCGAGGTCGACGGTCGTGTAGTCGGGGATGCCGCCCATCAGCCGGCCTCCTCGAGCGCGTCGAGGGCGTCGGTGATCACGGCGAGCACGTCGCCGCCGGCCGAGAGCTGGACGTCGACGCCGGCCGCCGCCAGCTCGTCGGCCAGCCCGGCCGGTCGACCGGCGAGGTAGAGGCGCCTCGGCCCGGTCGCCTCCACGGCGCGGGCGACGGTGACGGCGAGGTCGGCGTACACCTTGTCACTCGAGCAGATGCAGGCCAGCTCGGCGCGGCTGGCGCGGAACGCGTCCGCCGCCGCCTCCGGGCCATCGACGCCCGGACCGGCGACGGCCACGATGCCGCCGGACTCGAACAGGTTCTTGGCGAACGTCGCTCGCGCCGTGTGCACCGCAGGCGGACCGAGGTTGACGAGGAGGACCTCCGGTCGGCGCCCGGTCCGCTCGGTCAGCCGGTCGGCCCGACCACGTTGCCGCTCGAAGGCGTCGGCGTAGCGGGTGGCCCGCAACGGCTCGAACTGCGGCGCCTCGTCGGTCGGCGGGACCACCTCCCGGATCTCCGGCGGCGGGACCTCGCTGACATCGGGGAACTCGGTGACGCCGGTCAGCGGGTGGCGGCGGTGGGCGACGGCGTCGACCCGGGCGTCGCGCACCTTCCGGACGCGCTCCTGCACGAGGCCGGAACGCAACGCGTCGACCACCCCGCCCGCCCGCTCGAGTTCCTGGAACGCCGTCCAGGCGGCCTGGGCCAGCTGGTCGGTCAGGTGCTCCACGTACCACGACCCGCCGGCGGGGTCGACGACCTTGGCCAGGTTCGACTCCTCGAGCAGCACGAGCTGCACGTTGCGGGCCAGGCGGCGGGCCGTCGCCGAGCCACCGGGCACGACGAGCTCGTCGTGGGCGGCCACGGTCACGGCGTCGGCGCCGCCGACGCCGGCGGCGAAGCAGGCGACGGTGTTGCGCAGCACGTTGACCCACAGGTCGTAGCGGGAGGTGGCGGCCCGCGACGTGACGGCGTGCTGGCGTTGGCGGGTGTCGGTGACGCCGGCGACCTCGGCCACGCGGTGCCACAGCTGGCGAGCGGCGCGCAGCTTGGCGATGGTGGCGAACTGGTCCGGCGTGGCGGCATACCGGAACTCCAGCTGCCGGGCGGCGGCGTCGACGTCGAGCCCGCCGCCGGTGAGCGACCGCAGGTGGTGCACGGCGAGGGCCAACGACCACGCCAGCTCGTCGACGTCGCCCGACCCGGCCTCGTGGAGGCGGGCCGCGTCGACGACGACGGTCGTCACGCCGGGGAGGTCGGCAGCTCGCGCCGCCCAGCGGTGGGTGTCGGCGCTCAGCGCCTCCAGGTCCAGCGCGCCGCCCGTGGCCGCCCACATCCCGACCGGATCGGCGCCGGCGACGAGGCGGGCCGCCGCCGGGTCGAGCCCCCGGCGCGACCACACCTCGGCCAGGGCGTCGGATGCCTCGGACCAGCGCGGGCCGGCGTCGATGACGATCGTCAGCAGGTCGAGGAGCACGCCGTCGAGGGCGGCGTCGAGCCCGTCGGCGTCGATCGCCGCGCGCGAGGTCAGGTCGAGGACGATCGAGGTGGCGCCCCGCTCCAGCTCGTCGCGGACCTGCAGCGCCGTGCCGCCGTCGTCGTCCGTGGCAAGGACGCGCTGGCGGACGTCCCACCCGCCGTCTCGGTACCCGAGCGCCCGCGTGCCGCGGGTGTAGGGCACCAGCCCCGGCAACGACGCCGCCGGCGGCGGAGCGGGCACGGTCGGCGTGTACAGGGGGTCGATGCGCAGCCCGTCGTCGGTCGTCGTGACCAACCGCTCGAAGCGCTGGGCCGCGCCGTCGGGATCAGCCCCTCGGTCGCCACGCGTGAGCACGCGATCGACCAGGCGGCGCCAGTCCTCCTCGGTCACGCTGGGGAAGTCGGCGACCAGCCGCAACTCGCTCATCTCGACCACATCGTTCCAGCCCATCCGAGGGTTTCCTGCATCCGAGGGTCAGCTGCGGGGAAGCCCCTCAGGAGACCCTCGGATGCACGCAAACCCTCGGATGGGTCAGGTCATGGAGGGGGGGAGGGGTTGGGCGTGGACGACGACGAGGCGCTGGGTCGGGCGGGTGAGGGCGACGTACAACGCCCGCAGCCCCGCGGGTCCGGCGACGATGCGGGCCGGCTCCACGACGACCACGCCATCCAACTCGAGGCCCTTGACGACGCTGACCGGCACCACCGTGACGCCGTCGTTCAGGCCGGTGCGGCTGGCCCGGCCGTGGGCGATGCCCGCCAGGGAGAGCGCCATGGAGACATCGTCGGCCAGGTCGTCGGGCACCACGACGGCGACGTTGCCGGTCGACAGCTCGGCGGCCAGCTTGGCGGTGGCGTCGGCCACCGCTTCCAGCAGGTCGCCGCCCGGCCGGACCTGCTCGATCACCGGCGCGGCGTCACCCAACCGGACGGCACGCGGCGTGCGCAGGTCCGGCGCCGCCGCCCGCATCACCCGATCGGCCAGCTCCATGATCTGCGCCGGGATGCGGTACCCGACCGACAGACCGACCACCCGGGCCGGCTTGCGGTCCGGCAGGTGGGCGAGGACATCCTCCCACCCTGTGGGCGCCACCGGCCCCGTGGCCTGGGCCAGGTCGCCGACGACCGTCATCGACCCGTTGAGCGATCGGCGGGCCGCCATCTTCAGCTCCATCGGCGTGAGGTCCTGCACCTCGTCCACGACGATCTGCCCGTACGTCCTGATCTCGTCGCCCGGATCGACCTTGCCGCTGCGGCGCGCCCGCGGCCCGAGGACCTCCCGGGCGTCGTCGAGCAGCGCCACGTCGCCGGCGGTCCACCGGACGTCGTCGATGTCGGCGGCCCAAGGCCGCTCGAGCGTGGCCAGCTCCGCCTCCGAGAGGATCCCGCCGCCGGCCAGGCGCAGCAGCGCCGGCGACCCGAACAGGTCGTGCAGCAGCTGGGCCGGCGTCAGCACCGGCCACATCCACTCCAGCGCGGCGCGCACGTCCGGATGGGACCGCAACGCATCGCGCACCTCGTGGTGGTCGTGACGCTCTCGCCACGCCAGGACGACGCCAGCGCGGCGAACAGCTCCTGCTCGACGAATCGCCGGCCGGCGTTGTGACGGCGATGGCGGCGGCGGGCGGCGCCGACGATGCGCCGGGACTCGCCGGCGCGCAGTCGCACGAACCCGGTGCGGAACGGCACCCGGAGGTCCTGACGCAGCGGCCGCTGCCGGTCCCGCACCGCCTTGTCGATGACGTCCGACATCCGGGCGTCCCCCTTGACCCGGGCCGCCTCGAGCCGTTCACCGGGGTCCACCCCCGGTCGAGCGAAGCGCACGCCGGGCACCAGGTCGGCCAGCACCACCTGCTCGACGCCGGCCTCGCCGAGCGACGGCAAGACCCGCTCGATGTAGCGCAGGAACACCCGGTTCGGCCCGATCACCAGCACGCCCTGGTCCTCCAAGGGGAAGCGGAACGTGTACAGCAGGTACGCCGCCCGGTGGAGCGCGACCACCGTCTTGCCCGTCCCCGGGCCGCCCTGCACCACGAGGACGCCGGCCTGTGGCGAGCGGATGATCTCGTCCTGCTCGGCCTGGATCGTGGCGACGATGTCGCCCAGCGTCCCGGTGCGCCCACGCTCCAGGGCGGCGAGCAGCGTCGAGTAGCCGCGCAGCTGCACGTCCTCCTCGGCGGCCGGCTCGTCGACCAGCCCCTCGTCGTGGCCGACGCCGAGATGGCCGTTGCCGAACAGCTCGTCCTCGAGACCGAGCAGGCGGGGGCCCTCGACGACGAAGTGGCGCCGGCGCACCAGGCCCATCGGCTCCCGGCCGGTGGCCCGGTAGAAGGGCTCGGCGACGGGGGCCCGCCAGTCGACCACGACCGGCTCGGACTGCTCGTCGGCCACGGCGACGCGCCCGATGTGGAAGCTCTCGGTGGTCTCGGGCCGCTCGGCGTAGCGGTCGATCCGGCCGAAGACCAGCGCAGCGTCACCGAGGTCGAGGTCGGTCAACCGCTTGACCAGGGCCTCGTCGAACGCGTTGCGCTCGAAGCGGGCCTGGAACGTGCCCCCCAGGTCGGCCTCGTTGAGGTCGCGCAGCCGCCACGCCGACCGCCTGGTGCGCTCCAGGCAGTCGTAAGCGTGATCGACGTAGGCCTGCTCGGCGTCGAGTTCCGGGTGCTGCTGCGTCATGTCCTGAACGGTGTCGGGGGGACGTGCAACTCTAGCGGGCGGCGAGGGCGCGGCTCCTGGCACCCCCATCGATCCCCTCCGCCGTAGCGTCGCCCGGGTGAGCGTGCTGGTCGGGACCCGCGTGCGCCTGCGCCCCGCCGTCGCCGCCGATGTCGGCGCGCTGGCCGAGGTCCGCGCCACCCCGGAGGTGCACCGGCGCTGGGGCGGCGACGTCGACGACCTGGCGGCCGAGATCCTGGAGGGCATCGAGGCCGACGACGTCGAGGTGCTGGCCATCGAGCTCGACGGGCGGGTCGTCGGCGCCATCCAGTGGGCCGACGGTGACGATCCGATGTACCGCCACGCCAGCGTGGACATCTACGTCGACCCCGCGGTCCCACGGGCAGGGCGTCGGCGTCGACGCCGTGCGCACCCTCGTCCGCCACCTGCTCGTCGACCGTGGCCACCACCGGCTGGTGATCGACCCCGCCACCGACAACGAGCCGGCGATCCGCTGCTACGCCGCCGCCGGCTTCCGCCCGGTCGGCGTGATGCGCCGCTACGAGCAGGGGCCCGACGGCTCCTGGCACGACGGTCTGCTGATGGAGCTGGTCGTCGACGGGGTTCCAGCGGCCCCTGCGGCGGCGGACGCACCGGCCGAACGTCTCGATTCGCCGTTCCTCGCCGCCGCTCGACGGTCAGCGCCCCCGCCACACGCCCGTGTGGTTCATGCGCCAGGCGGGGCGCAGCCTCCCCGAGTACCGGGCCGTGCGCGGCGAGGGCTCGATCCTCGACGCCATCAAGCGACCCGACCTGGCTGCCGAGATCACCCTGCAGCCCGTGACCCGCTACGGCGTCGACGCCGCCGTCCTGTACAGCGACATCGTCGTCCCGGCGCACGCCGTCGGGTTCGGGGTCGACGTCGCGCCGGGCACCGGGCCGGTCGTCGCAGATCCGCTTCGGGCGCGCCGCGACCTCGACCGGCTGCGCCCACTCGAGCCCGACGACGTCACCTACGTCGCAGAGACCGTGGCCGCCGTCGTCGCCCAACTCGACCGCGACGTGCCGCTGCTGGCCTTCGCCGGTGCGCCGTTCACCGTCGCCAGCTACCTGATCGAGGGCCGCCCCAGCCGGACCTACGAGCACACCAAGGCGCTGCTGCGCACCGACGAGGGCTTGTGGCACGACGTCATGGCCCGGCTGACCGACCAGGCCATCGCCTTCATCGACGTGCAGGTGACGGCCGGCGGGCGGGCGTTCCAGCTGTTCGACTCGTGGGCGGGCGCCTTGTCCCGCGCCGAGTACGAGCAGTTCGTGCTGCCCCACTCCCGTCGCGTGTTCGCCGAACTGGCCGATCGGCACCCGGACGTGCCGGGCATCCACTTCGGGATCGGCTGCGACCACCTTCTGGAGGCGATGTGGGCGGCCGGGCCCCAGGTCATCGGGCTCGACTGGCGGACGCCCATCGCCGCCGCCCGCCGGCGGCTCGGTCCGGACGTCGTCGTGCAGGGCAACCTCGACCCGGCGCTCGTGCTCGCCGGAGCCGACGTCGCCACCGCCGGCGCCCGCGCCGTCCTGGCCGACAACGGCGGGCACCCCGGCCACGTGTTCAACCTGGGCCACGGCGTCCTGCCGGCGTCGGACCCCGACGTGCTGGCCGCCGTGGTCGAGCTCGTCCATCGCGAGACGTCATTGCGTTCCCCGGCCACGCAGGCCGTCGATCGCACGTGAGCACGATGTCCAAGAGCACGACCGGGGTGATCCTCATGGCCTACGGCACCCCGCGGGCGCCCGAGGAGATCGAGCCCTACTACACCGACATCCGGCGCGGCCGCCCGCCGACTCCAGAGCAGCTGGCCGACCTGACCCGGCGCTACGAGGCGATCGGTGGTTTGTCGCCGCTGGCTCGACTGACCGAGGCACAGCGCGACGAGCTGCAGGCCGCGCTCGACAGGCGGTCGCCGGGCAACTTCGTCGTGCGGCTCGGGCTGAAGCACGCCGACCCCACGGTCGAGGCCGGGGTCGAGGAACTGGTCGCCCTCGGCGTCGAGCGCATCGTCGCCCTCGTGCTCGCTCCGCACTACTCGTCGATGTCGATCGGCCAGTACGCCGAGCGGGCCCGATCGGTGGCCGACGCAGCGGGGATCCCGTTCACGACCATCCAGAGCTGGGCGACGGAGCCGGCCTACGTCACGTTCCTCGCCACCGACGTGCAGCGGCGCCTGACGGCCATGCCCGCCGGGACCAAGGTCGTGTTCACGGCCCACTCACTCCCGGCCCGCGTGCTGGCCACCGGCGATCGGTACCCGAGCGAGCTGCGGGCGACGGCGACGGCCGTCGCCGCCGCCGTCGGGCTCGACCCCTGGTCGCAGTGGTCGATCGGCTGGCAGTCGGCCGGCCGGACGTCCGAGCCGTGGATCGGCCCGGACATCCTGGCCGTCATCGACGACCTGGCGGCGGCCGAGAACGGCGTCGGGCTGCTGGTCTGCCCCTGCGGCTTCGTCGCCGACCACCTCGAGGTGCTGTACGACCTCGACCTGGAGGCCCGCCAGCGGGCCGAGGCGGCAGGCCTCGCCTTCGATCGCACCACCTCGCTGAACGCCGACCCGACGGTGCTCGGCGCGCTCGCCGACCGGATCGTCAGCGCCGTGCCATGACCGAGCGAGTCTTCGAGCGAGGGCACGATCAAGCACCGTCTTCGGTCACTGGTGCACCAGCGATGAGCTGCATCGCTACGCATTGCCTCAGGGTGCACCAGTGATCCGGGTCATCGTCGTCGGCGGCGGCATCGCCGGGCTGACCGCCGCGCTCACGCTCGCCGGAGGGGACGTGCCAGACCTCGCGGTGGAGGTGTGGGAGGCAGACGACCGACTCGGGGGCAAGCTGCTGACCACGCCGTTCGCCGGGCTGGCCGCGATCGACGAGGGCTCGGACGCCTTCTTGGCCCGCGTGCCGGCAGCTCGGGAGCTGGCCGCCGAGGTCGGCCTCGGCGACGACCTCACGTCGCCTGCGCCGGCGCGCGCCGCTGTCTGGTACGGCGGTCTGCACCAGGATCCCCGACGGCCTGCTGCTCGGCGTGCCCACCGGCCTGGCCGGCCTGGCCACCAGCCGGCTGCTGTCGATGCGGGGCAAGCTGCGGGCGGCCGTCGAACCGCTGCTGCCGCGCACGCCGACCACCGACGACGTCGTCGGTGCGCTCATCCGCCGCCGGTTCGGCGACGAGGTGCAGGAGCGGTTGGTCGACGCCCTGGTGGGCAGCATCTATGCCGCCGACACCGACCGGTTGAGCTTCTCCGGCGTGCCCCAGCTGGCGGCGCTGACCGCCGACCGCAGCCTGCTGCTCGGCGCCCGGCGCCGGCGCGCCGCCGCTCCCGCGGACGGTGGTCCGATCTTCCTCGCGCCCCGATCGGGCATGGGTGCCCTCGTCGACGCCGTCGCCGAGACCGCCGTCGCCCGCGGCGTGGTGATCCGCTGCGGCAAGCAGCTCACCGAGCTCGCCCGAGACGGCGCGACGTGGCGCGCCGACGGTGAGCCGGCCGATGCCGTGGTGCTCGCCACGCCGGCCGCCCCGACGGCGCCGATCGTCTCGGCCGTGGCGCCGGAGGCCGGTCGGCTGCTGTCGACGATGGAGCACGCCGGGGTCGTGCTGGTGACGCTGCACGTGCCTGAATGGCCGGACCGACTGCACGGCCGCAGCGGGTACCTGGTGCCGAAGCCGGTGCAGGATCGGGTGACGGCCGCCTCCTTCGGTTCGCAGAAGTGGGCGCACTGGCGGCCCCCGAGCGGCGGCGAGGTGCTGCGCGTCTCGCTCGGCCGGGACGGCGCGCCGGTCGACGACCTCGACGACGAGCAGGCGGTGACGGCAGCCGTCGACGAGGTCAGCCGGCACCTCCGGTTCGAGCTGCAGCCGACCGAGGTGCGGGTGAGCCGATGGCCCGGCGCCTTCCCGCAGTACCGGCCGGGCCATGCCGAGTGGCGGTGGCGGGTGGAGGCCAGCCTCCCCCACGGAATCTCCGTCGCCGGCGCCAGCTACTGGGGCGTCGGCGTGCCGGCGTGCATCGACGACGCCCGCAAGGCCGTCGGTCACCTGCTCACCGAGCTGGCGACGACGGCCCGCCGCCGCGCCAGGTGACCGGCGTGCCTCCTGGCGGGGCAGGCTGGCAAACTTGGCCCATGCGGCGACCGGCGGCGCTCATCGCCGGCTTCATCGCGCTCGCCGTGCTCGCTGGAGGGTGCAGCGACGACGAGTCGTCGACAGTCGACGCCGATCAACTGCGCACCGCGCTGCTCGACGCGGCGACCACCTCCCCGCCGACGACGACCCGCGACGCGCCGCCGTCGACGGCCCGAACACGCACCGGGCGGGCGGCGCCCGACGGGACGCTGCCGGCGTTCGACGAGCGAGTGCCGTCGTCACGGCGCTCCGGCACCGTGCCGACGAGGAGCACCGCCAGCGCACTGCCGACGTACCCGCCGGAGTTCACCACCCCGGTATCCACCACCCCAGAATCCACCGCACCGGTGACGACGGCGCCCGTCACGACCGCCGCGCCCACGAGTACATCTGCCCCCGCGCCACCAGCCGTCGTACCGGGCGAGCCGATGATCGAGATCCCGGCCCTCGGGTTGACCCGCGCCCTGTTCGAGGGCATCGAGTTGGAGACGCTCGACCTCGGGCCCGGCCACTGGCCTGGCACCGCCCTGCCCGGGCAGCCGGGCAACGTCGTCGTCGCCGGTCACCGCGTCAGCCACCACGCCGACTTCCGCGACATCGACCGTCTGGTGCCGGGCGACGAGGTCGTGTTCACCACGTACGACGGCCGGTTCACGTATCGGGTGCTGCGCACGGAGATCGTGGCGCCGGAGGCCATGTGGATCATCGACCAGGGGACCGCCCACACGGCCACACTGTTCGCGTGTCATCCTCCGGGATCGATACGAGAGCGCATCGTCGTGCACCTCGAGCAGCTCGTCTGAGCGGGCGTGCGGCAGCGCGACCGGCGCGTCGCGAGTCGCTGAGCCGCGTCGCGCTGGCCGCCGGCGGCGGGTTCCTCGTTGCGCTGTCGCTCCCCCCGTGGGGGTGGTGGCCGCTGGCGTTCGCCGGCATCGCGGCGTTCGAGGTCGCACTCGGCGTGACCCCTACCAGGCGCCTGCGACTGGCCTGCGGGATGGTCTTCGGCGGCGTGTGGTTGGCGATGGGGACGGGGTGGATGTGGCAGCTCACGGCGCCCGGCTACGCCGTCGCCTGCGTGGTCTTCGCCACCTACCACGGGCTCGCCGCGCTGGCCGCGCCGACGGGTCGCTGGCGCCTCTTCGGTCGCCCCGCCGCCCACACGCTGGCTGAGGCGCTCCGCCTGTCCTTCCCCTTCGGCGGTGTCCCCCTGGCCAGCCTCGGGATCTCCCAGGCGACGGAACCGTTGGCCGTGGTGGTGCGGCTCGGCGGCGTGGTCCTGCTCACGTGGCTCGTCTTCCAGCTCGGCTTCCTGCTCGGGGCGGTGGTCGAGCGGGCGTCGCGGATCACGAGCGACGTCGCCATCGCCATCCTCGCCCCTGCGCTGGTGGTCCTCGTCGCCCTGTTCGCCCCGACGGGATCCGGCACGGGCCGGTTCCTCGACGTCGCCGCCGTCCAGGGCGGCGGCGCGCAGGGGACGTCGGCGCTCGAGGTGCCCAGCTCCCTCGTGACCGCCCGACACCTCGAGGCGACGGCCACGATCGAGCCCGACGAGGAGCTGGACCTCGTGCTCTGGCCGGAGAACGTGATCGACGTCGACACGTTCGTCGGGAGCGACGAGCTGGCTGCCGTCGCCGCCCAGGCCGCTCGCCTGGGCGTGCCGATCAGCGTGGGGGTGACCGAGGACGTGCCCGGTGAGCCGGGCCGCATCACGAACGCCCAGGTCGTCGTCACGCCCGACGGCCAGGTCACGAGCCGCTACGACAAGGTCCGCCGGGTGCCGTTCGGCGAGTACGTCCCCCTGCGCGATCTCCTGGAGGCGCTCGGTGCGCCCGTCGACCAGGTGCGCACGGACGCGGTCGAGGGCACCGGACCGGCCGTGCTCGACCTCCCCAGCGGTGACCGCCTCGCCGTCGTGATCTCGTGGGAGGTGTTCTTCGGCGGCCGGGCCCGGGAGGGCGTGCTGGAAGGCGGCGAGGCCATCCTCAACCCCACGAACGGCTCGAGCTACACCGGCACGATCCTGCAGACGCAGCAGGTCGCCGCCAGCGGGCTGCGGGCGATCGAGACCGGCCGCTGGCTCGTGCAGGCCTCTCCCACCGGCTTCAGCGAGTTCGTCACCCCTGACGGCGAGATCCAACAGCGCACGTCGGTCAGCGAACAGATCGTGATCCGCCAGCGCATCGAGCTGCGCACCGGGCGCACCTGGTACGTCAGCCTGGGCGACCGCCCGTGGATCGCCGCGCTCGTCGTGGTCCTCGCCGCGTCGTGGGTGCTCACCGTCAGGGGAGCTCGACGATCACCGTGACCGGCCCGTCGTTGGTCAACGTGACCTGCATGGAGGCGCGGAACCGCCCCGTGGCCACGGTGGCCCCGAGCCGGCGCAGCTCGACGATGACGGCGTCGACCAGGGGTTCGGCGTGCTCGGGGCGGGCGGCGGCGATCCACGAGGGGCGACGGCCACCCGCCGTGTCGCCGTACAGCGTGAACTGGCTGACCACCAGCAGCGGGGCATCGAGATCGGCGGCGGCGACGTTCATCAGCCCCCGCTCGTCGTCGAGCACGCGCAGCCGCCACAGCTTCTCGGCCATCCGCCGGGCGACGTCGGCGTCGTCGGCGTGGGTCACCCCGAGGAGCACGCAGAGACCCGGCCCGATCCGTCCGACCTCGTCCTCGCCGACCGTCACCGCAGCTGACGTCACCCGCTGCACCACGGCCCGCACGGGACGATGATGGCCGACGTTCGTTACTCGACGGTAACAACGCGCCGGTAGCGTCCCCCGCCATGTCGGACCCAGCGAGCGGAGCGAGCCTCCCGGCAGCTCGGTCCCGCGCGGGCGCGGACTCAGCGAGCGGAGCGAGCCTCCCGGCAGCTCGGTCCCGTGCGGACGCGGGCGCGCCGCTGCGGATCGCCTACCTCACGTACCGGGGTCGCCCCCACGTCGGCGGTCAGGGCGTCTACACCCGGCACTTGACCAAGGCGCTGATCGACCTCGGGCACCACGTCGAGGTGTTCAGCGGGCAGCCGTACCCGGTCGTCGACGCTCGCGTCCCGCTCCACGAGCTCCCCAGCCTGGACACCTTCAACGACCACTACCCGGGACGCATGCCGGGGTTCTGGGAGATCAAGACCAAGGCCGACCTCCTGGAGCTGGCCCAGTACTGCACGGGCACCTTCCCCGAGCCGCTGGCGTTCAGCTATCGAGCCCTGCGCGAGCTGGCGCCGCGCGCCGGGGACTTCGACGTCGTGCACGACAACCAGTGCCTCGGCTACGGGATCCTCGCCCTCGAGAAGCGCATCCCGACCATCGTCACGCTGCACCACCCGATCACCAAGGACCGCCGTCTGGAGATGGACCACGCCCCCAACTGGCGCAAGCGCTGGTCGGTCGGACGCTGGTACTCGTTCGTCAAGATGCAGGGACGGGTCGCCTCGCGGCTGCCGCGCATCGTGGTCGTCAGCGAGAACTCGATCCGCGACATCCACGAGGACATGGGCGTGCCCATGGACCGCATGCGGCTGGTGCCGGTGGGCGTCGACCCCGAGCTCTTCCGCCCCCGGCCGGACATCGAGCGGCAGCCGGGGCGGCTGATCACGACGGCGTCGGCCGACGTCGCGCTGAAGGGGCTGTCGTACCTCCTCGACGCCGTGGCCAAGCTGCGCACCGAGCGGGACGTCACGCTCACCGTGATCGGCAAGCCGAAGGCCGGCAAGACGATGGAGCAGATCCGAGCCCTCGGGCTGGAGTCGGCGGTCACCTTCGTCTCGGGCGTGACGGATGAGCACATCGTCGAGCTCTACGCCGAGGCCGAGCTGGCCGTCGTGCCGAGCCTCTACGAGGGGTTCAGCCTTCCGGCGATCGAGGCGATGGCCACCGGCACGGCCCTCGTCGCCACGGACGGTGGCGCGCTGCCCGAGGTGACCGGCCGGGACGGCGACACCGTGCTGGCGTGCCGCGCCGGGGACGCCGGCGAGCTGGCCACGACGATCGCCCGGGGCCTGGACGATGCCGAGCTGCGGGCGAGGGTGGGGACGAACGGCCGGCGCCGCGTGCTCGATCGGTGGACGTGGCGGCGATGCGCCGAGCTCACCGTCGAGCAGTACCGCGAGGTGCTGGCGATGCCGGCCAACGCGGCCAAGTCGCGCCGGAACGGCCGCTGATGCTCACCGTACGCCCGGATCGCTTGGCCGCGCTCGGCCTGCGGCCCGGCGACCTCGTGCTCGACGTCGGCACCGGCTTCGGCCGGCACACGTTCGAGCTGGCCCGCCGCGGCCACCACGTCGTCGCCGTCGACCTGGCGGCCGACGAGGTGCTCGGCACCAAGGCCACGCTGCACGCCATGGCGGAGGCCGGCGAGATCGCCGGCGGCACCGACGTCGGGGTGCTGCGCGCCGACGCCACCCGACTCCCGTTCGTCGACGGCGCCTTCGATGCCGTGCTGACGTCGGAGGTCCTGGAGCACGTCCCCGACGACGTCGGCGCGCTGGCCGAGATGTCCCGGGTCCTGCGCCCGGGCGGGGTGTTCGCCGCCACCGTGCCCAGCTGGCTGCCGGAGAAGATCAACTGGATGCTCTCCGACGACTACCACGCGCCCGCCGCCGAGGGTGGACACGTGCGGATCTACTCGGCGACCGAGCTGAGGGCCAAGCTGCGCGCAGCCGGACTGGTCGTCTCGGGAAGCCACCACGCCCACGCCCTGCACTCGCCGTACTGGTGGCTGAAGTGCGCCGTCGGCGTGCGCGACGAGCACCACCCGCTGGTCCGGCGCTACCGCCGGTTCCTGGAGTGGGACATCGTCAACCAGCCCCGCTCGACGGCCGTCGCCGAGCGCGTGCTCTCGCCAGTGCTGGGCAAGAGCCTGGTGCTCTACGCGACGGCAGGAGCAGACGCGTGACCCCTGACGTACCTGGCGTGCTGAGCGCCGATGAGGTCACCGCGACCGCCGACCACCTGGCATCGCTGCAGCTGCCGAGCGGGATGATCCCGTGGTTCGCCGGCGGGCACTGCGACCCGTGGAACCATGTCGAGTCGGCGATGGCCCTCGACGTCGCCGGGCTGCACGACGCCGCCGAGGACGCCTACGAATGGCTCGCCGCGACCCAGCGCCCGGACGGCAGCTGGCACAACTACTACCGGTCCGACGGCGAGGTCGAGAAGTCCAAGGTCGACTCGAACGTGTGCGCCTACATCGCCACGGGCGTCTGGCACCACTGGCGGTGCACGTGGGACCGCGGCTTCCTCGACCACCTGTGGCCGACGGTCGAGCGGGCGCTGGACTGGGTGCTCACGCTGCGCCGCAGCGACGGCGTCGCGCTGTGGGCGGTCGAGGCGGACGGGACCCGACCGTGGGGGTACGCCCTACTCACCGGCACCTCGAGCATCCACCACGCCCTGCGCTGCGGGGTGGCGCTGGCCGACGTGATCGGCGAGCCGCGACCCGAGTGGTCGGTCGCCGCCGACGTGATGGCCCACGTCGTCGCCACCGAGCCGACCGCCTTCGAACCGAAGCACCGGTGGGCGATGGACTGGTACTACCCGGTGCTCGCCGGCGCACTGACCGGCGAGGCGGCGAAGGCGCGCCTCGCCGACGGGTGGTCGACCTTCGCCATGGAGGGCCGCGGCATCCGGTGCGTCAGCGACGAGCCGTGGGTCACGGCGTCGGAGACGGCCGAGTGTGCGCTTGCCTACGCGGCGATCGGCGACCGGGCGACGGCCACCGACCTGCTGACGTGGACCCGAGCCCACCGGCGCGACGACGGCTCGTACTGGACCGGCCTCGTCTATCCGGACGACCGCGCCGGGCGGCCGACGCCGTTCCCGTTCGAGGAGCACACGTCGTACACCGCCGCCGCCGTGATCCTCGCCGCCGACGCCATCGCCGGCGCGTCCCCAGGTTCGGCGCTGTTCATCCCCCGGCCTTTGCTTGATTAGGCGACTCCGGCCACGCGCTGCGCACCGAACGCTCGGGAGCTGTTGACACCCACACCACCTCACCGTCGATCCGTTCCTCCGACGGTGCGAGGCCGATGCGGGTGGCGATCGCCGCCGACGCCGCGTGCTCGGGGTGGATGCACGCCCGCACGATCGACACCCCGGCGTGGAGCAGCCAGTCGACCATCGCCTGGGCGGCCTCGCCAGCGATGCCCTGACCCTGCCACGGCACGCCGACCTCCCAGGCCACGTCGGCCTGCGAGCGGTCGGCGGTGACGGTCGCCTGGACGACCCCGACCGGGTCGGCCGGCCAGCGCACGATCCAGTTGAACCACCACTCGTCGCCCGACGGTGACCGGCCGCGGGCCATCGCGCGATACCGCTGACGCAGCCGATCGAGCGTCGGAGGATCGCCCCCCGTGAACTCGTACATCCGCTCGTCGGCCAACACCTCGACCATCGCCTCGGCGTCCTCGGCAGCCAGCGGCGTCAACACCAGACGGCGCGTGCGCAGGGTCGGAACGGGCCATGTCGCGATGGTGCGATGTTCGCAGGCCGTCGCAGCGTGGTGTGCTGGTCGCATGGCCATCGACCTCGCCGCGCTCGGCGACGACGCCCGGACGTTCCTGGCCGAGCGCCACCTCGCCACGCTGACGACGCTGCGCGCCGACGGCTCGCCGCACGTCGTGGCGGTCGGTTTCAGCTATGACGAGGAGAGCCAGGTGGCGCGGATCATCACGTTCGCCCCCAGCCAGAAGGCGCGCAACGCCGCCCGCGGCGGCCGGGCCGCCGTCTGCCAGGTCGATGGTGGCCGCTGGCTGACCCTCGAGGGTGAGGTGCGGCTGGTCACCGACCCCGCCCGTATCGCCGCCGCCGTGGCCGGGTACGCCGCCCGCTACCGCCAGCCCGGCGAGCGCCCCGACCGGGTGGCGATCGAGATCGCCGTCGATCGCGTCCTCGGCCGCGCCTGACCGTCAGCGCCGCGACCAGGCGTCGGCGGCGGCCACGGCGACGGCGATCGCCCGGTCGACCGCCGCCTCGACCTCGTCGTGGCGCACTTCTTCGTCCTCGGTCCGCTGGGCGACGATGGCCAGCGCGGCTCCGGCGGAGAAGCCGTAGACCGCACCCATCTTGAGCAGCGTCCCGGCCTCCATCTCGAAGCTGAGGACGCCGAGGTCGTGGTACTCGTCGATCAGCCCGCGCAGCCGCCGCAGCAGGTGCGGGTTGGCCGACGAGTCGGATCGCTCCTGCCCCTCGTAGAACGTGTCGACGGAAGCGACGACCCCGACGTGGCGGGTGACGCCGAGCCGGTCGGCCGCCGTGGCCAGCTCGACGGCGAGGAACGGGTCGGCAGCGGCTGGGAAGCGGGGCGGCGCGATGTCGTCGGCGGCGCCCTGGTTCGTCAGCGCGCCCGACGGGACGACCACCGAGCCGATGCGCACGTCGTCGCGGATGGAGCCCGACGTGCCGATGCGGATGATCGTGCGGATCCCGGCCTGCACGAGCTCGTTCACGACGATGCTCGCCGACGGCGCGCCCATGCCGCTCGTCGCGCAGAGCACCGGCGCCCCGCCCGGCAGGCGAGCGACGAACGAGTCGAGACCCCGGTTGCGGGCCAGCGCGGTCCCGCCGTCCAGCCGGCCCGTCGCGATCAGCTCGGAGCGGGCCGGATCCCCGCTGAGCAGGGCGATCGTCGTGCCGGCGGGCAGATCGTCCGACCCGAACCCGACGTGGTACAGCCCGTGCGCCATCGCCGGCGATGGTACGACGCCGCCGATGCCACACCACGACGACCGACTCCGTATCGTCGGTCGGAGATGAGTGAGCGAAGCGCACAGGTCCCGTTGGTCGACTACCTCGTGTTGGACGACGAACATCCCCACCTCCAGGCCCACGAGTGCACCTCGTGCGGCGCCCGGTACTTCGACCGCCGCAACGCCTGCGCGGCGTGCTTCGGCACCGAGTTCCGCCAGGTCGACGTGGCCACCGAGGGGACGGTCAACACGTTCACGATCGTCGCCTTGGCGGCACCCGGAATCGAGGTGCCGTTCGTGTCGGCGGTCGTCGACTGCGACGGCACGCCGGTGCGGGGCAACATCATCAACGTCACACCCGACCCCGAACACGTGTCGACCGGCATGAAGGTGCGGCTCACGACGTACTCGCTCGGGACCGACGACAACGGCGTCGAAGCCGTCGGCTTCGGCTTCGAGCCCGCCGCGTGAGACCCGGCCTGACCACCTGAGGAGAGAACGAATGGCTGACGACGTCTGGATCCTCGGGATCCACATGACCAAGTTCGGCAAGCACCCCGACAAGGACACCGTGGACCTCGGTGCCGAGGCGGTGATGGCGGCGATCGCCGACGCCGGCGTGTCGATGAAGGACATCGGTGTGATCGGGGCCGGCAACCTGCTCGGCGGGGCCGGCGGGTTCGGTCAGCAACTGCAGAAGCAGATCGGCCAGACCGGCGTGCCGGTCTACAACGTCGCCAACGCCTGCGCCACGGGAGCCACCGCGCTGCGCACGGCGATCATGGCGGTGAAGGCGGGCGAGGTCGACATGGGTCTCGCCGTCGGGGTGGAGAAGCTGGCCGGCGCCGGGCTGCTCGGTGGCGGCGGGCAGGCCAAGAAGGACGGCAAGGAGTGGGCGCCCAAGGGTCGCTTCGGTGCCGTGGCACCGGTCGACGGCCGCATCGGCACCGACACCATGCCCGGCGTCTTCGCCCAGATCGGCCAGGAGTACGGCCACCGCTACGGCGGCACCAGCTTCGAGCTGTTCGCCAAGATCAGCGAGAAGAACCACGCCCACTCGACACTCAACCCGCTGGCCGCCTACCAGAAGCGGTTCACCCTCGAGGAGATCATGAACGACATCATGATCGCCTACCCGAACACCCGCCCGATGTGCTCGGCCAACTGCGACGGCGCGGCGGCGGCGGTCGTCGTCAGCGGCGAGAAGCTGAAGACGCTGTCGGGCGAGCAGCAGCGGCGGGCCGTCAAGGTGTCGGCGTCCGTGCTCACGACGGACCCGTGGGAGGAGGCCTGCCAGATCCTCCCCAACGTCAACACGCTGACCCGCAACGCCGCGACCAAGGCCTACGAGCAGGCCGGCGTCGGGCCCGACGACCTCGACCTCGTCGAGCTGCACGACTGCTTCGCCACCGCCGAGCTGGTGCACTACGACAACCTCCAGCTGTGCGAGGAGGGCGGCGCCGCCGACTACTTCATGAGCGGCGCCACGTGGCGTGACGGCAAGACCCCGGTCAACGTGTCGGGCGGGCTGCAGTCCAAGGGCCACCCGATCTCGGCCACGGGCATCGCCAACATCTGGGAGGTCTGCCACCACCTGCGCGGTGAGGCCGGCGATCGCCAGATCGAGGGCGCCAAGGTCGGCCTGGCCCACGTGATCGGCCTCGGCTCGGCGTGCGGCGTGCACATCCTGGAGAAGTCAGCCGCCTGACCCCACCCCGTTTACGTCCGGATTCTGGTCGCCGGTGCGACCACGATCCGGACGTAAACGCGTGAACGGGGCCGTTTGCACCGACGTCCAGCCGGTGTCGATGTCGAGCTCGATGACGTCGAGCGCGGCGAGCGTCACCGTCCGGTCGAAACGCCGGTCGCACAGCGCCGCCCAGGCCGGCTCGGCGAGGTCGGGGTCCACGGTGCGGCCGTGGACCAGCGTGACGTGGGGCTGGAACGGCACCCTGGCCCATCCCGGCGCCTCGAGGTCGGCCAGCGCGGCGTGCAGCTCGGCGATGCCGCCGGCCACGTCATCGACGCCGAGGTAGACGCCGTAGCGGGCCGTGCCCGCCCAGCACGCCGTGCTGGTCAGCGTGATCTGGAAGGGGGCCGTGCGGCGCGCCAGCTCGGCGACCCGGCCGCTGGCGGCGTCGTGGTCGGCGACGTCGTGGACCAACGTGAGGTGCGGATCGATGCGCCCGGCCATCACCGGGTCCCACGCCCGGCGCGCCTCGTCGATCTCGTCCGCCACCGTGCCGCGGAGGAACAGCACGACCGCCCTTCTGCGCAAGGAGGTCAGAACCCGGCGTGCTGGGCACCGACGATGAAGACGGCGAGTCGGGCGGTCGTCTCGCCGTGGTTGCGCCAGGCGTGACGGGTCCCGTTCTGCACGACGGTGTCGCCGGGCTTGAGGTGCACCTCGACGCCGTCGTCGAGCTCCAGCCAGACCTCGCCCTCGAGCACGACCTCGAAGTCGATGGTCGACGTCGTGTGCATGCCCGGGGCGTCGGGCTCCATGTGTCCGGCCAGGCCGGGCATCGCCGACTCGAACTCGGCCAGCGCGGCGTCGAGATCGGCGGGCGGCGGCGGCCCACCGGGCTCCCGGTTGTGCGGGGGGATGGCGAAGAAGCCGAACCGGAACCCGCCGATCGGCGGGAAGTACTGGTCGTGCGCCGGTTGCGCGCCGTGGTCGGGGAACGACGGCGGCTCGTCGCCGCCCCACAGGCGGTGGAACTCCGAGCCGGGCGTCAGCGATGGACGGAAGCCGTCGACCTCGGTGTCGCTGGCGATGACGGCCTTGCCGTCGGCGTCATGGCCGGTGACGACCCGTCGTACGCGCATCGCCGGACCGTACGCCGCCGACCACGGTGGCGACGACGCGCAGCTGCCGGTCGAGCACCGTGACATCACCTCGCCCGCCGACGCGCAGCCGCCCGCGATCGGCCAGCCCGAGGACGTCGGCCGGCGTCGACGTCACCGTGGCGATCGCCGCCTCGACGGCGCACCCCGTCCAGGCGACCAGGTTGCGGACGGCCTGGTCGAGGGTCAGGTCGCTGCCGGCCAGCACGCCGTCGGGGGTGCGCACGCCGTTCGGTCCGGCCGGCGCCGCCACGGCGTCCGTCACGAGGTTGAACCGCCGGGGACCGAGCGCTCGCCACGCCACGCGCACGGCCACCGGATCGACGTGGATCCCGTCGGCGATCACGCCGGCGACCACTCGATCGTCGGCCAGCGCGGTGCCGATCGGGCCCGGATCCCGGTGGCCGAACGGCCGCATGCCGTTGAACAGGTGGGTGACGTACG
Organism: uncultured Acidimicrobiia bacterium; assembly: GCA_963844175.1. Classification (GTDB taxonomy): domain Bacteria; phylum Actinomycetota; class Acidimicrobiia; order Acidimicrobiales; family Ilumatobacteraceae; genus JALZMG01. The sequence continues at coordinate 277,216 of CAWJNE010000013.1, forward strand.
TCGCGCCGGCGCCGAGCCCGGCGGCGAACTGCTCGGCGCTGGCGTCGGTGTGGCCGAGCGACACGACGACACCCCGCTGCACCAGCGCAGCGATGACGTCGAGGGCGCCAGGCAGTTCGGGCGCCAACGTGACGAGGGAGACGCCGGACGACCGTGACCAGTCGGCCACGAGCGCCGCCGAGGGCGGCTCCAGCAGCGGCTCGGGGTGAGCGCCGCGACGGATCGGGGCCAGCATCGGGCCCTCGAGGTGCAGCCCGAGTGGCACGGCCGACCAGCTGGCCGTGTCGCCCTCCCGCCGGCGCCACGCCGCCAGTGCGGCCGACCGCTGGTCCGCGGGGCACGTGACGATGGTCGGCAGGAACGCCGTCACGCCGTGCTGCGGCAGCCGCGCCGCCAGCTCGTCGATCCGCTCCGGTTGGCGGGTGAGGTCGATCCCATGGGCCCCGTTGAGCTGCAGGTCGACGAACCCTGGGACGATCCAGCCACGGCGGGCGTCGATCGACGCTGTCTCGACGGGCCCTCGTCCGATCGCCGTGATCCGCCCTGCGTCGATCACCACGTGGCCGTCATCCAGGACGCCGTCCGGCGTGATCACCGCCCCGTTGGTCACGGCGATGGTCGGCTGGCCCACGCCTACGTTGTATCCGTACCCTGGCGCTCGTGACGACGACGGCGCCGACGTTCACCGCGATCCCCGACATCGACCTCGCCCGATGGGCCGGCACCGACGCCGATCGTGCCGCCCTGGCTGCCGAGACAACGGCGATCTGCCACGAGCTCGGCTTCTTCCACGTGGTCGGCCATGGCGTGCCCGACTCGTTCCGCCTCGAGTGGGACGACGCGCTGCGGGCGTTCTTCGACCTGCCCGAGGACGTCAAGGCGAGCATCGACAAGATCGAGTCGCCGCACTTCCGGGGCTGGGAGCGGGTCGGGGCGGAGCTGACGGACCACCGCACGGACTTCCGCGAGCAGCTCGACGTGGCGACCGAGAACCCGCCGTACGGGCCCGACGTCGAGCCGGCCTACCTCCGACTCGACGGTCCGAACCAGTGGCTCCCCGAGTCGGTGCTGCCCGGATTCCGCCGCCTCGTCAACGAGTTCCAGTCGCGCATGGGTGACGTCGCCGACCGATTGGGTGAGGTCCTCTCGCTCGGCCTCGGCCTTGCGCCCACCCACCTGCGCGACCTGTTCGGCGAGCGCCGCCACTCCAAGGCCAAGCTGATCCGCTACCCGCCGTCGCCCCCGGGCGAGGCCGGCGTGAACGCCCACCACGACACCGGGTTCCTGACCGTGCTGGCCCAGCACGGCGTGGGCGGGCTGCAAGCGCTCGGCCCCGATGGCAGCTGGATCGACATCGAGGCCCGCGACGACGCCTTCGTCGTCAACCTCGGCGAGATCCTGCAGGCCATGACCGGCAACTACCTCGTCGCCACGACCCACCGGGTGATCGCCACCGAGGCGCGCTACTCATCGGCCCACTTCCACGGTCCGGACCTGCGCACGCCACTGCGCCCCCTGCCCCTGGCGCCGGAGTACGCCGCCGCCGTCGCCGCCAGTCCACGCCATGCCGGCGCCGGGTTCATGGCCAGCCGGGACGAGCTGGTCGCCGGGCGCCGGGGCACCTCCGGGCAAACCGCCGACACGTACGGCGCCCAGCTGTGGAAGCACTACCAGCGCAGCTACCCGGACAACATGGCCCGTCACCACGCCGATCAGCCGTGACCGGGCGGAGGTCCCCGAGCGTTCGTGCCGCAGTGAACGCATGGCCAGGCCGAGCGCAGTGAGGCACCAGCAAGTGAGCCATCAGGACAGTCCCCGAGCGTTCGTGCCGCAGTGAACGCGCATGGCCAGGCCGAGCGCAGCGAGGCACGGCGAGCAAGCGAGCCATCATGAACGGCACGGAGTTCCTGCTCCGGTCGCTCGTCGCCGACGGGGTGGACCACGTGTTCATGGTCCCCGGCGGCCTGATCGACCCCTTCTACCCGGCGCTGCAGGCCGTCCCGGAGCTGACCCCGATCGTGGCCGCCCAGGAAGGCGGCGCGGCCTACGCCGCCGACGGCTTCGCCAGGGCATCAGGCGGGATGGGCGCCTGCCTCGTGATCGGTGGACCCGGCGTGACCAACGCCGTCACCGCGGTGTCGACGGCGCTGACCGACGGCGTCCCGTTGCTCGTCATCAGCGGCGAGGTGGCCACGTTCGTCGAGGGGCTCGGCTTCTTCCAGGACGCGTCGGCCGGCACGTTCGACGACACCGCCGTGCTGCGCCCGGTGACGAGCGAGTCGTTCAGCGTCCCCGACGTCCGCCTGCTGCACCACGCCTACGCCGGCGCCGTACGGCGGATGTTCGACGGGGCTCGCGCACCGGTCCACCTGTCCGTGCCGAAGGACGTCCAGACCGGCGACGTCGACGTCGCGCCCGTGGCCGTGGCCGACGACCTGCGGTCCGGTCGAGCCCACGACGCCACCGCCGCCGGCGCCGCCTTCTCGGCGTTCGGCGCTGATCCACCGCGGCGCATCGTCCTGCTCGCCGGTGCGGCCATCGACGACGACGCCGACTCGGCGTTGCTGGTCGAGCTGGCCGAGCGGTTCCACCTCCCTGTCGCCACGACGCAGCTGGCGAAGGGAACGTTCCCCGAGGACCACGAGCTCTCCCTCGGCGTGTTCGGCTACGGCGGCGGCAACCGGGCCACGCACGCCTTCCTCGACGGTGGGCTCGACCTCGTCGTCGCGTTGGGCTCGGCGTTCAACCAGCGCCAGTCGCTGCACTGGACGGACCGCCTCGACCCGCGGTGCGGGACGATCGCCGTCGACACGAGCGCCGTGCCCGTGACGGTGGCGCCCCACGATCTCCGGTTCGTGCACGGCCACCCGGCGGCGCTGGTGCGCTGGCTCGGCGAGGACCCGGCCGCGACGGAACTGCTCGCCGCCGGCGTCGAGGAACGGCGGTCCTGGCTGGCACCGATCCAGGAGCTCCCGCGCTACCTCCACCTCGCCAACACGACGAGCGACCAGGTGCCGATCCACCCGGCGCGCATGATCACCGAAGCCCGCCGGGCGCTGCCACGGGACACCATCGCCGTGGTCGACAGCGGCGCCCACCGGGCGTTCGCCATCCACTACTGGGACGCCTACGGACCGCGCCAGTACCTGACGGCCGCCACGCTCGGGCCGATGGGCTGGGCGCTGGGGGCGGCCAACGGCGCGGCGGCGGCCAGGCCGGATCGGCCCGTCGTCGTGTTCACCGGCGACGGCTGCATGCAGATGCACGGCATCGAGGTGCAGACGGCCGCCCGGTACGGGTTGCGGGTGATCTACGTCGTCAGCAACAACGGCGCCCTCGGCAACGTGTGGTTGCGGGCCCACCAGGTCGGTCCGCTGGGCGCCGAGCTGACCACCGTGCCCGATCACGACTTCGCCGGCTTCGCCCGGTCGCTGTCGTGTCCGGCCGAGACCGTGCGCACACCCGACGAGCTGGGGCCGGCGCTGCAGCGCGCCGCGGCGGCGACGGGCCCGTACCTGCTCGACGTCAAGACCGAGCGCGATGCCCCGACCCCCGTCGAGCCGTACCAGCAGGCCGCCGCGGCCTGGTCGTACCACGAATGAGCGAGGGAGTCTTCGACCGAGCGAATCATCGGCTCGGTCTTCTCGCTCATGGCCGAGCTCTTGTTGCGCTCGTGCTCAGCGTGACCGACGACCGTGAGGTGTCACCATGAGGGGGAACGGTGGCCGAGCTGCCTGACCCGATCGCCGACCTGTATGGCGACGATCGGCGGACGTACGAACGGATGCTGGCCCGACGTCGACGCCACGGTGTCGGCCTCTACGGCCCGTACGTGCCGCTGCTCAGCCATCCGCAGCTGGCCGAACGCATCGAGGAGCTCGGCGGGTACCTGAAGTTCGACGGCGTGCTGCCCCGTGACCGCTACCAGTTCGTGGTACTGGCCTTCGCCCACGCGGTGGGCGCCGAGTTCGAGTGGCGCGATCACGTCCAGCACGCCCTCGACGCGGGGGTGCCGCCGACGGCGATCGATGCGCTCGGCACCGGCGGGGAGCTGGCCGAGCCGTACCGCATGCTGGCCGAGGCCGTGACGTCGACGATCGGCTACCGCGACCTCCCGCAGGACGTGCAGGACCGCATCGTCGCCGACGTCGGGGTCAAGGGCCTGGTCGAGGTGGTGGCGCTGTGCGGTGTCTACGCCCTCATCGCCATGGTCAGCGCGGCGTTCGCCGTCCCCGTCACGGAGGCGGGCCGGCACTGAGCTCCGGCGCCGCCGTCCCACGCTCTCGGAACAGGCCGTAGGCGAGGCGGAGGGCGACGGCGAGCAGGAGGACGGCGAACAGCACGTTCGACAGGTCGTCGTCCATCCGGTCCGACAGCACGGCGCCGAGCGCAGCGGTGACGATGCCGGCCACGCCGACGACAGCAGCCACGCGCAGGTCGGCGTTGTCCGACGTGCGGTTGCGCCACGTGCCCATCAGCGCCGTCGGGATGATCATCGCCGCCGACGTGCCCTTGGCGATCGTCGGGTCGATGCCGAGCAGCAGGATCATCGCCGGCACGACGATGATCCCGCCGCCGACGCCGAGCAGCCCGGCGAGGATCCCGGCGGCCAGCCCGACGACGACCAGCTCGACCACGCCCAGCACCGTCAGCGCGGCGCGGCCGTCGGCGTCGACGTCGATGAACAGGCGCACGGCCGACACCAGCGTCAACCCGATGAACAGCACGGTGATCGTGCGAACGGGCAGCACGACGAGCAGCCGCGTGCCGATCACCGCCCCGCCGACGGCGCCGACGGTCAGCCACGCGGCGACCGGCCAGTCGACGTTGTCGTGGGCGATGTACGTGATGACGGACGCCACGGAGATCGGCAGGACGGCGGCCAGCGACGTCCCGTGGGCCAACCGCTGCGACATGCCGACGGCGAGCACGAGGCCCGGCACGATGAGGATCCCACCGCCGACCCCGAACAGCCCGGCCAGGAAGCCGGCCAGGATCCCGACGACGGCGATGCCCCAGGTCGAGCGACGCTCGGTCCGGCCGCCCGCCGTGACGGTGGGCTCCGTCATCGGCCGTGGTGGCGGAGCACCCAGATCGGCAGGGGGGCGCCGCCGTCGTTGCTGGCGACGACCTCCCAACCGGCTGATTCGTAGTAGCCGACGTTGCCGGGGTTCGTCGTCTCGAGGTGGGCGGCGCCGGTGCCGACGCCAGCCAGCCCGGCCCGCATCAGCACCTGCCCGAGGCCACGGCCGCGCTGTTCGGGCAGGGTGGCCAGCACACCGAGGTACCAGTGCTCGGCGACGTCCGGGAGGAGCTCGTCCACCACCGACTGGTAGGCGTCGATGCGGGCCAGCTCGGCGGGTCCGATCACGTCGGGCCACGCCGCGTGGCCGGTCGCTGATGGTGTCGGTTGGGAGGGCGGCGACCACATGGCCACGGCGTCAGCCGGCCCGTGCACCCACACGGTGCCGTGGCCGACGCGACGGTCGAACAGGGCGCCGAAGAAGGCCGTGGCCTGGACGGCGTATCGGTCGTCGTTGGGGAAGAAGTAGCGCAGCGCGGGGTCGTGTTCGAAGGCGACGACGACGGTGGCCACGACGGCGTCGCGATCCTCGACCGTGGCGACCCGGACGGCGTCCTCCATCCGGCGCACGGTACGCGCCGCGCCGGTCAGCCGGCGGGGTCCGTTGGTGGCGTCTCAACCAGTTCGGTGGCCAGCTCGACCGGCCCGTCGTGGCCCGCCGGAGTGAACGGGATCGTGGCCGGGATCGGCTCGTCGCAGGCGCCGGCGTCGTCGACGTAGAAGATGACGGCCAGCTCGTCGGTCCGTCGCCCGTCGACGACCTTGCGGCCGACGCCGATGGAGTGAGCCCCGTAGCGGGCCCGCAGCTCGGCGCCGTGGGCCCGCACCAGCTCACGCATCCACTCGTACTCCGGTCGGTCGTTCACACCTACAGCTTGATGCCCAGGATCTCCGCCGCGGAACGGCCCTCGGCGGTCTTGGCCAGGCGGCGGACCGACTGCAGGTTGTTGGCCAGCTCCGGGCCGCCGCGCCGACCAAGCTCCCGGGCCAGCGCGTCGAGCCGCTTCAGGTCGGTCGCCGTGAACACCCGCTCGAGGACGTCGGTCGTCGTGGTCGCGCCGGCGACGAGCGGGCGCAGCGCGGCGACCGTCGCCCGGCGGACGTCGCCGTCCTTGAGCAGCAAGCGGGCGATGTCGGCCCGGTTGGCGTCGACGAACGACGCCACCAGCCGACCCCGCTGCGACGCCTCCAGCCGCGCCTGCAGGTCACGGGAGATGCCAGCGTGGAAGCGACCGACCGACGCCCGAGTCCAGGCCCGCCGCGTCACGGGCAACGGCGTGCCGATCGGAGCGCTGACGAACGGCGCCACGGCGGCCAGGCCGCGCAGGCGGGCCTCGGTGTCCGCCTCGACCTCTCCCTCCGTCTCGGTCTCGAACAGCGAGTCGAGGAACGCCGAGAACAGCCCCGCGCAGATGGTGGTCAGGCTGAGCGCCGAGAAGACGTTCTGGATCTTGCAGGCCACGCCGTTGGCGCCGCTCCCACCCCAGTGCAGGCCGACGGCCGGCTTGGCGTCACCCGACGCCGCCTCCTGGCCGAAGACGATCGCACCGGAGTCACCGCCGGCCGACCAGTCGTCACTCGGATCGACCGGCACGATGCGCAGCTGGTCGTCGAACGAGAACCCCTCCGTCGAAGTGGTCTCCAGGTCGACGTCGGTGATCTCGCCGAACGTGTGGTGCGTCGTCTGGCCGAACTTCTCGACCAGCATGTCGAGGGTCGGCGTGGCGACGGCGTACACGCCGGGACCGATCTCGAGCACCCGGTCGTCGACGTTGCTGGCGACGTCGACGTCGGAGATCGCGCAGTCGACCAGGTTGGTCCCGCGCAGGGTCCGGGCGATCGAGCGCTTGACGTCGCCGATCTTGTCGGCCGGCAGCGACCCGCCGTCGGCGGTGCCCTGTTGCAGGGTGTCGGCGCCGATCGTGTTCAGCAGCACGTGGTTGTTGGTGAGCGCCACGATCGTGTCGTCCGTCGTGTCCCAGACCCAGCCACCGAGCGTGCCCGTGGTGCCGTTGATGCCGAAGCTGACGCCGCCGGGCACGGGCCTGATCCGGGTCTCCGGATCCTGCTCCGGCGCCGGTCGAGGCGTCTCGATGACGTCCGTCGCCAGGCGCAGCTCCTTGGCCTCCTTGCGCGACTGGAACGTGACGGTGGTGGGGACCGGTTCGGCCGACAACCGCGCCAACGGCTGCTTTCGGTCGACGTACACGAGCAGCGCCAACGCCCCGGTGCGCTTGCCCTTCACCTCCTTGCGCCCGATCCCGACCGAATGGGCGCCCAGGCGGGCTACCCAATCGGTCGTGACCTCGGTCGCCTTGTACTCGCGGAGACGCGCGTAATCACGGTGTCCCGCGACGCTGCGCAGCCGATCGGCCATGCTGGACCCCTCCCTCTGGGTTTCCTTGCTCGCCAAGCCGACCGTACCCCTGCTGGCCGGAGGCGGCCAGCGAATTGGTGACGGCGGTGGCTACACCGTGTCGGCGGGCAGGCCGAGGGCGACCCGGCCGGCGTGGATGAGCGTCTGCTCGGGGGTGAAGGGGTGGTACTTGGCGCCGCGGATGTCGCGGTAGCACCGCTCGATCGGCGACGTGCGGAAGAACGCACCACCGCCGGCGACCTCCATCGCCAGGTCGCAGACCTCGATCCCACCGAGCGCCACCTCGCGCTTGGCGGCCATCACGTCGACCACCGTCGCCATCGACGGCGTCACGTCGTCGCCGACCGTCCGCAGCGCACCGTCGAGGGCCCAGGACATCACCCGCAGGCGGTTGTCCATGGCGCCGATCTGGCGCTGGATGGATGGATCCTCGGCGCGCGGGGTGCCGGCGACGGCAGCGACCGCGGCATCGCGGGCCGCCTCGGCCACGCCGAGGTACACGCCGGTGATCACGGGCATGGCGATGCTGGCGATGACCTGCAGCGGCGGATCGACGACGCCGAACGGCCGGCGGGCGAGCACGCGCTCCTCGGGCACGAAGACGTCGGTGATCTCGACGTCGTGGCTTCCCGTGCCGCGCATGCCCAGGGTGTCCCAGTTGTCGAGCACGGTGACGCCCTCGGAGCGGACCGGGACGGCCATGTTGAGCACCGTCGGCGTGCCGTCGTCGTCGAGCACGAACATCGTCGAGAACACGTCGCCGACCGGGACCTGGCTGGCGAACACCTTGCGCCCGGTGACCCGGTAGCCGCCCTCGGCAGGTACCGCCTTCCCGCGCGGGTTGGTGAAGTCGGCGCCGCCCGTGGAGACGAGCACGATGTTCTCGGTCGCCACCCGCCGCAGCGTCGCCTCGGCGCCGGGCAGGCCGCGGCGGTGCCGCCACGCCGTGAAGAGCGTGACGTGCTGGTGCATCGACGACGCCAGCGCGGTCGATCCGCAGTGCTTGGCCAGCTCACGCTGGGCCATCGCCACCTCGCGCACCGAGGCGCCACGGCCACCGAGCTCCTCGGGGACGGCCATGGCGAGGAAGCCGGACGGCCGCAGCACGTCGAAGGCTTCCGTCACAAACGTGCCGTCACGGTCGTGGTCAGCGGCGAAGGGTTCGATGGACGCGCCGAGCTCGGCGGCCCATTGGATGAGCTCGGCCTCCCGGTTGGAGGTGTCGGTCGTGGGTTCGGTCATGGTGCCCGCAGTCATGCGTGCCATCGTCGGCCTCGCGACGGGCCGCGCCTAGTGCAACAACTGGACCTGGGCGGCACCCCGAACGTGCGACGATGGGGCCGTGCGCTCCTATGGGCAGTACTGCCCCGTCGCTGTTGGCAGCGAGATCATCGCCGAGCGGTGGACGCCCCTGATCATGCGCGAGCTCGTGCTCGGCAGCACGCGCTTCAACGACATCGAGCGCGGTCTGCCTGGCATCTCCCGGACGTTGCTGGCCAAGCGGCTGAAGCAGCTCGAGCAGCGCGGGGTGATCGAGCTGGTGCCGGCGTCGTCCGGCCGTGGCCACGAGTACCACCTGACCGATGCCGGCAGGGACCTCGAGCCGGTGATCATGGCGCTCGGCGAGTGGACCGTTCGCTGGCTGTTCGCCGAGCCGGACGACCGGGAGGTCGATCCGATCACGCTGACGTGGTGGATGCACCGTCGTGTCGACCACGCCACGGTGCCCGCCGGGCGCGTCGTCGTGCAGTTCGACTACCGCGACGCCCGCCGCACCCTGCTGTGGCTGATGTTCGAGGACCGCCAACCGTCGGTCTGCACGACCCACCCCGGGTTCGAACCCGATCTCTTCGTCACCACGGACACGCTGTCGCTGTCGCGCGTGTTCTCCGGGATCGACGAGCTGGCCGACGCCCGGGCGCTGGGCAAGGTGCGCATCGAGGGACCACGGGCGCTGACCACCCAGTTCCCGCGCTGGTTCCTGTGGAGCCCGTTCCGCCCCGCCGTGCGGTCGCGCCTCGCCGCCGCCGACACCGCCTGACCCCCACCCATCTGGGCGCGGACGTTCCCAATCCGGCTGCTGGGCGCGGACGTTCTCGAAATCGAGCGTCAGCGCGCCCAGATGCCGCTGAACCGGTCCTCGACGGCGTCGAACGGCCACGCCGTGTCCATCCACTCGGCCACCGCGGCGGCCAGCGGGGCATCGAGCTCGGCTCGATCGGCGCGCACCCATGTGCGCACCCGGGCGCCGTAGCCGTCCAGATCCGACGGGTAGATGTACACGCAGCCGATCACCTCGCCGGTAGCGGTGTCGAGCACGGTGTAGGTGAACCCCCGGCGCGCCGCGAAGTCCTCAGCGTGGCCGCGCAGGTCGCCGAGGTTCTGCTCGAGCGACATCCCGTCCGGCGGCGGCCAGTCATCCTGGAACCCTGGCGTGGCCCGGATGTGCTCGATGCTGGACATCCACGCCGCGCGATCGGCCTCGTTGTGCTGCGGGCCGAGCGGCGCCAGCCGGAAGCCGTCGGCCACCAAGCCCTTCGGCGCCTCGAAATCGTCGGGGATCACGGCGTCACCCTGCCAGGCAAGATGCACGGGTGCGGATCACGATCGAGGCCCACGAGCTGCCCGGGCGACGCTTCGTGTCGGAGGGGGTGCCGCTCGGCAACGTGCACGTCGGCGTGCAGATCGGCAAGGAGCCGGCGGGGTTGACGCCCGGCGACGCCCCATCGGCGCGCTGGGACGTCGACGTGCGCACCGTGATCGCCGACGACGGCGCCGTGGACCTGCGTGGGCCGGCCGTCCACGGCAAGCGCGGCGAGCGGTTCCTGTACCTGACGTGGGGTGAGGTCGGCGACGACGGCTCGTTCTCGATGTTCCGGCGGGCCAAGCTGATGGCCTGCCGACATCGACCCGGACCTGCTCGCCGCCGCTGCCGCCGACGACGGCTCACTCGTGGCGACGATCGGCCTGACGGACGAGTGCGGAGCCCCACGATGCGCCCGCGTCAGGCCGCCGACGATCAGCTGGCGGGCGGGCTGACGTCGCCGCCACCCGGTCGGCGGGCCAGGTAGACGAGGAACCGCTCGTCGCCGGTCGGCGGACCGCCGTGGTAGCCGCCGACGACCTGCACGTCCTCGAAGCCCACCGACCCGAGCGCGTCGACGATCTCCTCCGGGCGCCAGAGGTTGCCGACGAGCTGGTGCGTCTCGTGGCCGACGAGCTCGCCGTCCCGCCATTGCCAGGCCTCCAGCTCGCGCACCCCGGAGCGGGCCTCGCGATCGACGGACACGAGGTGATGGCGCAGCGCGTACTCGAACCCGTCCGGACCGAGGCGCCGCTGATCGGGACCGGGCGGCTCGGCGGCGCTCGACGCCGAGACCCGCCACCGGCTGACGTCCCCGTCGTCGACCTCGTAGTCGAGGACCAGCCGGCCGCCGGGCACGAGGTGGTCGCGCATCCGCCGAAGCCCCTCGAGGTCCTGGTCACGCGATCCGCCGAGCCCGAACCCGCCGCACATCACGATGGTGCCGTATCGGCGGTCGAGGTCCAGGCGGTGCACCGGCTGGACGTACAAGCCCGGGTCGCGCCCGGCGGCGTGCGCCGCGTCGCGGCAGGCGGCGATCATGTCGGCCGACGCATCCACACCGTCGACGTCGAGCCCTGCAGCCACCCACGGCAGGAGCAGCCGGCCGGTCCCGCACGCCACGTCGAGCGCCGGTTGACCCTCCGCGACGAACGGGCGGAAGTACTCGACCTCCGGCCCGCCGATGTTGAAGTTCGCCCACCACCTGGCGATCAACCCGTGGTGCCAGGTCACCACGTCCGGATCCTCGACCTCGTCCCCCACGGCCATCGAGCGCACCGTACCGAGGGTGGCCAGACGGCGGTGCAACTGCGCCCGCTCGTCAGGAGCGTCGGCGTCGCCGGCGGCGATCCGGTAGTGCACGGCGGCCTCGTCGAGACGGCCGGCGCGGACCAGGAGGTCGGCGCGCGCCGCCTCGACGTAGCGCAGGCCGGCGACCCGCGACGCCAGATCGTCGATCGCCGCCAGCCCCGCCTCGGGGCCGTGCAGCATGCCGACGGCGATCGCCCGGTTGAGCTCCACCACCGGCGACGGGGAGATCGCCAGCAGCTCGTCGTAGCAGGCCACGATGACGTCCCATCGCGTCGCCGCCGCCGTCGGCGCCACGGCATGGCACTCAGCGATCGCCGCTTGCAGCACGTACGGCCCGCGCTCCCTCGCCGCCCGCAGCTCGGTCGAGCCGCGCCCGATCTCGACGCCCAGCCAGCGCGTTCGATCCTGCTCCTCGATCGTCAGGAGCGCGCCGTCCGCGCTGCGCCGGGCGTTCCGTCGGGCGTGCTGGAAGTACAGCAGCGCCAGGAGCCCGCGGGCCTCCGAGTGGGTCGGCATCAGCTCGACGACCTGCCGGGCGAGGGCGACGGCGGTGGACGCCAGCGGGGTGTCGGCCGCCGCCGAGTAGCCCTGGTTGAAGGCGAGGTAGATGACGGCGAGCACCGCCGTCGTGCGCTCGTCCAGCGACTCCGGCGGCGGCACGCGGTACGGGATGGCGGCGTGGGCGATCTTGCGCCGCGCCCGCACCAGGCGCTGGGCCATCGTCGGCTCGGGCACCAGGAAGGCACGGGCGATGTCGGCGACCTCCAGGCCGCCAACCGTCCGCAGGGTCAGAGCGACCTGGGCCGGCAGGGCGAGCGCCGGGTGGCAGCACGTGAAGATCAGCCGCAGTCGCTCGTCGTCGTCGGCCGCCGGCTCGACGATCAGCGCCGCCGCGGCGAGCTTGGACGGTTCCGTCGATGCCCGCCGCAGCAGGTCGAGGGCACGGTTGCGCGCCGCCACCGTCAGCCACGCCGCCGGGTTGACCGGCACGCCGTCGGTGGGCCAGCGGGCCACCGCGGCGGTGAAGGCGTCTGCCGTGGCGTCCTCGGCCAGCGACCAGTCGCCGGTGATGCGGATCAACCCGGCGACGATGCGGGTCCAGTCCGTGCGATGCGCCCTGGCGACGGCGTTCGCCGCCGCTGCGGTCGTGGCGGTCGTCGCGGTCACTCGTCCTGTGGGGCCACGGGTCGGATCTCGATGCGCCCGTGGTACGCCATCGGGTGGCGGGAGACGTAGTCGATGGCCTGGTCGAGGTCGTCGCAGTCGAGCAGGTCGTAGCCGACGATCCACTCCTTGGACTCGGTGTACGGCCCGTCGGTCACCAGCACCTCGCCGGCGCGCACGCGCACCGTGGTGGCGTCCTCGAGCGGACGCAGCACGTCGCCGCGCAGGCGGATCCCGCGCCGCTCGCCCTCGGCGACCCACTCGTCGATGTCGGGGCCTCCCGCGGCGTCCGGCTCGGTGTCGGTGGCGATGAACAGCAGGTACTCCATGGATCCTCCAGATCGTCGACGGTACGTGAGGACGACGATCGGCGAGCCCGCCCAGACGACACCTCCTTCGATTTTCTCGACCCGGTTCGCCGTCGCGTCGAGCTGGGTACGAGACCGGTGACCACGCACGAGGAGGTCGTGATGGCCGAGATGAGTGCCAAGAAGCGCGAGCAGCTGCCCGCCAAGGACTTCGGGCTTCCGGAGAAGGCCCGGACCAAGCAGGCCAAGAAGGAGTCTGGCAACTACCCGATGCCCGACGACGCGCACGCCCGCAACGCCAAGTCACGTGCCGCCCAGCAGCAGCACGCCGGCAACCTGACGAAGAAGGAGCGGGAGCGCATCGACCGCAAGGCCGACAAGATCCTCGACGACGACTAATGGCTCGCTCCGCTCGCGAGTAAGAACAGATCGGCGTCATCCGTGACGCCGATCTGTTCTTACTCGCGGTTCTAAGCTCCGGCCGTGGGGGGCGCGATCTCGGTCCGAGGGCTGTGGAAGGTGTTCGGTCCGCGCGCCGAGCGGATCGTCGGGTCCCCGCTCGCCGATCTCCCGCGACGCGAGCTGGAGGCGCGCACCGGCAACGTCGCCGCAGTGCGCGATGTCGACCTCGACGTCGAGACCGGCGAGACGTTCGTCGTGATGGGGTTGTCCGGTAGCGGCAAGTCGACCCTCGTCCGCTGCCTGACCCGGCTCATCGAGCCGACCGCCGGCACCGTCCGCATCGGCGATGTCGACGTCACGTCGGCGGGCGAGGCGCAGCTGCTCGACCTCCGCCGGCACCGCGTGAGCATGGTGTTCCAGCACTTCGGACTGCTGCCGCACCGGGACCTGCTGGACAACGTGGCGTTCGGTCTCGAGGTCCAGGGCATCGACAAGCAGGTCCGGCGGACCAGGGCCGAGCAGTTCCTCGAGCTGGTCGGGCTGGCCGGACTCGGCGCAGCCCGCCCCGACCAGCTCTCGGGAGGCATGCAGCAGCGCGTCGGGCTGGCCCACGCGTTGGCCACCGGCCCCGAGGTGCTGCTGTTCGACGAACCGTTCTCCGCCCTCGACCCGGTGATCCGGCGGGACATGCAGGACGAGGTCGTCCGGCTGCGCGGCGAGCTGGCCACGACGATGGTCTTCATCACCCACGACCTCGTCGAGGCGCTGCGGCTCGGCGACCGCATCGCCATCATGCGTGACGGTCGCTTCGTCCAGGTCGGCACCCCGGCCGAGGTGGTCGGCGCGCCGGCGGACGACGACGTCCGCATGTTCGTGCGCGACGTGTCGCGCGCCAACGTGCTCCCGGTCGAGGCCGTCATGACGTCGCCGTACGGACCACGAGACTGGATCGCCGAGGTGCCGCTCGGCACCAAGGTGCGCGACGTGCTCGGTGCCCTGGCGCGCGGCGAGCGGCCGGTCGCCGTCGTCGACGACGGCGGAGAGGTCGTCGGCTGCGTCGACCGCGCCATCGCCCTGCGGGTGGTCGCCGGCGTGGACGAGGTCCAGTCGAGCGTCGAGCCCGTGGCCGGGGACTGATGGCCGTCGCCTCGATCGCCGTCACGGCGGCGGCGGCACCCACCGACCGCACGGCCCGCCTGCGGCGTCTCGTCCTGCCGGTCGCCGTCCTCGTCGCGCTCGTCGTCGCCGGGATCCTGATCGGGTCGAGCGTCCCGTCGTGGCTCGACGCCCACGTCGTGCCGGCCGTCGACGCCGTCTACGACTGGACGGTCCGCAACAACGATCAGCACTGGCTGTTCACGTGGTTCTTCCAGCCGATCGCGGACGGCGTGGAGCAGGCGACGGAGGCCATCCTCTGGGTCCTCCGCCAACTGCGCTGGCTGGGGGTGCTGGCGCTGGTCGGTGCGATCGGTTGGCGCACCGGCGGCGCCCGGGCCGCGGCAACGGCCGTCGTCGCCCTCCTCGGGTGCGGCATCCTCGGCTTCTGGGACGAAACCATGGTCACCCTGGCGTTGATGCTGGTCGCCGTCGCCGTCGCCCTGCTCATCGGGGTCCCGCTGGGCATCGTGGCCGGACGTAGCGACCGGGCCGAGCGCGGGCTGCGCGGCGTCCTCGACACCGCCCAGGTCATGCCGGCGTACGTGTACCTCCTGCCGGCGGTCGTCGTGTTCGGCATCGGCACCCCGGCGGCGATCGTGGCGACGGTCGTGTTCGCCGTGGCACCGGCCGTCCGCCTGACCAGTCACGGCTTGCGCAGCGTGCCCGTGGTGGCCACCGAAGTCGGCACGTCGTTCGGTTGCACGGGCCGCCAGCTGCTGACCAAGGTGCAGCTGCCGATGGCTCGCCGAGCGATGCTCCTCGGGCTCAACCAGGTGATCATGATGGCCTTCGCCATCGTCGTCATCGCCGCCCTGGTCGGCACCGGCGGGCTCGGCCAGCGCGTCGTGGACGGGCTGGAGAAGGTCGACGTCGGTGCGGCGTTCGCTCCCGGGTTGGCGATCGTGTTTGCCGCCATCGCCCTCGACCGGATCACGACCGGTGAGCGCGACCGCAGCAAGCGCACCGGCGCCGCACGCACGCCGCTGCTCACCTCGTTCGGCGTCGGCGCGGCCGTCGTCGCCGTGGCCGTCGTCGCCGGTCGGCTGCTGTCGGCCATCGACTTCCCGGAGAGCTGGCGGTTCAACGTGGCTGATCCCGCCAACGACGCCGTCAGCTGGGTCAACGAACACCTGCGGACCGGTGTGCCGATCGTCGGCGGCACCGGATCGTTCAGCGACTTCCTCGTCATCCACGTACTCGACCCGGTGCGTGACGTCCTCGTCGACTCGCCGTGGTGGCTCGTGGTGGTTGCCGCGGTGGCGATCGGCTGGGCCAGCGGCGGCTGGCGGCTGGCCGCGGTGTGCGGGGCGTGCCTCGTCGGCGTGGCTGCGATGCGCAACTGGGAGTTGGCGATGGACACCCTCAGCCAGGTGCTGGTGATCGTCGTCATCAGCGTCGCCCTGGCCGTCCCCATCGGCATCTGGGCCGGGCGCTCCGACCGCGTGCAACGGGTTCTGCGACCACTCCTCGATGCCGCCCAGGTCATGCCGGCGTTCGTCTACCTCGTACCTGTGATCTTCCTGTTCCGGGTCGGCCGCGTCCCGGGCGTGGTGGCTGCCGTGATCTACGCCCTGCCGCCGTGCATCCGCATCGTCAGCCTCGGGCTCCGCCAGGTGCCCCACGAGCCGCGCGAAGCAGCGACGTCGTTCGGTGCGACACCCGGTCAGGAGCTGCGCAAGGTGCAGCTGCCGATGGCCATGCCGGCGATCCTGCTCGGGGTCAACCAGACCGTGCTGCTCGTGCTGTCGATGGTCGTCATCGCCGGGCTGACGGGCTCGGGCGGGCTCGGGCTGGAGACGGTGTACGGCCTGACCAAGGGCGAGGTGGGCCGGGGCGTGGCCGGTGGCGTGAGTATCGTCCTGCTGGCGATCACACTGGATCGGATCACGCAGGCCTGGGGCGTCCGCTCCGGCAGGAACCGAGGGGGAAGACGATGACCGACGGGCACACATCGACGTGGCGGCGCGCCGCCGTGGCGATGGCCGCATTGGCGCTCGTGGCGGCGGCATGCGGCAGTGACGACGACGGCGGCACCGGCGACAGCGGCGATGCCGCCACGACGACCGCCGCTGCCGCCGGCGGCGCGGCCCCGACGACGGCCGCCAGTGACGACACCAGCGGCGGCGGTGACGACACCAGCGGCGGCGGCGAGCCCGCTGGCTCGGGCGAGGGCATCTCGATCGCCGTCAACCCGTGGACCGGCTCGGCCGTCAACGCCAACGTGGCCAAGGTCGTGCTGGAGTCCGAGCTCGGCACGCCGGTCGAGCTGGTCGACATCGACGAGAACGCCACCTGGCCCGGCCTCGATGCCGGTGACCTCGACGCCGTGCTCGAGGTCTGGCCGTCTGGGCACGCCGAGGACTACGCGACGTACGTCGATGACAAGGGCACCGTCGTCGACCTCGGCGAGCTGGGGCCGGTGGCCAAGATCGGTTGGTACGTGCCGTCCTACGTGATCGAGGAGCACCCCGAGCTGGCCACCTGGGAGGGACTGAAGGATCCCGAACTGGCCGGCCTGTTCGCCACCGCCGAGTCGGGCGACGACGGGCAGTTCCTGATGGGTGACCCGAGCTACGTCAGCTACGACGAGCAGATCATCGAGAACCTCGAGCTGCCGCTGAAGTTCATCGTCGCCGGCTCGGAGGCGGCGGAGATCACCGCCGTGCAACAGGCCGTCGAAGCCCAGGAGCCGTTGCTGTTCTACTTCTGGCAGCCGCACTGGCTGCACGCCGAGCTCGACCTGACCGAGATCGAGCTGCCCGAGGTCACGCCCGAGTGCGAGGCGGCGATCGAGTCGGAGGACGGCAGCTACAACTGCGACTACCCGCCGGACGTGCTGTACAAGGCGGCCTCGGCGGGGCTGGCGGAGAAGAACGCCGCGGCGTTCGCCTTCCTCGAGAACTTCCAGCTGACCATCGATCAGCAGAACGAGATCGCCGCGATGATCGACGGCGACGGCATGGAAGCCGCCGCGGCCGCGGCGGCGTGGGTCGAGGCCAACCCCGACGTTGTTGCCGAGTGGACGACCTGACCAGCACCGACAACGACTTCGACGTCCTGGTGATCGGGGCGGGGATCTCGGGGATCGACGCCGCCTACCACCTGCAGACCCGCTGTCCGGACCGCACGTTCGCCGTCCTCGAGGCGCGGCCCGACCTGGGAGGCACGTGGGACCTGTTCCGCTACCCCGGGGTGCGCTCGGACAGCGACATGCACACGCTCGGCTTCGGCTTCAAGCCGTGGACCGACGCCAAGGCGATCGCCGACGGTCCGTCGATCCTGGCCTACCTGCGCGAGACGGTGGCTGAGTTCGGCCTCGATCGATACCTCCGCTTCCACCACGCCGCCACCGCCGCGTCGTGGTCCAGCGACGCCGAGCGGTGGACCGTCGAGGTCGATCGACGCGACACCGGCGAGACGCAAGCGTTCACGTGCCGGCACCTGTTCATGTGCTCCGGCTACTACAGCTACCGACAGGGCTACACGCCGATCCTTCCGGACATCGATCGCTTCGCCGGCCGGGTCGTCCACCCGCAGGGCTGGCCCGACGACCTCGACGTGCGCGGCCAGCGGATCGTCGTGATCGGCTCCGGGGCGACGGCGGTGACACTGGTGCCGGCATTGGCCGACGAGGGCGCCGCCCACGTCACGATGCTCCAGCGTTCGCCGACGTGGGTCGTGTCCCGGCCCGAGCGCGACGTCGTGGCCAACACGCTGCGACGGGTCCTGCCGGACCGCCTCGCCTACCGCGTCACGCGGCGCAAGAACATCGCCCTGCAGCGGATGATCTACCGCAAGTCGCGGACGTCCCCCGCCAAGATCCGTGGCCAGCTGCTCGACCTGACGCGCAAGGCGCTCGGTCCCGACTACGACGTCGACACCCACTTCACCCCGACCTACGACCCGTGGGACCAGCGGCTCTGCCTGATCCCCAATGGCGACCTGTTCACGGCCATCTCGTCGGGGCGGGCGTCCGTCGTCACCGACCTGATCGACACGTTCACCGAGCGCGGCATCACGCTGCAATCGGGCGCCGAGTTGGAGGCCGACATCGTGGTGACCGCCACCGGCCTCCAGCTCGTCACGTTGGGCGAGATGGACTTCACCGTCGACGGCACGCCGGTCGACTTCGCCTCGACGTTCACCTACAAGGGGTTGGCCTACTCGGACGTGCCGAACCTGTGGTCGTCGTTCGGGTACATCGCCGCCTCTTGGACGCTGCGCGCCGACCAGACGTGCCAGTACGTGTGCCGTGTCCTCGACCACCTCGCCACCACCGGCACGACGGTGGCGACACCGCGGCTGCGACCGTCCGACCGTGACATGCCCCGCCGCCCGTACATCGACGACTTCTCGTCGGGCTACGTCCAGCGCGCTGTCCCGCTGCTGCCCAAGCAGGGCGACCGGGAGCCGTGGCTGCACCCGCAGGACCTGACCACCGATCGGCGGATGCTCAACAAGCCGGTCGACGACGACGTGCTGCAGTTCACCGGCTCGACGCATGCCGTCCCGGGGCGACCGGCGCGGCGCTTCGACCGGTTGCGCGCCGTCGCCGCCGGCCGCTGATCGGTCCGCCGTGGCGACGGCGCCGATGTCCGACTCCCAGCGCTCGATCGAGGAGTCGGGCGACGTCGCCACGGCGTGTCCGAAGCACATGGTCTACGGACCGTGCGGCGGGGTGCGCGTCGATGGGCGGTGCGAGGTCGACGACCGGGACTGCCCGTTCGTCGGTCGACCGGTCGTCGCCTGGGCGGGTCCGCCGCCGGCGCCGGCGACGACGACCTTCGCCACGGCGGTCGGGCGCCGCGACAGCGCCGACGACAGCGCCGAGCCGATCATCGTCACCGACCTGCGCGTCCGACCCTTCGACCGGGCATCGGTCACCGCCGTCGCCGCCCGGCTGGCCGCCACCGCGGACGCCCTGCTGATCGGCGAGCACCACGTGCGGCCCGACTTCCCGCCGACGGTGATGGCCGAGCTGGTGCGGGCGGCGGGCGCCCGCGCCTGGGTCACGCTGACCTGCCGCGATCGCAACCGCGTCGTGCTGGAGAGCGAGCTCGCCGGCCTGGCCCACCAGGGAGTCGCCGGGGTGCACTGCGTCACCGGCGACAGCCGGGCCCGGTCGGTGCGCACCGACGCCACCCAGGTGTTCGACCTCGACGGGACACGCCTGGCCGGGTTGGCGCGGGAGGCCGGGCTGTGCACGTCCGTGTCGGCAACACCCGTCGCCCCGCCGACGCAGCTGCGCCCGGCGCGGCTGCTGGAGAAGCAGCGCGCCGGCGCGCAGGTGTGCTTCGTCAACCACGCCGGCGGTGCCGACGGCGTGGACCGGTTCGTCAGGGCAGCCCGAGCGATCGGCGTGACCCTGCCGTTCGTCCCGTGCGTCGCCGTGATCACCGACGTCGAGTCGCTCGTCGTGCTCGAGCGGTTCCCGGGCCTCGTCGTCGACCCGGAGCTGCGCCGATCCGTGCTGGAGGCCGACGACGGGCGGGCGGCCGGGATCGCCGCCGCGGTGCGGGAGGCTCGGCGCATGCTGGCGATCGACGGCGTCGTCGGCGTCAACCTGTCCGGCTCGGCCACGGCGGGCCCCGAGACGGAGAGTGCGGCGATCATGGCCGAGGTCGCCGGGACGCTGCGCGCTCAGTCCCGGTGAGCGACTGCGGTCACCGTTGCCAGCTCCAGTGCGCCCTCGGCGATCAGCCGGCCGAGGCGATCACGGTCCTCACGCCACGTCGCGAACGTCGCTGACCCACCGTGTCGGCGCTCGATCTGATCGTCGACGAGTGAGCCGATGGCGTCCCAGCGCGTCGTCCGATCGGCGGGTGCCCGCCACACCTGCAGGACGTCGAAGCCGTGCCCGCTGAGCGCCGCGGTGAGCACGTCGACCGGACGGAACACGTTGACCGTGGACGGCGGGCGCAGCACGGCGGCGCCGGCCGCACACAGGTCGGTGATGGCCACGCGCCCGTCGGGACCGAGCACGCGCCGCACCTCGTCGAGCAGGCCATCCAGATCGTCGAGCAACGACACGACGCCCAGCGCGGCCACGCCGTCGCACCGGTGGGCGCGCAGCGGCAGCGCGGTGGCCAGACCGGCCGCCATCGGGAGGTCGGGGTGGGCCCGGCGCGCCAGCGCAGCCGTGGACGGCTCCGGCTCGACACCCATCACGTCGACGGCGCCCTGGCCGGCCAGCCACCACGTGGCGGCGCCGAGACCAGCGCCCACATCGCAGACCAGCCCGGAAAGTCCGGCGAACGCCTCGAGCACCGGCCCCAGCGCGTCCGGGTAGCCGGCGCCCGTCACGAGCCCGGCGATCCGCTGCTCTCCGGTCAACCCGAGCCGCTCCACCGCCTCCGCCCGCCACGCCGCCGGGCGGTCGAACAGGTCGTCAGCCAGGCGCCTGCTCCTCCTTGCGCGGGAACAGCGCCGGCGGCTTGGTGACGGTGGCACCGGACACGCCGGTGCCCCACGGGACGTCGATCGTGACGTCGTCGGCCGATCCGCCGAGGGCGGCCAACAGCGTCACCGACGATTCCGGGAGGATCGGCCGCAGGTGGGTGCCCAGGAAGCGCAGCGCGGCAACGAGGTCGTGGATGACGAGGTCGAGGCGCCGGCCGGCGTCGGCATCACCGCCCCGCTCGGACTTGGCCAGGTTCCACGGCGCCTCCTCCTCCACGTAGGCGTTGGCCTGGCGCACGAAGTCCCACAGCGCCTGGCACGCCTCGCGGTGGTCGAACTCACCGAGGGCGTGCGTGTACGACGCGGCGGCGGCATCGGCGGCGGCGCGCAGCGGCGCGTCGGCGTCCTCTGGGCGATCGGGCACGCGGCCGTCGCGGTAGTTGGTGACCATCGTGGTGACGCGGCTCACGAGGTTGCCGAGTCCGTTGGCGAGATCGGCGTTGTACCGACGGACGAGCCGCTCGACGGTGAAGTCGCCGTCGGCGATTGGCGACAGCTCGGCGAGCAGGAACTGGCGCACGGCGTCGGCGCCCTGCTCGACCACGAGCTCCTCGGGGTCGACGACGTTGCCAGTGCTCTTGGAGAGCTTGCCGCCGCCCACGGTGACGTAGCCGTGCACGACGACAGTGGTCGGCGTCGGCAGTCCAGCGGCCATCAGCATCGCCGGCCAGTACACGGCGTGGAAGCGCGTGACGCCCTTGCCGACCACGTGGATCCGCTCGTCGGCGCCGGCCCAGTAGCGCTGGTACCGCTCGCCGTCATCGACCCAGTCGAGCGCTGTGATGTAGTTCGTCAGCGCGTCCATCCACACGTACATCACGTGGTCCGGATCGCCGGGCACCGGGATGCCCCAACCGCGGGCGC
This sequence comes from uncultured Acidimicrobiia bacterium, assembly GCA_963844175.1. Classification (GTDB taxonomy): domain Bacteria; phylum Actinomycetota; class Acidimicrobiia; order Acidimicrobiales; family Ilumatobacteraceae; genus JALZMG01. The sequence goes on from CAWJNE010000013.1 coordinate 298,926, forward strand.
GCTGGGCCGACCGCGAGAAGCTGATGTCCTGCAGGCCGCCGCGCACGAAGCTGAGCACCTCGTTGCGCCGCGTCTCGGGCACGATCTTCAACGAGCCGCTCTCGATCAGCTCGATGAGCTGCTGCTGGTAGCGGGAGAGGCGGAAGAAGTAGTTCTCCTCCTCGATGAACTCGGGCACCGTGCCGTGCTCTGGGCAGCGCCCCTCGATCAGCTCGCTGTCCAAGTAGAACTGCTCGCAGCCGACGCAGTAGAGCCCGCCGTACGTCTTCGTGTACAGGTCGTCGTTGGCGGCCAGCGCCTCCCAGAACCTCGTCGCGCCGCGCCGGTGCGCGTCGTCGGCGCTGGTCCGGATGAAGCCGTCGTAGGACAGCTGCAGCAGCGGTCGCAGGGCGGTGAAGTAGTCGACGTTCCGGTCGACCAGGGCGCTGGTCGAGATGCCCTCGGCCTCGGCGGCGAGGACGTTCTTCAAACTGTTCTCGTCGGAGCCCGACAGGTCGAACACGTCGTGGCCCATCCCTCGCATGAACCTGGCGTAGGCGTCGGTCTGGACGAACTCGAAGGCATGGCCCAGGTGCGGTCGGGCGTTGACGTACGGGATCGTGTTGGAGATGAAGATCGTGCGCGGCGACACCACCGATCAAGCGTACCGGTGGGCGTTTCGCGGGGCCGCTGGGTGAATTCGACCGGGCACCCCATCCGGGTCTGGGACACTGAGCAGGTCACGAGGGAGGTGACCCGATGGCCCATGCGTTCGATCCCGGGTACACGAGGCGGTTCGCCACGTTGTGCCGCAACTACCCCGGCCCGGAGGTGTACCCGCCGGACGACTTCCGGGTGGAGTGGGGCCCGATCTTCCACCGCGGCCGACTGGACGGCTCGGCGCGTGTGCTCGTGCTCGGCCAGGACGCGGCGACCCACGAGTCGATCGCCCGCCGGGTGCTCGTCGGCGAGGCCGGTCAGCGGGTGCAGGGCTTCCTGGCCCGGCTCGGCATCGACCGCAGCTACGTGATGGTCAACACGTTCTTGTACAGCGTGTACGGCCAGGGTGGCGGCGAGCGGCACAAGGACAACAAGCAGATCGCCCGGTACCGCAACAAGTGGCTCGACGCCCTGCTCGTCGACCGCCAGGTCGAAGCCGTCGTCGCGCTCGGACGGCTCGCCGACATCGCCTTCACGGCGTGGAAGCAGACACCGCGCGGCGCCGCCACCGACGTGGCCTTCCGGGCGATCACCCACCCGACGTACCCCGAGAGCGCATCCGGCTCGGGGCAGCTGACGCGGGCCGAGGCGATGGCCAAGATGCTGACCAACTGGAACGAGGCCCTGCCCGTGCTCGGCGCGGCGATCACCAACCCCGACGTCGCCCGCCCGCTCGAGCTGTACGGCACCGACCTGCTGCCCACGGATCGGTCGCCGATCCCGGAGGAGGACCTGCCGGCCGGGGTTCCGGCGTGGATGCGCGCCGTCGAGTCGTGGGCGGTGCGCAAGAACGTCGACGAGGCCGAAGGTCCGTCTGCCACGCCGGCCGAGGTCGCCAACGCCAAGCGGGCCACGATCGTGGTCAAGATCCCCCGCGCCCACCGCGACTGGCCGCCGATTTGATCGCCTCGCTCGCTCCGAAGACTCCGCTCCTCGGCGTGGGCCGGGCAAGGCCGGCCTGGGCTGTCACGCTCACTGCGTCACGAACGCTCGGGAACTTCCTCCGCTGAAATCGGCGCGATTCGTCCGAGTCGACGACCGCTCATGTCTCATCGCACGGGTTCAGCGGCGGACGTGGCGGCGCTGGCGGAGCTGCTCGCCGGCGAAACCCTTCAGCTCGATCGTCGACCAGCCGTCCGGCACGACAACGGTCGTCTCGTCGGCGTCGACCGGCAGCCAGCCCTGCGGGCGCTCGTCGACGTACGCGTCGAGGCGATCGAGCCCACGCGTGGTCACGACGACCTCGGCATCGCCGACCGCCGTCACGCGCAGCGCCGTGCTCGGCTGGCCGGCCAGGATCTTGCCGCAGAACGCCAGCAGGTCGCGGTTGTTCTCGACGAAGTCATCGGCGGTCATGGCGTACGTCGTGTGGCCGCGCACCCCGACGTCCTCGATGACCAGACCGTCGGACCCGCCGGCGCGCGTCGCCCGGCGCACCGAGATGCTGTAGCCGATCCCGTCGGGCAACGTGGCCAGCTCGTAGCGCGTGCCGAGCAGCGCGTCCTGCACCTGCTCGGGCATCCACACGTTGGCGCCTCCGGCACCCGTCGCCTCGCCCACCGTGACCAGCGTGCCGAGCCCGTTGTCGAAGAAGCCGGCGGCGAACAGGTCGCCGGCTGAGTACGTGTTCGGGTCGACCACGGCGACGACCGGGCCGCCGTAGACCTGCCCGATGTCGTTGCACCGGTCGGGCGGCGTGATCGGCACGGCCTGCGAGTAGGGCTCGCCGTTGGCCACCGCCTCCTCGAGGCTCTCCCGCCACGGCTGCAGCTCGACGGCGTTCTGCGCCGCTGCCGCCATCGCCCGGGTCAGCGGCGTGGCCAGCAGCGAGAACTTGGTCGGCTCGATCGGGCCGGGACCGGGGCCGAGCAGTTGCAGGATGCGCTCGGCGGCCCAGATCAGCCCGCCCGGGTTGCCGCGCAGGTCGACGATCAGGCCGTCGTCAGGCAGCTCCCCCAGCAGGCGCGCCACCTCGTCGACGAAGCCGACGTCGTCGGCGAGGTCGAAGCTCCACAGGCGCAGGTAGCCGAAGTCGCCGTGCGGCGTCGGGACCACCTTGGCCGACACGTTGTCCTGGAACGCCGTGTCCATCCACTGGCCGGGTTCGACCGCCGCCGCCTCGCTGGGCGATGGCCGGGCGGCCGCCCGCTTGCCGCCGGCGTGGTCGGCGAGCCACTGGTCCGGAGCGAACAGCAGCTTCTTCACCCGGCGCGTCGTCTCGGCCGCCGGGTCGAGGGCGTAGGCCATCCAGCCGTCCGATGTCGAGCCGCCGGCCGTCCTCGCCCGCTTGGGGGTGACGGCCCGCCACGGGATGCGCACCTCCCGCTCGGCGCCCTTCAGATCGAGGTAGCCGATGTCGACCCACCGTTCGTCGGGTGGCGGGCCGAAGCGCAGCGCCCGCAGCGTCAGCGATTCCACGGCGCGCGCCCGCCGGGCGTCGGCCCGTCCGCCGGTCTCCCGCTCGGCGTGCAACTGCACGGCCCGGTCGATCGCCACGGCGTTCCACCAGACCAGCTCGATGCCGGCCTTGAACCGGCGATCGCCGATCAGCGTGGCGTCGGACGCCACCTTGGACACGATGTAGTGCACGTCGGGGGGCGCGCCGTGCGCCTCGACGAGGAACGGCAGCATCGCCGCGTGGCCGGCCAAGCTGTCGGGGCCGAGGTAGCGGGTGTGTGCATCGCGCAGGCTGGTCAGGATGCGCGCCGCCTCGTGGTGGAACGACAGGTCGTCGAGCGTCGACGACCGCTGCGCCAGCAATCGCAGCGCCTGCACGGGATCGGCGGCGTACATCGCCTTCTTCAGCGGCAGGTGGGTGTAGAGCCCCTCGACCAGCGTGGCGAACGTCGAGACGACGAGGTCGCGCTCCTCCTCGCTGAGCGAGACCAGCTGGGCCGCCCGCTTCGACCGCCGCCGGCGCGGCCGCGAGGTGGCCGCAGGCGGTTGCCCGGACGGGAAGAAGTCCTCCAGCAGCACGCCGGCCTGCGCCGTGCGGATCGCCGCCGCGGCGGTGGCGGGCCGGGCCGTCGAGGCGGAACTCATCGGCGCAGCAGGGCGGACAGCCCGTCGAGGGCGCCGTCGTGGAAGCCACGACCGCGCAGGCTGGCCACCCAGCGCCGCCCGTGGTGGAGTGGTTCGATCGCCGGGATGTCAACCGTGACACCGGCCGGGGGCGGGCCCGCGCTGGCGCCCGGGCCGCCCGGCATGTCGAGGGATACGGCGATGGCCGCCGTCCCCCCCGGGTCGCCGACATCGGGTGGCGTACGCGTCCGCCCGGCGCGGGCGGCGGCGGCACCGGGTCCCACCGGCGGGGTCGCTGCGGCGTGCTTGCGGACGGCATCGAGTCGACCGAGCAGGTCGCGCCACGACCACGTGCGGGACGGGTCGTCCGGGCGCACCAACGTCACCCGTCGCGTCACCGGGCCCACCCCGACGGACGTGGTGTGCGCCGCCCCGGCCGCATCCATCAACCGCTTCGTGCCGTAGCGGGCCTGGCCGGCGACGGTCACGAACAGGACGTCGTCCTCCCGTGCCGTCACCAGGTTGCGCCACACGTCGCGTGTCCGGCGGGCGACGACGGCGACGTCGCCGGCGGCACCGGGGACGAGCCGCCCGACGGGCTGCTGCCACGCCGACGCCAGCACGTCGCCCGGCGCCGACGTGATCATCCGCACGAGCTGGTGGTCGGTGAGCCCCCAGCCGGCCCGGTCACTCCAGATCCGCGCCACCTTGATCTCGCCGAGCAGGTTCTTCGTACCGGATGGTCCCCAGTCCGTGCCCAGGGCCACGGCGAGCCGCTCATCGAGCGCGGCGGGGACGTCGGTCGTCACGCCGTACAGCCAGAGGTTGGAGAACGGTGACCACACGACCGTGCCGGCAGGGTGGCCGCGTCTCGCGGGGACGGCGCGACGCCAGCGCTCGAAGTGCGAGCGATCGAGGGCGCAGCAGTGGATCGCCGCCAACCCGGACTGCAGGCAGCCGGCGCGGGCGAGGTCCTCGAACTCCTCGGTCACCCTGGTCGTCGGCCGACCCTCGGCGCAGTGGTAGACGAACGCCCGGCCACCGTCGAGCGCGCCGGCCACCTTCGTCAGATCGCTCACGTCGAGCGTCAACGTCGATGCGCGGACCGGGTCGTCGATGGGACCGACGCTCTCGTCCTCGGCCCGCCGCACCAGCGCGTTCGCCGGGTCGCGGCTGAGGCCGGGCCAGCCCTGCATCGCCGTCGTCCCGCCGGCCAGCGCCCGCACCTGGCCGTAGGCCAGCAGGCACTCCGGGGCGCGGTCGGCGAGCACCCACGCCGGCCAGGACACCGACGGCTTGTACGTCGGCCGCCCGGGCCAGATGTCGTGGTGCAGGAACGGCTCCTGCTGGCTCGGCTCCGCCCAGAGCGGGAGGGTGTTGTAGCCGAGGTGGGTGTGCAGATCCACGAACCCGGGATGCACCACGGCGTCGCCGACGTCGATCACCGGCGCCGACGCGAAACCCGCCGGACCACGCTGGCGGGCGGGGGTCACGGCCTCGACGTTGCCGTCGTCACCCAGCCACACGCGTCCCTTGAAGGACCGCTCCTCGTCGCCACGCGCCATCGCCGCGATCGTGCCGGCCACGACGAGCGCCATCGGCGGGGAGGGTAGTTCTGGTCGGCGGCCGTGCCGGTCGAATTGACGCCGCTGGCCCCGCCGGTCGATCAGTCAGGTCGCGCCGATGGCTGCGCCGAGGGCCTCGACGAAGGCGTCGGGTCGTTCGACGTGCGGGCGAACGTCTCGGCGTCGAGTCGACACATGGGAGCGGATGCGCCGAGGCCGGGCACGTCCGGCGCGACGACTCGGTGGTGCCGGGCGAGCTGGGCGATCACCGGTGCCCACATCACAGCGCCGCACTCGATCCCCCCGTGCGGTACGCACCGACCGCCGATCGGCACATCGGACGAACGGACCAAACGCGCCGTCCGCGCATCAGTAGAACGACCGAGCCGGGCAGGCACCGAAATGGATGCTTCGTCCGATGCGCCCGACCAGCCGCGATTCGTACGGTCGTCGTGACGACCACCAACGACTGTTTGGAGCACTGACATGAGCAACCACCCCAATGTCGAGACCGTGGAACGGATGACCAAGGCGGTCTTCGACCAGGACCACGACACCTTGGCCAAGATCTTCACCGACGATCTCGTCTTCCACTTCCGCGGCCCGCACCACATGACCGGCGACCACTCCGGGCTCGGTGGGTTCCTCGGGGTCCTGGGCTCGCTGTTCGACGCCACCGGCGGCGAGATCCACCTCGAGCAGCAGTTCTGCTTCGGCGCCGACGGGTGGGCGGCGGAGTGGGAGCACGCCACGCTCGGCCGCCCGGGGGACAGCAAGACGCTCGAATCGCGCAACGCCTTCGTGTACCGCTTCGACGATGATCGCATCGCCGAGATGTGGATGTTCCTCGGCGCCCTCCCCGAGGCCGCCGAAGCCCACTTCGGCTGACCGGCCTGGCACGGTGAGCCAGACTGTTCGGCCAGTGCGAGCCATCGAGGAGGGGCGGGCGGCCAGCGACGGGCACCGCTGGGGTGACGCCTGGCGATCGCTGTCGGGCGTCGCCGTCGAGGACCTCGACGTCGACGATCTGGACCGCCTGGCCACCGCCGCCTACCTCACCGGCCACGGCGAGGAGGGCTTGAGCCACTGGGTGCGCGCCCACCAGCTGTGCGCCAGTGCGGGCGCGCTGCACCGCGCCGCCCACTTCGGCATCAAGCTCGCCCAGGCGCTCGGCTTCAACGGCGACCTCGGCCGCTGCCGCGGCTGGGTCGACCGCACGGCCCGCCTCCTCACCTCGGCCGGCATCGACTGCGTCGAGCAGGGCTATCTCGAGTACGGCCTCGGCATGCTGCGCATCTTCGAGGCCGAGGACATCTCGGGGGCCCACGCCCAGTTCACCCAGGCCGGCAAGATCGGCGCCCGCTTCACGCACCACGAGCTGATCACGCTCGCCCGCATCGGAGAGGGGCGGATGCTGATCTACCTCGGCGAGATCCCCGAGGGAATGGCCTTGCTCGACGAGGCGGTGGTGTCCATCGAGGCCGGCGAGCTGTCGCCGCTGGCCACCGGCGACGCCTACTGCACGGTGATCGACGCCTGCGCCGAACTCTTCGACCTCGGCAGGTGCCGCGCCTGGACCGAGGCGCTCTCCCGCTGGTGCGACACCCAGCAGGAGCTGGTGCTGTACCGCGGCCACTGCTTTCTCCACCGCGCCGAGGTCCTCGGCCTATCGGGGGCGTGGGCGGAGGCGCTGGTCGAGGCCCGCCGGGCGTGCGAACGGCTGGCCGCTCCGGTCAATCCGATGACGCTCGCCGGCGCCTGTGTCATCGAGGGCGACCTGATGCGGCTGGTCGGCGACCTCGACGGCGCCGAGTCGGCGTACCAGCGGGCCAGCGAGATCGGCCGCGATCCCCAGCCGGGCCTGGCCTTGCTGCGCGTCTCCCAGGGACGGCTCGACGCCGCCGACGCCATGATCCGTCGAGCGCTCGGCGAGTCCCAGGACCCGATCGGGCGTGCTCGGCTGCTCGGCGCGTACGTCGAGATCGTGCTCGCCACGGGCAACACCGGTGACGCCGCTGCCGCCGCCGACGAGTTCCGGGCGACGGCCACCGAGCTCGGGACGCCGTTCCTGCGCGGGCAAGCGGCGCGCGCTACTGGCGAGGTGCGCCTGGCCCAGGACGACGCACGCTCTGCGCTCGTGGAGCTGCGGCGGGCCTTCAACGAGTTGAACGCCCTCGGTGTGCGTCACGACGCGGCACGAACACGGATGCTCATCGCCGCGGCCTGCGACGCCCTCGGCGACCACGACGCCGCCCGGATCGAGTCGGGCGCGGCGCGTTCAGCGCTGGCGTCGCTCGGCGCGTCCGCCCGCACGACCGAATGGGCAGCCGTCGCACCTGACCGGCTCACCCGGCGGGAGCGCGAGGTCCTGCTGCTCGTCGCCCGCGGCAAGACGAACCGAGTGATCGCCCACGACCTCGTCGTCAGCGAGAAGACCGTGGCCACCCACGTGAGCCACATCTTCACCAAACTCGGGGTGACATCACGGTCGGCGGCGACGGCGTACGCGTACGACCACCACCTGGTGTGATCCCGTCCCCGCCATGAGGAACAGTCGAGTTCACGAGATCTCTCGACCGTCTCCATGACCGCCCGGCCCCAGCCTGCGCACCATCCGCCTCGTGGACACCCCGAACCAGACCCTTGACGATGCGACCGACGACTATGCGCTCGGGCGATCGGAGACCGAGACGGCGCGGTTGATCCGCCAGCACCAGATCTACGCGCCGATCACCCGCCAGTTCCTCACCGCCGCCGGCATCACGTCCGGGATGAAGGTGCTCGACGTCGGCAGCGGCGCCGGCGACGTCGCCCTGCTGCTCGCCGACCTCGTGGGCCCGAGCGGACAGGTCGTGGGCGTCGACATGAACGGTGCGATCCTCGACACGGCGCGCGCTCGGGTGCGGGCGACCGGGTGGAGCAACGTCCGCTTCGTCCAGGGCGACGTCCGCGACCTCGGCCAGCACGACCAGCTCGGGTCCGGCTTCGACGCCGTCGTCGGGCGGTGGATCCTGATGTACCTGCCCGATCCGGCCGACTTCATCCGCCGGTGCACGGCGCGCCTGCGGGTGGGCGGCGTCGTCACCTTCATCGAGAGCGACCTGCGCAGCGGGGCGCAGACGTTCCCGCCGGCCCCGCTGCACGAGGAGCTGGCGCGCTGGATGACGCCGGAGGTCGATCTCCCCGGTCCTCAGCCGATGATGGGCCCGCTGCTGTTCTCGACGTTCCTCGCCGCCGGCCTGCCGACGCCCGAGCTGCGACTCGGCGCGCCGCTCGGCGGTGGGCCCGACTGGCCGGGCTTCGCCTACCTCGCCGAGAGCGTGCGCAGCCTGCTGCCGTTCATGGAGCAGGTCGGCGTCGTCCCGCCGGGCTCCGTCGAGGTCGACTCCCTCGAGCACCGCCTGCGCGCCGAGGTCGTGGAGCGTGACGGCATCCAGCAACTGCCGTCGATCATCGGCGCCTGGTCGCGCCGGACGGTCCTGACGGTCTGACGTCGATCGTCGGGACGGCGCCGCTCAGCCCGACGGCCCGACCGGGTGGCCGAGGCATCGCAGCAGCCGCTCGCGGTCGAGCGGGCCGCCGTGCGGCGAGGTGACGACCCGTCGTACTTCGCTGTCCAGCAGCAGCTGGCTGGGATGGTCGGCATCTCCCGTCGGATGCAGCGACCCGTCGGGGAGCTGGCGGCGCACCCACTCGGCCAGGTCGGGCCAGCGCGTCTCGACCACGGTCCACAGGGCCAGCGTGTCGGGATCGGCCCGCTCGGGATCGGCGATGCGCGAGACGAAGGCGAGGTTGTACGCCATCACGAAGCGCTTGGTCGCTCGGGGGTTGCGCTCGAGCAGCGACGCGTACTGGGTCAGCAGGTGCTGCTCGCGCTGCTCCCGGAGCGGGTCGGCGTGTCGCGGGGATTACCCGCCCGCGCCGGTGTCGAGGATGCGACGAGCCTCGTCGCCGTCGACGTGGCGCACCATCACGGCGATGCCGGACTCGCCGTCCATCGGCACGGCACCGCCTTCGATCTGGTCGTTGAGCGCCGACTCGATGCCCTCGGCGCGCAGCTTGGCCTGCGCCACCTCCGCTTCGCCCTCGGTGGCGAACGACGCGACGGCGACGGGCGCGGAGTGGTCTTCGCTGCTCATCGGCGGGAGTGTACGAATCGAGGCCCGTGGTCGGTCAGGCCGCCGCCTGCTGGCCGGCCAGCCACTCCTCGTGGCGAGCGGTCATGTCGCTCCACAGCGCGGCCAGTGCGGGCTCGGTGACGTCGAGGTGCACCCCGAAGACGTCGTCGAGGACGGCCAGCAGCTCCTGCTGCGATTCGATGGTGTGGGCCGATGTCGATGCGCCGTCAGTGCGAGTCAGCACGCGGCCGCGCAGCACGTCGGTCCCGGTGGCGTGGCGGCGCTGGCACGTCACGGCCCTCCGGAAGCTGGACGTCGGCGCCGTCCGGTTGAAGTGGTGGCGATCGGCGAACACGTCCATGGCGACCGGGTCGGCGACGATGCTCACGCCGCTCAGCGAACCTCGTGGGTCATTGACGAACTGCCAGTCGCCCACGCCGCCCGGCGCGGTGGCCTCGATCACCAGCTCCTGCGAGCCCTGCCGGTAGTGGCCGGGGGCGAGGGGCAGCGGGTCGTGCAGCACGTCGCCCAGCCCGGCGTCGACGTACCAGTCACCGGCCGGGTGGTCCTCGGACGGCAGTCCATGGACGATCAGGGCGACGTGGTTGGCGAGGGTCGCCGCCGCCGGGCCGTCGGCGTCGTGCACGCCGGCGACGTGACGCGTCACCTCGTAGCCGAGCGACACCAGCAGCGAGGCGAAGGCGCCGTTGAGGTGGAAGCAGTAACCGCCGCGCGTCGACGTGGCGATGCGCCGAGCGGTCAGCGAAGGATCGATCGCCACGTCCTCGCCGAGGTGGATCCAGAACGTCTCGTACGGCACGCGCTCGACGTGGGCACGGTGCAGGCGGGCCAGGGCGGCGGCCGACGGCGCCTCGGCGCGCACGCCGAGACGGTGCAGGTAGTGGGCCACGAGCTCCGGCGCCAGCTCGATGGGGGTGTCGCGGCGGGCGGGCCGTTCGAGGGTCGCGGTGGCGCTCATGGCAGCCAACGTACGGATCGAGTGGTCCTGCGAACAGAGCCAATCCGCGTGCTTCTCACCGGACCACTTCGACCGGCGAGTGGTGCTCCGAGGACCTCGCCCAACACGGCGATGCCGCGATCGATCGCCGCCTCCGACACGTTGCCGTACCCGAGCACGAGCTCTGGGCGATCGGTGGTCGGGGCGACGGTCCGGTAACGGGCCATCCCGTACACCCGGACCGAACGCTCGGCACATCCGCGGACGACGGCCTGCTCGTCGCAACCGGCGGGCAGCCGCACGACGGCGTGGCACCCGGCAGCCAGGCCGGAGAGCACGGCGTCCGGGGCGTGGACGGCGAGCGCGTCGACGAGCGCCTGGCGGCGCCGCCCGTACAGCGCCCGCACGTGCCGCAGGTGCGTGTCGAAGCGCCCGGACTCGATCAGCTCGGCGAGGGCGAGCTGGTCGAGCGCCGGCGCGCCGCGTCCCAGCAGCAGCTTCTCCTCGACGAGCGACTCCACCAGCGCCGATGGGCAGGCGACCCACCCGATCCGCAGCATCGGCGCCAGCGTCTTGGACACCGAACCCATGCCGAGGACCCGGTCGGGGGCGAGGCCCTGCAACGACCCGACCGGCTGCCGGTCGTAGCGGAACTCGACGTCGTAGTCGTCCTCGATGACGTACCCGTCGACGCGGCGCGCCCACTCGATGAGCGCCAGCCGCCGATCCGCCGACAGCACGACGCCCGTCGGGCATTGGTGCGCCGGTGTCACCACGACCGCCCTGGCCCCGCTTGCCGCGAGGGCGTCGACGTCGATCCCGTCCTCGTCGACCGGGACCGCGACGGGCCGCAGCCCGGCCCGCCCGACGATCGTGCCGTGCTCCATCGGGCCGGGGTCCTCCAGCGCGACGACGGAGATCCGAGCCCTGGCCATCGCCCGCAGCACGACGTTCAGCCCGTAGCGGAAGCCCGGGCACACGACGAGGGAATCGGCATCGACGCTCGACGCCCGCACCCGCCGCAGGTAGGCGGCCACGACCTCGCGCAGCCGCGGGTTGCCGGGTCCGTGCTCATCGCCGAGGTCGGCCACGGTCGCCGATCGCGTCGCCACGCCCAAGGCCCGTGACCACTCGCGCATCGGGAACGAGGCGACGTCGGGGACGCCGTACTCGAAGTCGACATCGAATCGAGTGGGCGATGCCGGTGCGTCGGGGGCGGGACGCTCGACCGGCGCCGCGGCCGGCGGCTGGTAGGCGACCTGCGTGCCCCGACCGACGCGCGGCGTCAGGTACCCCTCCGACTCCAGCTGGGCGTAGCACTCGACGACCACCCCGCGAGACACGCCGAGCTGCTCGGCCAGCGCCCGGGACGACGGGAGGCGCTCGCCATGTGCCAGGCGCCCCGTCCTGATGGCGTCGCGCACCTGCCGTTGCAGCTGGGTGACCAGGGGTTCGGAGCGGTCCCGATCGAGGCCCAGCAGCAGGTCAGGACCCAACCCGGTCCAGGTCACCCCCACGGCCCGGGACCGTACCGGCGGCGCCGGCAGTGGCGCCGCGCTAGGCGCCGCGCGAGTCGATGGCGCCCTGGTCGTAGGGCTCGATCATGATGCACTCGCCGGGGCACTCCTCCGCGGCCTCGACCGCCGAGTCGATCAGCGAGTCCGGGATCCGGGCCACGCCGCGACCACCTTCGGGTCCATGGCCAGCGCCCTCCTGGCCGTCGAACAGGATGGTCGACCCGAAGTGCTTGGACTCCTCCTTGACCACCCACAGGCCGTCGTCACGGGCCGTGAACACGTCGCCGCAGATCTCCTCGCAGATCCCGTCGCCCGTACACAAGTCCTGATCGATCCAGACCATCAGCGCCGTGGCCATGTCTCACCCTTCCAACGTTGGTCGTGCGCCCAGACGCTACGGCTCGTGGCTCGCGCTGGGACAGTGCGCTCATGCGTCGAGGTAGAGGTGGACCGTCACTTCGTCGCCCAGCGCCAGCTCCTCGGCGCGCCGAACGGCGTCCTTGACCGGTACGAGGTACATGTCGCCCTTGGGGAACAGCGACGTCTTGAACGCCGTCTCGCCGATCCGCGCCTGGACCGGGATCGCTCCCCAGCCGTAGGTGACCAGCGACGCCACCGCCTCGATCGCCGCGCTCTGCTCCTCCGGCACCGTGACGAAGTGGAACGGGGAAGGACCTCGCCAATGGATGATCTCGCCGCTGAACTCCAGGTCCACCGCGTCATCGTAGGAAGGGCTGTCCTGCTCGGGCGCTCGTTGAGGGCTCGCTATGGTTCGCCGGCGACCTCCGAGCGACTCGATCCCGGTTCCGGCGACGCCCCGCCGATCGTCCGCGATCGGGACTACCTGCTCGGTCGCGACGGCCTCGTGTTCTGCGTCATCGGCGACGTCCACCCGCCGAGCCACTACCTCGGCTTCGTCAAGTACTTCCCCGACGACGGCGGTGACCGGAAGCTGTTCGGGCGGCGCTACCGGCGGATCCACGTGGTGTCGGAATCACCGGGCCTCCTGGCCGACCGTCCCGAGCTGTTCGTCTACTCCCCGACGCTCGGGCGGGTGATCACCGGCATCCCCCGGCGAGACGTCGAGGCGCACTACTCGGCTCGAGCGGGACTGCGCGCCGCGCACCGAGATGGCCAACTCGTCGCCGGCTCCCAGGTCGGTCGCGATCTCCTGGAGATCATCAGCCGCCTCGTCGACCGGGGCGCGGCCGAGCACTTCGGGGTGACCGGATCGTTCCTCGTCGGGTGCGCCAGGGAGCACTCCGACATCGACCTGGTCTGCTACGGACCGGCCGGTCGAGCCGCCGCGGCCGACCTGTTCGCCGACGGCTCCGTGATCCGGCCGTACGCCGGCGACGACTTCGCCGAGCTGTGCCAACGACGGGCCCGCGAACTGCCCGGCGTGACGATGGAGACGCTGGTGCGTCGGGAATCGCGCAAGTTGCAAGGGCTGACGGTGGGGGCCGAGCGCCACGTGAACTGCGAGCCGCTGTGCGCCGACGGTGACCCGTCCTTCGCCACGGCGGCCGAGCCGATCGGCGAGATGAGCGTCCTGGCGACGATCACCGACGACGGTGAGGCCCGGACCACGCCGGCGCAGTTCCGGATGGAGGTGCGGCGCGTCGTGCGCTCGTCGATCGATGAGCGCGCCGTGCCCGTCGAGCGGATCACCTACCTGCGGTCCTACCTCGGCACCCACACCGCCGCGTTCTGCGCCGGCGACGACGTCGTGGTCTCCGGTCCGCTGCTCCACCTTCACGACGGCGACGGCGACGGCAACGGCGACAGCAACGGAGCGAGGGGCGTCGGCGACGGCGTGTTCGGCATCGACGCCACGCCGTGGGAGGCGAGCTCGGCGGCGCTGGCCGGATTGGACCAGCAGGGCACGTAGCCCGTCAGCCCCCCGAGACGGCGGGGACGACGGACAGCTCCTCGCCGGCGGCGATCGGCGTCTGCGGTCCGTCCCGGTCGCGGACGTTGTCGGATCCGACGAACAGGTTGACGTGCGGTCGCAGCTGTCCCTGCTCGTCACGGATCCGGCGTTCGAGCGCCGGGTGCGCGGTCGCCAGGCCGTCGAGCACCGTCGCCACCGTCGCCGTCCCGTCGGGCTCGCCGATCGCCACCTCGACGACGGCCGCGCCTCCAACGACGTCGCGCAGTTGCGCCGGCACGCGTACCCGGATGTCCATCGGCGATCAGCCGACGACCGGGGCGGCGCGCACCGACATCACCGGCGGCAGGTGGTCGGCGATGAGCCGCCACGAGTCACCGTCGTCCGTCGACGCGTACACCTGGCCGGTGCGTGTCCCGAGGTAGAGGCCGGCGGGGTCCTGCCCGTCGGTGGTGAAGCCGTCGCGCAGCACCGTCATGTGAGCGTCGTGTTGCGGCAGGCCGGTGGTCAACGGCTGCCACGTCGCACCAGCGTCGGTCGTCCGCCACACGGTGCAGCGCCCATCGGGAGTGCAGCGGTACTCGTCGCTCTCGAGCGGCAGCAGGTAGGCGGTCGACGGGCGCGTCGGGTGAGCGACGACCGGGAAGCCGAAGTCCATCCCGGCGATCCCCGTCATCGCCGTCCACTCGTCGCCGCCGTCATCGCTGCGGTAGATGCCGCCGTGGTGCTGCAGGTACAGGCGGTCCGGATCGGCGGCGTCGCGCGCCACCTTGTGGACGCACTGGCCGAACTCGAGCGCCTCGCCGTCGGGCAGGAACCCGGCGACGATCCCTCGGTTGCTCGCTCGCCACGACGAACCGCCGTCGTCGGATCGGTAGACCCCGGCCGCCGAGATGGCGATCAGCAGGCGCTCGGAATCGTCGGGATGGACGAGGACGGTATGCAGGCACAGCCCTCCACCGCCGGGCTGCCACTGCGTGCGGTGCGGGTGGTCCCACAACCCGCGCACGAGCGAGAAGCTGCCGCCACCGTCGTCGCTGCGGAACAACGCCGCCGGCTCGACACCGGCGTACAGGACGTCGGGTTCGTCGGCCGGGCCGGGCGCCAGCTGCCAGATCCGCGCCAGTGATGCGTCGCTGCCCTCGGGGAACCGCAGCGCCGCCTGCTTGCCCTCGGTCCACGTCGCGCCCAGGTCGTCGGAGCGCCGCAGCACCGGACCCCAGTGGTTGCTCACCGAGCCGGCGAACAGCCGGGTCGTCCCGGACCTGGAGTCGATGCAGGTCGAGTACACCTCCTCGCCGGCGAACGTCGGACCCTCCAGCTCGAACTCCTGGCGACGGTCGTCGGATCGGAGCGTGAAGAGCCCCTTGGTCGTGCCGACGAGGACGATCGCCTCCGTCGTGCCGAGCGCTGGATCCGAGACGGCGGTCATGGTCATGTGCACAGCGACCTCCGCAACGGCGCGAACTCATCGCCGATCACCGATCAGGGTTGAAGAAGAAACACATGTTCGATAGACTGAACACGTGCAGATGAGGCTCGCTACGGCAGTCGACGAACTGCTGACGGTCGACCCCGCCGGGTTGAGCGACGACGAGCTGCACCACCTGGTCGTGTCGACGCAACGTCAGACCCATCGCCTGGCCGCCGCCCGCGCCCGGCTCGTTGCCGCCTGGGACGGCCGCCGCTGCTGGGCCACCGACGGGTCACGCTCACCCGGGCACCGCCTGGCCCGGGAGGCGTCGATGTCGGTGCGCGCTGCCAAGGGCGAGATCCGCCGCGCCACCGCCTTGGCGGCGATGCCGCACACCGCCGCCGCCGTCGGCGCCGGCGACCTGTCGCCCGAACACGTCGAGCTACTCGCCGGCGCCAACAGCGGCACTCGGCGACCGCTGTTCGCGGCCCATGAGCAGCTGCTCGTCGAGCAGTGCAAGGTGCTGCGCTTCGCCGACGCCCACCGGATGGTCGAGTACTGGAAGCAGCGCGCCGACGCCGACGCCATCGACGACGACGCCGAACGGCGCCACGAACGGCGCGGGGCCAGCGCCGCCACCACGCTCGACGGGATGGTCGACGTGCGCGCCCTCCTCGACCCGATCGGCGGTGCCGCCTTGCTCGACGAGCTCGTCCGGCTGACGGAACAGCTGCGACTCGACGACGAACGCACCGGCCGGCTGCGCACCGCCACCCAACGGCGGGCCGACGCCCTCGTCGAGATGGCCACCCGGTCACGCACCGCTCGGGACAGCGGACTGCGCCCGCGGCCGCTGATCACCATCCACGTCGGCGAGGAGTCGTTCGCCCGGATCTGCGAACTGGCTGCCGGCACCGTCGTCGCACCGGGCCAGGTCGTGCCGCTGCTCGCCGACGCCGACCTGGAACGGATCGTGTTCGACGGACCCGACCGGGTCATCTCCGTGTCCCACAAACGACGGTTCACCGGCGCACTGCGCCGCGCGATCGAGGTCCGCGACCGGCACTGCCGACACCCGTCCGGCTGCGACGAGCCGGCGTCGCGCTGCGACGTCGACCACATCGTCCCGCACAGCGAAGGCGGCCCCACCTCCCAGGACAACGGCGAACTGCGCTGCTGGCCCCACAACCGCAACCCCGACCTGCGCAACGCCCGCCCACCCGACCCGTCGGGCGACGCCGACGAGCGAGCTCCTCCCGGCGCCGCATGAGGAGGCGTGCAGGTCAGGGTCCGGGCGGCAGCTGGCCCTGTTCGTCGGGGGCTTCCAGTGGCCAGGCGTGGGTGACGTAGTGGTGCATGCCCGGGATGGCGAACTCGAGTCGTCCGCGGCCGGCCGGTCGGATGACGCCGACGCCGATCAGCCGGTTGCGGTAGCGGGCGACGTAGTTGCCGTCCACGCCGAGACGGGTGGCGAGATCACCGATCGCCGTGCCCGTGCCCGGCGGGTCGAGCGCCATCGCGGCGAGGAAGCGACGGTCAACGGGGCTGAGGCGGCTGGCCGTGAGCTCGGTGACGTTCCGCCCGTACTTCGTCAGCGCAGTCGGCACGGCCAGCTCGACGTGGGCCTGCTCGATCGTCGGCGCCGAACCGGCTCGCCGGAACGACTCGTAGCCGACGAGTTGGAGCAGGTACGGGTAGCCGTCGATCACGGCGACGGCCATGTCGAGTGCTTCCGGCGCGTACGTCCGCTGGCCGAGGGCGGCGGTGTCGGCGAGTCCCTGACGGACGTCGTCGTCGGGCAGCTGTGCGATCTCGGCGACGCTGGGTCGGTAGCAGCGCTGGAGGAACGAGGCGATCGTCGGGTCGGCGAGGAAGCCGATCATCTCCTCGGTGGGCAGACCGGCCATGGCGATGACGACCGGCTGGTCCTGGCGGCGGTGGTACTGGGCGGCGAGACCGATCTGGCGCAGCTCGTCGGGATCGACGGTGTGGATCTCGTCGATGGTGATCAGCACACCTGCGGCGCGATCCGGTCGGGGGTCGAGCGTGTCAAGCAGGCCGCCCAGCGCGTCACGCAGGTCGGTGGCGGTGGGCGGGCTGGTGTTGTCCCACTCCAGTCCCCCGACGGCGGCGACCTCGACCCGGCGCAGCTTGCGCCGGGCCGGCGGGACGATCTGCTGGCGGAGGCGCTGCAGCTGACGGGCCAGGCGCTGCGGAAGCCCGCGGGAGGCATCTTCCTGCAACCACTGCCACCCCCGCTCGCCGGCCTGGTCCTGGATGGCGTTCAGCAGCACCGTCTTGCCGGCGCCCCGAGGACCGAGCAGGAGCGTCACCTGCGCCTCGCGGCCGGGGAACTCGAAGGCCAGCTCGACCTCGTTGAGAATCTGGTCGCGCCCCGCCAGCACCAGCGGCGACGTGCCGAACCCCGGCGTGAACGGGTTGACCGTCACGTCGGCACCTCATCTGGCTGGAGGGTCGTCGGCGGTCGCTCCATACACATGCTGGCCAATCATACAGAAACATACACATCGCCGCGTGCCCAGAACTCCGCGGACGGGGCGCGGTGTAGCGTCGTGTGGCGAGCTGAGGGGGTTCACATGACGGTCCTCATGATCGGCGAGGTGCCGAACCTGACCGAGGAGGTCTACGGCGGCTTGATCGGCCAGATGAAGCCGGTGATGATGGCGGCGAAGGGCTTCATCGCCCACTCCGGCGGGCCACACCCTGACGGAGGGTGGCGCGTGGTCGAGATCTGGGACTCCGAAGACGAGGCCCAGTCGT
Source organism: uncultured Acidimicrobiia bacterium (assembly GCA_963844175.1). Taxonomy (GTDB): domain Bacteria; phylum Actinomycetota; class Acidimicrobiia; order Acidimicrobiales; family Ilumatobacteraceae; genus JALZMG01. The sequence goes on from CAWJNE010000013.1 coordinate 316,890, forward strand.
GGTTCGAGAACAACGTGAAGCCGAACCTGCCACCCGACGTCGTGCCGACGCGCACCTACTACCCGTTGCACAGCGCGTTCGTCGCCGAGCGGTAGCAACCCGGCGCGTTGCGCCTCGGTTGGGAGTGGCGGACCGCAGGCGAGCTGTCACGATGGCGGGCGTGACCATCGTCCGCCCGGCCGTGACCAGCGACCTCCCACGCGTCTGCCGGACGGCGACGATTGCCTTCGCCGATGACCCGCTGATGCGCTGGTTCTTCCCCGAGCCCGACGTCTACTGGGCGCACGGGCCGGTCGCCTTCGCCCACCTCGCCGTGCGTTCCGTGGCGCAACAGTGCACGTTCACCACCGACGACGGTGTGGCGATCGGGATCTTCTTCCCACCCGGGCGGCCGGAGGTCGAGGTGGATCCCCCCGCCGGCGCCTCGCCGCCGACCCCCGAGCTGGCCGCCCGCTTCGAGGCCATCAGCGCCACGCTCGGTGCCCACCAACCGGAGGAGCCGCACTGGTACCTCAACGTCCTCGCCACGCATCCCGACTGGCAACGCCAGGGCCTCGGCGCGGCGATCATCGAGCCGATCGGCGACGTCTGCCATCGGGAGCGCCTGCCGCTCTACCTCGAGACCGAGTCGCTGGAGAACGTCGCCTACTACGCCCACCTCGGCTTCCGCGTCCGCAACGAGTGGGACGTTCCGTTGGACGGACCGCACATGTGGGGCATGGTCCGCGACCCGTCATGACCCCAGTCAGCCTGCCGAAACATACACAACTCTACAGCATCTGACACGCCCGACGACGGACGGCAGTGTCAGCGGGGTCGGGTTGCAGATCGCCATCTCGCTCGAGGTCAGCGGGCCCGCTAGCGACGTGCAGTTGGGGACGGTCGTCTTCGCCAACGTGAGCTGCGAACGTCCGACGGGCCCGGACAATGTCGGCACCGAGACCCCGGAGCCGGGCGAGGACGACGGCCTCGCCGAGACCGGGGCCGGCACGACGATGGCCATCGCGCTGGTGGCGGCGGTGCTCGTCACGGGCGGCGCGTCGGCGCTGCTCTGGGGGCGTCGCAGCGCACGCCGCTGATGACGACCGATCCGTGGAGGTGATCAAGAGGATTTCAGGAGGTTGACGAGGCGACTCATCGCCCTGACGAGTTGCGTTGCGGGCGTTGCGGGGCTGGGGGTCGGTGCCATGGGTGCCGACGCCGCCCCCCGGTCGAACCGACGCTCGTCCTCGAGCCGAACCCGGTCGCCCCGGCGCCCGGCTCACCGCCATCCTGGAGAACTACTGCACCGGCGACGACGAAGACGTCCTCGTCGACTTCGTCGTCCCGGGGAGCACAACGGTCACTGGGTGCGGGGCGAACGGTCTCGCCATCGGCACGCTGACTGCCCCGTCGACGCCGGGCGACTACGACGTCCGGGCGGATCAGGACTTCCTGCTCACCGTGACCCAGCTCGTCGTCCAGGAGGGTGCGCCCAGCCCCGAGGATCCGCTCCCGGAGACCGGACCGGTGAGTTCGGCCGCCGTCGCGGTCGTGGGCGGTGGGCTGCTGATCGCCGGGATCGCGCTGCTCGGAGCGGCGCGCACGCGTCGAGTGTCGACGCGCAGACGGTCATCGCGTCGACGATGAGTTAGCGGTCCGAAGGCAGTCCACCTGCGCAACGGCCGACCCAGGCCCGAGCGCATTGGAGGATGACGGATGACGACGACGATGAGCACGCACACGATCGGGACCGGCACGCAGGCCATCACCTACGACGTGCGAGGGGATCTGAGCAGGACGAACGAACGAAGTACACGGGCAGCGACAGTTCCATCGCTGATCGAACTCGATGGCGTCGATGATCCAACCGAGAGGATTGCACGTCTGTTGGGGGTCAAGAGCGATTTCAAGCAGGCAATTGGCGCCGGTTCGTTTGGCGATCCCGGTGAAGTCAATCATGCACGGTTGTATATCGAGTGGGTCGATCAACAGAGCGAGCTCTATCTCGTGGCAACCCGTGAAGCGAATGACCGGCAGGCCGCAAAAATCCTCGGCCGCGGCGTCAAGGTGCTTGTGGTGGAGTAGTCCTGACGGTAATTGGTTACCTGGTTACTCCAGAAGGAATTGACCCTCTACCTCTTCGGTGCTGTGCCTGCCATCGGCCTTTTCCTGATCGCGGTGGGAATGGTGCTCAGAGTGCGACCACCGCAGCTTCCGCCTCCATCCCGCAGGACTCCATCCAGCCCGTGAACGCTAGGGCGTGCCCGCAACATCGTTTCCGTGTAAGGGCAGACCGCCGTGTCTGCCTCGCCTCGCACGCCGCGACCGTGGACAAGGGTAAACACGGAGGTTTTCTCCTACAGAACGCCGCGTGGCTGCCGCGATCATGACCGTTTGCAAACACAGCCCGGGCGACTGGTAGACCGCGTCCTTCGATGCAGTTCGGTTCGTCGTTCTGAAAAAAGGGCGCGTTCATTGGTTCCAGAGCGCGCGAACGTGGTTGCGGGATGTATGCGGTGGTTGACGGGAATGGCGCGACAATACCGGCGTGTTATGGTCATCGCGAATCAGGGAGACAGTAGCGAACGATGTCCTCGACGGCTGTACGAGCAATGGAACCGCCAATCCACCGGCCGGAACTCCGGCGCCCCCGCAGGGGTGGCCGCGGCTGCGGACGCTTCTTGCCCGAACCGTGAAGCGGCAATGCCCGGAGTGCGGCTCGCCCGGCATTTTCAAAAGTTGGTTCACCATGCACACCCATTGCCCCCGATGTGGCTACCAGTTTGCGCGGGAGACAGGCTATTTCTTGGGTTCGTATCCACTGAACCTGATCGCCGCCGAGATCGTGCCGGTTGGAATGATGGTGGGATTGCTGGTCTGGTCTGATCTTTCGTGGATCTGGCTGGAGGTGATCCTCATACCGGTCGCCGTCGCGCTGCCGTTTTTGCTCTTTCCGTTTGCGATGATGCTCTGGATGGCGATCGATCTCTTCATCACCCCGGTCAATCAGCGTAGCGCGAACCGGATCCGGCACGGGCGGGTCGGGTTCCGACGCAATCGCCGACGAAAGCCTGTGCCGCGGATTTGGGATAGACGCGTGCAATGACCGCGGCGGTCAGCATTGTCGCCACGCCGCCGGCGGCAACGGCCGGTCCAGCGCCGACAAACGACGCGAGTACGCCTTTTTCGAACTCCCCGATCTGCGGACCTCCCGCCGCCAGCGTGCGGTTGACTGCCGCAACACGGCCGCGCAATGGGTCGGGCGTGAGGATGGCGCGCATACCGTGCCGAGCGTCATCGAGACGGAATCGGCCGCCCCACTCCCGGCCAGGAAAACGAGCGAGATCCAGAGCGTTGTGCTCAAACCGAATACGGTGATACAGGCGCCGGTACGCCGCCACCGAAATCAGGACGACGAGCCCGGCGCGGTTCGGCATATTGGTGAACCCGAGCACCACCGCGCTGATGACCGCACCGAGTGCGGGCGCGGCAAGGAGCAAGCCCAGTCCCCGCGGACCGGCATCGAGCACCTGTTCGGCGAAGATCGGCATGAGCGCTGTGCTTACGCCGAAGAATGTCGCGAGGAAGTCGGTGATCATCACACCGAGCAGCACCGGCGAGCCGCGCAGGAAACGGAACCCTTCGAGTGCCGCGGCAAACCCGCCGATGGCGAGCGGTGGAAGAACCGGCCGTGCGTGCATCGCGATCACCGCGACGATCACCGCTACGAACGAAATCGTGTCGATCAAATAAGCCGCGCCGACCCCAAGCCAGGCGATGAGCAAACCCCCGAGCGCCGGCCCGCCGACCGAGGCGACATGAAAGCCGATCAGATTGATCGTCGACGCTGCCGGCAACTCGGAACGGGGCACCAGGAGCGGGATGAGCGCTTGCCGAGTCGGGTTGGCGATCGACTCGACGGTAGCGGCAATGATGATCAAGACCGTAGATCGCGAGCATCGTGATCGAGTCGGTCCAGGTCAGCAGCGCGAGCATGGCGGACGTAGCGAGCAGGACCGATTGCGTGATCAACAGCGTGCGGCGACGGTCACCCTGATCGGCGACCACGCCTCCGGCAATCCCGAACAAAATGATTGGGACGAAGCGGCACAAACCGAGGATTCCGAGCTGGACCGGGTCTTCGGTCATCCGGAAGACCTGCCAGGCGACTGCCGCACGCTGGATCTGACTTCCGGCAACCGAAATAGTTTCGCCCGCCCATAGCAGGCGATAATCGCGGTGCCGCAGGACGTGATACGAACGGCTTTTGCCGTGATCAGCGCTGGACATCCACGCCGTTCGGTCCAACGCGCTGCGTGTCACAGAGTCTGATTCAATCACGGGTCATCCGCCCGATATACTGCTTTCAGTTTCCGTCGTTGCCGGCGGCCACTTCATTTCGAGGAGTTTGCAACGTCCATGAGCATGGCCGGAGAACGTGCCCGCCAGGAATTCGATTCGATTGTGGACGCGACCCACCGTTCGCTGAGCCGGTCGAATGACGGACCCGGCAAGCGGGAAGTCGATCTCTATGCCCGGACCTACACCACATTGCTCGAAAGCTCGGCGCGATGGGTGTCTCGAGCCTCGAGCCCGCCCATCTTACCGCCGCACCGTCACTGCATTCCGGGGCACTCGAACAGGCGCCGGATATGAGTGCGTTCATGACTCGGTGCAGCGGCTTCCGGCCTCGATGGTGGATGTCAAGCACATCGTGCTCGGACAATCGGCACACGCATTTGCGCGCGGCGGGTATGCCGGGATGGCATCGTGGCCGGCCCAAAGCGCGCCCGGGCGCCGGCGCAAGTGGCACTATGACGGGGCCGAGACGCTGGCGGCCTACATCGCGTCGACGTCCGACCTCGACGACCTGATCCCGACGATCGTCGCGTATCAGATCGAATGGAACAAGTTTCACCGCCTGATCAATTCCGATCCTGGACTCAAGGAGCGGTTGGAAACACTCGCGGCGCCTGATGACCTGGCCGCTGCCGTCTCCCCGGACGACGTGGAGGAGTTCGGCGAGCGGCTGCTGTTGACGGCCGCGGACTGGGCGCGGCTGCGAGTTGTCTGGGGTCACGCAATTTGGCGAAACCTCGCCAAGATGGGAGCCGACCGCAAGCGGGCGACCCTGCGCATGCTCGGCGGGAGCTATCTCAACTATGTGCGGTCGACGAGACAGTGGTGGTCGCCGGCGGGCAAGTTGCTGAACGAACTTGGGTTGCACGACCGTCCGGTCTACTTCATTTCCTCGAATACTCACAGCATCGTCAACGTGCTTTCGGGCGTGGCGGGCCGGCGAACCGGTCAACTGACCAATTACATCCGCGAAACCGGCCACGCCGAGCTTTTGCCTGGAGCGGAAAAACACGAAGCGGGCGAAACGCGGTCATCGCTTCGAAAACCTGCTCTATTTCACCGCGCGCCACTATTTCGCCGATCCAATCGGTAACGGTGATCGCCGCCGCCGGAGTAAAGAGGAGCGCGAGCGCGGGATCTATCATATCGATCCGCGCACGTCGGTAGACGTCGGCATTCAGATCATCGACCTTGCCAAACTCGATCCGAGCAGCTTCGATTCCCGCCTCTGCCGGGATGGCAGCAGTTCGACCCGCACGCGACTGACGCCGTGGTGGTCAACGTCAATTACCCGCTCGGGTTGGGCGCCTATCACCTGATGTCGCAGGTTGGCATGGTGACCGACACGCTGCAAGGCATTTATGTCCTCGGCAAGGCAGCAACGCTCAATGGCAGGATCGGCGACGTAATGATCGCCAATGTCGTATTCGACGAACACTCGGGCAATACCTATTGGTTCGACAACTGCTTCGCCTATGAAGATCTGGCTCCATACCTCGTTTTCGGTTCGGCGCTCGACAACCAGAAGGCGGTGACGGTTAAGGGCACCTATCTCCAACCAGGGGTATCTCGACTTCTACTACCGGGAAAATTTCACTGTGGTCGAGATGGAAGCGGTACCTACCTCAGTGCGATCTACGAGGACGTGTTCCTTGGGCGTCATCCGGCCGGCGAAGCGATCAACCTCAGTCGGCGCGGTCCGCATCCCATGGACCTCGGCGTCATCCATTACGCCTCGGACACGCCCTTTTCGCGGGCGCACACATTGGGCGCGCGCGGTCTCTTTTTCACGGAATGGATTCGACCTACGCCTCGACGGAATCGCGATTTTGCGGCGGCGTGTCTTCAACCGCACCGGCATGCTGCAACCGGCCGCCGCCGAGGCGACCTGATGCATTGCGAGTGAACTCGCCTCCCAACCACTCGGCATCCCCACGACGGACGAATGGCCCGGCAGTCCCGGCGATCGGGTGATGGAGCCGGTACAGAGGTGCGGGTCCGAACGTACCGGACGGGTCGTTGTCCAATGGCATCGTCTTTGTAGGCGTGAACGGTACGGACCGGAGCCAGTTCCGGGTACCAAGCGGTTCGATGGTGTCGGTACCCAAGGCCCGTCTGCCAGCCGCGCAAACGCAACAGAGAGCCGTGGAGGGGCCATGAAAAAAGATGGGGGCACTCGGTCGTCGTGCAGGCGCCGGTTGGCGAGGTCTACCCGCTTGTCGCCGATGTCAGCCGTCACCCCGAGTGGGATGTCTACGCGCCGCCGGTAGAGCTATCAAAACCCGGCGATGCCAACGGTGTCGGCGCCGAGTGGAAGGTCTATGAACAACTGGGGTTGTTCAGTCTTGGCGTTGAGGAGAGCGATTCACCTCACTTCAGCGGTCTTGCAAAAACGCGTTGTCAGCGAGGCCGAGGTGAACAAGCGCTTTGCCTAGCATACCCGATTCCGTTCCGAACGTGGGTATCAGCGCTGACCTGATCTACGAGTTCGAGGACCAGGGCGAGTCCACCAAGGTGAACCTCACTGCCGTCGTCAGCATTCCGTCGGTCGTCGAGCGGGTTGGGCGGGTCATCCTGCGCAACCTGGATACCCAACAGCAAGGACAATGGGCCGCAAGCC
>CAWJNE010000014.1:0-83541 GCA_963844175.1 uncultured Acidimicrobiia bacterium
TCAGCGAGACCGGGTGCAACGGCAGCCACGACCTGTGCGACCGCACCCTCGCCGAGGTGGTCCTCCCCGGCACGCACAACGCGATGACTGCCAGCGCCGACGACCACTTCGGGGCGCGCCAAACCGCCAACGTCGGGACCCAGCTTGCCTCTGGAGTCCGCGCTTCATGCTCGACCTCCACTACGGCGTGGACCGAGAGGCAATCGTCCGCACCGATTTCCGAAGCCGGGCTGATCAGCGCCGCTTAAGTCGGCTCAACCCCATCGACTCACGCCCTGACCGAGGGGGTCGAGGCGTTCATCGGCGCGCCGGTCGAAGAGCGGCAGGTGTACCTGTGCCACACCTACTGCGAGCTGGGCGCCACCCGCTGCTTCGACACGTTCCGTGTCATCGACGACTACCTGCGCGAGAACCCCCAACCAGGTCATCGTGCTGATACTCGAGGATCATGTCGACGCGGCGGACGTGGTCGACGGTACGACCAAGAGCGGTCTCAGTCGCCACGCCCTGCATTGGGACCCCGGAGAGCCGCTGCCGACGCTGCGCGAGATGATCGAGCGCCGCCGCAACGTGCTCGTGCTCGCGGAGTTCGAAGGTGGGGCCGAGCCGTGGTACGTCCCGGCCTACAACGCGATGGAGAGACGCCGTACCGTTTCGAAAATCGCGGCGAGTTCCGTGCGAGCCCAACCGCGGGGTCGAAGGCAATCCGCTGTTCCTCATCAACCATTGGGTGACGGCACCCGATCCGCTCGTGGCAGCGGACGTGAACCGGTCAGAGGTCCTGCTCGATCGCGTCAAGGAATGTACCGAGGAGCGGGAACGCCGGCCGAACATCATCGCTGTCGACTTCTACACGCGAGGCGACCGCTCGACGTTGTCGCCGAGCGCAACGCCAGCGACTGACCCGACCTCTGGCGGTCCGGGGCGTTGCGAAGTATGGAGTGCCCCCTGGTTGACGGACACCTACCGTGAGGCGGCGAGGAGCCGTCTCGGAGGGAGTTCTGATGCCTCGACCGCATCCGCCGGAGTTCGGTCAGCGGGCGGTGGAGCTGGCCCGTTTGCGGGAGAAGCCGGTCGCGCAGATCGCTAACGATCTGGGGATCTCGGAGTCGTGTCTGCGCCGCTGGATGGATGTCGCCGACGTCGATGACGGCCGCCGGCCCGGCCTGACGACGGATGAGCAGGCGGAACTGGTTGCGTTGCGCCGCAAGAACCGGGTGCTCGAGCTGGAGGTGGAGATCCTGAAGCGGGCGGCCGCCTATTTCGCCAAGGAGAACGTCCTCCCAAAATGATCTACGCCTTCATCGTCGAGCGGTGCGCCGATCTACCTCTCGAGCAGTGTGTGCGCACGATGAAGGTGTCGAGATCGGCGTTCTACGCCTGGCGGCACGCCCAGGCGAACCCGACCCCGCGGATGCTCGCCGATGCCGACCTCGGCGACCTGGTCGTCAAGATCCACGAGCAGAGCTTCGGCACCTACGGCTGACGGCGAGTGACCGCCGAGCTGCGACTCGGGCTCGGCCGGCAGGTGAACCACAAACGTGTCGAGCGCCTGATGCGCGAACGCGGCCTGCACGGCGTGACCCGCCGCCGTCGGAGCAAGGGGTGCACCCGCAGTCGGGCGACCGATCCCCGCTCGGACGATCTCGTGCACCGCCAGTTCCGCCCCGACGGTCGGGACCGGCTGTGGGTGCAAGACGTCACCCAGCACCGCAGCGGTGAGGGCTGGGTCTACCTCGCCGTCGTGATCGACGCCTGGTCGCGACGGGTCGTCGGCTGGTCGATCGCCGATCACATGCGTGCCGAGCTGTCGCCGACGCCATCGACATGGCCACCCTGCGACGTCGACCACCCACGGCGCGATCGCCCACTCCGACCACGGATCGAACTACTGCAGCTGGGTGTTCGGCCAACGCCTCCGCGCCGCCGGCCTGCTCGGCTCGATGGGCACCGTCGGCGACGCTCTGGACAACGCCGTCGCCGAGTCGTTCTTCGCGTCGCTGCAATGCGAACTCCTCGACCGGCACACCTGGCCCACCCGCGCCGGGCTCGCCCGGGCGATGTTCCACTGGATGAAGACCTTCTACAACCCGACCCGCCGCCACTCCACCCTCGGCTACCTCAGTCACCCGTCGACTACGAGACCGCCACCATGGCATGATCACCACACACCAACCCGTCCGTGATCCGGGGGTCACTCCACAGTTGGTAGCCATGCACGTGTGGACACCACCAAGGGACGCGGGGTGGCACCCTCGACCCAGCCTCGTCCGAAGGGCACGTCGAGCACATCGGGATGCATGGCGCTCTAGCCGATGACCGGCCATGACGGCACGTGGGCGACCACCGTGAGCTGAGGGTGTGTCGTGGCTGCCGCGTGGCTGTGGGCTCGAGCCGACATCCGGCAGCGGTGGTTCTCGCTGGTGCTGCTCGCCGCGGTGGTGGCCCTGGCGGTTGCCGCCGTCCTTGCGCTCATCGGGGGAGCACGGCGCGCCGGGTCCGCCGTTGACAGATATCTCGACGCCTCGGGTTTGGCCGAGGTCGTCATGTTCACCGAAGCCGACCTGGCACCCGACCTGCTCGCGTCGCTCGCCGACGATCCCCGCATCGAGCGGATCGAGCGTTCCGTCACGGCCCCGATCGCGCCGTCACCGGCCCAGCCTGGTGAGAACGCATACATGTTCGTCGGAATCGACGGGCCGCTCGCCGGTGTCGGGCGACCACCGCTGCTTTCCGGCCGCTACCCGCAGCCGGGCGCCGCCGACGAGATCGTCGTCAACGAGCGGCTGGCAGCGACCCACGACTTGCGGATCGGTCAACAGGTCTCGCTGCGCGCCCTCCCCTGCTTCGTGTACGCAGATTGCCCGCCCGAGCCGATCGGGGTCGTCACGATCGTCGGCGTGGCGCGATTGGCCCCCGACCTCGTCGATGACCCGACCACCGAAGCACTCACCCTCGCCGACTCGTCGCTGCTCGACGGGCGCTGGCGTGACTATCCGCGCCCATTCGCAGTCACCTGGATCCACCTACACGACCGACGTGATACCGCCGCCGTCGTCACCGATGTCGCTGTCCGGGTCGACGATGGCACCGTGGAGGACAACATTGCACTCCTGGGTGTCGCTCGGCGCGCGACTGTCTGGCAGCAGAATGCTCTCGTCGTCGCGGCCGCCGTCACGGGTTTCGCCGGCCTGTTCGTTGTGGCCCAGGCGCTGGCCCGCCATCTGGGCGCTCGGGGGCAAGACGTGTCGACGCTGGCCGCCCTCGGCCTCACGCCGCGTCGCCGTTGGGCGGCGGCGATGTTCGCGATCAGCCCGGCGGTCGTGGGCGGCGTGGCCGGAGGAACCGTGCTCGCCTTCGGCTTGTCATCGGTGTTTCCCCTCGGCGTCGCCCGACGGGCCGAGTTCGACCTCGGCCTGCGCAGCGAGGGGCTCATCGTCGGCGCGGCCGGGGCCATCGCGGTGGTGGTGATGGTTGCGGCGATCGCGACGACACGGTGGTCGGCGCGGTCGGACCGGGATGTCCCGGCAGCGCACCCGTCGATCGCCGCTCGTCTCACGACGGGCCTGGCGCTTCGCCCCGTTCTGGCCGAAGGAGCACGGCTCGCGTTTGAACGACGTCGCGGATCTGCCCGTCTTCCGGTCGTGCCCACCCTGGTCGCGCTCGTGAGCACGACGGCCATCGCTGTCGGCGCCCTGGTTGTTGGGTGGAGTCTGCACGGCCTCGTCGACGAACCTCAGCGGTTCGGCCAAGCCTGGGACGTGCGGGTGGACTTCTTCGGTCGCGACCTTCGTGATGGCGCCCTCGCGCTGGCGGCCGATCCCCGTGTGGCCGACGTCGCCATCGTCCGACGCGGCGAGCTCAACCTCGCTGGGAGCGACGGTGCCGCGGCGCAGGTCGGCGTGATGGGGCTGGAGGGCCTTTCCGGGCCATCCCCGCTCACTGTGCTCGAGGGACGCGCCCCTTCCAGTGCCCGCGAGATCGCGCTGGCGTCGACGACGATGGAGACGCTTGGCCTTCGGCTTGGGGAAAGGACGATGGCGAGCGGGACCTGCGGGGCCGGCGAGCTCACGGTGGTGGGCCGGGTGATCGTGCCCCTGACCGACGACGTCGCCGACCCCGACAGGGGCTCCGTAATCACCATGGGTACGTTCGACGAGCTGTGTGGCCAGGGCCTGGTGTCGAGCCTTGACGAAAATGTCAACGCCCTCGTCAGCTTCCGTGACGACGTCACGGTGTCGGTGGTACGGGACGAGTGGCGGACCCAAGGCCGGTCCGTCGACGACCGCGAGGTGCCCGGCACGATCGCCTCGTTGTCCGATATCCGGCAGGTGCCCGTCCTCGTCGCCGTGCTCGTGGCGCTCCTCGGAGCGGCGGCGGCGGCCCACGCCCTCGTGCTCGGAATCCGCCGCCGGAGCCACGACTTCGCCGTGCTGCGGGCCTTCGGCCTGCGACCAAGCCAGGCCGGCGGTGTCGTGCACTGCCAGGCGGCCATCTTGGCGCTCGTCGCCGTCGTCGCCGGTGTCCCCATCGGCGTCCTGCTCGGCCGCATTGTGTGGACGGCTCTCGCCCAGCCGTCGAACGTGCTCGTGCGCATTGAGGTCCTCGTGCCCGGGCTTGCGCTGCTCGCCGCGGCAGTCATTGTTCTCGCCCTCACATTGTCGATCTGGCCCGCCCACCGTGCCACCCGTCTCCGCCCAGCCTCGCTTCTGCGGAGCGAATGATGGATGTCGCCTCAATACCGAAACCGACCCGCTCGCCGCCGCCGTCTCGACGAGCTCGAAGGCCGTACGGGTGCGCTCGCCGCTACAGCCGCGGAGGTGTGCCGAACCCCGAAGGCGCGAGGCTGCGGGGAGGTCATCGCCGCCTCCCGGCGCCGCATGTTGGAGCCCGTGATCGGACCGGGGTCAGCGGCCGGACCGCGACTGGTCGGCCACTACCAACGGTCGCCGCCTCGACCGAGATGGGTTCGCGGCGGTAGAGAGCGATGCGCTCGAGCGTGTCGCGGGTCGGTCAGGGGCGGAGCAGCGCGGAGGTCATGGTTTCCGCCATCCAGGCTTGGTATTCGTCGAGGCTCCATCCGCAGCCGACGCCCACGCGTTCTCGACGGTGATGTCTCGCGCCTTGTCCTCGAGCCAGCTGCCGGCATCGTCGAGCTCCTTCCTCGACGTCCTCCAGCTTGGCCTCGGCCCAGTTCTTCAGCCGATCAAGCCAACCCACGCTTCCTGTCCTTTGTGTGTTGCTCTCGTGGGTGTTGCTCGCGGCCTGGGCTCAGCCCAGGCCGCTGAACATCTCGTCGACGCTCACCTCGACGTCGTCGGCGGCGGCGAGGGCGGTCTCGAACGCTTCGGCATGCGGAGGCGCAGGGCCAGCTCGGGTGCCGGCTCCAGTGCCGGCTCGGGCGTCAGCTCGAGCTGAATCGGCGCGCTCTCCATCGGCGCGGCGACGTCAGGAACGTCCGCCGGACCGCCGCCGCTCGCCGTGGACGCCGCCGCTGCTTGGGCTGGTACTGGCATGGGGGCGGCCACCACTGAGGGCGGCATCTGAGTTCCATCGGTGTCGCCCAAGACGTCGCCGAGCACTGGAAGCGAGACACCTCCCCGGGTGTCCCATCCGCTCGTCGAGCCGTCGGGCGTGGCCACGCTTGTGTGGGTGACACCTGCCTCGATCCGCCCTCCGTATCCAGCGGCGTATCCGTCAGCGGTGTATCGCTCGGCGACCACGTCACCCGCCGCCACGCGGTCGTAACCGGCGGATCCGCCGACCGTGCCGAAGCCGGGCACGGTGTATGAACCCTCGACGCCCAGGCCCAGGACGGAGTCGCCGCCGTTCTGCATGTAGGCGGCGTCGAGGCCGCCGCCGACGATGCTGCCGTTGGGCAGCGTCCATGTGCCGTCGGTGTTGAGGCGCCCACCCCAGTCCTCGCCGTTGCGCATGAACTCCGCCTCCGCCTCGCCAGAGAAGATGCCGTATGGCGTCGGCAGCGTGCCCTGCGCTTCGCCTTCGAAGGCGATGTCGCCGTCGGCCTCGATGGTCAGATCGCCTGCGGCATAGGGCAGCGGCCCCCAGTCGATGCCCGCTTGACCGGACGCGTTGAAACCATCGTCCGTGGCACTGATGTCGAAGCTCTGGTTGATCACACTCGCGGAGTGGCTGATCCCGTCGTCGCCGACGGCGGCCCCGACGTGGAGCACGCCGTCCACGCCGACGCTCGCCGAGATGTCGCCGTCGTCGTAGTCGACGTTGATCACGCCTCCGGTGATCTCGTCGACGCCGTCGAGGACGGTGTTGTCGACGACGTTCAGCACGGCGCTGCCCAGGCCCAACGTCGATGCGTCAGCGACCTCGCCGATGGTGCCGATGACGTCGCCGGCATTCTCGGCGACGGTCCCGACGGCGTCGACCGCGGCGTCGGCGACCTCGGTCGCCGCCTCCCAGGTCGCCTCGGCGACGTCGCCCAGCCGATCCCGCAACCATCCGAGGCCCATGTGGCGACCGTAGGGACGAGAGCTTGACCCGGCATCGGGAGGGATCCCCCAATCGAGTTCCCGATCCGTGCCCCGGACGCGGTAAGAGATGAGGGCGCTCTGCCGCCCTGTGGTGTCGCGCGTGGCATCGCGAATGACTTCGCGTCGTACGGAAGTGTGTCCAGCGAAGGCAGCCCGACGTGACCGAAGTACCGCGCGTCGCTCGGCGATCACCGAGGCAACGGCCGCCCCGTACCCGGTCCGCGACTGCGTCGGCTGACCTTCGCCCGGCGGCGACATGCCGTGCTGCACCGCTACGACGCGGCGCGCACGAAGTGGGATCTAGGCGGCCGAACTGAGAACTTTCAGTATGGGCATGGCCACCTTGCCTGGGGCGTGGTCGCAGTGATCGCGGTGCTGGGCGATTGGGGGACCACGACTCTGGCTGCACTCACCGCCGTGTTCGGTCTCTACCTCATGTTCGCCGCCTCGATCCACGCTCGCCTGCTCCTGGCAGGTCCGCCCGACCAGCGCCGCTCGCCGACAGAGGTCGTGCCGATCGTCGTGGTGTCCCTCGTCATGCTCTTCTTCGCGATCGCGGGTCTGGCGAGCCCCGATGCCAAACCGTTCTGACTCGCGGTCGTGTCTTCGCCCGGGCCTTCGCCGGACATCGGCGCGGGGCCCGACCAGCTCGGCGCGCGGCATGCAATGTAGCCAGCTAGCAGGTCTTTCTCAGTGCCCCCGGCAGGATTCGAACCTGCGACGCACGGTTTAGGAAACCGACGCTCTATCCCCTGAGCTACGGGAGCGGGGCCGGCGCGAACGGTGGAAGAAACCCCCGCTCGGTCGCCGGTACCGGCCGGGAGAGCAATGGTAGAGCCGTGAACAACTCGATCCGAGGCCGGATCGTCGTACGCGAGTGACCGCCGGAGGCGATCTCAGCTGCTTGCGCGCGACTGGTCGAGGGAGCCCCAGCCTTGCTGCGGCTCAGGCGGCTTGGCGGACCGGCGGGCGGTGGTGTCGGTGGACGGCGAGACTGTTCACACCGAGCGCAAACGTGAGCAGGTTGAGGTGTTGGCGGGCATGACCGATGGAGTGCGCCCGTCGTAGCCACAAGGTGTCGTCGAGGGCGCGGTTGATCGATTCGGCGTCGTTGCGGCGCCGGTACGGGCGGTGAAGCCGGCGTCGGCGGCGGGGATGGGCCGGATGTTCTCGGTGCGGTTGAACCGCCGGCGGACGTCGTCCGCCGCCGGCGTCGGCGACCCACAGCGGGAACGTGGCGACGGGTTGGCCGAGCGGGTGGAAGAGCGCCGCAGGATCGTCGTCGAGGAACCCCCGGCGAGCGAGGAGCGCGTCGAACGCCGGCACAAGCTGCGGAGCCAGTCGGCTGCGATGGGTGCGGAGCCGCGCCTGCACCTCCTGCTGCACCCGCGCACAGGTCGATCACCTCCGCATCATGACTGCTGGCGGTCACCGGCCCCGTCGGTAGCGTGCGCGCCGGAGGGTGGTGATGACGACGACGCTGGAGATCCAACCGGTCAGCGGTGTGCTGGGCGCCGAGGTGCACGGCATCGATCTCGGCGTCGAGCAGTCGGACGCGACGATCGACGCGGTGCGCCGGGCGTTCAACGAGCACCAGGTCCTGTTCTTCCGGGACCAGCAGTTGTCGGCCGACCAGCAGCTCGCGTTCGGCCGGCGCTTCGGCGAGCTCGGCGTCCATCCGTACGTGGAGGCCAACCGCGACCACCCCGAGGTCCTCGACATCGTCACCGAGCCGGACGATCGCGTGAACTTCGGCGGTGGGTGGCACACCGACGTGACGTTCCTCCCCGAACCCGACCTCGGTTCGATCCTGTACGCCGTCGACGTCCCCGACTTCGGCGGCGACACGCTGTTCGCCAGCCAGCTGGCGGCGTACGACACCCTGAGTCCCACGATGCAGTCGTTGCTCGACGAGCTCGTTGGCATCCACTCGGCCGGGCCGCAGTACGGCGGCGGCGGATACTCGCAGCAGAGCCAGGCGATGGCGACGAAGGGCGCGACGACGGCGGCCTCGACGGTGGTGGAGCACCCCGTCGTCTGCACGCACCCGGAGACGGGACGCAAGGGGCTGTACGTCAACCCGGCGTTCACCATCGGGATCAGGGGCATGACGGGGAGCGAATCGAAGGCGCTCTTGCGGTTCCTGTACCAGCACGCCACCGCCGAACCTCTGACGTGCCGGTTCCGCTGGCAGCGAGGCTCGGTGGCGATGTGGGACAACCGCAGCGTGCAGCACTACGCCCTGCATGACTACCGCGGGCAGCGGCGCGTGATGCGCCGGATCACGATCCGCGGGTCCCGCCCGCGCTGAGGTTCTGACGAGACTTCGGTGTCAGAAATGACACCGAAGTTGGCTCAGAACCGGTGTGGAGCGGCGGAATCAGCCGTCGAACGGCAGGTCTGGACAGGTCGGGGCGTACTCGGCGAGGTCGCCGATGTTTGCATCCCACTCCTCACGGGTGAGGTTCCGGCCGGCGACCTGGCACGCCGCATCGACCCAGTGCAGCGGGGTCGAGATCCCAGATTCCGATGCCGGCACGTCCGAGGCCACCGCCGAGGGCAAGGGTCGTCCCGGACTGGTCGAGGGCCATGTAGCTGTCGGCGTCGTCTGGGATGCGGATCGGAGTGCCCAGGCGCGTTCTGTCGCCACGTCGTACAGGGTGACGGTAGGTCCCCGCCTCTCACGGCGATCGTCGAGCCGTCGGCGGTGCCGAGCACTCCCTGGACATAGCCGCGACTGCCGCCAAAGGTGCGAACCGGTTTCAGGGTCTCGAGTTCGTACCACGGGAGCGGGGCCGGCGCGAAAGGTGGAAGAACCCCGAGCTCGGTCGCCGGTACCGGCCGGGAGAGCAATGGTAGAGCGGCGAACCGCTCGGTCCGAGGCCGCTCGTCGTACGCGGGTGACCGCCGGAGGCGATCTCAGCAGCCTGCGCGCGACGGAGCGAGAGGCGCCGCTGATTGCGGCTCAGGCGGCTAAGGCCGCTTGGCGGATCGGTGGGCGGTGGTGTCGGTGGACGGCGAGGCTGTTCACCCCGAGCGCGAACGTCGGAGGTCGCCTCGGAGGACCTTCACCCATCGCGCCAATCGGATCAACCTGCTCGTCCTGCGGCCAAGACCTGCCGCGTGCTTGCGGCGCACGCAGTCGAATCGCGCATTGCGAGGAGCCTGACGCCGTCCTTGTCGTCGCAGCCGTCTTCGCCGCGAGACCACCCTCTCGTGTCGCTGCTCGCCCCAATGGGCCGGGGGCGCGTCCGAAAACCTGCGCCGACATCGACGCTCTTGGCCTCGAACGCAGCCATCGCAATCTGACGGTGATGCGCAAGGGCGGCGCGGCGAGCGCTCCCGATGCGTCCAGTGACGATCGCAGCGCTCCTCATGGCCCGCGCCGAAGCCCGCTCCGAACGATGGCTCCCACGACCCGCAGCCGCGCCAGATCGGCATCTCGGCCGTGACGAGGTCGTCATTCAGCCCTGATGGAATGAGGGCACCGTGGTGCGGATGGAGAGGAGCTGACGAGTGGATGTCAACGAGCTGATGCAGCAGACCCGGGACAGCCTGACGGTCACCCGGCTGTTCGGCGAGGCCTACGAACGCAACGGGATCACCGTCATCCCAGTGGCGGTCGTGCGAGGAGGAGGCGGCGGCGGCGGCGGGGAGGGTGCCGGCCCCGATGGCGTCGGTACTGGGTCCGGTTCGGGTGGCGGGTTCGCGCTTGCGGCCAAGCCGGCTGGCGTGTACGTCATCGACGGCAACCGCGTGAGGTTTCGACCGGCGTTTGATGTCAACCGCATCGTTCTTGGCGGTCAGATCGTCGGGATCGTTGCGCTGCTCGTGGTGCGAAGCATTCTCCGTCATCGCTGACGGTCCCATCTCGCGAGCCGAACGTGGTGACATCTGGGCCGGTCGGGTCGGGCTGTCGTTTGGGCCAGGCAGGAGCGGCACGCCCGAACGTGCGCACCGAATGATCGCACCGGCCACGAGGCGGCCGCGCCCGGTCGGCATGTACGTGCGGCGGCCATCGTGCTGACGTGGTTGGCACGAGCGGTGACGGGGCCCACCCGGTCGATCGGACCCCTGGGGCTCCCATCCAGCCAGCCGCCGACTGTCGCCTCTGGAACGGCGCTGGCACGTGACGGGGGAACGTCCCTCCTAGGCTCGCCGCCGTGCTCGACGGCCATCCGTTCGCCGATCTCGCCGCAACGTGGCGTGGAGCCGGCGAGGGCGAGTACCCGACCATCGCTGACTTCGCCTACACCGAAGAGCTGGTGATCACGCCCGTGCCCGGCCGCCCCCTGGCGCATTGGCGCAGTACGACTCGCGACGCCGTGACGGGCGAGCCGCGGCACGCCGAAAGCGGGTTCCTCCGGGCCACCACCACGCCGAAGCTGGAACTGGTCGTCGCTCACGGGTTCGGCATCGTGGAGGCGGCTGCCGGCTCGTTCGACGGTGGCGTCCTTTCCCTCCGCAGCGGCGGCCTGCTCGGCACGGCGTCGGCAAAGCAGGTCGATGAGGTGGAGCGACGCTACGAGCTCGACGGCGAGACCCTGCGGTACTCGATCGCGATGGCGGCCGTCGGGGTCCCCCTCACACACCACCTGCGCGCCGAGCTCCGACGGGGTTGACGACCACGTGCCGGCAGAGTTCCGGTTCGCGCGACGCCGAGCCGTCACGATTGCCTCGACGTCGAAGTCAAGCGCTTGGGGTCTCGCGGCAGCCGACAGCGACGATGCCGAGCGACGACCAGTGCGACGATTGTCGGGCAAGCCGAGGTCGTTGCTGTCGCGAGCGCTACGCATCAGATCAGATGCGGTGAACGCGGGCCGCACCGTGGATGCCTCGTGGTCCTGCCCTGCCATGCGACACCCGGGAGCGAATCGCACCGAACGTCCACACCGAACAACGCCATCGACCCCCGCAGGCATCATCGCCGAACGGCATGTCGTTCGCTCGCCGAGCAGCGCTGATCAGCGACCCCTGCGCCTCGCGCCCGTCGGCGTCTCGCTGCCACTCTTGCCCGTCGCCTTCCTGGCATCTGCCTTGGTCGGCGCCTTCTTCTTGGCGGACGCCGTCCTCCCAGTCGCGGCCTGGCGCTTCGAAGACCCGGGCTGAGTCGCCGCGGCCTTCTTCGGCGCAGCCCTCGCCACCGCCTTCTTCGGCGCCGCCTTCTTCGGCACCGCCTTCTTCGGCGCCGCCTTCTTCGGCGCCGCCTTCTTCGGCACCGCCTTCTTCGGCACCGTCGCCGTTGGCTGGGCCCTCTTTGCCGCAGCCTTCTTGGACGCCAGCTGCCCGGACGGCACCGCTGATGGCGCATGGTCGCTCGACGAGGCCAGCACGGTCAGCGTCCCGGGTGCGGGGATCACGAGTGTCTCCTCCTGCGAGGACCAGCGCACCCGCAGCATCGATCCGACGAGCGCCATCACGACGCCCTCCCGGTCCGGGCCCTTCCCCGATGAGAGGCGGATTCGGTAACCCACTCTGAGCATGGACAGACACCTCCCACTCGGCCCTCGCAAACGCTGACCCTAACGAACGTGCCGGAGCGAAGTTCCACGACGACTCGCCGTCGCGGACGCGCCGGGCTGGTTGCTAACACTCCCGAACGGCAGGTCCTTGCTCCCTGTTGGCGGGTGCCCGTGGAGTTCGAGAGCTTTCGTGGGTGCGGCGGCGTTCAGGCGGAGGACATGAAGGCTTCGATCTCGTTGCAGGCGGTGTGGGTTCCGTGTTCGGTGGCCAGTTGGGCAGACATCGCTTGAGCCTGTTCGCCGAGTGAGCTGTCTTGGAGCAGGCGTTGAACGGCGTTGGGGATGTGGCGCCGGCGGCGGGCCCAGATTCCGGTGCCGAGTTCGTCCTGCCGGCGGGCATGCCACAGCTGGTCGAACAGGCACGGCACGACGACCGACGGCACGCCGGCCTCGAGCGCGATGGCGTTGGTCCCGTGGGCTCCGGACTGCACGAGCCCGCAGGTCCGCCGCAGCAGCGGTGCGAGGGGAACGAACGGCCAGACGCCGTGGAGCGGTTGGATCGCAGCGCGTAGGCGGTCGGTGACGGCGGCGTTCGAGGTGAGGAACACTCCACGGGCTCTTGCTTCGTCGAGTGCGTCGGCGACTCGCTCGAAGACGTCAGGTCGGGCGGTCGCACCGCTGGTACCGAGCGTCACGGCGACCGGTGGAGGTCCGTCGTCGAGGAATCGTTCGACCTCCTCAGGCAGACGGCCGGCATCCGGGCCGCTCCACGAAGTGAACCCGACCAGACGGTAGTTGCTCGGCCAGTCAGCGGCCGGCGCCACGTAGTGGGCTGAGACCAGCGCGATGTTGTGACATGGCGAGAGCCGGGCGTCGACAACATTCCATCGACGATCTGTGGCGAGACCGAGACGCCGACGGAAGCTGACGAAGGCGCGGCGGCTCGTCAACGGGTCGACCAGCCGGGACCGGCCCAACCTCCACATGGCCCGGTTCACGCTGCGGCCGAGATCCGGCATTCCAGAAGGTGGGCCCGTGGCAGTCGGGACGAGCATCGGGAAGAGATCACCGACGATCCATGGAATCCCCCGACGCTCACACGCCATCGCCCCAACCAGCGACGCTGCTGGGTGCGACACGAGCAGATCAGCATCGGCCAGTTCGGCGTCGACCGCCGTGAACAGCGCCTCGAGATGGGGCACCGTGAACTCCCCGAAGTACAGACGCAGCGTGACGGCACCACCCATCTTCATGCCCCACCGCCGGAGGAACGCGCCATGCTCGTCGAGCTCGACTGGCGAGAAGTCGGTGCCGCTCTGGGCGCAGCGGAACGGCTCGGCGGCGAGCACCGGATGAAACTCCCTCGGCACGACGAACGTCACGTCGTGCCCGCGCCGCACGAGCTCCGAGGCGATCGGCACGAACGGAAACACGTCGCCCCGGTGCGCCATCGAGTACACGACGATCTTCATCAATCGCCTTCCGCTCGCCGAACCTTACGCCCGCCATCGACCGGCTCGATCCCGGCGGTGTCGCTCGCTTTGGCGGTTGGTGCTTGGGCTTACGGGAGCTCGCCGTCTTCCGGAGCGGCGGCGAGAACACTGCGGAGCGTTTGCGCAGCGCCGAGCAGACCGGCCGACTCAAACGGGACGACGATCTTTGCGTTGTCGCTGTCGGCGAACTTGGCCAGCGCGTCGAGTTGAAGGATCGCGACCAACGTCGGGTCGGGATCGCCCTTCTTGATCGCGGCGTACACCGTCTCGATGGCCTGCGCGCGGCCTTCGGACTCGAGGATCGCCGCTTGCCGGTTGCCCTCGGCCCGCAAGATCGCCGCCTGCCGTTCGCCTTCGGCCTGGCGCACCGCGGCCTGCGCAGCACCCTCGGCGACGTTGATCGCCGACTGCTGGTGGCCCTCCGACTGCAGAATCGTCGCCCGCTTCTCCTGGTCCGCCTGCTTCTGCAGGGCCAGCGCCTCGAGGATCTTCGGTGGCGGAGCGATCTCGATGATTTCGATGCGATTGATCCGGATGCCCCACTTGTCAGTGACGGCCTCCATCTGCTGCTGGACGTCGGTGTTGATGTTCTCCCGCTCGGACAGGGCCTGGTCAAGCGTCATGGTGCCGATCACCGAACGCAGCGCGGTCCGTGCCAGCGCGTCGATGCCGACGTCAAAATTGGCGATGCTGAACAACGCCTGCTCGGCGACGACCACCTGAGTGAAAATTGTGGCATTCACCGTCACGACCACGTTGTCCTTCGTGATCACGTCCTGCCGATCACCCGGCCGCGGGATCTCGCGCATGTCGACGCGCTGGAGCGAATCGACGAACGGCTTGATGATCACCAGGCCCGGCTCGTGCGTTTTGCGATACTCGCCAAGGTGCTTCACTACCCCGACCTCGCCCTGTTGGACGATGTTGGCCATCTGGCGTAACGCCAGGGTGAGCACCACCATCACCAGGACGGCGAGCGCGATGCCGATCACCCCGCCCACGCTGATGCCGACGATCACGGCTGCTCCTCGTTTCGTTCGTCGGCGAGCGGGTTCTGCTCCGGGCCGGCGAGGTCAGCGAAGGGCAAGTACCCGTCGACCGGCCAGACGATCAGGGTCGTGCCCTCCACACCCGTGATCAGCACCCGCGTTCCCACGCGGAGCGGTACGTCGGCGCCGCTCACCGCACGCCAACGCTCCCCTGCGAGGTTGACGTGCCCGACCGCGTCGAGTCCGCCCACCAGATCCAGCGTGATCACCTCTTGGCCGATGAGCCCACCGTGCACGCCTCGAGTTCGGTGCCCGCCGTGGCGAGCCGCCAACGCGACGCTCACCCGGGGTCGCACGAGAACGATGCCCGCCGCAGCCACCAGCACCGCGGCAATCACCTGTACGGCGATAGCACTGGGGGCGACCACCGCCACAACCGCGCCGGCGAAGCAGCCAATGGCCGCAAACAAGGCGTAGAACGCGAAGTGGTGGAGCTCGACGGCGAGTAGTACGACGCCCGCAGCGATCCATGCGACGGCCAAGCGGCACCTTCTTCCTGCCTCCGAAACTCTACGACCCGAGACGACCGAAAGGTTCTCGGCAAGTCGGTGTCGACCGATGACCGTGTCGGATGACCGTCTGCCCGGCGAGAGGCCCGGGCCCACCCGCCCGACGCCTGTCGGCGAGTGGCTGACGATCCTTGGAGCGATCCGCAGATGGTCGTGATGCCGCCCAGTCAGTACCCCGGTGGAGCTCGGCTGGGTGCTCGCCATGCCCTTCAAGCGGGCCGGTCCCGGTGCGCAGGGCAGCCGAGGGACCGGCTGCCGGAGCTGGCACGGTGCCGCGTCGATGCAGCTGTTCAGGCGGGTGGTGTCGCCGAGCGCGTCCACGCCGTGGTGGCGGTGACGGTCGGGCGCACGCCCGTCTTTGCCTGGGCAGCTCGCCGGGCGAGGCGCAGGATGATCGACGGGCCGCGCTTGGCCCGGCGGGCGGCGCGCTTGGCGTCGATGGCGTGGCTGCCGTGGTAGAGCGCAGCCTCCGAGCGCAGCGTGTGCTGGCGCTCGGCGGCCACGAGCCCGGTGGTGTGCTCGTGCCCGATCACCGGAACGTCAGCCTTCCGCCGGCCGCCGCGTTGTGCGAGTTGTGCACGACCTGGACGGGATCGGGATGGGGCTTCTGCGTGTCGGCGGAAGCCGTCTCGAGGCCGCCGGCGACGATGGCGATCATGCCGGCGGCGAACGCCAGCTCGAGGCGCCGCAGGTGGGCGCGGCGGACCGGGTCGCGGGTGGAACGTTGCGACATGACGACCTCCTCTGGTCACGCTCGAGGGTCGAGCACGCTCAACGTGCGCAGATCACGCCGTCACGTTCCGCCGCATCCGCACACTTGGGGTGTGCCACCCGTCGCACGTCAGCCCGAGCGGTCGGTCGTCAGC
This sequence comes from uncultured Acidimicrobiia bacterium, assembly GCA_963844175.1. Lineage (GTDB taxonomy): Bacteria > Actinomycetota > Acidimicrobiia > Acidimicrobiales > Ilumatobacteraceae > JALZMG01. Next base: position 15,889 of record CAWJNE010000014.1, read on the forward strand.
GTCCGTGACGCTCGAGGCCGCCGACGTCGAGCAGCACGACGCCGCGCCGCTTCGACTCGACCAGCCCCTCGTCGCGCAGCCGCGCCAGGGCCCTGGCGACGGACTCGCGGGACGCTCCGATCATCGCCGCCAGCTCCTGCTGGCTCGACTTGATCTCGACCGGTGTACTGCCGTCGAGGCCACCGTCGCTGGCGAGCTCGGCGAGCAGGTGGGCGAGCCGCGATGTCGTCTCGAAGCCGCTGTACTCGACGCGCCGCCGATCGGCGCTGCGCAGCTTGCCGACGACCATCCGCAGCAGTGCCAACGACGCCGCCGGGTGGGAGGCCAGGAAGTCCAGGAACTGTGCAGCGCTGATCTGCTGCGCCTCCACCGGCCCCATCGCCACCACCGTCGCCCCGCGACCCTCGAGATCGCGGTCCACCGCCGCCAGCTCGCCGACGAGGTCGCCGACGGTGCGCACGCCGAGCACCGGCTCCCGCCCGTCCTCGGTCGTGTAGAAGACCTTGACCTGGCCGCTGGTGATCAGCACCACGTGGTCGGACCGTTCACCCTGACCCATCAGTACCCGGCCGGACGGGTACCGCCGCGCTTGGCCGAGCTCCAGCAGGTCCTGGCGATCGGCGTCGTTCAGCTGGGCCCACATCCCTCCGTTGGGCACGGGCCGACGGTACTCCCGGGCGCAGCGCACGATGTGCCACGGACCACAGGCGCGGCGGGCGGATGACGCAGCGTGATCGCCCGAGCGGGCGCATGGTCGACGCAGCGGACGAGCGTCAACGGAGAGGAGGCGTCATGAACCGTTCGAGCGTCCTCGCATCGCTCAGCGCGGCCCTGTGCCTCAGCATCGCGGCCTGCGCAGCTGCCCAGGAGTGGGACCCCGCCCCAGCGGGCGACGCTCCGGGCGTGCCACCGACGACGGCCGAGCGGGACGACGCGTTGCCCGGGGCCCGCATCCTCCGCCGCCCGCTGACGGCGCACACGCCCGATCGCCTGGTGACCGTCGCCTGAGGCGGCGCGGCCTCGCCGTCAGGCGGCCGCCGGCCGACCCAGCTCGGTCTGCAGGTCGACCAGAGCGCTGCGGATGTGATCGACGAGCTCCGGCTCGGTCATCGTCTGGGCCCGCACCACGATGCGGCCCCAGGCCGGACCGAGCTGGCCGCGCAGATCGGCGAGACCGTTGCGCACCTCGGGATCCTCGGCTCCCTCGCCGCGCGGCATCGCCGGCAAGCCGTCGCGGGCCAGCAGGGCGACGGCCGCCTGCTCGTACTGACCCGTCGTGGCGAGCAGCAGCCCGCACTCACGCAGCGCCTGTGACAGCTGCGAACGCTGCCCCGACACGGCGAGCAGGCCCAGCAGATCGAGCGCGCCGGCGACGGCGGCCGACTGCTCGCCGACCTGGCGCTTCAACGCCACCCACTCGACGAGCGCGATGCCGACGTTGAACCGGCTGTCGACACTCGACGACCAGCGCATCGACTGCTCGAACGCCTCGCACGCAGCGGCCGGGTCGGTGGCGATCAACGTGCGCCCGAGGGCGTACGAACCCCAGTGCAAGCTCTCGGGGTTGCCGGTGGCACGGGCCAGCGCCAGCGCCGCACCGGCCTTGCGCTGACCCTCCTCGTGGCGCCCGAACAGCGCCCGCGAGATGGCTTCGAGACCCAAGCCGTTGACCCGCCAGTACGGGTCCGGATCCCGGGCCAGACCGCCGATCAGTGCGACGTAGTGCGGTACCAGCTCATCCAGCCGGCCGGCGTAGCCCAGCGCGTCGACGAGCGCGGTGCGGGCCCATCGCGCCGACCCGCCGGTGCGATCGGCGGCGGCAACGGCTTGCCGACCGAGGTGGATGGCCAACGTGGTGTCGCCGGCGTACCACGCGGCGAGCGCCGCGCTGCCGAGGATCTCGGACACCCGGGGGTCGTCGTCGCCGATGCGCTCGGCGACGCGCACCGCCCACCGCTGCACCTCCGGCCTCGGCTGGAACAGGCCGAACTGGAACAGCGCGCCGACCAGCCGCGCCGCATCAGCCACCGCGCCGGTGGCAAGGAGGTGCTCGAACGCGGCGGCGTGATCGGCCTGCTCCCGCTGCAGGACACGCACCGCCTCCGCCTGCCCGTCCGAGCGGAGCAGCGCCTCGAAGTGCTCGGCTCGCGCCACCATCGCCGCAGCGTGACGCTCAGCCGCTGCTCCGAGCACATCCGGCGACGCTCGCCGGCGCACCACGCTGCGCACGGGGGTCAGCAACCGATACGTCTGCTCCTGCTCGTCGAGTACCACCGTTGCGCCGCGCACCAGCCGGGCCAGGTCCGACTCGAACGTCGACGCAGCCGGAGCGACGGCGCGCGCCAGGTCGTGACTGAACGGACCGACGAACTCGGCGAGCTGCGTGAGCAACCGCGACGCCGACGGGTCGAGCGCGGCCAGCGAACGATCCAGTCGGCCGTCAAGGCCCGCGCCGCCCACCGCGCTCGACCCTCCGAGACCGGGCGTCGCAGCGGCTGCCTCGACACCTTCCACCACGACCTGCGCAGCGGCCAGCTCGATGGCGTACGGGAGTCCGTCCGTGTCCGCGCAGATCCGCCGGACGGCGTCACCCGTGGACGCCGTGATGCGGAACTCCGGACGCACCTCCGCCACCCTCGACAGCAACAGCCGGACGGCGTCGACCTCGGCGAGCGGCGCCACGGGCATCGTCGCCTCGCCCGCCAGCCCCAATGGCTCCCGGGACGTGCACAGCACGTGGGTCCCCGGGCTGGCCGCGACGATCAGCTCGACAACGGCGCGCACGTCGTCGAGTACGTGCTCGCAGTTGTCGAGGACGAGCAGGATGCGCAACGTCCGCACCGCCCGGCGCAGCGTGTCGACCGTCGACTCCCCGGTTGCGGGCTGCACGCGCAGCGCGTCGAGCACGGCGTCGGCCACGGTGCGCGATCCCCCGGTCGTCGTGAGGTCGACGAACCGGATGCCGTCGTCGAACGGGTGGCGGGCGGCGTTGGCCACCCGCACGGCGAGGCGGGTCTTCCCCACGCCGGCCGGCCCCCACAGCGTCACGACCGCGCACCCGCCAACGGCATCGACGGCGAGGCGGATGGCCGCCGACCGCCCGACCAGCGGCCGGTCGTCCGGTGGGAGGTCCTCGAACCCTCGGTAGGCGGCGCGCGGCGGGGGGAACTCGGTGATCAGCCCGTCGGCCCGCACGACGTGGACCTCGACGGGGTCGTCGAACCCGCGCATCGTGTACGCCCCGAGACCCTGCAGCTCGACGCCGGCCGCCAGCCGACCGGCGCACGCCGCGGCCGTGTCCCCCGACACGAGGATCTGACCGCCGTGACCGGCGCTCTCCAACCGGGCGGCCAGGTTGGGCGGCCGGCCGAGCACGTCGCCGTCGATCAGCGAGCACCGCCCGGTGTGGATCCCGACGCGCACGCCGAGCCGCCCGATGCCCGTCCACTCGCGGTCGGCCACCGCCCGCTGCACGTCGACCGCACAAGCGACGGCGGCCGACGGGTCGGCGAACACCGCCAGCACGCCGTCGCCGGTCGACTTGACCAAGGTCCCCGTCCTGCCGATCGCCGACTCCATGAGCCGGTGGTGGTCCGGGATGACGATCGCCATGTCGTCGGTGTGGTGCTCCCACAGCCACGTGCTGTTCTCGATGTCCGTGATCATCACGGTCAAGGTCTCGACCGGCGTCCCCTCGGCCGAGCCGCCGCCACTCACGGCGGCAGCGCACTCACGAGGCCGGGGATCTCGAAGTCCTCGTCGTGCAGGAAGCGGGTGATCACCCTCGCGCTGACGTCGTTGCCGAGGGCGCGCAGGATGCGCGCGCCGTACGGGTTGGGGACGCTGACGCGAGTGAACCGGCCGACGACAACTCGCCGCCGCGGCAGCTGCTCGATCGTGCGCATCAAGACACCCCCGCCACCGAGGTTGAGGCGGCGGCGGACGATGTCCGGCGACAACGCCCGCATCACCGCCAGCGGCAGCCGCTGCATGGCATGGGGCATGGCGAGATTGAGCTCGTCCACCAGCGCCTTGGTCAGGACCCGCCCCGGGAGCACCTCCGGTCCGTCGTCGTTGGCGAACGGACCGAGCTCCAGCCACTGGCGATCGCGCAGCTGGCTGAGCAGCCGCCGGGTGTCGCTGACGCCGACCGGACGAAGCCCGACCCACGAGAGCTCAGGTGGGAGCGGTGGCTGGCCTCGTCGGCCGGGGACCTTGGCCACCCGCGTTGCCAGCTCGTCGACCACCGGCGCGACGCCGATGCCGAGGTAGGCGCCGACCACGTCCCACATGTGGAGGTACGACTCCTGTTGGTCGGCGGTCCAGCTGATCCCGTAGCGCTCGAGCACCTCGAACGTCGTGATGCTCAAGCTGAGCAGCATCCCGAGCAGGTCCTCCTGGTTGAGCGGCACCTCGTTGTGCTCGCCCAGCGGGTCCACGTCCGACTTGAACAGGTCGTCGTCGACCTCGCCGCGATCGGCCGCGAGGGCCTTCCGGCGGGCGGCGAGGCTGACCTGCTCCCGCTCGCGCTCGTCGATCAAGCGCTCCCTGATCGCCTGGTGGTAGAGGCGCAACTCGACGCATTGCTGCCACGGCGGATGGGGGTGCGCCGCCAACCCGTCGGTCTCCGGCTTCCACGCTGGATCCCAGAGGCGACCCTGCGCGCCGTCGCCGCGCTGCGCCACCGCCAACACGAACCGGGCCGTGCCCTTGATCCGCCTGACGAGGTCGTGCTGCAGCCGGGAGTTGGCCCACAGCACCCGGGAGCCCCAGGCCGTCGCATAGGACTGCGGGAGCGCGGCGAGGATCAGCGCCCCGCCGATCTCGGTGCCGTAGGCGGCGAACAAGCGTTGCGCCTCCTCCAACCGATCATCGTCGAGGTCGATCGCCGGTGCCGCCGGCGTCGCCGCAGCGATGACGGCCTTCGGGAACATCGAATCGAGCCGCGTCCGCTCGCCGGAGACCAGGGCCGCCGCGGGGAGCTCCTTGGCGCGGCGCCTCGACGGCGTCAGCTCCGGGTCACCGATCGTGCGGAGCGCGTCCAGCGTGGTGTCGGGAAGGATCGACCTCATCGCTCGGGCTCCCTCGACGCAGTCTTCTGGGGGATGATCCACTCTTCCAGCGGTGCGCACACCTCGAGCGCGCTGGGGTCGGCGCCGCGGCCGGGCAGGTCGCCGGTCTCGATCCGCTGCTCGTCGCGCACCGAGTACGGACGCCAGTACAAGGTCTCGTCTTGCTGGCGCGACCGCATCAGGGTCAGCGCCCAGTTCATCCGCTCGTCCCAGCGCCGCCAGTCCCTGGCGGCGGAGCCGCGGCCGTCGCGCACCGTGCGGTCGAAGCTGCGCACGCGATCGCCGATGTCGAGGATCGCCCGCTCGACGCGTTCGTCCGTCGTCGGCGGACGATCGTCGGGCACGGTGGCGGTCCCTCGGTGGCGCTCGGGGAAGCGGCGCAGCGCGGCGGGGTAGTAGGGGCTGCCACGGTGCCGCGGCGGGATGTCGCGCCCGAGGCGCAGCGTCTCGGTGGGCAAGGCCATCACCAGCACCTGGTCCGTCATCAGGCGCGACCAGACCGTGTCGATGGCCCGCCGCTCCCCGGTCCGCATGTTGAGCAGCATCAGGTACGACAGGTGGGGCGGCACGCCGCGCACCCGCTCGGCCACCTTGGCCAGGCGCCAGCTGACCGCCTCCGCCGCGCTGTTCGGCACGAGGTCGACGACGATGCTCAGCGCCGGATCGACCAGGTCCTGCTCGACGGCGGTGAGCAGCAGGTTGGCGCCGAGCACGAGCTGGGACCGCTGGCGCTCGGCCTCGGCGTCGTGACCCAGTTGGCTCGCCAGCTGGTACAGCGCGAATGCTCGCCGCATCGGCTCGACGTGGCGCTGCTCCTTGAGCTCCTTGCGGTCAGTCGAGCCGAGGTCACCCAGGAAGTCGCCGACCAGGCCCGGCCCCTGGCGGAAGGACTCGCTCGAGACCTCGTTGAGGACGAGCGGCTCGCCTCCGGCTGGCGGCAACGGGAGCAGCGGGGTCTCGAATGACTTCTGCATGGCCCCGCACACGGACAGGAAGATCAGCCGCTGCCCCCAGGCCAGGGCCCGGCCCAGCCGCTGTCCGTCGGACGCCTTGATGCGCAGGATCGACGGGGTGAGGCGTCGTCGCAACGGTGCCGCCAGGCCCGAGTTCAGCCGCTGCGGGGCGCGCTCGTTGCCGATGTTCTGCGAGACGGTCAACGTCCCCCACAGCGCGAAGTGGAACCAGTTGGCGTTGACGACGGGCCTGCGCTTGCCCTCGGCATCGACGGGCGGTGCGCCGTGGATCGCCGTGTCCAGGAGCTCGGCGAGGTGGCTGTAGGTGAGGGCGATCCGGTGCGCCCGCAGCGCGCTCTCCGAGGTGTCGGCGACCTTCCTCGTCCACCCCGGATCCAGCACGTTCACGTTGAAGCGGCCTTCGACCACGCGCTGCTCCCTCTGCGAGGCGTCGAACCCCGGGTCGTGGCCCGAGACGGCCGAGAATACCTCCGCTCGGAGTGCGGCGGCGTGGTCGACCGTTCGGCGGCGCAACGGGTTGTCTTCACCTGCGTCGTCGCCGGCGCGCTGTGCGAGAGTCGGCGCCATGCGACTCCCGGGCGCCGACGGCGCGACGCTCGCCGCCGACGCCTTCGGTCCGCCCGACGCACCGCCCGTCGTGCTGCTGCACGGCGGCGGCCAGACCCGCCACGCGTGGGGAGGCACGGCGCGCCAGCTCGGTGATGCGGGATGGCGGGCGCTGAGCGTCGACCTGCGCGGCCACGGTGACAGCGACTGGTCGACCGACGGGGTGTACAGCCTTGAGCGGTTCGCCGGCGACGTGCTGGCGGTCGCCGCATCCCTCGACGCGCCGCCGGCGCTCGTCGGGGCGTCGCTCGGGGGGCTGGCCAGCTTGCTGGCGGTCGGTGAGTCACCCACGCCGGTGGCGTCGGCGCTCGTCCTCGTCGACGTGGCGCCGAGGATCGAGCCGGCAGGCGTCGAGCGCATCCGGGCGTTCATGCGCCAGGGCCTCGACGGTTTCCCGGACCTGCAGGCGGCGGCCGACGCCATCGCCACGTACAACCCGCACCGGCCGCGACCCAAGGACCTGTCCGGGCTGACCAAGAACCTCCGCCAGCGCGACGACGGGCGGTGGTACTGGCACTGGGACCCGAACTTCATGGCGCCTGCAGAGCCGCAGGGCGGCGGTGTGGATGGTGTGCCAACGGCGCGGTTCGTCCGCCAGGAGCGGCTGGAGGCGGCGGCGCAGCACGTCACCGTGCCGACGCTCGTGGTGCGTGGCGCGTCGAGCGACCTGTTGAGCGAGGAGGGCGCCCGCCACCTCCTCACGTTGATCCCCCACGCCGAGTTGGTCGACGTCGCCGGCGCCGGCCACATGGTCGCTGGCGACCGCAACGACCACTTCACGGCGGCGGTCATCGAGTTCCTCAAGTCGGCCGCCTGACCCGCGCGCTGCGCCGCAATCGGTACCGGTTCCCGTACCGGTTCATCGTCAGAACCGGATCGGGCGGGGCGGCCGTACCCTCGCCTGGTGCTCGTCCGGGATGATCTCCGCAACGTGGCGATCGTCGCCCACGTCGACCACGGCAAGACCACGCTGGTCGATCAACTGCTGTGGCAGACCGGTGCGTTCCGCGCCAACCAGGACGTCGCCGAACGGGTCATGGACAACACCGACCTGGAGCGTGAGAAGGGCATCACGATCCTGGCCAAGAACACGGCCGTCCGGTACGGCACGACCACGATCAACATCGTCGACACGCCCGGTCACGCCGACTTCGGCGGCGAGGTCGAGCGGGCGCTGTCGATGGTCGACGGCGTGCTGCTGCTCGTCGACGCCTCCGAGGGTCCGCTCCCCCAGACCCGGTTCGTGCTGCGCAAGACGCTCGAGGCCCGCCTGCCGGTGATCCTGGTGATCAACAAGGTCGACCGGCCCGACGCCCGCATCGCCGAGGTCGTGCACGACGTCGAGGAGCTGTTCCTCGACCTCGACGCCGACATCGATCAGCTCGACTTCCCGATCGTGTACTGCGTGTCGCGGGAAGGCCGGGCATCGATGGAGCGGCCGGCCGACGGCGCCGGACTCCCCGAGGACGCCACGCTCTCGCCGCTGCTCGACCTGCTGCTGGCCCGCATCCCGGCGCCGAGCTACGACCCCGACGTGCCGCTGCAGGCACTCGTCACCAACCTCGACGCCTCGCCCTACGTCGGTCGCCTGGCGCTGTGCCGGGTCCGTTCCGGCACGCTGCGCAAGGGTCGACCGGTGGCGTGGTGCCGGGCCGACGGGACCGTCGAGCGGGCACGCATCGCCGAGCTGTACACGACCGAAGCCCTCGATCGCGTCCCGACCGAGGAGGCCGGCCCCGGCGAGATCGTCGCCGTCGCCGGCATCCCCGAGATCACGATCGGCGAGACGCTCGCCGACCCGGACGACCCACGCCCGCTGCCCGTGATCCACATCGACGACCCGAGCCTGTCGATGACGATCGGCATCAACACGTCGCCGCTGGCCGGTCAGGACGGCACGTTGATGACGGCGCGCCTCGTCAAGAACCGCCTCGAGGCCGAGCTGGTCGGCAACGTCAGCATCCGCGTGCTGCCGACCGAGCGACCCGACACGTGGGAGGTCCAGGGCCGCGGCGAGCTGCAGCTGGCCGTGCTCGTGGAGATGATGCGGCGCGAGGGCTTCGAGCTGACCGTCGGCAAGCCGCGCGTGCTGACGCGGGAGATCGACGGCGTCGTGCACGAGCCGGTCGACCGCCTGACCGTCGACGTGCCGGAGGACTTCATGGGGGTCATCACCCAGCTGCTGGCGCTGCGCAAGGGGCGGATGGAGCAGATCGTCAACCACGGGTCGGGGTGGGTGCGCCTCGACTACCTCGTGCCGGCGCGGGGCCTGATCGGGTTCCGCACCGAGCTGATGACCGAGACCCGCGGCACGGCACTGCTGCACCACGTGTTCGAGCGCTTCGAGCCGTGGGCCGGCGCCATCCGGGCCCGCAACCGGGGGTCGCTGGTCGCCGACCGCACCGGGCCGACCACGGGCTACTCCCTGCTGTCGCTGCAGGAGCGCGGCCAGCTGTTCATCGGTCCGGGGACACCCGTCTACGAGGGGATGATCGTCGGGGAGAACGCCCGTGCCGACGACATGGATGTCAACCCGACGAAGGAGAAGAAGCTGACCAACATCCGCTCGTCGACGGCGGAGAGCTTCGAGAAGCTGATCCCACCGCGGCTGATGCCGCTGGAACAGGCGCTCGAGTTCATCTCCGAGGACGAGTGCGTCGAGGTCACGCCGTCATCGGTCCGCCTGCGCAAGGTCGTCCTCGACCAGACCGAGCGCGGCCGGGCCGCCAAACGGGCCAAGGCCGGCCTCTCCTCCTGACCGCCCCACCCATCCGAGGGTTTGCGTCCATCCGAGGGCTACCGGAGGGGCGTCCCCGCAGGTGACCCTCGGATGCAGCAAACCCTCGGATGGGTTCAGGCGATGTCGGCGCAGTCGGAGCCGGCGCGGCGGCCGTCGGGGCCGGCGGCGGGGCGGTGGAGGATCGCCTTGGTCGGCGAGACGGTGATCGCCGGGCCGTCGACCGTGGCCGACCCGTCGACGATCAGGCTGTAACCGCCGGCCTCCGCCGGCGGCCAGACCAGCGTGACGTCGGGGTGGGCGGTGGCGTTCTCCTGCGAGTGGCGACCGCACCCGTCGACGACGAGCCCGCCGGCACCCAGCTCGGGCCAGACCGACAGCACGTGGGCTCGGCCGTCGCCGACCGTCACCAGATACGCCACATCGAAGTCCTGGAGCCGGTTGCCCAGCTCGTCGAGCTCCACCTTCTCACTCATTGGTGCACCACCAATCTGTGCGACGCGTGCAATTCAGCGATCTCGACCGGGCACCAATGAGCGACAAGCCCGCATCGATGGTTCGCTCGCTCGAAGACCCGCTCCCTCACCTGTCCCACCGTAGCCACGGAGCCTTGACCTACGATCCGGCGATGCCGGTCCTCCTGCGAGTGCTGCGCGGGGCGATGGCCGTGGCGACCATCGTTGCGCTGATCGTGACGTTCGCCGACGGCACCGACGAGCCGGGCTTCAACGCCGTCAACTTCTTCAGCTACTTCACGGTGCTCAGCAACATCGGCGCGATCACCGTGCTCGGGGCGTTGTTCCTGCGTCCGGACCTGATCGCCGATCGGCGCTTCGTCAACTACCGGGGGGCGATCACGCTCTACATGGCGATCACCGGCGTCGTCTACAACGTGCTCCTCGCCCCGGCGGCCGCCAACGTCGGCGTTGACCAGGAGTGGACCAACAGCGTCGTCCACGTCATCGGTCCGGCCGTGATCGTCGTCGACTGGTTCCTCGACCGAGCGCCGCTGCGGTCGACCGTCGTCGAGACGGCGTCGTGGTTGATCTTCCCCGCGGTGTGGCTGGTGTACACGATGATCCGCGGGCCGATGGCCGACTGGTACCCGTATCCGTTCCTCGACCCGGACTTGAAGAGCATCGGCTCGATCGTCATCACGTGCGTCGGGATCATGGTGACCTTCGTCGTCTTCGCCTTCGTCCTCCGTCTCGGTGGGCGAGACGGGGAGTCCGGCGGGCGACAGCCCGTCCCAGCGATCTGATCAACCCGCGGCCGAGCGTGGCTCGATCGCCGTGGCGGTTGGGCGACTTCCCTCCCCAGCACACCTGGACTACCATTCACCTGGCGGGCGGGAAGCCGGTCCGGAGACGGACCGGCGCCCGGCCGGCTGTTCCCCGAACCGGATGCCGTCGGTGCTGTGCCGCAACGGCCGAATCTTGACCCTATTGGTCGGGTTTGCCGGTACGGTGAGCGACCCTACCGATGCGATCCAAGGAGCGACAGATGGCCGTCCGTCTCGGGGACACCGCCCCCGACTTCACCGCCGAAACGACCGAGGGCACCATCAACTTCCACGAGTGGCTCGGCGACTCGTGGGGCGTGCTGTTCAGCCACCCCAAGGATTTCACCCCCGTCTGCACGACCGAGCTCGGCTACATGGCCAAGATCAAGCCCGAGTTCGACAAGCGCAACGTCAAGATCATCGGCCTGTCCGTCGACTCGCTCGACCGCCACGAGGCCTGGGCCTCCGACATCGAGGAGACCCAGGGCACGGCGCCCAACTACCCGATCATCGGTGACTCCGACTTCGCCGTGTCGAAGCTCTACGACATGCTCCCGGCGTCGACCTCCGGCGACTCGGCCGCCCGCACGCCCGCCGACAACATGACCGTGCGCAACGTCTACGTCGTCGGACCGGACAAGAAGCTGAAGCTGATCCTCGTGTACCCGATGACGACCGGCCGCAACTTCGACGAGGTGCTGCGGGTCGTCGACTCCCTGCAGCTCACGGCCAACCATCGCGTCGCCACCCCGGCCAACTGGAGCCAGGGCGACGACGTCATCATCGCTGGAACCGTCTCCGATGACGAGGCCAAGCAGATCTACCCGGACGGCTGGGACGCGCCCAAGCCCTACCTGCGGATCGTCAAGCAACCGAGCTGAAACGGTGCTCTTGAGCTGAGCACTACAGCCAGTTCTCCTCGACCCAGGCCCGCACGGGCGGGGCGAGGCGGTCGAGGTGGGCGGCGGGGTCGGCGCGCACCATCGACGCGCTGATCGGCACCTGCTGACGCTCGGCGTCGACGACCAGGGCCTCGGCGCCCAGCCGCCGCGCCAACTCGGCCACGTAGTGGTCGCTCGAGCAGACGACGTCGGGCCCGTCCGGCAGCGGCCACCGGTCACGGAACAGGTCGATCCACCGCTGCCACAGCACCTCGTCACCGAAGTCGGTCGGCAGGTCGTGGGCGACCTCGATCACCGTGACCTCCGGGTGCAGATCGGCCAGCCACCCCGCCCGCCGCGGCCCCGGCACGGCGTCGTGCCGACCGCTGTTCACGAAGACGACGGCCCGAGCGCAGCGTGCAGCGGCGTGCTCGATGAGGAACGAGTGCCCGAGGTGCGGCGGGTCGAACCGACCGACGATCAGGCCGCTGGGGTATCGGTTCACAACGCCGCCTCGGCCACGACCACCGGGCCGAGGTATCGATCGGCCAGCTCGCGGGCGCCGGCCTCGGAGTAGTGGAGACCGTCCTCGCGGTCCGGCGGGTCGGTCGTGGACGCCATCCACGCCGCCAGGTCGACGACGACGGCACGGCCGGGGAACGCCGACTCCAGCTCAGCCAGCACCTCGCGATAGCGCTGGCGGATCAGCGGATCGACGGCCCGGAGCATCGAACCGCTGGCGGGCAGGTCCGGCGTCGGCGGCGCCACCCAGAGCACCTTGCCGACACCATCGTCCAGCAGGCGCTGCGTCGCCGAGGTGTACTCGGCGGTCAACCGGTCGACGAACAGGTCGTCGGTGGCGACGAGCGGGACCTCGCCCTCGACCCAGACGCGATCGAGGACGTCGGTCAACGTCACCATCGCCAGCACGACGTCCGGCACCTCAGCGGCGACCGTCTCCGGCAGTTCCTCGTCGAACACCTCCGTGCAGGCGTCCGACAGGTCGTCGAAGTCGTCGGTGATCTCGCCGGCGCGCACGAAGCCACAGCCCGGTGCGGCGACGACGCTGACCTCGGCGATGTCGCGATGATCCCGGGCCCACTCGACCATGCCGTCCCCCGTGGCCATCGCCGTCGAATCGCCGACGACAAGGACGCGGACCGGACGCGTCAATGCGGCGGGGAGGGACGGCACGGTCGATGGGGCAGCGACCGTGGTCGACGCGACGGAGGTGGTCGGCGTCACCACGGCGGCGAGCGGGGCGGCGGGCGGCGACGAGGTCGTCGAGACGACGGCCAGGTCGGCGCCTCGATCGGCGGCCGCCGTCCCGTCGCCGCTCGACGTGGCGAGCTGGCGGCCGAGCGGCACGACGGCGATCGCCAACGCGACGGCGGCTGCGCCGACGAGCCCGGCGCGCGCCGTCACCCAGCCGCTCGAGGCGGCGGTGCGGATCGGCCGCTCGAGCAGCACGAACGACAGCACGGCGACGGCCAGGGTGACAGTGACTCGGACGGCGAACAGGGCGCCGATCGGCAGGCCGGTGCGCTCGTCGATGGCCAGGAAGATCGGCCAGTGGAAGAGGTAGACGCCATAGCTGATGGCACCGAGCGCCACGAGCGGCCGCCACGACGCCAACCGCCGCCACGGCGACCGCACCTGCAGCCCGACGATCAGCGCCGCCGAGGCGAGCGCGAACACCGGGAGCCAGCCGTCGTACGCCGGTCCGCGCCCGGAGGGCCAGGTGTTGGCGGCCCAGACGATGACGATCAACCCGGCCGGGGCGAGGAGTCCGGTGGCGGGCGGCAGGGCTCGCGGGCGGTGATGCAGCACGACGGCCAGCGCCGCACCGACGAGGATCTCGCCCAGCCGCGCCGGCGTCGCCCAGTAGGCAGCGTCGGCGCCGAACCCGGCGGCGATGCCGGCGGCGAGCAGCGCCCCGGTCACGGCCAAGCCTCCGAAGGCCCAGCAGCGACCGGCCGGGCGCAGGCGGAGCAACAGCAGCAGGGCCAGCGGCCAGACCCAGTAGAACTGCTCCTCGATCGCCAGCGACCAGTAGTGGTCGAGCGGTGAGCCCGCCGCCTGCCCGGTGCTGACGAGGTCGGCGTAGCTGTCGCCGCTGGCCAGATCGACCCAGTTGGCGACCTGCAGCAGCGCGCCCCAGAGGTCGCGACGCAGGTCGGTGTCGTCGAGGAACCAGCCTCGCCAGGCCATGAGTGAGACGGCCACCAGGCACAGCAGGCTGGCCGGCAGCAGCCGGCGGATGCGGCGGGCGTAGAAGGCTCGGGCGTCGACGCCGCCCGTCTGCTCGTGCTCGACGAGGGCCAGCGACGTGATCAGGTAGCCCGAGAGGGTGAAGAACACCGAAACGCCGACGTAGCCGCCCGGCATCCACGTGAACCCCCCGTGGAACAGCAGCACCAGCGCCACCGCCACCCCGCGCACCCCGTCCAGCGCCGGCTGGTACCGAAACCCCAGCCGCCCCCGAACCACGTCGCCGCACTGTACGAGCTAGGGGGCAGGAGCGGAGCGACTGCCCGAGGGATCTGGGTGCGATCTCTGCCAGCTTGCTGGCGGGATCTGCGCCCAGTTCGCAGCATCGAGCGGGATGAAGGGTCGACCGTCTGTCGCCGTGGCGGTCCCGAACTGGGCGCAGATCTCGCCAGGTCCTGGCAGAGATCGCACCCAGATCCGACGCCGACTCGCAAAGCCTCGTCGGCCCCGTCAACCGACCCGCGCGGCTACCCCACCACGGCGGCGTCGACGATGCGTTTCCAGCCGGTGGACAGGGTGGTCGGTTCGGTGTCGGCGGCGGCGCCGTCCTGGAGGCGCTGGACGACGGCCAGGAACCCGACGTCGCCGACGGCCGAGGCCAGCGACGACAGCCGCTCCAGCGCACCATCGGCGTCGGCGCCGCTGCGCTGGTCGGCGAGCACGGCCGCCAGCCGGGCGATCGCCAGGTCGAAGTAGCTGGCGCCGTGCTCCCCCTCCACCGCCTCGGCATCGGCGCGGCCACCGTCCACATCACCGGCCAGCACCCGCACGAGGGCCCGGGCCGAACGGCCGAACGGAAAGTCCTCCACCGTCAGCTCTTCGGCAGCAGCCATCGCGCCGTCGATGTCGCCGGTCTGCAACCGGCCGAGCGCCAGCAGCACGAACGCCTCGTTGTTCGCCGTGCCCGACGCCCGGTTGCGCTCCAGCACCTGCTCGGCCAAGGACGTCGTCAGCTCCCCCTGGCCGAGGTGCATCGTCACGCCGGCGGCCGCCTGCAGCGCCATCGACAGCTCACCGAAGCTGTCGCCAAGCGCCACCGACTCCTCCAGCCCGCGCTTGGCGTCGGCCTGCTTGCCGAGCGCCGCTCGGGCCCGGTTGAGCGGTCCGAGGGCCTGCATCACGCCGTATCGGTCGTCCAGCTCGCGGAACCCGAGCAGGGCCCGCTCCGCCAGCTGCTCGGCCTCGGTCAGCCGACCCGTCCACAAGCGGAGGTTGGCGAGCAGCGTCTGCATCATCAGCATCGGCCAGCCGTCGCCCCACTTGCGCGCCTCGGCCTCCACCTCGAGCGCCAGCTCCTCGGCCTGCGAGAAGTGGCGCTGGAAGTACCACACCCACGCCTGCAGCCCGGCCGCCCATGCCACGCCGGTGTGGTCGCCGAGCTCCTCGAACCGGCTGCGCGCCTCGCCGAGCGCCACCTGGGCCTCGTCGAAGTCGCCGGCCTGGAACGCCACCCAGGCCAGGTTCTGGTGCGTCCACGCCAGCCCGCGCTCGTCGTCCAGGTCGGCGAACAGCTCCATCGCCTGGTCGAGGAAGGCGCGGGCGTCGGGCATCGAGCCGCCGAACACCTCGGCGAAGCCGCGCGACCGCAGGGCATTGGCCAGGCGCCGCTCGTCCTCCAGGTCCCGGAAGATCTCGATCGCCGCATCCAGGTAGATGCGTGCCGCCGCCAGGTCGCCCTGCAGCTGCGCCAGGGTGCCGAGCCGGCGGCGGGCCTCGCCTTCGTCGATCCGGTCCCCCTCGGCCACGGAGGACTCCAGCACGGCGGTCGCATCGGCCCGGGCGGCGGCGAACAGGCGCCGCTCCGTCTCGGCCGTCGCCCGCACCAGCAGCAGCCGCCGCTCGACCGACGGGCTGGCGCGGTGGAAGTCGAGCGCCCGGCTGGCGTGACGGATGGCGGCGTCGTAGCGGCCGGTGTCGAGCGCGTCGACCCCCGCCTCGCGCAGCGCTTCGATGGCGTGGTCGATGATCGACGGGCGCACGCCCGGAACGGATCCGACCTCGATGTACAGCTCGGCCGCCGTCGCCGCGTGGTGGGAGACGTCGTCGATGCTGGCGCCGCGTGCCGCCAACACCGCGGCGACACCCGCGTGTCGCTGGGCCCGCACCCGTTTGGTCAGCGTCTGGTACGCCACCTCGCGCACCACGTCGCTGCCGAACTGCCAGACCCGCCCGTCGACCTCGAGCAAGCCGGTCGTCGCCAGCTCGTCGAGGTCGGCGATGTCGAACTCCTGGTCCATTTCCCTGGCGAACGTGGCCAGCGCGCCGATCGAGCCCCGATGGCCGAGCACCGCGGCGTTCTCCAGGATCGACCGTTGCGGCAGGAGCAGCTGGTCGATGCGGGCGGCGATCAGGGCACGCAGCGAACCGGGAAGATCGGCGCCGCTGCCGCAGTCGGCGGCCAGCGCGGCCAGCTCGACGAGGAACAGCGGGTTGCCGCCCCCGCGCTCGACGAGCGCGTCGACCATCTCGGCGTCCTGCTCCTCGAGGATGCTCGACACGAGGCACACCGCCTCGTCCCGACGCAGAGGACCGAGCGGCACACGCACGATCAGCGGGCGGTCGACGGGCGGCGGCCACACCAGATCCGGGTCGGGACGCTGCGTCGTGACGAGCAGGAACGGACGGTTGCCGAGTGAGCGCACGACGACCGCCAGCAGGTCGCGCAGCAGCGGGTCGGCCCACTGCAGGTCGTCGACCACGACGACGGTGAGCTGGGTGCCGGAGTGCCCGCTGAGCATCTCCAGCACTGCCGTGGCGACGGCGTCGCGAGCGCCGGCGGCGTCGACCCGGTCGAGCGGCGACGGATGACCGAGCAAGTGGAAGATCACGTCGAGGTACCGGGCGACCACCTCGTCGCCGGGGTGCAGACCCCACACTGCGGCGGCCTTCTCTTCGACGATCCGACGCACCTCCTCGGGCGGCGCATCGGTCTCGAACCCGAAGAGGTCCGTGATGCCGGTGACGACCGGAGACCATGGGCTGAGCTCGCCGTACGGCGCGCACGCCGTACGCACGATGATCGAGTCGCCGTCGAGCCGCTCGACCAACTCGTCGGCCAGCCGGGACTTGCCGACGCCGGCCTCGCCGACGATCGACACGACACCGGTGTGCCCGTCACGCACGATCTGCGTGGCGGCGTCGAGCATCGCCCGCTCGCTGATCCGCCCGACGAACGGGACGTCCGACCGGCGGGCGCGGGCGCCGGCGGCCGACGCACCCATCACCAACCACGACTGCTCGACCTGATCGCGCCCGCGCAGCTGGGTGATCCCGAAGGGCTCGGTGGTCACCGCGGCCGTGCACAGCGCGGCGGTCGCGCTGCCGATCAGCACGCCTCCGGGCGGCGCAAGCGACTGCAGGCGGGCGGCGGTGTTCACGACGTCGCCCATCGCCGTGTAGTCGGTGCCGGCGAGCGTGCCGACGAGCACCTCACCGGTGTTGATGCCGATGCGCATCCGGATGTCGGCCACCCCGAACACGCCCGCTGCCCGCTCCTCGACGTAGCGCGACAGCGTCCGCTGCATCCGCAGCGCGCAGCGCACGGCCCGCTCGGCGTCGTCCTCGTGAGCCACGGGCGCGCCGAACAGGGCGACGATGGCGTCGCCGAGCAGTTTGTCGACGCGCCCGCCGAAGTCCTCGATGTCGACCACGAGCCGCCGGAAGCACGACTCGACGAGCAGCTTGACGTTCTCCGGATCGAGGTGCTCGGCGAGCGACGTGTAGCCGACGAGGTCGGCGAAGAGCACCGTGACCACACGCCGTTCCTCCGGCGCCGACCGACCGGCGTCGGCGCTGGACCCACACGACGGGCAGAAACGGGCCCCCGCCGGCATGGGTTCGCCGCACGAGGCGCAGGCGGGCATGTCTGAATGCTACGGCGACCCGCGCCGACCAACCGGCTGCGGTTCCTTGCCCTCGGCGACTACAACGGTGGGATGACTGAAGTGTCCTCCGCCGTCGCCCCGGCACGCAGTGCCGCCGCCGGCGCGATCGACGCCGTGAAGGTGTACGGCGTCGGCGACAGCCAGGTGCGGGCGCTCGACGGCATCACCGTTGCGTTCGCCGCCGGGCAGTTCACGGCCATCATGGGCCCGTCCGGATCGGGCAAGAGCACGCTGATGCACTGCCTGGCGGGACTCGACACGCTGACCTCCGGCGCGGTGTACGTCGGCGACACCTATCTCGCCCGGCTCAACGACAAGCAACTGACCGAGCTGCGGCGATCGAAGATCGGGTTCATCTTCCAGGCGTACAACCTGATCCCGACCCTGACGGCTCGGGAGAACATCCTGCTCCCGCTCATGCTCGGCGGAGAGGACGGCGACCGGGAGTGGATCGATCGCGTGATCCGCACCGTCGGCCTGGAGGACCGCCTGAAGCACCGCCCGAGCGAGCTGTCGGGTGGCCAGCAACAGCGGGTCGCCGTGGCCAGGGCGATGGCCAGCCAGCCGGACATCATCTTCGCCGACGAGCCGACCGGGAACCTCGACTCGGCGGCTAGTGCCGAGATCCTCCAGTTCCTGCGGCGCGCCGTGAACACCTACGGCCAGACGATCGTGATGGTCACCCACGACCCGGTCGCTGCGGCCTACGCCGACCGCGTCGTGTTCCTGGGCGACGGCAAGATCGTCGACGAGATGGTCGACCCGACCCCCGAAGCCGTCATCGACCGGACCAAACACGAATGAGCTCCGGGTCGATCGCACTGATCGCCAGGCGCAGCATCGGCGCCCGGATCGGGCGGCTGCTCGCCATCGCCATCGCCATCCTCGTCGGCGTCGCCTTCGTCGTCGGCTCGTTCGTGCTCGCTGACAGCCTGCGCAGGACGTTCAGCGACCTGTTCACGCAGATCAGCGAGGACGTCGACCTGGAGGTCCGGGCGACGGTGGCGTTCGAGCAGGGCGGCGGCACCCAGGAGCGCGACCCGATCCCGGCCGAGCTGGCGGAGCAGATCGCCGCCGTCGAGGGCGTGTCGGCGATCGAGCCGCTGCTGTTGCGGTACGCCCAGCTGGTCGACAAGGACGGCAACGCGATCACGACCCAGGGCGCGCCGACGTACGGCACGGCGTGGACCGGCGCGGCGTCGCTGTCCGGCCTGGAGATCAAGGGCGAGGGGCAGGCGCCGAGCGGTCCGGACCAGATCGCCATCGACGCGGCGACGGCCGACCGTGAGGACTACGCCGTCGGCGACACCATCGAGGTGATCACCGACGTCGGGCGGACGACCTACACGATCACCGCGCTGGTGGGGCTCGGCGACAGCGACGGGTTCGCCGGCGCCACGTTGGCGGCGTGGGACGTCCCCACCGCATCCGCGGCGCTCGGTGCCGGAGGGTTCTACGACGGCGTCGACGTCGCCGTCGGCGAAGGCACGGACGTCGCCGCGGTGCAGGCCCGCCTGGAGCAGATCCTCCCCGAAGGCACGGAGGTCGTGACCCGCGACGTGCTGATCGCCGAGGGCGAGGGCGACGTGAGCACGTTCATCAACGCGTTCCAGAACGTGCTGCTCGGGTTCGCCTTCGTCACCGCCTTCGTCAGCGCCTTCCTGATCAACAACGTCTTCCAGATCACCATCGGTCAGCGGTTGCGCGAGCTGGCGCTGCTGCGCGCCGTCGGCGCGTCGGGCCGCCAGGTGCGCCGGATGATCTACGTCGAGGCCCTGATCATGGCGACCCTCGCCACGGCGCTGGGGATCGTCGGCGGCATCTTCGTGGCCCGTGGCCTGCTCAGCCTCTTCAACGCCGCCGGCGCCGGGTTCCCCGATTCCAGCACGGTGCTCACGTTGCGCACGGTGATCGTCGCCGTGATCGTCGGCGTCGGCATCACGCTGCTCTCGGTCGTCGTACCGGCCCGTCGGGCGGCCCGCATCCCACCGGTCGCGGCGATGCGACCCGAGCTCGGGTTCGACGCGATGCGCACCGGCCGACTGATCGCCGGGACGGTCCTGACGCTGGTCGGCGCAGCGGCCTTCCTGATCGGCCTGTTCGTCCGCCCCGGCGGGACCGCCGGCTTGATCGCCCTTGCCGGGGGCGGGGTGCTGCTGCTGTTCCTCGGGCTCGTCAGCGTGTCGTCGACCGTGGCCCGGCCGGTGACCCGGTTCATCGGGTGGCCGATCAGCCGGCTCCTCGGGACGCCCGGGGTGCTGGCGCGGGAGAACGCCGGGCGGGCGCCGCGGCGCACCTCGGCCACGGCGGCCGCCCTGATGATCGGCGTGGCGCTGGTCAGCGCGGCGGCGATCTTCGCCGCCTCGCTCCGTTCGACGTTCGTCGGCATCCTCGAGCGGGCCGTGCAGGCCGACTACCTCGTCACCGACGAGTCGTTCCAGGGCCTGCCGCCCGGCGTCGCCGAGGCGCTGATCGGCGTGCCGGAGGTCGCCGCGGCCAGCCCGATCCGCATCACCCAGGCGCTGATCGGCGGGTCCCAGCGCGGGATCGGAGCCGTCGAGCCGAGCGTCATCGAGCAGCTCATCGACCTCGACCTGCGCGAGGGCAGCTACGCCGACCTCGCCGACGGTGGCGTGCTGGTCAACGACGATCCGGCGGACGAGCTGGACCTCGTCGTCGGCGACACGGTGCCGGTGACGTTCCAGAACGGCACCACGCTCGAGCTGCGGGTGGCCGGCATCTACGCCGACTCGTCGCTGGCCGGCGGCTGGCTCACGTCGCTCGACACACTGACGCAGGTCAGCTCGGCGGCCACCTCACGCGACCTGTTCGTGGTGGCCAAGCTGGCCGAAGGGGTCGATCCGGCGGTCGGCGACGCGGCCATCCAAGAGGCGGTGGCCGGCTTCCCGCAGGCCCAGGTGCAGAGCAACGCCGAGTTCCGCCGCGACCAGGAGGACCAGATCGATCAGATCCTGCTGGTGATCACCGGGCTGCTCGGCTTCGCCATCGTCATCGCCGTGCTCGGCATCTCCATCACCCTCGGCCTCGGGGTCGTCGAGCGCACGCGGGAGATCGGCCTGATGCGGGCGGTCGGGATGAACCGTCGCCAGATGCGCCGATCGGTGCGCTGGGAGGCGGTGATCGTGTCGACGTTCGGGGCCGTCATCGGCATCGTCGTCGGCACGGCGATCGGGGCGATCCTCGCCATCGCCGTGCCCGACGACCTGATCGACCGGTTGGCGCTGGACCCGCCGACGATCATCTACATCCTCATCGGTGCCCTGCTCGCCGGCCTGGTGGCCGCGCTGTACCCGTCGCGCAAGGCCGCCCGAATGGACATCCTCCGGGCGATCGCCACGGAGTAGCGCCGCCCAGAACGAGATCTGTGAGCGCAGCGTGCGGAAGTGAGTCGGCTCAGCTCACAGATCGGCCCTCACCGGCCGATCGTCAGGCGGGGCGGCGCCAGGGGAGGTCGGCGAGGAAACGGGCCGCCGCGGGGTGCGGGTCCATCGGCGGGGGTGCCGGCGTGGCGGCCAGCACGCCGGTCAGGCGCGGATCGTGGCGCACCTGGCATCCCGGGCACCAGTAGAGGATCCGGGCGTGCTCCCCCGTCCGGCGCCACGAGATGGTCTCGCCGCACCGCTGGCACCGCTGCCCGGAACGACCGTAGACGCCGAGGCCGCCACGCACGCCGGGGATGGTGACCCGCTGGGCGTGCACGAGGTTGGCCCGCAACAGCTCGGCCGCCAGGTCGACGATGCGGATCGCTTCAGCCTCGGTGAGGTCCGCCACCCGGGCGAAGGGGCTCAGCTCGCTGACCCACAGGACCTCGCACCGGTACACGTTGCCGACACCGCAGAACACCCGCTGGTCGAGGAGGAGCTCGGCGATCGTGGTCTCGCTGTCTTGGTGAGCGAGCAGGGCGTCGACGCAGCGCCGCAGGTCGGCGTCGTCGCGGCACAGGTCGGGCCCGAGCCCGCGCAGACCGGGGTGGCGGCTGGCATCCGGCCGCCGGTACGTCTCGACGACCGGTGCGCTGAAGCACACGGCCACCCAGCCCTCGACCTCGACCAACGCCCGCACCTCGCGGTGGTTGCGCTGCCAGCTCTGCCCGGTCCGATAGAGGTGCCACGAGCCGCTCATCCGCATGTGCGTGTGCAGGATGACGCCGTCGTCCCACTCCATCTCGAGGTGCTTGCCGTGGCTCTCGACACGCTCGATCGTGCGACCCGCACGGGGGACGACGCCGACGAGGCGGGGCGCCTCGAAGTAGATCATCTTCTGGTCGACGAGAGCGGTGCGCAGCGCGGCCGCGGCACGGTGGATGGTGTCGCCCTCCGGCATCGACTTCCCAACCTAGGACGCCTGGTCCAGTCGGACGCGGACCCCTACGGCAGTTCGCCGACGTGGGCGAGGGCGAGGCGGATCAGGCGGTCGTGGCCGCCCGTCATCTGCTCCCGCACGCCCGGTCCGACCGCCTCGGCACAGCCGAACCAGGCCAGGTCGAGCGCCTCCTGCGTCGGCTGGCAGTCGCCGTCGACCGGCACGACGTAGGCCAGGCTGACGGCATGGTGGCGGGGGTCGTGGAACCCCGATCGATCCGGGTCCGGGAAGTACTCGACGACGGTGAACGGCGTCGGATCGGCCGGCAGGCGGGGCAGCGCCATCGGCCCGAGGTCCTTCTCGAGATGGCGCATCAGCGCATCTCGCACGCGCTCGCCGAACAGCACGCGCCCGCTGACCACCATCCGGCTGATCGAGCCGTCGGCGGCGACGCGCAGCAGCATGCCGACCTCGGTGACGCGCCCCGCACCATCGACGCGCACGGGGATGGCGTCGACGTACACCAGCGGCACCTGGGCCCTGACCTGCTCCAACCGCTCCGGCGACAGCCAACCGACATCCGTGTCGGTCGGCACCTCCACGTCACTCATCGCCGCAAAGCCGCCGACGAAGAAGACCGTGCTGATGGTTCGCTCGCTCGAAGACTCGCTCACTCACTGGCCAGCGAGTGTGGCACACCGCCGCGTGGGCTCCCCGGCGACACGGTTGGTG
This sequence comes from uncultured Acidimicrobiia bacterium, assembly GCA_963844175.1. Classification (GTDB taxonomy): domain Bacteria; phylum Actinomycetota; class Acidimicrobiia; order Acidimicrobiales; family Ilumatobacteraceae; genus JALZMG01. The sequence continues at coordinate 38,651 of CAWJNE010000014.1, forward strand.
TGGGTCCTCGGCGCGTGGGCCACACTGTCGGCCGGGGGTGCAGCACATGAAGCAACTGACAGGACTCGACGGCAGCTTCCTGTACATGGAGACGGCGACGTCGTTCGGACACGTCAACGGGCTCGGCATCTACGCCAGGCCGAGTCCCGACTTCGACCCGTACGAAGCCGTCTACAACCGGTACGCCAGCTTCGTCGGCCGGCTCGAGCCGATGCGCCGGCGCGTCGTCGAGGTGCCGCTCAGCCTCGACCACCCGTACTGGATCGACGATCCGGACTTCGATCTCGACTTCCACGTCCGCCACCTGAGCATCGCCCCGCCGGGACGTGTCGATCAGCTCGGCGAGCAGATCTCACGCATCGTCGGCCGGCCGATGGACCGCAGCCGGCCGCTGTGGGAGGTGTACGTCATCGAGGGCTTGGAGAGCGGGCGCTGGGCGCTGCTCACGAAGTACCACCACGCCACGATCGACGGCGCGTCGGGCGTGATGATGATGATGCTGATGCACGACCTCACGGCCGATGCTCCGCCGATGGAGGAGAGCCCGCCGTGGACGCCGGGCGTCGTGCCGGGCGACCTGGAGCTCCTGCGCCGTTCGGTCGAGAACCTGACCCGCAACCCGGTGAAGCTCGTGCGCACCAGCCTGCGCATCGTGCGCGACCTGGCCGAGAGCGCCGGCATCACCAGCGTCGGCGCGGTGGCCCGCCAAGCCGGCTCGGCCCTCCGCCGCGTGGTCAGCCCGGGCGACGGGCCCCGCGTCGCCCTGCCGGTGACCTCGGCGCCGGCGACACCGTGGAACAAGTCGATCACCGCCCACCGCCGCTTCGCCATGCGCTCGGCCTCGCTGTCCAACCTCAAGCGGCTGAAGGACGCCACCGGCGGCACGCTCAACGACGTCGTGATGGCGATCTCCGCCGGTGCGCTGCGCGAGTACCTGCTACGCCACGACGCGCTGCCGGACCGCCCGCTGCGGGCGATGGTGCCCGTCTCGATCCGCACCGGCGAGGAGGAGGACACGTGGACCAACCGCGTGTCCGGCATCGTCGCCGATCTGCCGACCGACTGCGCCGACCCGATCGAGCGCGTCACCCGCTGCCGCGCGGCGATGGACGCAGCGAAGCGCCAGTTCGAGCTCGTGCCGGCCGAGGCGATGGTCGACATCACGCAGTACTCGTCGCCGGTGGTCGCCACGGCGGCGATCCGCCTGGCCTCGCAGCTGCGCCTGGCCGATCGGGTGGCGATGCCGATCAACGTGATCATCTCCAACGTCCCCGGGCCGCGCCAACCGCTCTACTTCAGCGGCGCCCAGCTCGAGCAGTACATCCCGGTGTCGACGATCGCCGAGGGCATGGGCCTCAACATCACGGTGCACAGCTACCTCGACGAGATGACGTGGGGACTGATCGCCTGCCGCGAGCTGGTCCCCGACCTGTGGGACATGACCGACCTGCACATCGCCGAGATCGACCGCCTCTTCGAGGCCACCGGCGCCGAGTGGGCCGAGCCGCCACGGCCGGCGCCGCCCCGGCGGGGCCCCGTCAAGCGCCAGGCGCGGCGCGCCGGCGGGCGGGCGACGAAGGCATCCAAGTCGGCCGCCAAAGCTGCGTCCAAGGCCCCCGCCAAGCGCACCGCGGCGAAGCGGACCACGACGTCGCGCGCCAAGGCCGCCGAGCGCACGTCGAAGCGGGCGGCGAAGAAGTCCACCGCCCGCCGCGCCGCGGCGAAGCGTTCGGCGAGCGGTGCGACCCGCCGGAGCGCCGCTGGATGAGCCGCCCCGTCCGCCCACCGTCGCGTGGCTTGCAGCTGCTGGAGACGGCGGTCTGGCCGTTCGAGGCCGCCGGGTTCTGGGCCGTCCAGCCGGCACTGCGCGCACTCGGCCGGGGCGACGACCACCCGGTGCTGTTGCTGCCGGGGTTCGGGGCCAGTGACCTCTCGACGGTGCCCTTGCGTTGGTCGCTGCGCGGGCAGGGCTACTGGGCCCACGCGTGGCAGCAGGGCCGCAACATCGGCCCGACCCGCCGAGCGGTCACCGGCATGCGCCGCCGGCTCGAGCAGCTCTTCGGCACGCACGGCCGACCGGTCACCCTGATCGGTCAGAGCCTCGGCGGCATCTACGCCCGGGTGCTGGCCCGCGAGCAGCCGCACATGGTCCGCCAAGTGATCACGCTGGGCAGCCCGTACCGCATGGTCGAGGGCGATCGCAGTGCCGCCCAGCAGGCGTGGCGGAGCGTCGAGCACCTGCACACCGCCGATCTGCCCCTGCGCGAGCTGGCCGAGCACGAGCGGCCACCCCTTGCCGTCCCGGCCACCTCGATCTACAGCCGCACCGACGGCATCGCACCCTGGCAGACGTGCATCGACGCCGTCGGGGCGCTGTCCGAGAACATCGAGATCCGTGGCAGCCATGTGGGCATGGCCGTCAACCCGGCGACGGTCTTCGCCATCCTCGATCGACTGGCTCAGCCCGAGGACGACTGGCGACCGTTCCAGCCGCCGCTGCCGATCCGGCCGTGGTACCCGCGGGCGACGGACTGGCGTGGCGCCGCCTGAGGCCCGCGCCCTCGAGCGAGCGCCGATCTTCGCCCACGCGGTCGCGTCCTTCGAGCCGACGCCGTCGGGCGTCCTGCTGTGGACCCGGCTCGGCGCCGACGAGACCGACACCGAGTGGACGGTCGCCGCCGACCCCGAGCTGACGGACATCGTCGCCAGCGGGTCGGCCGTGACGACGGCGGACCGGGACCACACCGTCGTCGTCGACGTCGGCGGGCTGGCGCCGGCGACGTCCTACTGGTACCGCTTCTCGGCCGGCGGCGAGGACTCGCCGGTCGGCCGCACACGCACGCTCCCTGCGGGACCCGTCGACTCGTTCCGGATCGGGACGGTCTCCTGCGCCCACTACGCGATCGCGCCGCTCGGCGTGTACCGGGCGCTGGCCGAGCGAGAGGTCGACCTCGTCCTGCACCTCGGCGACTACCTCTACGAGGACGACGGGCACGACGGCCCGCGCGACCACGACCCGCCCCACGCGGCCGTGACGCAGGACGACTACCGGCGACGGCTGGCCCAGTTGCGCGCCGACCCCGACCTGCAGGCGTTGCACCTCCGGCACCCGATGATCGCCATCTGGGACGATCACGACCTGGCCGACAACGCGTGGCGTGAAGGGGCCAAGCGCCACGATCCCGGTCGCGACGGTCCGTGGGCGGTGCGCGTCACCTCCGCGGCGACAGCGCGCCAGGAGTGGATCCCGGCCCGGCTGCGCGACGGCTCCGACCCGAAGGTGATCTGGCGGTCCGTCCTCATCGGCGACCTGGCCGAGTTGGTGCTCCTCGACTCACGGTTCGTAGGACGCGACCTGCAGGCCGGCTGTGATGGCGCACCGCCGCTCGACGCCAGCGATCGTTCGCTGCTCGGGGAGCCGCAGCGGCGCTGGCTCCGGGAGCGGCTGGCTGACGGAGCGCGGCCATGGGCGATCGTCGCCAACGGCGTCGTCGTCAACTCGATCGAGCTCCCGTGGCCCTGGGCACTGCGATCTGCCCACCGCCTGCTCCCCAACGGGTACGCCATCCTCGACGGGCGGGTCATGCACGACGACCAGTGGGACGGCTATCCCGCCGAGCGCCGGCGGGTCGCCCGGTGGATCGCCGATCGTGGGCGAGCCGGCGGCCGAACGGTCCTGCTGTCGGCCGACGTGCACTCGTCGTGGGCGTTCGTCGGGCCCGTCGAGCGCCCGGACGGCGAGGCGGTGGCCGTCGAGTTCACGACGCCGGCGGTGTCATCGGCGGCGATGGGACGAGCGCACTACCCGGGCCTGTGGCGCGTGCTCGACGACGCCGTCGTGGAGCTCGATCACGTGGCGTGGGCCGAGGTCACCAAGCGGGGCTACACGATCCTCACCATCCAGCCGGAGCAGGTGGCCAGCGAGTGGTGGTTCGTCGAGCCCTACGACATGGACCCGGCGGCGACGGCGGAGCTGGGGGCCCGCTTCGTGACGCCACGTGGGGCGTGGCCGCCGATCCTCGTGCGCGACGACGTGGCGCCCGCCGACTCCGCGCGGCCCGGCCTGCCCGACCCGCTGCCGGCGCGGCCCGCCGATCTCGCCGGGCTCCGTCGGCGGCGGCGCCTGCGACTCGGTGTCGAGGGCGCCGGCGTGGCCACCGCCGTGGTCGGCGCCGTTGCCGGTGCCGCTGCGCTGGCGGGCGTGGTGCTCCGGGCCCGTCGGCGCTGACGCGATCGGCCGACGGTTCGCTACCGTCCGCCCCGCCATGCGCTCCGCTCTCTACGTCCTCGGCACCGTCGTCGCGCTGGCGGCGTGCGGCGGCTCCGATCCCGAGCCGGACCAGGCCGAAGCGACCGCCGCGCCGAGCACAGCGGTCGAGCCCAGCACCGCGACGACCGACGATCCCGACCGTGGGCCGCTCTTCGTCGTCGAGCTGGCCGGCGACGCCGAGGTACCCGGACCCGGCGCGGCCGGGGCGAGCGGCTTGCTGGAGCTCGAGATCAGCGCCGAGCTGTCGACGGTCTGCGTCAATGGCGAGGTCGACGGCACCGACGAGATCAACCGGCTCCACCTGCACAGTGGGACGGCCGACGAACCCAGCGAGGGCGGCGACGTGACGATCGACCTGGGCGCGCCACCCACGGACCAGACGTTCCCGCCGTTCCTCCTCAACTACTGCGTCAACGCCGACGGTGCCGAGCTCGAGGATCTCCTCGCCGAGCTCGCCGAGGATCCTGCCGACTACTTCGTCCACGTCGTCACCGACGAGTTCCCCGAGGGCGCGGCGCGCGGCCCGCTCAGCGCCTCCTGATCTCCCGCTCGTCCTGCTCGGCGTCCTCACGGGCGAGGCGTTGGCGCTCCCGGATCACGAACTGCTCGGCCCACCAGCCGTCGGGACGGTGCTGATCGAGGTCGGGGATCGGCTTCCCGCGGAGGGGACCGGGATCCAGCTCGCCGCGCTCGATGGCCTCGGCGATGCGCTGCTCGACGAGGCGCTCGACCCAGCTCACCCGCCGCACGCTATTCGTCGGCGAGGCAACGGCACCCTGCGCTGCGATCCTTGCCGATGATGGCTACCGAGACGTTCCAGTTCTTCTTCGACCCCGTTTGCCCCTGGACGTGGATGACCTCCCGCTGGCTCCTCGACGCCGCCGAGCAGACCGGCGCCACCGTCGAGTGGCACAACCTGAGCTTGGCCGTGGTCAACGCCGACAGCGAGATCCCCGAGCAATACCGGGCGGCTGTCAAGGCGTCGGTCAAGGCGCACCGGGTCATCGCCGCGCTCCTGGCCGACGGCGAGCAGGGGTTGGCCGGCGACTTCTACACCGAGTGGGGACGACAGGTGCACCACGACGGCGTGCAACCCTCGGCGGAGCTGGTCGGCCAGGTGGCGTCCACCGCCGGCGCCGGGCGGTGGGCGTCGGCCGCCGACGACGAATCGTGGGACGCCGCCGTCGAGCGCTCGACCATCGAGGGTCAGGCGTTGGCGGGTGGTGGCGACGTCGGGTCGCCGGTGCTCTCCTTCGGGTCGCCGCGGGTTGGCGTGTTCGGGCCGATCGTGTCGCCGCCGCCGCAGGGCGACGCCGCCGTCGCCCTGCTCGACCAGGTGGTCGCGGCGGCGTCCAACCCGGCGTTCTTCGAGCTCAAGCGGGGCCGCAACGACGGCCCACGCATGGGCCCCCGCCCCTAATCCCTCGTTTGCGTCCGGATTTTGGTCGCCGGTGCGACCAAAATCCGGACGTAAACGAAAGTTCAGATCGGCAGGTTGCCGGTGGCGCTGCGGGTGCTTCCCGTGTCCTTGTAGGCGGCGATCGTGCGCTGGGCGATGCGCATCTGGTGCACCTCATCGGCACCGTCGGCGAAGCGGGCCCAGCGGGCGTGCTGGTACATGTGGGCCAGCGGGGTGTCCGTCGAGTAGCCGAGGGCGCCGTGGACCTGGATCGACCGGTCGATCACCCGGTTGAGCATGTTGGCCACGAAGTGCTTGGCCATCGACACTTCGGCGCTGAAGTCCTCCTTGCGGTCGATCTTGTACGCCGCGTGCAGGACCATCAGCTTCGACTGGTACAGCTCCATCGCCGAGTCGGCGATCAACCACTGGATGCCCTGCTTCTCCGCCAGCAGCGAGCCGTGGGCGAACCGGTTGAGCGACCGGTCGACCATCATGTCGAGCGCCGTCTCGGCCTGGGCGATCCACCGCATGCAGTGGGCCAACCGAGCTGGTCCGAGCCGGTACTGACCCAGCAGGTGGCCCTGTCCCCGACCGCCGAGCATCTTCGACTCGTGCAGGCGGAGGTCCTCGATGAGGATCTCGGAGTGCCCGGTGCCGCCGTGCATCGTCTCGATCTGGCGCACCTCGGTCCAGCCGTCCGACGGCAGGTCGACGATGAACGCCGTGTTGGCCGCCTGGGGCAGGTCCGGGTCGTCCTCCGTGCGGGCGATGAGGATGGCGAAGTTGGCACGGTGGGCGTTGGAGATGAACCACTTGTGCCCGTTGAGCACCCATTCCTCGCCGTCCTGGTAGCCCTTGGTCTGGATCAGGGTCGGATCCGACCCGGCCACCTCGGGCTCGGTCATGGCGAAGCACGACCAGCTCGTGCCGGCACACAACGGGCGGAGGTACTGCTCCTTCTGCTCGTCCGTGCCCCAGTGCAGCAGCGTGTGCATGTTGCCCTCGTCGGGCGCCTGGCAGTTGAAGACCCACGGGCCGTACGACGACTTGGCCGCCTCGGCCTGGACCATCGCCAGCTGGACGTGCCCGAGGCCCATGCCGCCCCACTCCTCCGGCATGTGGGGCAGCCAGATCCCGGCCTCCTGGGCCTGCTTGCGCATGTCCACGAGGGCACCGATGTACGCCTTGCGGTCGTGCTCCTGGAGGTGCTCGTCGTGGATCTTCTGCTCCGTCGGCTTGATCACGTCGTCGACGAACGTGCGCACCCTGGCCCGGATCTCCTCGAGCTCGGGCGTGAGGCTGAAGTCGATGGCCATCAGCGGGGCCTCCTCGTGTCTCGTGGTCGGCAGTCGGTCATCGCCCGCTCCAGCTCGGCGCCCGCTTCTCGGCGAACGCCTTCGGGCCTTCCTTGGCGTCCTCCGACGTGAACACCTGGGCGATCAGCGGAGCCTGGAACTTCCAGGCCTCCTCCTCGGTCATCCCGCGCGTGCCGCGGATCACCGTCTTGCTGGCGGCGACCGACAGCGGGGCGTTGCGGGCGATCCGCTCGGCCAGCTCCATGGCGGCGTCGACGGCCTTGCCCGGCTCCGTCAGCCGGCTGACCAGCCCGTAGGCGTGGGCCTGCTCGGCCGTGATGGGGTCGGCGGTGAGGGCCATCTCCATCGCCACTGCGTACGGCACGCGCCCGGGGAGGCGGATCACCGCCCCGCCGGCGGCGAACAGGCCGACGCCGGCCTCGGGGATGCCGAGCTTGACGTTGTCGGCGGCGACCAGCAGATCGCAGGCCAACGCCATCTCCAGGCCGCCGGCCAGCGCGAAGCCCTCGATGGCGGCGATCAGCGGCTTGCGCGCCCCGTGCTGGAAGAAGTCACCGAGCCCCTGGGGCGGGCCGCTCTTGGCGAACGCCTTGAGATCCATCCCGGCGCAGAACCCGCGGCCGGCGCCGGTCAGCACGCCGGCCGTCAGCCCGTCGTCGCCGTCGAGCTGCGCCACGGCGGCGAGGACGCCCTGGGCCAAGTCGGTATCGATGGCATTCATCGCCTCCGGCCGGTTGAGCGTGATCAGCAGCACCCGCCCACGGGTCTCGGTCAGGACAGTGTCGGACATGGGCACGACCGTAAATGATGCGCCGCCGTCCCCCAACCCCCGCGATGCGGCGCGTGACCGGGTGGTCGGGTCAGGCGGCCATGATTGCGAGCATGCAGGTCACAGTGTTGGGGGCGGGGTCGTGGGGGACGACGATGGCGTCGCTGGTGGCGGCGCGCCACGCGACGACCATCTGGGCGCGCAGCCCGGAGACGGCCGAGGAGATCGACGGGCGCCACAGCAACGAGTCGTACCTCCCCGGCTGCCGGCTGACCGAGTCGCTGATGGCCACCGACGACCTGGAGAAGGCGGTGCGCCACGCCGAGCTGCTGATCCTCGGGGTCCCGACCACGGCGATGCGGGGGACGATCCGTGCGGCGAAGGAGTGGGTCCATCCGTGGATCCCGATCGTCAGCCTGGCCAAGGGGCTGGAGCAGCAGACGCTGCTGCGGATGACCGAGGTGATCAAGGAGGAGGCGCCCGGACACCCGGTCGCCGCGCTGTCGGGGCCGAACATCGCCCGGGAGATCATGGCCGGGCAGGCCGCGGCCAGCGTGATCGCCACCGAGGACCTCGCCGTCGCTGCCGCCCTGCAGAAGGTCCTGACCCGCGGGCTGTTCCGGCTCTACACCAACCACGATGTCATCGGCTGCGAGATGGGCGGGGCGATGAAGAACGTCGTCGCCATCGCCTGTGGCATCGCCCAGGGCCTCGGCGTCGGCGACAACACCCGGGCGATGGTGATGACCAGGGGCTTGGCCGAGCTGACCCGGCTCGGCGTGGCGATGGGGGGCGAGGCGGCGACGTTCTCCGGGTTGGCCGGGATGGGCGACCTGGTGACGACGTGCATCAGCCCGTTCAGCCGCAACCGGATGGTCGGCGAGCAGCTCGGCATGGGCCGCAAGCTGGACGAGATCGTGGCCGAGATGTCGATGGTCGCGGAGGGGGTCAAGACCGCCGTCACCGCCCGTGAGCTGGCCAAACGCCACCACGTCGACATGCCGGTGTGCGACGAGATCTACCGGGTGGTGCGCGGGCGGATCACGCCGGACAAGGCGTATCGGGGCCTGCGGGTGCGACCAGGACACGAGAACGACCCCGGCTGAGTCGATGGCCTCGCGCCCGGCGAGGACGGCCGCTCGCTCGGCTGGGCCGGGCCTGGTCGGTCACGCTCGCTGCGTCACGACGCTCGGGACTTCCTCCGGTAACACTGCGGACCCCGAGCAGCCACAAATCATTACGAAGGTGTTGCGGGATGGGCGTGAAGTGGTGCGATGATGGGTAACTGAGTGCGGCATCGTGAACACCGCGCTCGCGAGGAGAGTTCCCCCCATGACCATCGACCTCGCGCCCCAGGGAGGGCGCGCGCCCGACGATGGCCTTGGGTCCGAACGTCAAGATGACGCACGGGCACCCAAGGTCGTGATCATCGGCGCCGGTCCCGCCGGGTTGACCGCCGCTGCCCAGCTGGTCGAACGGGATGTCTGCCCCGTCGTCCTCGAGGCCGATGACACCGTCGGCGGCATCAGCCGCACGGTCGAACGCGACGGTTGGCGCTTCGACATCGGTGGCCACCGGTTCTTCACCAAGGTGCCGGAGGTCGAACGCTTCTGGCACGAGATGCTGCCAGGCGACGAGTTCATGGTGCGTCCGCGCATGAGCCGGATCTTCTACGACGGCAAGTTCTTCGACTACCCCCTGAAGGCGTCGAACGCGCTGACCAACCTCGGCATCGGCACGTCGCTGATGTGCGTGCTGTCGTACGCGCGGGCGCGCATCTCGCCGCCCGCCGACACGTCGACGTTCGAGGGCTGGGTCACGTCGCGCTTCGGTCGCCGGCTCTACGAGACGTTCTTCAAGACCTACACCGAGAAGGTGTGGGGCGTCCCCGCCAACGAGCTGCCGGCGGACTGGGCGGCGCAGCGGATCAAGAGCCTGTCGCTCGGCTCGGCGATCGTGAACGCGCTGATGCCCAAGCGCAACCAGAAGGAGATCACCTCGTTGATCGAGGAGTTCCACTACCCGCAGCTCGGCCCGGGGATGATGTGGGAGACCTGCCACGACGTCGTGGTGAAGGGCGGCGGCGAGGTGCGCATGGAGACGCCCGTGGTCGCCATCCACCACCAGGAGGGCCGCGCCGTGGCCGTCGAGACGGCGACCGGCGAACGCCTGTCCTGCGACGAGGTGATCTCGTCCATGCCGCTCAGCCACCTGCTGGGCGCGATGCAACCGCCGCCGCCGCCGGCGGTGCTGGAGGCGGCCAACGGGCTGAACTACCGGGACTTCCTGACCGTGGCGCTGGTCGTCCCCGAGGACGCCGGCTTCCCGGACAACTGGATCTACGTGCACAGCCCCGAGGTCCAGCTCGGGCGCGTCCAGAACTTCGGCTCGTGGTCGCCCTACATGGTCAAGCCGGGCTTCACGTGCCTCGGCCTCGAGTACTTCGTCAACGAGGACGATGAGCTGTGGAGCATGGCCGACGACGACATGATCCGTTTCGCCGCGGACGAGCTGGACCGGATCGGGCTGTGCGAACGCTCAGACGTCCAGCGCGGATTCGTCACCCGGGTGCCGAAGGCCTATCCGGTCTACGACGGCACGTACCACCAGCACGTCGACACGATGCGCGCCTGGCTGGCCGATCACGCCTGCAACGTCCAGCCGGTGGGCCGCAACGGCATGCACCGGTACAACAACCAAGACCACTCGATGCTCACGGCGATGCTCGCCGTCGAGAACATCCTCGATCTCGCCGACCACGACCTGTGGGCGGTCAACGTGGACGACGAGTACCACGAGGAATCGGCCGGCTCGGCGCCGTCCGGCACCGGCCGTTCCGCCCCCGTGATGCGCTAGAGAAGTCGGCGCGTTACGGCGTGAAGCGCCAGAGGGCGCCGTGGTCGGACAGCGTTGGATCGTCGCTGATCAACATCTGGCGACCGGGGCGGACCAGCGTCAACGCGTCGAACAGCCCCTGACAGGCCCGCTGGGTCGGCGGATAGGTCCCGCTGAAGACGAGCCAGATCGCCGAGTCGGGAGCACCTTCGACCAGGCCGCCGACGAACGATGCGGCATCGGCGGCGCGATGGCGGTCCTCGTAATCGATCCAGTCGACGCGGTCGGGATCACGTCGCGGCGGGAACACGATCTGACGCACGTCGTCGACCCCACCCTGTTCGAGCAGGCGTGACGCCGCCGGACCGAGCTGGTCCGGGCAGTACACGAGCACGTCGCCCGAGCCGGCCAGGACGCGCAGCGGTTCGACGAACGCCGCCGATCGCGTCCGGGCCGTCGCCACTTCCACACCGGCAAGGACCAGCCCGACGACGCCGACCAGCGCCAGCACCGTCGCCGACCACACCGGTCGCAGCGTCGACGCGCCGATGGCGGCGAGGACGATCATCAGCGGCACGGCGACCGACGTGTAGCGCGAGGCGTACGCGCTGTCGCTGAACATCGCCCCGGCCAGCGCGCCGAGCAGGGTGAGGCCCAGCACGACCCCGAGACTGCGTGCCGACGACGGCCGGCGCAGCAGGCGATCGCCGCGCCAGACGCCGAGCACCACCAGGGCCGCCATCGCCACGCTGAGCACGATCGGCAGCGCTCCGGAACCACCGGCGTCGAAGACGGCGGCCACCGAGGCCGGGCGGGCGGGCTCGGCCCACGGCGTGGCGGTGCGATCGGACTGGAACAGGAACGTCGGCACCCACGGCAGCCAGAGCACCACGCCGCCGGCCACGGCGAGCAACGCCGTCCTCGGGGGTCCGGGGCGCCGGGCGGCGACCAGCAACACCAACCCGACGGCGGCGATCAGGTAGATCGCCCAGTAGTGGGTGTACAGCAGCAGGGCGGTGACGATGCCGACCGGGACGGCCCGGGCCAGGCTGGGCCGCCGCAGGCAGGCATCGAGGACCGTCATCCCGATCACCACCTCCAGCATCACCAGGGCGTACATACGACCCTCGGTGGCGTAGCGGATCACGAACGGGTTGGTGGCCAGCAGCACCGTCACCGCGATCGCCACCCGGGTGTCGGCAATGCGCCGCACCAGCAGCGCGATCACCGCCAGGGTGACCAGCGAGAACAGCACCGAGAGCGAGCGGACGGCGACGTCGCTGTCTCCGAACAGGGCCATCCAGCTGTGCAGCAGGAGGTAGTAGCCGGGCGGCGCCCCGTCGGTGCGCAGCACGCCGGGGATGGCAGTGATCGCCTCGCTGGCGATCGCCACGCTCTGCGCCTCGTCCAGCCAGAGGGCCCGGCGCGGCCACAGCCGAGCGACGACACCGAGCGCGACGAGCAGGCCGAGGCCGGCGAGGATCGCCGTCGCGGCTCGGGAGGACAGAGCCGGCGAGCGTGGTGCCGGTGGGACCTCAACGGTCACGGCGACCGTCTACCGGCCGGTCCTGGCCGTCGCAACCGCTCGGGATTTGGCACGATCGGGTCGGTGGAGGAGGACCTGGCGACGCTGGAGTCGATCCAGCGGCGCGTCCTGTGGCTGGCCGTGCGAATTGTCGACCACGCCAACCGCGAACGCCCTCCGGGCGAGATCAAGGTCGGTGGCCACCAGGCGTCGTCGGCGTCGATGGTCGGAATCATGACCGCCTTGTGGTTCGCCCACCTGTCGGGAGCCGACAAGGTGGCGGTCAAACCGCACGCCTCGCCCGTGTACCACGCCATCAAGTACCTGACAGGAGAGCTGGATCGCAGCTACCTCACGCAGCTGCGGGCCCGTGGTGGGTTGCAGTCCTACCCGAGCCGGACCAAGGACCCCGACGTGTTCGACTTCTCGACGGGCAGCGTCGGCCTCGGGGTGGTGGCGCCGTTGTTCGCCGCCGCCACCCGCCGGTACGTCGAGCTGCATGGCGGGGCGACCACCCCAACCCGCTTCATCGCCTTGGCGGGCGACGCCGAGCTCGACGAGGGCAACGTGTGGGAGGCGATCACCGAGCCGGCACTGCAAGGGCTGGGGAACGTGATGCTCGTCGTCGACACCAACCGCCAGAGCCTCGATCGGGTGGTGCCGGACCAGAAGATCAAGAAGCTGATGGAGTTCTTCGCCGGGGCCGGCTGGCACGTCGTCTCGGCGAAGTACGGGCGACGGCTGCAGGCGGCGTTCGCCGAGCCGGGTGGCGACGCCCTGCGCGCCCACATCGACCAGATGTCGAACGAGGAGTACCAGTCGCTGTTCGCCCATCGTGGGCCGGAGTTGCGGCGGCGCTTCCTCAACGGCGCCGATCGCGCCGTGCAGCGCGTGCTCGACGAGCGCGCCGACGATGACGTCGCGCCGCTCGTGCTCGATCTGGGCGGCCACGACCTCGGGCTGCTGATCGACAGCTACCGCTCCTGCGACCACGTGGCGGACCGGCCCAGCGTCGTCTTCGCCTACACGATCAAGGGGTGGGGCCTGCCGATGGCGGGTGACCCGCTGAACCACTCGCTGCTGCTCTCTGGCGCCCAGATCGACGAGCTGCGGGCGTCGGTCGGCCTCGACGCCGGCGACGAGTGGGCCCGGTTCGACCCCGACGGACCCGAGGGGCGGCGTTGCGCGTCAGTCGGTGGCGAGCTGAACAACGTGCCCGTGTCGGCACGACCCGATCTGGCCATCCCGGTGACGACCGGCGTGGCGACGACCGGTCGAGTCTCCACCCAGGAAGCGTTCGGGCGGATGCTGACCCGCCTGGCCGACATCGCCGGCGTGGGCGAGCGCATCGTCACCGTCTCGCCGGACGTCAGCGTCTCGACCAACCTCGGTGGGTGGATCAACAAGGTTGGGGTCTTCACCCCGAACGAGCGCACCGACTACGGCTTCGGCGATGGTGGCGAGCGTCGCCTGCTGCGCTGGCACCAGTCGCCGGCGGGGCGCCACGTCGAGCTCGGCATCAGCGAGATGAACCTCTTCCTGCAGCTGCACACGCTGGGGCTCGGCCACGAGCTGCACGACCACCACCTGCTGCCGATCGGCACCGTCTACGACCCGTTCGTCTGTCGCGGGCTGGACGCCCTGATCTTCGGGCTCTACTCCGGCGCCAGGTTCGTCGTCGTCGGCACCCCGGCCGGCATCACCTTGGCGCCGGAGGGCGGTGCCCACCAGTCGACGATCACGCCGTCGATCGGCGCCGAGCTGCCAGCACTGACGTATCACGAACCGGCGTACGCCCGAGCCCTCGACTGGCTGCTCTGCGACGGCTTGGCGGAGCTCGCTGCGCCGGAGGGACGTTCGACCTACCTCCGACTGTCCACCCGGCCACTCGACCAATCACCGTTCACCGCCGCCGTGGAGCGCCGAGGCGAGGACGACGTGCGCGCCGCCGTGCTCGCCGGTGCCCACCGCCTCTGGGAGCCCGACCGTCCGGCCGACGTCGTCGTGGTGGCATGCGGTCCGGTCGTCCCCGAAGCCCTCGCTGCGGCCGCCCGTCTGGAGCAGGAAGGGGTGGCGGCGCTGGTCCTCGACGTCACCAGCCCGGACCGGCTGTACCGCGGCTGGCGCGAGTCAACGCAGCAGGCCGCCCGGACGGCGGCCGCATCCGTGCCCGAGCACCACCTCGGCTCGCTGCTGACCCCGCACGAGCGGGCGGCACCGATCGTCACGGTCCACGACGCCGCCAGCCACCACCTGGCCTGGCTGGGCTCCGTGTTCGGGACCCGCGTCGTGCCGGTCGGCGTCGACGACTTCGGCCAGTCGGGAAGCATCCCCGAGCTGTACGCCACGTTCGACCTGCTCCCCGATCAGCTCGTCAACGCCGCCCTTGTCGCCCTCGCCGACCCCTGACCTGGGCCACCCGGGTGGAGGACTGGTCAGTCGGCGGTCCGGATCTCGCCCTTGTCGCCCGACTTCGTGGGGTCGCCGGACAGCTTCGCCCGCAGCAGGCCGACGGCGGCGCCGATGCGGCCGCTCGGCCCATCCCAGTACTCGCCCTGATCGACCTCGAGGTGCAGCACGGCCACGTTCGGATCCTCCTGCCCGTCGAAGTAGATGCCGGCGACGGGGTTCCACAAGCGGTCGATCTCCGCGCGGTCCTGGACCACCGTGGCCGCACCGTTCATCGCCGCGTAGGTGTTCTCACGTCCGTCGGCCACCGTCGCGTGGACGACCGCTGCACCGTCCGCGATCGCACCGACCCAGTCCGTCGACCGGTCGACGAGGAAGCTCAGCCGATCACCATCGACGCCGAGGCACGTCAACGGTCGGGAGGAGTGCTCGGTGCCGACCATGGTCATCAGCATCACGATCGTGCGGGCATCGACCAGCTCGGACAGCGGCTTGGGGGCGTCGTTGGACATGCACCCGGCACTACCCGGTCAGGGATGCGTGCACGCCTGAGCGCAGCAGATGACGGCAGCCGTTGCCCGGTCGGCGACCGCCGCGCGCAGCGCGAACGGGTCGCGCGTCGGCGGTCGTCGAACGGAAGGTTGGTCAGATGCGGCTGCTGCGGCTGCGGAAGATGCTGTATCCGCCAGGCCCGACCAGGAAGCCGAGCACGATCAGGATGATCCCGAGGATCACCTTGTCGGTGAACAGGAAGATGATGCCGACGACGACGAGCGCGGCAGCGATGAGCCAAAGGATTGTGGCGGACAAGGGGACCTCCCAGTAGACGAGCACGGGGCGTGTGCCCAGGTGATCGACGGATCAATCCTCCGCTGATCCGTCATCGGTTCCACCGTAGACGGCGATGCCGGACGGTTCGTCGATGGTCGGCGTTTGCGCCGCGTCGACCGTCACCCCTCCGTCGACGATCGCCTGCTCGACCACCGCACCGTCCATGATGACGGCATCGTCGAGCACGACGCTGCCGCCGACGGTGGCGCCAGCTTCCACCCTGACGTTGCGTCCGAGCACGCTGTTGCGGACGGTGCCGGCGACGAGCACACCGGGTGCCAGCAGCGAGCGATCGACGATGGCGCCCTCACCGACGCGCGCCGGCCCACCGATCAGGGACCCGGTGAGGAACGGCCACGCCGGATCGTCGAGCGACAGCGGCGCATCGTCGCCGAGCAGCTCCATGTGTGCACGGTGGTAGGCACCGATGGTGCCGACATCGCGCCAGTAGCCGTCGAGGAAGTGCTCCACGACCACGGCGTCCGCGTCGGCGACGAGCTCGGGCAGCAACACGTCCCCGTAGTCGCCGCCTGACCGTTCGTCCGACTCGTCGCCGGCCATGCGCTCCAGCCACTCGAGGAGCGCCGGACCGTCGAAGCAGAAGACCTCCGTGCACACGCGGTCGCCGGTCGGCTCCTCCGGCTTGTAGTCGAACGCCGTGATCTCTGCGCCGTCCACGGCGACCCACGCGAAGCGCGAGCCATCCTCGTCCTCGGGCGGGTCCGTGGTGACGACCGTGAGCGTGGCGCCGTGCTGGCGATGCGTGTCGAGCACGTCGCGCAGGTCGAGCCGGTAGACGTGGTCGGCGCTCATCGTGATCACGACGTCGGGGCCGAACCCGGCCATGGCCGCCCGATTCAGGACGAGCGCGTCGGCGTTGCCGGCGGCCATCGCGTCGTCGTCGCCGCGACCCTGGAACGGCGGGAGGATCTGCAACCCGCCGTGGGTGCGGTCGAGGTCCCACGGCCGCCCGTTGGCGAGGTGGTCGTTCAGGGCGTGCGGCTCGTACTGCTCGATCACCCACACGTCGCTCAACCCGCTGTGGGCGACGTTGGACAGCGTGATGTCGATCAGCCGGCACATCCCGCCGAACGGCACGGCCGGTTTGGCCAACCGATCGGTGAGCGGCGCCAGCCGACTCCCGGCTCCGCCGGCCAGCACCACGACGAGCACACGCATCCGCATCCGGCGAGTCTCGCTTGGCCCGTTCCGTTTCTCCGGTTCCCGGATGGGGTACTCGCCGTCCCAGGTTCGGGGACGAGAGGAGACTCCGGTGGACGTCGTGTTCTGGATCATCCTGGCGGTGATCGTGATCGCCGTCGTCGCAGTGCTGGTGGTGCTGCGCAAACGTCGGGCGGGCGGCGTCGTCGCCGTCGACCAGCGGAGGACGCCGTGAAGGCCCTGGTGCGCGGGACCGACCTCGTCGGCCTGCCGATCGTGACGCTGGCCGGCGAGGACATCGCCGAGGTGCGCGACGTGATGTTCGACGCCGACGCCGGTCACGTCCTGGGCTTCACGCTGAACAAGCGCGGACGGTTCGCCGGCCGTCTCAAGGACCACCTCCTGCGCCAGCAGATCCGCGCCGTCGGGCCGCACGCCATCATCGTCGCCACCGAGGTCGAGCTGTCGGCCGATGCTCCGAGCGCGGCGCCCGCCGGCGGCAACGTCCTGGCCGACCGGGTGATGACCGACACCGGCATCCAGGTCGGCACGGTGACCGACGTCGTCGTCGACACCGGCGACGGCTCGGTGGTGGGCTACGAGGTCGTTCCGGCCGACGAGCCCGACCAGCGCAGAGGGCGGCGGTCCTACCTGCCGCTCCCGGAGATCGGCGCGGTCTCCGGCGAGGCGATCATCGTGCCGGCGTCCGCCGTGGACTACGTGGCCACTGACCTCGCCGGCTTCGGCGAGGCGGTCGACCGCTACCGAGACCTGCTGCGAGGTGCCTCGTGAACGTGGACGACCTGCTCGGCAAGCCGGTGCTCGACGTGTCGACCGCCACGACCGCCGGTCGAATCGACGACATCGTCGTCGACGTCGGCCGCCGCACGGTGCGCGGCCTCGTCGTCGGCAAGAGCGCCAACGGCGGCGCGTGGTTGGAGTGGTCGGACATCAAGTCGATGGGCGCCGACGCAGTCACGATCGAACGTGTCGACGTCGTGAGGGCGCCACCGAGTGACGTCGGGCCGGGGTGCCGGCAGGCCAAGGTGCTCGGTGGGCGGGTGCTCACGGACGAGGGCCGGGAGCTCGGCCCGCTCGGGACCATCGACATCGACCCGGACTCCGGGGCGGTGGAGGCGCTGGTGCTGGCCGATCGGCGCGTCGCCGCCGACCAGCTGATCGGCATCGGCAGCTACGCCACCGTGATCCACGATCCCGACGCCTGACTCACCTATCGGGGTGTCTGGCGCGGCGCCGTGAGCGTTGCTGACTCGTGGTGGTGGAGCCCCCGCCGGCCCCACCACCACGTCGTGTCAGTCGGCGGTCAGGTTGAGATCCGGATCCCCCGGCGAGACGGTCCGGAAGTTGCCCTTCCCGGGGAGGCCGTTGATCTCCTCGGTGTTCATCGCGTAGAAGAGCGTGGTGGCGGCGATGGCATCGGAGTTGATGTCGAGCGCATCCAGGCTCAGGTTGTCGATGGTGTCGCAGGCCTGGTGGTAGCAGATGTCGTAGGCGACGCCGGCCTCCCCACCCCAGAGCATCTCTTCCTCCGCCGTCTTGATGCCCTCGGCGCCGGTGAACAGGCCACCGGCCGGGATGTCGTTGAGGATGAAGGCCTGGTAGTCGGAACGACCGCTGAACGCCGTCGGCCGGGACGCCACGCCCCGATCGGCGAAGAACTGCTCGAACCGAGCTTCGATGTCGTCGGAGCCGTCGGGCCCGGTCAGCCCGAAGGCATCGCCGTCACCGTCGTAGACGAACAGGCCGTAGTTCGGTGACGCGACCATGTCGAAGTTGAGGTAGAGGGCGATCGACTCCAGCGACTCGGTGTCATTGGCGACGAGGTCGTTGACGTAGAACGTCGACCCGACGAGGCTGGCCTCCTCGGCGCCCCAGAAGGCGAAGCGCACGGTGTTGCGCGGGTTGACCTTGGCCATCTGCACGGCAGTCTCCAGCAACGCCGCCGAGCCGGAGCCGTTGTCGTTGATGCCGGGGCCCTCGGCGACGGAGTCGAGGTGGGCGCCGGCCATCACCACGTTGCTGTCGTCACCGCCCGCCGACTCGGCGAGGACGTTGAACGTGTCGCTCTGGGTGCGTGAGACGTTCGTGAAGATGCGCATCTCCAGGCCGGGCGTGTTGGCCAGCTCTTCGCCGAGCGCGTAGGTCGTGCCGACCGTCGGGATGCCGCCCGTGTAGCCGTTGCCCATCGTGACGGCGGGGATGCCTTGCCGGGACGGATCGGCCGTGTTGCCCTGGTTGAAGAAGATCACACCGACAGCTCCGGCGGCGGCGGCGTTCTCGGCCTTGAGCTCGAACGTGCACACGCCGCGCTGGATCAGGGCGATGTTGCCAATCGGGAACCCGGCGAAGTCCTCGGGCTCGCAGCCGCTGGTCGACGTGTTGCCGAGACCGAGGTCGAGGTCGACCGGCGTGACGGCGGCGGTGACGTCACCGTCCTCGGTCTGGGCCAAGGCGGCGAAGTCGGTGCCGTCGACGTAGCTCTCCTGCGGGGGTGGCGCGATCCGCTCCAGCTCCGACTCGCCCAGCTCCTCGAACAGGAAGAACGGGAACTGCTGGATCGTCACCTCGTACCCGGCCGCCTTGAGCGTGTCGGCCACGTACTCGACGGACGCGTCGTAGCCGGGCGTCCCCGAGGCGCGGGTGCCGCCGTTGTCGTCGGCGATGTCCTGGAACGCCTGCTCGTGACGCATGACGCCGTCGACGGTCACGCACTCCGTGAGCTTGGCGATGTTGTTGTTGTTCCGGTTGCACTGCGCGGCCTCGGCCGTTGGCGCGGCCACGCCGACGATGCCGGCGGCACCGATCACGGTGGCGGCGGCCACCAGTCGTCGAGTTCGTTGCATGAGTTCCCCTATCTGGTCAGGTTGGGCCCGCGTCGTCATGCAACCGTAACGTTTGTTTCACCCGATGCCGCACCAGCTCCCGTTCGGACGTGGCCCCAGGCACGTGCTACGGCAGGTAGAGACCGGCGATGCGGTGGAACTGGGACCGGCCGAGCAGGGCGTTCGCCGCCTGCAGCCCGGACATCACTGCCGCCTCGATGCAGCCGGCGTTGAGCCCGCAATCGGTCCAATCCCCGGCGAGGACGAGGTTCTCGTAGCCACCCTCGTCCGGTCGCAACCGGTACCGGTCGGTGCCCGCCGGCGACTGCACGTAACGGTCCGACGGATCGACGTTGGCGACGACGTGCTGGGTGCGCAGGGCGTCGGCACCACTGGTCCCATCGGCACCGCACAGCAGGTCCCACCGCACGGCGCCGTCGACCGCAACGCCGGGTAGCAGGCCGGCGAGGTCGCGCTCGACGAACTGCAGGGCGTTGCGGTGTACTCGGGCGAGGTGATCGCCGTCCTCCCCCGCCGGTGTGTCGAGCGTGCCGCAGAAGTAGGCGATCGTGCGCGGTCGTTCGTCGTTCGGCCAATCCTCGGCATCGATCACCTGCGGCATGGAGGCCCAGGTGTCGAGGGGCTTCGCGTGACCGGTCATCGTCACCCCGGGACGCGGCCAGCCGAGCGACGGCTCGTCCTCGCGCAGCCAGAGCTGGAGCGCCTGGGTCGCCACGGTGGGCACGTGCTCGACCAGTTGGCGCCACGCCGGCCGGTCGGCGATCAGCTCGGGGCACACGAACTTCGCCATCCCGACGGGGATGGCGAACACCAGCACGTCGAAGTCCTCGCCGGCGCGCAGGAACCTGACGGCGGCGTCGGCGCGCGGCGCGGCGTGCGATTCGAACGTCGGCGGATCGGCGCCGGCCGGCACGGTGAGCTGGTCGAGCAACGGGGCCGACGGGAAGCACGGCAGGCCCTTGACCTCGATGAGGGGCTCGTAGCGCTCGACGCCGGGCGCCAGGCCCGCCTGCACGCCGAGCGTCACGGCGGAGATCGTCCGCCGATCGGCGGCCACGTGCAGCCGATCGACGCGGTGGAGGAAGCAGAACTCGACGCCGCGCTGGCGCAAGGCCTGGTACAGCGGAGCGAACACGACGTCGCCCATCCCGGCCGTCATCTTCCAGAAGATCGAGCCCTTGTAGTCGAAGAACGTCTTGCCCGACAGGAAGACCCCCCAGCCGGCGCCGAACGAGGCCACCGCCGGGTCGCCGTCCCGGTGGGCGAACACGAGGTCGTAGAGCCCACGCACGAGCGTCGAGTCGGCGGCCTCGGCCGAGGCGCCGTGGCGGAGGATCCACGCCCGGTAGTCCTCGTCGTTGATCGCCCGGAAACCGCGCGGATCGGTGAGCAGCCCATCAGCGACGATGCCGCGCAGCGTGGCCAGGACGACGGACGCCAGGTGCCAGGTCCTGCGGGTCGTGGCCTCGTCACTGCCGGCGAGCGACCACGGACGAGACTGCGGAGCGACCGGGTGGGTGGAGAGTGTGACGGCGCCCTGCGGCGCGAGCGACGCGACGAAGTCACCGAGCAGGCGCACGGCACGGGCGACGAACCCGGCCACCGTCATCGGCCCACCGCTCCCGCCGGGCTCGCCCGGAACCTCGTCGTTGGCGGCGAACTCGCCGACCCACGGTGTCCACCGGTCGCCGTGGCGCTCGAACAGACCGACGACGGGCGCCGGGATCAGTGCATCGCGCCAGGTGGCGATGGGAACGCCCGGCGCGCTCCGGGGACGATCGAGCTCCTCGTAGCACTCGCGCAGCAGCCGGAAGGCGTTCTCGTAGTACCCGAGCCAGATGTGCAGCCCGTGCTCCTCGATCCGCCCGTTGGCGCCACGGCTGCTGGCCCCCTTGCCGCCCAGTCGCCAGCCGCGCTGATAGACGGTGATCGACTCGAGGTCGTCACGCCATCCCGGCTCGCTGAGCCGCCAGGCCGCCGACAGACCGGCCATCCCGCCACCGAGGATCGCCACCCGGCGGCGGCCCGCCGTCATCCCACCCGTACGTCGGATCGCCGGAGCCGGCGGGCTCGCTGCAGCTCGGGGTGGTCCGCTGTCGGCGGCAACCCCGCCAGCACCTCGTCGAGCCGGGGCGCTCCTTGCGCCGGGTCCAGGACGTAGAGGTCGGCGGCGATGCGCAGCTGGAAGAGCGTCGCGCCTTGGGCACCGGCGACCGCGAACGCCTCGACCAAGCGCCGCGCGGCGGCTGCGGGATCGGGCTCGAACATCGCTCTGACGCGCAGGATCTCGGCGTCGTAGAAGCCGGGACCGCCGTCGCTTGCGACCTCGGTCGCCTCGTCCAGCTGCCGGACGGCAGTCTCGACGTCGCCCAGCTTCCCCCTGGCCATCGCCGCGACGGCGAGGATCGACGGCAGCAGCACCCGGACGTCGATCAGCTTCCACACGTCGATCAGCCCTTCCAGCCCGGCGGCGGCGACGCTCAGCTGATCGTCGTCGATCGTGTCCTGGCGGCAGGCCTGGTGCACGTCGACAGCCAGGAGCTGCGTGGTCCCGGCCATCGTCCAGAAGTCGAAGCCATGTCGTTCGGCAAGCGCCAGTGCGGCGTCCGCGTCTGCTCGCGCCTCGTCGAAGGCGCCGAGGTGGGTGAGGGCCCACGACCGGTAGGTGTGGTTGTAGGCCAGGCTGTACGGGCCCTGGGGGAACGGGAGCTCGGCGGCGACCGCCTCGGCGATCGAGAAGGCATCCGTCGCCACCGACCAGTCACCGCGGACGAAGCTGCTGAGCCCGAGATGGGTGTAGATGGATGCCGTCGGATCGTTGGGGAGGAACCAGCGGCCGACCAACGGTGACTGCCCGGACCGGCCTTCGACGTCGGCGGCGGCAGCCCGCATGCAGAGATCGGCCTCGACGAAGCGTCCGGCGAACCAGTCGAGCACGCCGAAACTGGCGCGGTTCTCGATGAGGAACAACTCCGACCGGTCGTGCAGCACCGTCCGCAGCAGCTCGGCCACTTCTGTCGCCCGGCGCAGATCGGCACGACTGGCGTAGTACGACCACAGTGGGATGAGCGACCGCAGCACCTCGTCGTCGGACGATCCGCCGAGGGCCAGCTCCAGACACCGTTCGTAGTCCGCAGTGGCGCTGACGCTGGCGTTGCCCTCGACGGAGACGGCGAGGAACGCCCGCGCCAGGCGAAGGCTGATCTCCCGCGAGCTTCGGGCGGCGCCGGCCGGCACGGCGTCGACCAGCTCGATCGCCTGCTCCAGGCGCTGGCGCGTCAGGGCCACGGCCCCGATGCGCCGAGCATCGTCGGCGGCGTGCTCGTAGCAGTCGAGCGCATCGAGCCGACGACGGGCGAGGTCGTAGTGACGGGCCAAGCTGAGCCAGTCCACGGAGGACTCGTCGACGGCGTGGCGTCGCAGGACGTCGGCGACTCGACCGTGCATCTCGCCACGGGTCGAGGGCGGCTGCAGCTCCTCGGCCGCCTGTCGGATGAGGTCGTGGCGGAAGCGGTAGCGCTCGCCGTTGCCGGCTGTCGGCTCGAGGATCCTGGCGTCGGCCAGCGCCACGACCACCGGACGGAGATCGTCCGCGGATACATCGAGGACCTCGGCGAGCAGGTCGAGGTCGAAGCGATCGCCGAACGCGGCAGCGGCGGAGGCGACGTCAGCCGATCCGGCGATGGCGTCGAGCCTGGCGACCAACGGCTCGTACAGCACTTCGGGGATGCCGGCCGGGCCGGGCGCCGGTGCGCCGGTCAGGAGCTCGCCAGCACCCCGTTCGTCCGCGCCGGCGGCGATCACGCCCGCCCGCACCAGCTCCTCGACGTACAGCGGGATGCCGGCCCCCCGTGTCAGGAGCTCGGCGCGGTAGGCGGTGGTCACGCCGTCGGGGTCGAGCTGGTCGACCAGCGCCATGCACTCGTCGTCAGCCAGTGCCGACAGCTCGATCGCCGTCGCCCGCACCCCGGGCACCTGCTGGGCGCGGCTCGTGATGAGGACGCGCAGCCCCCGGCGGCGCTCCCCGACGAGTGCGGCGACGAGGGCCAAGCTGGCCTCGTCGTACCAGTGCACGTCCTCGGCGATGAGCAGGGCGTCGTGCCCCGCGACGACGGCCAGCAGATAGCTGGTCATCGCCGTCACGAGCTCGGCCTGCAGCTTGCGACCATCGGCGGCCGCTTCCACGTAGCCCGCCGCCGGCGTGATCTGCAGCACTGCGGCGAGCGCGGGAAGCAGCGCGTCGTCGACGTGCTGGTCGGCGAGGTGCCGACGCAGGAGCTGGAGCCGGTCGGCGCTCGTGGTGCCGCGACCGATCTCGCACCGCCGCTCCAGGAGCGTGCGGAACGGGTGCAGTCCCGTGGTGTGGATCGACGAGCCGGGCATGCGCAGCACCAAGGCGCCCGTGACGGCGATCTCCGACGCGAACACGTCGCTGAGGAACGACTTGCCGATCCCGGCTTCGCCGGTGATGGCGACGGCCGGGTCGCCGTCGTGCCACGCCTGCCGCAGTCGCTCGAGCTCGCGCTCGCGCCCGACCCGCGCCGCCGTCCCCGTTCGTTCCGGGCCGCCGGCGCGCTCGCCGAGCACCCGCCACGACGTCATCGGCTCGTCGACGCCCTTGACCTTCTGCGGCGATTGGGTCCGCACGTCGAACTGGTCCGCCAGCACGCGCACGACGGCGGCCGAGACGACGAGGGTGCCCGGCTCGGCGAGCTCGTGGAGCCGCGCCGCGACGTTCACGGCCAAGCCGTACACGTCGCCCTCCCGGGCGTCGATGTACGAGAGCCCGCGGTGGACGCCGACGCGCGCCGAGAGTGGCTCGCCCACCTCGCGCTCCGCCCGTACCGACAACGCGCGGATGGCGTCGAGCAGTTCGAGCCCCGCGCAGACCGCGCGACCGGCGTCGTCCTCGTGGGCCACGGGGTAACCGAAGAGGGCGAGCACGCCGTCGCCCTTGACGGCCATGATCCGTCCGCCGTACGTGCGCTCGAGGATCTCGCGACAGGTCTCCTTGTATCGCCCGACGATCCGTCGGTACACCTCGGGGTCGTGGCGTGACGACAACGCCGTCGAACCGACCAGGTCGCAGAACATGATCGTCGGGCGACGCAGCACCCCACCGCTGTCGGGAGGGCCGCTCAGCAGATCATCGACGTCTGCGTTGTCGTGGTCGAGGGCGCGCGCCTCACGGGCCAGCCGCTTGGCGTCATCGAGCCGGCCACTGTTGACGGCGTCGACGGCCCGGTCGAGGAGGGCGTCGAGTTGACCGTCGCCGTGCTCCGCCGCCATGGGACCTCAACTCACCTGCAGCCAGACCTGCACTGGCACGCCGGCTGACTGGGCGCCGGCGGCACCG
Organism: uncultured Acidimicrobiia bacterium; assembly: GCA_963844175.1. Taxonomy (GTDB): domain Bacteria; phylum Actinomycetota; class Acidimicrobiia; order Acidimicrobiales; family Ilumatobacteraceae; genus JALZMG01. Next base: position 63,389 of record CAWJNE010000014.1, read on the forward strand.
AGATCGTCGACGACGGTCACTGCACCCCGGTAGATGCCGGCCCGCTGGTTGACGATCTCGGCGGCGATGCGGAACTGGTGCTCACCCGGCGGCAGGACCGGCGGCTCGGCGCGGAGCGCGGCCACTTCGATCCGATGCCCGAACCCGCTCACGAGGGGGTCGGACACAACGATCTGCCGCACCTGCGGAGCAACCAACGATCCGGCCGAGAAGGGGTCGGAGTGCACGCTGCGTGGTGTGCTGGCAACCGGGTGCGCCGGCGAGCAGAGGCGCAGCATGGCGAGCGCCGGCTCCGTCCACATCGCCGCCGCAGCCTTGACGATCTCCTCCGAGCTGGCGCCCGTCGTCGACAGTTTCATCGCGAAGTCCTTGAAGGCCTGCCCCGACGAGCGGATGCCTTCTGCGGCAACTTCGGTCAGGTGATCAACCTGATCCGCCGGCCATGCCGGCGCGGACTTCTGGCCGCCCACGCTGGCGCCGCCCTGCGGCAGGTCGGCCTGCCATGCCTGACTCGGCGCCTTGTTCACATCGCTCGCACAGCGGAAGACCATCTCTCGGGCCGCCTCGCCGTACCCGAGGACACACGCCCACATGGCGAACGACGGTGCGTCGAACGGGCCGCGGAACGACACTCGCTTCGTCGACGTGACACGCACTTGCGGGCCCTCTTGGACGGCGACGATGGAGCCTTCGTCGACCCGGACGACATGATCCGACTCCGGCAGGTGCGCCGCGTCATGGCACCGCTGGTACTCGAGGCTGACGGCTTGATCGAGGTCCGTTCGGACGAACTCCAGGCACGTCTTCAGGTGCCACGGACCCGGGCAGCCGAAGCTGATGTGCTCGAGGTAGCAGGCCGGCGAGCCACCGACGTTGAGCCGGCGCATGTCGCACCACAGCGAGCAGCAGCCGGGCCAGTTCTCGGGACTGAGGTATCGGCTGAGTCCGGGCAGATCGATGACGGCGGTGGAGAAGCTCGTGGTCAGCACGGAGGCCGGCCACTCCTCGCCCTCGACGGCGACGTTCATCCACGAGCCGTGGCAGCACTGCGCGGCATCATGGGCGACACGCGCCTCGAGCAGCTGCCGTTCGACAGCGACCGCCAGCGTCGCTTGCCAGTCATACTTCAACGCCAGGTCGACGTTGCCCTCCTCGTCGCTACCCCCAAGGAGCCGGAGCAGCTCGAAACCCTTCTCCTGCGTCTGATTCTCGGGATGCATCACCGGCCGCAGCACCTCGACCAGCAACGTGACGTCGTTGAGCTGGGTGTCACCCGGGGGCGGCAGGAACGTCTGCGGATCAGCCCGGGCGAGCGCGGCGCTGGCGATCACGCGCTTGGCTGGTTCGATGTCATTCTCGATGATGGACATCTGCTCGAGCGCGTCGGCGAGGGTGGGAACGCCTTCGTCGAACGTCGCATCGACGCTCGAGCGGTACCGCTCGAACCAGCCGGCGGCACCAGCGCGGTACGGCTCGAGGACGACGCCGACGTCCTCGGCAACCTCGTCGCCGAACGCGACGACAGATCGGTCGACCTCCCTGAAGAGGCTGACGAGGTTCGCCCGCTCGCTCATCGAACCCTCCCGGCTCGTTCGATCCGCCGACCTACCATAGCCAGGCGTCGGACCAGGATCTGGCGTGATTCGGCGTGGGGGCGAGGAGGCGCGGATGAGGCCGGAGGATCCGACGGGCGAAGGGGCGGCAGGCACGAAGCCGCCGTGGTCGGCGGCGTTCGATCCCGCGGCCAACGTCCGCGCCCTGACCGACCTCCAGCGCAGCGGTCTCGAGGCGGCCCAGGTGTTGATCGAGCGGTTCATCCAGACGATGGACAGCCGGGCGAGCGTCGACACGGCACGTCCTGCGCGCGGTGACGATGGAGCAGCGACGGGCATCGACGGTCTCGTCGACCTGTGGGCCGACCTGACCAAGCGCACCCTTCGGGGGTTCCTGACGCAGATGGTCACGAGCGCCGGTGGCCCGTCGGCCGCCGGGCCGGACGATCGGGTGAGCGTGCTGCTCGACCGGACGGACGGCCAACCCGCACGGGCGAGCGCGCCGATGTGGCTCCACAACACCAGCTCCACCGCACGCGATCGGCTGCGTCCGCACTGCGGCGAGCTGCGCTCGGCGGCCGGCGCGCAGCTCCAGGCGCACGTGACGTTCGATCCTTCGGTCGTCGACGAGTTGCCCGCCGGGTCGAGCCAGCTGGTGACGGTGCGCGTCGAAGACGCCGACGGCGGCGCAGCGCCTGGCGCCTATCGGGGCGTCGTCCTGGTCGCCGGACTCGACGACCTCTGGCTCAACCTCGAAGTGGTCGTCCGGTGACCGAGGCCGTCGTCGACCTCGACCCACGCGTCGAGGAGCTGCTCGACGATGTCGGCCGGCGGGTCCGCAGGGCGATGCTCGACGCCATTCCGGACGGTGAACCGCACCGCTGGCTCTACCGGCTGGCGCGGGCATACCCGAGCCGACCGGGCAAGGCCATCCGGCCCAGCCTGTGCATCGCCACCTGCCGCGCCTTCGGGGGGCGTGACGACGACGTGGTGCCGATCGCCGTGGCCATCGAGCTCCTGCACAACGCGTTCCTCGTCCACGACGACATCGCCGACGGCAGCGAGCAGCGTCGAGGTGCGAGCACACTTCCCGCCGAGCACGGCGTGGCGCTGGCCCTCAACGCCGGTGACGCGCTGGCCGTGTTCGCCAACCAGGTGCTGCGCCGTCACCTGAACGCCGTGCCGGCGCCGATCGCCGACCAGGTCCACGCCGAGTTCGACACCATGGCCATCCGCACGCTGGAGGGTCAGGCCACCGAGCTGGGATGGCGCCGCGATCACGTCGTCGACCTCGTGCCCGCCGACTACCTCGACCTGATCATGCACAAGACGTGCTGGTACACCACGATCCATCCGCTGCGCGTCGGCGCCATCGTCGGCTCCGGTGGCGCGGCAGACGTGCGGGCGATGGTCCGCTTCGGCTACCACCTGGGTGCGGCGTTCCAGATCAGGGACGATGTGCTCAACCTGATCGGGGACGCCGGCGAGTACGGCAAGGAGATCAACGGCGACCTGTTCGAGGGCAAGCGCACGCTGATGCTCATCCACCTGGCGCGACACGCCGGCGGGTCGGATCGACAGACGGTGAGGGACTACCTCGCGCTGGAGCGCAACGGTCGGACCCCGGGCCTGATCGAGGAGATCCGCGGCCTGATGGACGCCTACGGCAGCATCGAGTTCGCCGTGGAGTACGGGCGCGGCATCGCCTCCGTCGCCTTGGAGTCCTTCGACGAGGCGTTCGCCGGCTGCGCTCCCGGTCGGGACCGGGACTTCGTCCGCGACCTGGTGCCGTACGTCCTCGGCCGACGTCGTTGACCGTCAGGGCGCCAACGGGCGGCCCGTGCCGATCATCGAGTCGCGGGTGACGAGGGCGGCGAGCTGGTCCTCGGTCCAGCCATCGGTGCCGTCCGGCCGCAGGGGGAGGACGAGGTAGCGCTGCTCGGCCGTCGAGTCGTGGACGCGCAGTTCGACGTCCGGGCCCACCTCCATCCCGAACTCGGCGAGCACGGCGCGCGGCTCACGCACGACCCGGCTGCGGTACTCGAAGCTCTTGTACCACGACGGCGGGTTACCGAGGATTCCGCCGGGATAGCACGAGCAGAGCGTGCACACGATGACGTGGTGCAGATCCGGAGCGTCATCCAGCACGGCCAGAGGCACCGCTTGGGGGTGGTACTCGCTCACGGCGGCGACGGCGTCGTCGAGCAGCCGAGTGCGGAAGTCGGCGTCGACCCAGGCCCGGGCGACGATCCTGGCGCCAAGCGCGGTGCTCGGACCGTCGCCTGACTCGGCGCCCTCGATCGCCTCGTCGAGGTGCTCGTGGTCGACGTGCCCGTGGTCCTGCAAGTGACGTTCAAGGATCTCGGCCCGCTGCGCGGGTGTCAGTTCGGTCACGGCTCCTCCAGATCGCTCTCGCCGAGGTCGGCGCTGACGGTGTGGTCCGCAGTCGGGCCGAACAGATCGGCGCCGGCGAAGACCACGGTGTACACCAACTCCGGCTCGCCGTAGGTCCCGGTCGCCGCCGACTCGCCGGGGTTGGGCCAGACGCAGGCCACACGTTCCACGGTGCCCTCGTGCCGACGCAGGTACCGGGGGACGCGTGTGTGGCCGTCGGTGGCGACGTTGCGCACCCGGATGCGCTGGCCCGGACCGAAACGCCCCGGCCACGGCGGCAAGGAGGGCGCCGGCAGCTGGCGGGGTGGCGGACGGACGTCACCTTCGAGCAGCCCCTGCTCGGCGGCCAGCCGCTCGATCGCCCACAGCCACCGCTCGTAGTAGCTCGACGTCAGGTACTGACCGGGCGGCATCTGCTCGATCGTCGAGCGGAACCGGTCGATCGTCGTCGAGGCCATCACGCTGCCCAACATCGCCCAGACCCGGCCCTCCCACGGTTCGTGGAACCGCGGTTCGTCGGCCTCGATCGGCACGGCACCGAAGCCCTGCAACCCTCCGAGGTCGTGAACGCCGTCCACGCCCAGATCATCGCGCTCGCAGCCCGCCGTCGCCGCCGGCGATCGAGCCTCAGTACGGGGAACCGCGGCGCAGGCGGGTCCTGGCCACGCCGACGAGGAGCTTCACCGCGACGCCGAGGATGGCCACGTCGACCACCATCTGGATCATCACCGTGGCCCGCGCCGGGTTGGAGAGCGCGACGATGTCGCCGAACCCCGTGGTCGTCAACGTTGTCATGGTGAAGTACAGGGCACCGAGGCGATCGATGTGCTCCGAGAAGGCGTCCGGATGCTGCCGGGCGATGTTCAAGTAGGTGCTGGCGAACACGACGACCACCAGCACGGCGGTCGTCGCCACCGCCTCGGCGGCGCGCACTTGCGGCAGGCTCGAACGGTTGACGGCGCCGACCTGCCACCACACGCTGGCGGCGACGAGCACGATCCCGCCGACCGCCGTCACCACGATCACGGCGATCGATTCGCCCTCCAGCGGGAGCACGAAGTACAGGGTGACCAGCACGATGATCGAGAGCACGACGCGCCCGATGCCGCGCAGGACGATCGCCCGCCGCTCCGGCCGCCCCAGCTCGGACAGCCGTTGGGGATCGCCCGTCGGGACCATGACGCGTGCGGACCTCAGCCGGCGGTGCGTCTCGCACGCACCCGCTTCGTGACCAGCCAGTTGTTCTTGCCGAGTCGGCGGGTCCGGTTGAACCCTTGCCCCTCGAACATCGCCAGCGTGGCGTTGTAGAGGAACGAGTTGGAGACCTTGCGTCCGTCGACGTCCTCGGGCGAGCTCTCGACCGTCCCCCCTCCGAGCCGGGCGATCTCGGTCAGCGCGCCCTTCAACGCCGCGGCGGCAACCCCGTGGTGCCGGTACTCGCGATCGACGAAGAAGCACGTGATCCGCCAGGTGGGTGGTTCGGTCGCGGCGTCGCGGTAGGCCCGGCCGAACTTGATCCGCGGGAGCTCGTCAGGACTCCCGAATTGGCACCAGCCCACGCAGCGGTCGCCGTCGAACACGAGCGCGGCGTGCGCCTCACCGTCACGGACGCGACGTTCCTTCTGCGCCCGATGGTCCGACCCGCGTTCCGAACCCTCAGGGTGGAACGACATGCACCAGCACCCACCCCACACCCCGTTGTGGCGCTCGACGAGCCGGGCGAAGTCAGGCCACGTCTCGGCGTCCAACAGCTTGACGGCGTAGCCGGCCACGGCCGAACCGTAGCGGCGCAGTCTCGTTCACGACCTTGCACCTCCCGGCGGCGATGCCAACTGGGCGCAATCCTTGCCAGGTGAGCGGTGAGGGCACAGTGTGCGCCGATCTCTCACCGCAGCGCGTCGCCGAGCACCTCGCCGAACGAGCGGGCGGCGCGCCCGACGAGCTCATCGACAGCGGTCGACGTCGCGGTCCAGCGATGCTGGCGGATCGAGCTGTACATCGTGGTGTAGGCGTACGACCACCAGGCGTCGGTGTCCGCCACGGCGAGCTCGACGCGGTGTTGCTGCGGGCTGATGTCGACGTGACGGACCGGCCGACCGAGTCGCACGGAGGCCAGGTCGGCGACGGCCGGCAGGTTCAGCGCGGCCGGCCCGGTGACGTCGTGGTGGTGGTTGGTGGGCGGGAGGGTGGCGAGCGCGGCGAGGCTGTCGGCGACGTCGACACGGCTGACGAAGGAGATGGCTGCGTGCCCGGCGGGTAGGCGGATCTGCCCGCTCTCCCGCGCCGGAACGACCCATTCGGCGATGAAGAACTCGCTGAAGATGGACGCCCGAGCGATCGACCAACCAGGCACGGTGGCGGCCAGTCGCGCCTCGGTGGCGGCGGCAGCGCGGGCGTAGCAGAACGGCGACTCGGCGTCGGCGTCGAGGCTGCTGAGCAGCACGACGTGCTCGACGGCGCAGCTGGCCGCCGCGTCGAGCAGGTTGGCGTGGTGGCGCAGCATGGCCGTGGTCTCGCCGTCGCTGGTGACCATCACGAGCGTGCGGACCCCGGTGAGCGCCCGCCGGAGTGCCGGCGGGTCCTCGTAGCCGGCGATGGCCGAACTGGCGCCAGCCGGCGGGTCAGCTGGGTCGCCGCGTGAGCCCGACGACTTCGGCGCCGGCGGCGGCGAGCACCTCGACCACCCGCCCGCCCACGTTGCCGGTCGCGCCGGTGACGGCGATCGGGTCGTTCACGTGACCGCTGGTCCCGGGCTCACGACGTGGCGTGGGTGGCGCTCAGCTGCCGACGTAGGCAGCGAGGTGCTCGCCCGTGAGGGTGCTGCGGGCGACGACAAGGTCGGCGGGTGGACCCTCGAAGACGACCCGGCCGCCGTCGTGGCCGGCACCTGGGCCCAGATCGATGAGCCAGTCGGCGTGCGCCATGACCGCCTGATGGTGCTCGATGACGATCACCGACTTGCCCGACTCGACGAGCCGGTCGAGCAGACCGAGCAGCTGCTCGACATCGGCGAGGTGCAGGCCGGTGGTCGGCTCGTCGAGGACGTAGATGTCACCCTTCTCGGCCATCTGCGTGGCCAGCTTGAGCCGCTGTCGCTCGCCGCCGGACAGCGTGGTGAGCGGTTGGCCGAGGCTGAGGTACCCGAGTCCGACGTCGGCGAGCCGGCCGAGGATCTTGTGGGCCGCCGGGGTACGGGCCTCGCCGTCGTGAACGAACTGCTCGGCGTCGGTGACCGGCATCGCCAGCACTTCGGCGATGTTCCGTCCGCCCAGCGTGTACTCGAGCACCGCGGCCTGGAACCGCTTCCCCTCGCACTCCTCGCAGGTCGACTCGACGGTCGCCATCACGCCGAGGTCGGTGTAGATGACGCCGGCGCCGTTGCAGGTCGGGCAGGCGCCTTCGGAGTTGGAGCTGAACAGCGCCGGCTTCACGCCGTTGGCTTTGGCGAACGCCTTGCGGATCGGGTCGAGCAGTCCGGTGTACGTCGCCGGATTGCTCCGGCGCGAACCGCGGATCGCCGCCTGGTCGATCACCACGACGCCATCGCGACCGGCGACCGAGCCCTGGATCAGCGAGCTCTTGCCCGAACCGGCAACGCCGGTGACGACGCACAGCACCCCGAGCGGGATGTCCAGGTCGACGTCCTGCAGGTTGTGCGTCGACGCGCCGCGCACCTCCAGCGCGCCGGACGACGGGCGCACCGATGCCTTGAGGGTCGCCCGGTCGTCGAGGTGGCGCCCGGTGACGGTGTCCACCCCCCGCAGCTCATCGACGGTGCCCTCGAAGCACACGTGTCCGCCGCCCGTGCCGGCGCCAGGGCCGAGGTCGACGACGTGGTCGGCGATTGCGATGGTCTCCGGCTTGTGCTCCACGACGAGGACGGTGTTGCCCTTGTCCCGCAGTTGCAGGAGCAGCTCGTTCATCCGCTCGATGTCGTGGGGATGAAGGCCGATCGTCGGCTCGTCGAAGACGTAGGTGACGTCGGTGAGCGACGAGCCGAGGTGGCGGATCATCTTGGTTCGCTGGGCCTCCCCCCCGGACAGGGTCCCTGACGGACGGTCGAGCGAGAGGTACCCGAGCCCGATTTCGGCGAACGAGTCGAGGAGGTGCTGCAAGCCGGTCAGCAGCGGCGCCACGGACGGCTCATCGAGGGAGCGGACCCAGTCGGCGAGGTCGCTGATCTGCATCGAGCAGACGTCGGCGATGTTCTTCCCCTCGATCTTCGACGAGCGCGCCTCCTTGCTGAGCCGGCTGCCGCCGCAGTCGGGACAGGTCGTGAACGTCACCGCCCGCTCCACGAAGGCTCGGATGTGAGGTTGCAGGGAGTCGACGTCCTTGGACAGGAACGACTTCTGGATCTGGGGGATCAGGCCCAGGTACGTCAGGTTGATCCCGTCGACCTTGATCTTCGTCGACTCCTTGTGCAGAAGGTCGTGCAGTTCCTTCTTCGTGTACGTGTGGATCGGCTTGTCCGGGTCGAACCAGCCGCACCCGCGGTAGATGCGGCCGTACCAGCCGTCCATGCTGTAGCCCGGGATCGTCAGCGCGCCCTCGTTGAGGGACAGTTTCTCGTCGTACAGCGCGGAGAGGTCGAAATCGGTGACGGCGCCCATGCCTTCGCAGCGTGGGCACATGCCGCCGAGGCGGGTGAACGTGGCCCGCTCGGTCTTCGTCTTTCCCTCGCCGCGCTCGACGGTGATCGCCCCGGTGGCCTTCACCGACGGGACGTTGAACGAGTAGGCGTTGGGAGACCCGATGTGCGGGTCGCCCAGCCTGCTGAACAGGATGCGCAGCATCGCGTTGGCGTCAGTGGCGGTGCCGACCGTGGACCGCGGGTTCGAACCCATCCGCTCCTGGTCGACGATGATCGCCGTCGTGAGCCCATCGAGGACGTCGACGTCGGGCCGCGCCAGCGTCGGCATGAAACCCTGCACGAACGCGCTGTAGGTCTCGTTGATCAGCCGCTGCGACTCGGCGGCGATCGTGCCGAAGACCAGCGAGCTCTTGCCGGAGCCCGAGACCCCCGTGAACACGGTCAGCCGGCGCTTCGGGATCTCGACGCTGACGTCCTTGAGGTTGTTCACGCGAGCGCCATGGACGCGGATCAGATCGTGGATGTCGGCGTCGTGCCGGGCGGGCGAGCGCCGGTCCTTCGTCGTGGTCGTGCTCATCGTGTCTCCTGTCGGCGGCGGGAGGTCTGTCGCCCGTTCCTTCCGGCGACGGTCAGGCTTGGGCGATGCGCACGAGGTTGCCCGATGGGTCGCGGACCGCACAGTCGGTCGCTCCCCAGGGCTGGGTCGTGGGCTCCTGCAGCACCTCGGCACCCGATGCCCGAACCCGCTCGAACGTGGCGTCGAGGTCGTCGGCGCTGAAGATGGCAGCCTGCATCGACCCCTGGGTCACGAGCGCCAGCAGGGCGTCTCCTTCGGCGGCGGAACGTCCGCCGTGCGGTTGCGACAGGACAACATTGACGTCCTGGCCCGGGGCGCCGACGGTGATCCACCGGAAGCCGTCGGACGCGACGTCGTTGCGCACCTCGAGACCGAGTGCGTCACGGTAGAAGCCGAGCGCGGCCTCGGGGTCGTGGACCGGGATGAACATTGTCGAGACGGTGATTGCCATGCGCCGAACGTACGGGCGCTCGACCCGCTGATGCTTCTCGGATCCTGCTCGGTTCGCAGCGCCCGCGACCGCGCTCAGGCGGCGACGGCGGCGCGACGGCGCGGCCGGGTGGCGACCATGGTCACGCACGGTGGAACAGTCTCGAGATCCCGATGGTCCCGAGCCCGGTAGTGCGACGGCGTCTCGCCGACGATCTCGGTGAAGCGCGAGCTGAACGATCCGAGCGAGGTGCAGCCGACGGTTACGCAGGTGTCGGTGACGGACATCCCCTGTCGGAGCAGTGCCTTCGCCCGCTCGATGCGACGGGTCATGAGGTAGGAGTACGGCGTCTCGCCATACGCCGCCCGGAACTTGCGTGAGAAGTGCGCCGGCGACATGAGTGCGGTCCGCGCCATCGCCGGGACGTCGAGCGGCCGTGCGTACTCACGGTCGATGAGGTCGCGCGCCCGACGCAGGTGGGCGAGGTCGGCCAGCTCTTCCTCGGTCACGCCGCCGACGGTAACCGAGGGTCGCCACACCGGTCGAGCACGCCGATTGCTCCTCCCGCTACCTTTCGGCGGCCGGGAGCCCGACGCTCAACCCGCCGAACCGGACCGGCCAGGTCTCGGAGCCCCGGACGGGCGACGATGCCGTCGGTGGTCGGGCCGACGTCGTCAGAGCGCGGTGAGAGGTGAGGGCACAAAGTGCCCTCACCCCTCACCTCGCGGCTGACGGCTGACGGCTGGGAGTCCGAGGACGCCGTCGAGCAGTTCGGCCAGCAGCTGATGCCGGCGTTCGCCGATGTCGGTGTGGACGATCCACCGCCGCCGACGGTCTTCCCTGCGTACAAGCACGTCAGCTGACGCATCACGTCGATCGACGTGCAACCCCGTCGCCGCGTGATCGCGGATCGTTGAGCTCGTCGACGAGGAGCTGCAGCGCGTCACGGAGTTGACGGAACCGGCGGTCGCCGAGCAGCCCAGCGATCTGTGCTTCGGCGGCGCCAGCCTGAGCTCGGACCTCTCGCTCCAGCTGCTGCCCCTTGTCGGTCAGCCGGACCACGCGCGCGCGGCGGTCGCGGGGATCGTCCTCGCGGACCAGGTAGCCCCGCTGCTCCATGTGGCCGAGTAGGTCGTGGACCGACTGTTTGGTGATCTGCATCCGCGTGGCGATGTCGATGGGACGCAGCCCGTCCAACGTCGGGTACCGCACGAGCCCGACGTGCGCCGGATTGAGATCGTCGTAGCCCGCCGCACGCACGCCCTCGAAGACCCGTTCGCGCACCCACTGCCAGCCGACGAGCATCAACGCGCCGACGAACGGCGTGCGTTGTGCGACCTCGTCGTTGATCGAACCGCTTGACACGATCGTCAGCCTACCTTACTACTTGAAGCCGCTCAGGTAACCTGACGATTCGGTTCGGACTGCCCGGCTGAGACGGAGGGAAGCCCCGATGGGATCGGATGGCGGCCCGATGCGGTGATGAGGAGTTCGTCATCAACGCCGGTGACTGGGTGTCGATGCCGCGCGGCGTCCCACACACGTTCCGCGTCGTCGGCGATCACCCGGCTCGGATCCTCACGATCCACGACAACAGCAGCTTCCGCAACTTCGTCCGCCAACTCGGCCAACCGGCGGCGGCACGAACCGTCCCCGACGTTCCACGCTTCCCAGCGATCGAGGAACTGACCCGGACCGCAGCGAACCACGACATCACGGTCAGCGGGCCCCCCGCTGAGCGTCGCCGAAGCAGACGCGATCATCCGGCGCGCCGACGGTGGCGATCGCCGCGATCACCCGCCGGCGACCACGCCGCCCTGAACCCCCCGTCGGCGTTCGGCGGCCGGCTCGCAACACGCTCCGGTGAACACCGAGAGAGCGCCGTCGACCCAGGCTCGACCTCGAGGAACGGTCACGCCTTGTTTGTGGGTGCCTGGACGTCGGTGCCGAGGCGATCAAGCGCCGACGCCAGCTCGTAGCCGTCGGCCCCCGTCACCCAGGATGTCGCCGCGTGGGACGCATCGTCCAGCGCCGTCGGCCCGTCCGGACGTCCGCCGACGCCGTGCACGAGGACGTGCTGTGTGCGTGTCAGCTGGCGGATGGCCACGGCAGCGACCGCTTCGGGATGAGAAGCTGCGAACGCGGCGTAGACCTGCGGATCACGTTGCCCGTCGTCACCGACGAGCACCCATCTCGTGTTCGGGTGGTCCCGCCGCAGCCGCTCCAGTGCTACCCGCTTGTGTTCTGCGCCGCTGCGGAACCAACCGGCGTCGGTCGGTCCCCAATCAGTGAGCAACAGCGGACCGGGTGGGAAGCCATGTTCGGCCATGAACCGCTCGAGGTGCCCAGCGAAGTTCCAGGCGCCGGTCGAGAGGTAGATCATCAAGCCGTGCTCGCCGGCGAGGCGCCGCAACATCTCGCTCATCCCTTCAACCGGTCGACGGGCGTGCTCGCGCAGGAAGAAGCTGTTCCACGCCGCGAGCAGCGGGCGCGGCAGCCACGTCACGAGGATGGTGTCGTCGACGTCGCTCACGACGCCATGCAACGTGCGGCCGTCGACCACGCGCACACGCGACGACACGGGATCGCGTCCGTGGACGGTGACGATCGCGTCGTGCCATCCGGGTGGGAGCTCGGTCCGGATCTCTGCGTGCACGTAACCGCCGCGGTCGGACGACAGCACGTGCGTGCCCCCGCCGATCTCGATCTTCACCTCGATTCCGACCGCAGGGACGGTGAGCAGCGATCGCCACCCGCGTGGCGACATCGGCCGGCGGACCCGTCGGGCGTCCGGTGTCACGGATGGCGCGAGCAGGACCCGAGCGAACACGCGCACCGCCGCCGGTCCGCCGTACCCGATCGACGTCGTCACCTGCGGAGTCCAGCCGCGACGTCGCATCAAACCACCCAGCGCTCGATCGACTGCATCCTCGAGGCGGGCGGCGACGTGCCGAGGGGCAGCTGGCTGTCCCACCGGTCGCAGCGTATGGGACTCACGTCGTCGACGTCGGCGCGGCGATCGGCCCGCGTCGGCCGCCGCCCCTCAGTCCCGACGACGGTCGCCCCGGACGAGGCCGATGTAGCTCGCCAGGTGCCGTGCACAACGCGGCAGGGGCCGAGCCTTCGTGGGCTACCCGGGCACGTTGCCGATCCACCACCCGGCGAAGTCGGGGTTGACGACCGTCGGGTCGTCCGACCCGGTCAACGTGCCGACGGCGGCGAGGATGTCCGCTTCGAGGTCCCAACCGGCCGAGTTCGTCTCCTCGTAATGGTCCTCGGCCTCGCCGAAGGCCTGCCCGTAGCGACAGCTCGCCGAGAGCGCCGTCGCGGCTGCATCGTCGTCGGGCAAGAGGGAGGGGTCCTCGGTGATCGCCTTGCACGTCGCGCCGGCGACGGCGTCGGGGAACTCGATCACTTCGGCGTCGAAGAGGGACTGGCACGTGCCGTCGCCGGCGAGTGCGTCGGCGACGCACAGGACTCGGTAGTCCGACAGGGGGACGGCGTAGCCGAGCTCGTCGTTGCCAAGCCCGACGATCCAGCGGTACTGGTCGGACATGCGGTTCTTGGCGTAGCCCGACGTGAGGTAGGCGTCACCAGACGCGTGCAACGTGAGATCGTCGGCGTGCCATTGCTCCGGCGTGGCCGGATACCCGGCAGGCATCCCGATCGTCGACTCTGGCACCACCTCAGCCGGCAGCCACATCATCCCGACGGGACCGATGCGCAGGTACGCCGCCCGAGTCCGCGCGTGGTCACCAGCCCGGATCTCGCCGACGACCGGATCCGCCTCGGTCGCAAAGCCGTCGGGCGCGCACGTCGTGTCGTCCTTGGGCCCTGTGGCCGGGCAGGTGTACAGCATCCCCGGGGTGTGGCCGAGCGACGTGAAGCCGTCGTCGCCGCGCACCAGGAGCAGGCGGAAGCCGATGTTGGACATGCGGGTGTAGAAGGTCGCGACGTCGTACTCGACGGTCGGCCGCGTGACCGGGGCTGCCGACTCCAGTGCCGTCAGCGCCGCCGTCGCCAGCTCGCGCCCGATCAGGTAGGCACGGCGGAAGTTGCGCTGCTGGAAGTCAGACGCGCCGAGGGGCGGCTCGGCGCCCACGGGTGGGACGAGCCCGAGCCCGAGCGGCGCCTCTTCGTCGACCTCCCAGACGTTGGCGCCGAGAGGGGTGATCAGGCCGCCGACGGCGCCGTTGAAGTACGCCGCCTCGCCCCCCAGCCGCTCCTCGATGATCCTCGTCGCCCACCCCGGGAAGTCGGCCGTGAAGTACCGATCCTCGAACGTGCACGGGTCGAGGCCGATCTGCGCGCAGTCGTCGACGATGCCGTCCGCGGGCGGCTCCCAGAACAAGGTCGTCTCCGGATGGTTGGCCCAGAACAGCAACGTGGCGATCGTCGAACCGTTCGTGGCCGTGGCCCGCAGGACCCCGAGCGTCGGATCCAACACCTGTGGGTCTCGAGAATCGCGCAGCCCGAAATGGTGGTCGGTTTGGGCGACGTCCAGGCGGGCCGGCCGCAATTCGGCGATCGCCTCGGCGACGGCCGCCGCGGCCTGATCGATCATCAAGTCGTACCACTCGTGGTTGATGTCGAAGGCGGTGTCGGGGCCGTGGTGGTTGTGGTCGGCGGAGATCGCGATCTCCAACCGATCGGCCACCGACGGGCCGACCAGCGCCGCCACGCGCTCACGGATGACATCGCCGTCAGTGCCGAAGATCATGTAGAGGTTGGCGGCGACCACGACCGTGATGTTCTTGCCTTGCTGGGGCTGGAACGCCACCGCCGTGACCTGCATGTCGTCGTGGACCCAGTGCGAGTCGGCGTCGCCATTGCCCACCGCCACACGGCCCTGGTCCCACGCGGGCACGAAGAGCCCGGGCGAGAACGGGTCCTGCGGATCGGGAACCACCCCGGCGAGGTAGTCGTGGGAACCGTCGACCGTCGGCAGCACCGACCGGGACGCCGCGCCAACCTTGATCACGGCGGGTCCGCCGTTCGGCCCCGCTTGGCTCGAGATCTCCGGCGGCGGCGACGCCGCCGCGACAACCGGCACCGCCAGCATCCCGACCAGCACCGGCACACCGAGCACCCGCTTCAGCATGAACCGCGACAATACGGGTGCCGCCGCCGCACTCGAGCACGGGGCCACGTTGAACCGACCGGCGACATCCCGCCCCTGCTTCCCAGCCGAGCCGTTGGTCAGGAGCAGGTGCGGGGCGTGTCCGCCACACCCGGCTCAACGGCCGCTTCGGAGCCGGACTGCAGACCGAGCGCGGTGCGCACATCGAGGTGGCGCAACAGGAACGCCCGCTCGTCGAACCGCCTTCGGCGCAGCCAGCCGGTGACTTCGTCGTTGCTCTTACTGGCGTTGCACGGGCCGCAGGCGGGCACGACGTTGTCGAGCGTGTATCGACCACCCCGGGAGATCGCAAGTACGCAGTCGCGCTGCAGCGGACGGTCGGTCGCGCCGCAGTACGCGCACCCACCCCACGTCGCTCGAAGCGCCATCCATTGCACGCCGGTGAGGTCGTGGTCGACGCGCGCCATCCGGCGTTGACGTCGGCGGACGGCTCGGGCCCGACGACCTCGGTAGACGGCCACGTCGCCAGCGTAAGCAACTGCGCGCCGCGTCGATCGGACCATCGGTTGCGCATGGCGGCGAACGCATCGCTTGACAAGTTGGTCAGCCTACCTTACTCTCGACTGAGTCAGGTAACCTGACCATTTGCGGTCGGGATGAAGGGAATCCCATGTCCATCGACCGAGCGATCGCCGGCGAGCTCCCCACCTTCAATGACGTCGTGTGGATCGCCGGCCTCATCGCCGGGATCCTCGCCGACCTCCACGCCCTGCTCGAGGTCTCGGGCGAGACCGACCCCGTTGTGCTCGCCCGCCCACTCCTACGGCGGCCTCGTCGCCCGCTCCTTCGCCAACAGGTACCCCGACGACGTGGCCGGGATGGTGCTCATCGACAGCTTCTCCCCCGAGCTCAGAGACTCGATGGGAGACAACTGGCCGGCGTGGGTCCGCTGGAACGCACCAGCGGACGCGATCATCGCCGACTACCCGGACTACGAGCGGGTCGACTTCGACAAGGCGCTCGACGAGATCGACCTCAACACGGCGATCAAGCCGATGCCGATGGTGGTCCTCACCGCCGACGCGCCGTATCCGGCCGTGCAGATCCCAGGTGTGCCTGCCGACATGAACCTGATCACCCGCCACGCCCAGGACACATCGCAGCGCGAGGTGGCCCGGCTCGTACCGGCAGCCACGCACGTCACCGAGACCGACAGCGGCCACGACATCATGCTCGAGAACCCAGTGGTCGTCTCGGAGTCCATCCTCGAGGTCCTCACCGCGGTCCGCGAAGGCCGCACCGGCATGGAGCTGGGCGCGACGTCGCGAGCGTTGCTGGATCAGGCGCTCGACGACGGGTTCGCGCCGTCCGGTGCCGCCGGCGCGACGGTCGCTGTGTGGATTCCTGGCCGCGGAGAGTGGGTGGCGACACGCGGCGTCGCCGATCCCGAAGGAGACGTTCGGTTCGGACGAGGACCGCCAGCGACGCTCGCCCACGCGGCATGCGGTGTCGTCGTGGCGCTCCCGCCTGACGGGTTATGGCACGATGACCCGCATCGCCTCCCTGGAGTCCAGCGTTGCGTTCCTGCCGCCGCAGCCACTGGCGACGTTCATCCACCGAGCCGTGACGAAGCCGCATGAGCTCTTCGCCGGCCGTTAGCCGCAACATGAGCGCTCCGGTGTCGCTCGATCAGGTGTGGATCAGCGGCGGCCTGTTCGCCATGGGATCCGATGACCACTACCCGGAGGAGTCGCCCATGCATCAGGTGACCGTGGACGGGTTCTGGATCGACCGGGCACCGGTGACGAACACGAGCTACGCCGTGTTCGTCGCCGCAACCGGTTACGTCACGGTCGCCGAACGCCCGCTTGATCCGGCCGACTTTCCCGGGGCCCCTCCGGAGAACCTGCAGCCCGGGTCGCTGGTGTTCACGGGCACGCCAGGCCCGGTCGATCTACGGCACCTGTCGCAATGGTGGACCTGGACACCCGGCGCATCGTGGCATCATCCGGAGGGACCAGCGAGCACCATCGACGATCGGGGTGACCATCCGGTCGTGCACCTCGCGGCGGAAGACGCAGATGCATTCGCGACCTGGGCGGGGGTGACGTTACCGACCGAGGCAGAGTGGGAGCTCGCCGCACGTGGCGGCCTCGATGGCGCCGCCTTCACCTGGGGAGATGAGCCCCGACCCGGCGGGCGGCTGATGGCCAACGTCTGGAACGGCGAGTTCCCGTGGCGCAACACGCTCGCCGACGGCTTCGCACGAACCTCGCCGGTCGGGTCGTTCCCACCCAACGGGTTCGGCCTGTTCGACATGGCCGGCAACGTGTGGGAGTGGACCGCCGACTGGTACAGCGCCCGTCATCCGGCGAACGCCGACAACCCGTGCTGCGCCCCTCGTAACCCCAACGGCGGCCATCGCGAGGCGAGCTTCGATCCGGCCCAACCACAGTTCCCGATACCTCGCCGAGTGATCAAGGGCGGTTCACACCTGTGCGCCGACACCTACTGCCTGCGCTATCGGCCCGCCGCTCGCCGCCCGCAGATGATCGACACCGGCACGAGCCACCTCGGCTTCCGCATCGTCCGCCGTCCGACCAGCCAGTAGGAGCAACCATGACCAATCCACGCCACCGAGCGCGGGTGCATTGACATGGCCGGTGACGCCCTGCTCGCGTCGTGGGCCGACACCCCGATTCGGGACACGATCATCGGATTCGTCGACGCGGTCACCACTGAGGGCTCCGACCGGTTCGTGCCGGCCGGCGAACGGATCGCCACGTTCGACAATGACGGCACCCTGTGGACGGAGAAGCCCATTCCGATCCAGCTCGACTTCACCTTGTTCCGCTTGGCCGAACAGGCCAGCGCCGATGCCACGCTCGCCGACCACCAGCCCTACAAGGCGGCGTTGGCCAAGGACTACCACTGGCTCGGCGCAGCGATGGTCAAGCACTACCACGGCGACGACGCCGACATGGGCCTCCTGATGGGCGCGGTCTCGAACGCGTTTGCAGGGATGGACGTCGAAGCGTTCGCCGCCGAGGTCCGCGACTGGATCGAGCACGCGACACATCCGGTCCTGCAACGGCCGTACCTGTCATGTGCGTTCGTGCCGATGATCGAACTTCTCCGCTACCTCGAAGCCAACGGGTTCATCACCTACATCGCGTCCGGCGGCGACCGGGACTTCATGCGCCCGTTCGCCGAAGGTCTCTACGGCCTCCCGCCCGAACGGATCATCGGCAGCACGCTCGGACTCGACCTCGACGCCGACTCCGAGGTCGCCGGCCTTCTCTACAAGTCGCAGATCGAGTTCTTCGATGACGGCCCCACCAAGCCGGTACGCATCTGGAGCCGCCTCGGGCGACGTCCTCTGATCGCCGCCGGCAACTCCAACGGCGACATCGAGATGCTGCACTTCGCCCGGAGCAGCCAGCGCGACGGGTTGCGCATTCTGGTGCGCCACGACGACGCCGACCGTGAGGGCACCGCTTACGACCAAGGTGCCGAAGACGCGTTGGCCCGGGCAGCCGAACGCGGCTGGACGGTCGTCTCGATGGCGAACGACTGGACCCGCGTCTTTTCCGACGCCTGAACCGCCGCAGCCCGAGCAGGTTCATCGTCCGTCGTCAGCTGCCCATGCTCGCCTCGTTCCTCGACCACGCCGGTCCCCATCCGGCGTCCAGGATCTCGACCGGTCCGGTAGACGGTGACGCCTCCACGAGCCCGTGAACGTCAGCGACCGGCCAGGAACGCGTGGAGCTTGGCCAGCGCATGATCGATCGTGAACGTCGCCGGCTCGTGGCGAGGAGGGAACTCCTCGAACGTCTCGAGGAACTTCGTCACGATCACCGTCGCGTAGCCGGCGATGTAATTGCGGTCGATGAACCAGTCCCAGTAGGTGTTCGACGTCTGATCGGCCCGCTCGAACGGATCGGTGCGCAAGTTGAAGATCTTCGGCACCCGCAACGTCGTGAACGGTTCGGCCCAGATCTGGAACGTTCCTTGCACCCGCTGCTCCATGAACACGACCTTCCAGTTGTCGAAGCGCACGCCGAGTACGTCGGCGTCGTCGGAGAAGTAGATGAAGCCCTTTCGCGGGCTGTCCGCGACCTCGCCCGTCAGGTACGGCAACAGGTTGTAGCCGTCGATGTGCACCTTGAAGTTCTTGTCGCCGGCCTGGTGGCCGACCTTGCACTTCTCGACGATGTCGGGCTCGCCGGCGGCAGCGAGGAACGTCGGCATCCAGTCGTGGTGCTGGACGATCTCGTTGGACACCGAGCCAGCCTCGATGTGGCCAGGCCACCGGATCAGTTCGGGAACCCGGAACGCTCCCTCCCAGTTGGTGTCCTTCTCACTGCGAAACGGGGTGGTCGCGCCATCGGGCCAGGTGTTGGCGTGAGGCCCGTTGTCGGTGCTGTAGATGACGATCGTGTCATCCGCGAGAGCAAGCTCGTCAAGCGCGTCGAGCACCTGGCCGACGTTGCGGTCATGGTCGACCATCGTGTCGTGGTACGGCGACTGCCAGTGGCCAGCCTGGCCGATGCTCTCCGGCTTGGTGTGCGTTCGCAGGTGCATGTGCGTGAAGTTCAGCCAGAGGAAGAACGGTGTGCCGGCCTCCTTCTGCTTGGTGACCCAGCCGATCGCGGCGTTGGCGATCTCGTCGTCGATGGTCTCCATCCGCTTCCGGTTGAGTGGACCTGTGTCCTCGATGCGCTGCTTCAGATAGGGCCCGAACTTGGGGTCGGACTCGCCGGCGTCGGTGTCCGTGGCCCACGAGTGGATCACGCCGCGCGGGTTCTGGATGTCGTGGAGGACCGGGTAGTTCTCGGCGTCGGGGAAGTCCGGCGACTCCGGATCCTCCTCGGCGTTGAGGTGGTACAGGTTGCCGAAGAACTCGTCGAAGCCGTGGTTCGTCGGCAGGTGCTTGTTCAAGTCACCGAGGTGGTTCTTGCCGAACTGTCCGGTGGCGTACCCGAGCGGCTTCAGCAGCTCGGCGATCGTGGGGTCCTCTGGGGCGAGTCCCACGTCGATGCCAGGGACACCGACCTTGCTCATCCCGGTGCGATACACGCTCTGACCACTAATGAACGCGGCCCGGCCCGCCGTGCAGCTCTGCTCACCGTACGAGTCGGTGAACTTCATCCCCTCCTTGGCGAGCCGGTCGATGTTCGGGGTCCGGTAGCCCATCAACCCGTCGCTGTAACACGACAGGTTCGTGATCCCGATGTCGTCACCCCAGATGACGACGATGTTGGGCTGCTTCGCTTCGTCGGACATGTCTACTCCTACAAGATGAACGGTTCGCGTGGCCGGTCTGTTTACGTCGTGGGGTCAGAGTGTCAGGGTTGATCCCGTCACTGCGCAGGGCGTCGGGATCAGGTGGCTGGCAAGCAGGCGGCCCCGTCGCCGCGCACCGACACGACGAGGCCCGCGTTGGCGGCAGCCCTTGGGGTAACCGACCGCGGATCCTCGACGGTCTGCGGTGCCATCCGGCTGATCGTAGAGCCGAGCTGGAT
>CAWJNE010000015.1:0-74436 GCA_963844175.1 uncultured Acidimicrobiia bacterium
TGGTGGCGGGGGCAGGATTTGAACCTGCGACCTTCGGGTTATGAGCCCGACGAGCTACCGGACTGCTCCACCCCGCGTCGGTGGAACGTCCAATCTACGCCCGGCCGGTGGAGCCGGCAACCCCTCGGATGGTCTCGCCACCCGAACTGGGCGCCGTCCGTGACGGGAGGCGTCGGGATCGGCGCCCAGATCGGGGCTGGCGGGATCGGCGCCCAGATCGGGCGGGAGCTCAGGCGACGGCCGAGGCGAAGCGGGCCTGGTGGCCAGCGGCGCGGGCCGCGGCGTCGGCGGCGGCCGTCTGCTGGCCGAGGCCGCGCAGCGCCCTGGCCCGCTGGGCCCAGCCGTACACGCTGGTCTCGCGCACCCCGAGCCGTTCGGCGGTCAGCGCCTTGGCGAGGTCGAAGCGCCCGGCCCGCAGGGCCGACTCGAGCAGCGTGCGGGCCAGCGCGTCGCGCTGGGCGTGCGAGCCACCGAACCGCTGGAACACACGGCGGATCGGCATCAGGTCGGCGATGACGTCGTCGTGGCGGTCTTCGGCGAAGGCGACCACCGCCTGGGCCACCGGCAGACCGATCTCCGACGTCATCCACGCGTTCGTGCCGCTGGCGGTGTCGGCCCACGCGCCCAGCTGGCGCACGACCTGGCGGGCCTCGCCGACGCGGCCGGCGCCGACGTACGCCATCACCGCGTGCACGTCGTTGAAGGCGTACCAGGGCTGGCCGGTCTTCGGCGTCCAGGCATCGGCCAGCGGCCCGAACCGGCCGCCGGTGTCCACGCCGTCGAGGTGCAGCCGCCACAGCAACGCGCTGGCGTCGAGCATCTCGATCGGCACGCCGAGCGATTCGCCGTGGTGGACCTCGGCGTCGTAGATCGCCAGCGATCGCTCGGGTTGGCCGGCCTCGAGGTGGTAGAGCGCCAGGTGCCACCAGTTGTGCACCGTGAACAGGTTGCCCGTTCCCCAATCGTCGACCCGCTTCGTCATGAAGCGGATGCCGTCGTCGACCATGCCCTGCATCTCGTAGGAGTGGGCGACGGCGTGGACGGCCCACACGTCATCGGGGTTGGCCTGGACGGCGCGCAGCCCGGCGTCGAGCGCCTGGCCGTAGTGCCCCGACTCCTCGAGCCCGAACGCCACCATCCCGCGCACGAACTCGGCGTGGGGGTGCTGCGGATCGAGCTCGCGCAGGGTGCGCACGGGCCGGTCGCGCAGGTTCTGCGCGTCGCCGAGGAAGAAGTCGAGCTGGTGGCCGAACATCAGGGCCAGGACATCGGTCGGCCAGCGGTACAGCAGGTCGTCCAGTGTGCGCGCCGCGCCGATCCAGTCGCCGCTGGCCCACGAGGCGACGGCCATGGCGTGCAGGTGCTCGCGCTCGTCGAGCTCGGCGCCGACGAGCGAGTCGCTCAACGCCTTCGCCGTCGCCACGTCGTCGGCATCGGTGCTCATCAGGTGCAGGTAGGCGAACAGGGCGCTCGCCATCGGGGCGGGGTCGTCGACGCCGGCCAGCTCCGTGGCAAGGTCGACGACGTCGGGGTGGAAGCGGACCAGGCGGTCGACCACCCGGTCGTAGCGGGCGACGTCGGTCGGGTCGCCGGTCATCCGATTGCCGTGTGCGTCGAGCTTGCTGGCGGGTGCGGTCATGGTCATGGCGATCTTCCCTCGTTCCGTGCGGTTCGTCGAGAAACGGGCGTGAGGTCGCCCCTCACGATGTGAGCACCAGTCGTCGAGCGACCTATGTCAGCGTGCGCTCGTCGACCGAGACCGTCCAGCGGACGTCCGTCTCCGGTTGGTATGAGCACCAGGTGCCCGTGCGGACGGCGTTGGCGAGGTGCCGGCCCAGCTCGGGGTGCAGGTCGGCCAGCTTGCGGATCGCCGCCCGGATGCGGGCGGTCACCGCCGACCGGGCCCGCTCGGCGCTCGAGCCCGCCGTCCTGGCCCGACCACCGAGCCCGAAGGCGCCACTCAGCTGCTCGACCAACGCGTCCAGCTCGAGCTCCGCGCGTTCGGCCCGGCGGACGTCGTTGTCGCCACGCGATGCGTCGATCTCGCGCTGCAGCTCGATGATGCGGTCCTGGTAGCTCCGCCGGGCCTGCTCGTCGAGGACCGGCCCGGCGCTACCACCGACGTCGTCGGCGCCCATCAGCTCCAGGACGTGGACCTCCCGCCCCGGCCGGCTCACGAGCACGGCGAGGTCGGCGACGCCCTTCATGTCGCGGACTCTGGTCACCCGCCCGGCGAACCCCAGGCGCCACGCCTCACCCTCTCGGACCAGCTCGCCGGTTCGTGCGACGCCGGCGTCGTCGACGACCTCCGACGGCGGCCGCTCGACGGGCGGTGTCCCCGCCAACGTCGCCCGAGCGACCGCCAGGGCGGCGACCAGGTCGGACGCCGGTGCGGGGCCCGTCCGCCGCAACTCGCCGGCGGCCTCGGGGAACAGCTCGGGCAGCACGGTGATCGCCGTCGAGCGAGGCGCACAGCTCCACAGGGCGGCCGCCACCTCGTGCTCGCCGAGATGCTGGGCGACGGTGGCCGCCGCCCGCAACGTGATGGCGATCTCCCCGACCGCCCCCTGGCCGGCGGCGTCATCGAGCGCCGCCCGCCAGCGGTCGATCGACCCGCTCCACCCGGCCGATCCGAGCGCCGCAACGGCCGCCTCCGTGCGGGCCAGTGCCGCCGACCACCAGGTGTCGGGCACCGCCGCCGCCGCTGCGGCGGCCACGGCGAGCTCGGTCCGGGCGGGCTCGACCGCCCCGGATCGCAGCAGCACCCTGGCTCGCACGAGGTGGGCGAGCACGAGCACGAAGCGGTCGTCGCCGTCGGTGGCCCGAGCGACGACGTCGTCGAGCAGGGCGATCGCCCGCGCCCGATCCCCCGCCAGGTCGCGCTCGCCGGCTTCGAAGATCGCCAGCTCGCATCCCAGCGAGGAGTACCCGATGGCGTCGGCCGCTTCGGCAGCCAGCCAGAAGTGGCGGGCGGCGGCGGCCGGGTCCGTGGACCGAACCGCCAACCCCCACGCTCGGTCGGCGATCGCCGCGGCGACCGGGCTGACCGTCGGGTCGTCGACGACGGTCCTCGCCAACGGCTCGACCTCGACGTCCCGACCGGCGATCGCCGCTGCGCTGGCCAGCACCGCCACGGCCTCGGCGCGCCACGGCGCCGGCTGCTCCGGCCAGCGAGCCAGCACCTGCGACCCGATGGCGAGGACGTCGTCGGGACGGCCCTCGTGCAGCGCGGCGTACATCGGCAGCAGCAGGCGCACGGCCCGCTGCGGGCCGGGGTCGCGCTGCACGCACAGCTCGCACGCCCGCACGAGGTTGGCGAACTGACCACTGGCCGTTGTCAACAGCGCGGCATCCCAGCGTTCCATCGCTGCGCCGACGATCTGGTCGGCGGCGGCGAGCATGGCGTCGACGAAGCGCTCCTCGACGGCGGTCAGCTCGCCCGTCTCGCGGAGCTCGCGGTGGGCGTGGTCGCGGAGCAGCTCGAGCAGGCGGTATCGGGTGATCGACCCGACGGTCTCCACCGCCACCAGCGACCGTTCGACGAGGGCGGCCAGGAGATCGATCGACGCGGCGCGATCGGCACCGGGCTCGCCCGCCACGTCGTGGGCGAGCCGCACGTCGAACGGCCCGCTGAACACCCCGAGCCGGCGGAAGAACGCCCGCTCGTGCGGCGGCAGCAGTGCCGTCGACACCTCGATCGCCGCAGAGATCGATCTGCCCTCGTGGTCCCCCGGACGCCCGAGCACGTCGAGACGCTCGTCGATCTGGGCGAGCAGCTCGGCGGCCCCGATGGCGCGGCTGCGGGCGGCGGCCAGCTCGATGGCCAGTGGCAGGCCGTCGAGCCGGCGGCACAGCTCGACGACGACGCCGATCCCGTCGGCCTCCACCGCCGGCGCACCGGCCGCCGCCGCACGATCGAGGAACAGCTCGACCGCCGCCGAACGCTGCGCGTCGGCGCCGCCGGGGGCCGGCAGCGCCAGCGGGTCGACGACGACGACCTGCTCACCGGGGAGGCCGAGCGGCTGGCGACTCGTGCAGACCAGGACGGCACGGGCGGCGCCGGAACGCACCGCGACGACCACGTCCCGGACCGCCCCGAGCAGATGCTCGCAGGCGTCGAGCACGACGGTGGTCGGCCGCTCCGCCAGGGCGACGGTGGCGGCATCGACGGAGGTGTACCCGAGCGCATCGGCCACGGCATCGGCCGACGCCGTCGCCGGCAGCGAGCCGAGCCGGGCGACGGGGGTGTCGGGGTCGACGACGGCCCCGGCCAGCCTCGTCTTGCCGACACCGCCGGGTCCGGTCAGCGTCACCAGCGCGCCGGGCTCGAGCAGCGCCGTCAGCCGGGCGCACTCGGCGGCGCGGCCGATCAGCCCCCCGTCAACGCCCACGGCGTCCAGCATCGCGCCCTCGCCGGCGGTTCGCTGCGACGTCGCTCGCGACGTTCGGTCGATTGGCCACCGTTGTCGATGGCGATGTTGCCTCAGCCACCGAGGGCGGCGCCGAGGGCGGCGCTGAGGGCGGGGTAGGTGTCGTAGGCCGGGAGGTCGGGGTGGTCGGCGCGGACGTTCGGCGGGGCGTGGAACAGCAGTCCCGTGTCGGCGGCGCGAAGCATCGACACGTCGTTGTACGAGTCGCCGGCGGCGATCACCAGGTAGCCGAGGCCCTGGAACGCCTCCACGGCCTTGCGCTTCTGGTCGGGCAGCCGCAACCGGTATCCCACGATGCGGTCGTCGACGATCTGCAGGGAGTGGCACAGGATCGTCGGCCAGTCGAGCTGCGCCATCAGCGGGCGGGCGAACTCGGCGAACGTGTCCGACAGCAGCACGACCTGGGTGCGGGTGCGCAGGTCGTGGAGGAACTCGACGGCGCCCGGCAGCGGCGACAGGCCACCGATGACGTCCTCGATGACGCTCATCGTCAGCCCGTGGCGATCGAGCAGCTCCAACCGGCCGCGCATGAGGCGGTCGTAGTCGGGCTCGTCGCGCGTGGTCCGGCGCAGCTCCTCGACACCGGTCCGCTCGGCGACAGCGATCCAGATCTCCGGCAGCAGCACCCCCTCGACATCGAGGACGACGAGGCCCGGCCGGTCGTCCATCGGCCGACTAGGCGATCCGCGCCCGCTGGCCGGCCGAGCCTCCCTCGGCTCTGCGGGTGTTGACGACGATCTCGTCCATCAGCTCGTCCCACCGGGCCCGGGGCACGTCGTGGCCCATGTCCGGGTACATGACGAGGCGCGAACCGGGGATCGCCCGGGCCGTGGCGATGCCACCCGACGGTTGCACGAGGGGGTCGACCAGGCCGTGGACGACGAGTGTCGGGGCCTGGACCCGCCGCAGGTCCCACGTCCGATCCGGGCTGGCGGCGATGGCCATCGACTGGCGCACCGTCCCGGCGGCATCCGGGCAGCGCCGCCGCGACTCCACGACCAGCGCCCGTGACTCGACGGCGTCGAAGTGCGGCCCGGAGACCAGCCGGAAGACCTCGACGCCGTTGTCGATCACTTGCTCCGGATCGCGGTTGAACAGCAAGGGCATCTTGCGCATCAGCGCTCGCTTCGGTCGTCCGTTCCGCCGGTCGCCGGTGTTGGACATGATCGAGGTCAGGCTGGCGACGCGTTCGGGGTGGTGGATGGCCAGCGTCTGGCTGATCATCCCACCCATCGAGATCCCCACGACGTGGGCTCGGTCGATCCCCAGGGCGTCGAGGAGACCGGCGGTGTCGTCGGCCATGTCGGTCAGCAGGTACGTCGAATGGGCGTAGCGCCTGGCCATCAGCGCCGCCGCCAGCTGCCGGCGGGTCGGGACCGGCGCATCGATCTTCGTCGACATGCCGGCATCCCGGTTGTCGAAGCGGATCACCCGGAACCCACGGGCCAGCAGACGGTCGACGAAGTCCTGCGACCATCCGATCAGCTGCCCACCGAGACCCATCACGAGGAGCAGCGCCGGGGCGCCTGGATCGCCCTGCACGTCGTACTCGATCGTCAGCCCGTTCACTCCGACCGCAGCCATGGCGGTCGAAACTACCTGGGTGCTCGGCCCGGCGTCGGGCGGCCGAGGCCGGCCCCGGCATGGCCCAACGCCGATGCTGCGGCGTCGGCCGCCTCATCGAGGGATCGCCCACGCCCGACGCTGACGACCCGAGCGAACTCGTCCTCGCCGAGCGCGTCGCGAGATTCCGCGGCGGCGTCCTCCAGCAGCGCGGCCTCGGCGCCGTACGTCGGTGACGACGGGTGGTCGCGCACGGCGCCGTACAGCGCGGCTGCGGGGCGGTACTGGCGGAGCCGCACCAGCAAGGTCACGAGGTTGCGCAAGCTCGTCACCAAGTGGCTCTCGTCCCCGCCGCGCCGGAAGTTGTCGAGCAGCTCGGTGAACCGGGCGACGGCGCCGGCCAGCTCCCCGGTACGCGCCCGCAGCGACGACGACGACACCAGCGCCACCTCGGTGAGGTAGCGGTCCCCCGCCCGCCGAGCGGTGGCCAGCGCGTGATCCAGGTGCTGGAGCGCCGTGGGCGCATCGCGGTCGAGGATCGCCTCCCCGCGGGTGTACTCGAACCACGCCGCCGACGACGGCGACGAGCACTCCGGCCCCTCGCCGACGAGGGCCAGCGCCCCGTCGACGTCGCCGCCGTAGGCCGTGGCCAGCGCCAGCCCGACCGTCCCCATGTCGGCGTAGTAGCAGTCGCCCAGCTCCGTCCCCAGCGACCGCAGCCGGCCGGACAGCGCCCGCGCCTGCTCCAGTCGGCCCTGGTAGAGCGCGGCATCGGCCAGGCCCTCGAGGGCCAGCAGGGCGGCGAGCGAGCCGTCCGCCCTGGCCATCACCTCGTCGCCGATGCGCACCGCCTCGTCGAGTCGACCCGTCGTCGACAGCCCGTCGGCCAGCGCCCCGCGCACCGTCTCGATCGCCGGGTGGCCAGCCGGCAGCAGGGCGGCGACGTCGGCGACCCACGAGACGACCTCCGAGCGCAGCACGGTGCGACCGGCGGCGAACGACCGGACGACCAGCTGGGCGGCGGCGTCCGGGTCGTGACGCTGAGCCCAGCGGACGGCAGCCCGCACCTCGTCGACGACGTCGTCGAAGCGGGCGATCGCCGCCGGCGCGTCGGCCGTCCGCAGGCGCTCGTCGATGTCCGTCACGACGTCGAGGAACCACGCCGCGTGCCGCCGCTCGGCGGCCTCGCCGAGCCCCGCCTCGCGCAGCCGTTGGCGCCCGAAGCTGCGGACCGTCTCCAGCGCGGCGAACGTGACACCGCGTTCGGTCGGCACGGCTTGGACCAGCGACCGGTCGACGAGCCTGGCCACCGTGTCGGCTGGGCGGGCGGTCCGGATGGCGGCGCCGAGATCCACCGCCCGCACCGGCCCGGCGAACACCGAGAAGTCGTAGAGGGCCTCGCGCAGCTCGTCGTCCAGCAGGCGCTCGGACCACCCCAGCAGGCCGCGCAGCGTGCGGTGGCGCTCGTCGACGTCACGACGGGTGGTGGCCAGGACGTCGAGGTCCTCGCCGATCGACGTCACGATGTCGGCCAGCGACATCGTGCGCAGGCGCGCCGCCGCCATCTCCAGCGCCAGCGGGAGCCCGTCGAGTCGGGCGACGACCTCGGCGACGAGCTCGTCGTCGAGCGCCCCGGCCGGAGCAGCGGCGGCGGCCCGCTGGCGGAACAGCAGGGCGGCTGGAGCCTCCCGCCCGTCGGTGGCCAGCGGGCTGAGGGCGAGGACGTGCTCGCCGTCGATGGCCAACGACTCGCGACTCGTCGCCAGCACGTGCAGGCGATCGCCCCCGGACAGCAGTCGTGGCACGAGCTGGACGACGTCGTCGATGACGTGCTCGCAGTTGTCCAGGACCACCAGCGCGTCGAGGGCGCCGAGATCGCTCAGCGCCTCGACTTCGGCGCCGGGTGTCGGACGGAGGTCGAGGGCGGAGGCGAGGGTCGACGCCACGCCGGCGGCATCGGCCACCCTCGCCAGCTCGACCATCACCGGACCGCGACCGTTCCCGTCGGCGCGGATGGCGGCGACGTCACCGGCGAGGCGGGTCTTGCCGACACCGCCCGGACCGACGATCGTGACCAACCGGGCGTGCTCGAGGGCGCGCAGCGCCTCGGCGACCTCGCCGGCGCGTCCGACGGTGGGAGTGAGCGGGCGGCGCACGGCCGGCGCCGCTCGCTCCTCGGGCGGCGGCCGTGGATCGGCGAGTGCCGCCGCCTCGGCGGCGCGCAGGGCCGAACCCGGACGCAGGCCGGCTTCGGCCAGAGCGGCGCTCGCCCGGCGAGCCGCCCGCATGGCGTCGGCGGCTCGCCCGGCGCCGGCCAGCGCCCGCACCAGGATCTCCCACGCCGGTTCGCGCACCGGATCGACGGCGACGATCGACTCGGCGGCGCCGACGGCGTCGGACCAGTGGCCGGCGTCGAGGTCGCCGCGGGCGAGCAGCTCGGTGGCGTCGATCCGCAGCAGCTGCAGGCGTCGCGCCTCAGCACGCAGCGTCACGACGTCGGCCAGCTCACCGAAGGCATCGCCCCGCCACGCCGCCAGCTCGGCGGCCAGGAGGGCGCGACTGGTCGGCCCGGGATCGGTGCGCATGCGCCGGACCGCGGCCTCGAACCCCCAGGCATCGACGCGGTCGGTGCCGTCGACGAGGCGCAACGAATACCCGTCGGGCCCCGCTGCCAGGCGCTCGCCGACGAGGCGACGCAGCCGGGACACCTGCGAGCGCAGGGTGTTGACAGCACTCGGCGGCGCGTCGTCGCCCCACACGGCGTCGATCAGGGTGGCCGTCGAGACGACCTCGCCGGCCCGCGCCAGCAACGTGGCCAGCACGACGCGCTGCGTGCGGCTCCCGATCGCCAACTCACCCTCGTCGCCGACCACCCGCAGCGGCCCGAGCACCCCGACCTCCATGCGCGCGCCACGTTACGAGTGAAGGTCCCGAGCGTTCGTTGCGCAGTGAGGATGACAGCCCAGGCCGGCCTTGCCCGGCCCAGCCGAGCGAGCGGAGTCTTCGGAGCGAGCGAGGCCATCGAGGAGTGCCGTGGCCTGCATGCGGCGTGCAATGACGCCGCAATCGGCGCCTCGATGATGCCGGCATGGAACGGATCGACGCGCCCGCCCTCGGCACGATCCTGTCCGTCTGGGCTCATCCGGACGACGAGACGTACCTCGCCGGCGGCATCATGGCGGCCGCCGCGGACGCCGGCCAGCGCGTCGTGTGCGTCTCGGCCACGGCCGGTGAGTGGGGCACACCGGACGCCGTGACCTGGCCACCGGAACGGCTCGGCATGGTTCGGCGCTGGGAGGCCGCCGCCGCCATGGCCGTGCTCGGCGTGGACGACCACCGGTTCCTCGGCCTCGGCGACGGCAGCCTCGCCTCGATCGACCCCGAGGTGGGGGTGGCGCTGGTCGGCGAGCTGCTCGACGACGTGCGTCCCGACACGATCCTGACGTTCGGCCCGGACGGGATCACGGGGCACCCGGACCACGTCACGATCTCCCGGTGGACCACGGAAGCGTGGCACCGCCGCGGTCACCCCGGCCGGCTGCTGCACGCCACGATGACCACTGACCACCTGGCGCGGTTCGGCGAGCTGTACGAGCAGTGGGGCATGTACATGACCGACGAACGCCCGCCGGGTGTCCCGCCCGAGGCGTTGGCGCTGCACCTCGTGCTCGACGGTACGGCGCTCGATCGCAAGCTGACCGCCCTGGCGGCGATGGCGTCGCAGACGCGCGACGTGATCAATGGGACGGACCCGGCGGTGTACGCCTCCGATGTCGCCGAGGAGGCCTTCGTCCCGGCCTGCGGTGGCAACATGACCTGACCATGGCGGAGTTGCTGCACCTGCGTGTCGTCGTCACCCGTGGCCGACGCACGGCGGTGCTCGAAGCGCTCGAGCGGTCGCCGGCGGTGTGCAACCTGACCGTCTTCG
Organism: uncultured Acidimicrobiia bacterium; assembly: GCA_963844175.1. Classification (GTDB taxonomy): domain Bacteria; phylum Actinomycetota; class Acidimicrobiia; order Acidimicrobiales; family Ilumatobacteraceae; genus JALZMG01. The sequence goes on from CAWJNE010000015.1 coordinate 9,922, forward strand.
CCGATGCGGCACAGCGACCGGCCGGCGACGTCGTCGAGCTCGACGTCCCGCGAGAGGTCATCAACGGGCTGCTCGACGAGCTCGAGGACCTCGGTGTCGCCGAGGAGGGCTCGATCACCGTCTTCCACACCGAGCTCACGTTGTCCCGCCACGCCGAGCACGCCCAGCTCGTCGCGCCGGGTGACCCGTTCGACACCGTGGTGTGGGACGAGGTCTCGGCCAAGTTGCAACAGGCCGTCGACCCGTCTCCCGCCTACCTGGCGTTCTTCGTGGTCGCCGCGATCATCGCCGCCGGCGGTGTGCTCAGCGACTCGGCGATCCTGATCGTCGGCGCGATGGTCGTCGGACCCGAGTACGCACCACTGGCGGCGATGGCCAGCGGGGTCCACGATCGCGACGGACGGCTCGTCGCACGCGGCGCGATGACCTTGGGGATCGGGTCCGCCCTCGCGGTGGTCGCCGGGGCGGCGGTCGCCCTGCTGGCTCGGGCGTTGGATCGGGTCCCGCTCCCGTACGCCCTGGACGACCGCCCGCTGACCGCCTTCATCACCCAGCCCGACCTGTTCACCGTGCTGATCGCCGCCGCCGCGGCGGTCGCCGGGATGTTGGCCCTGACCCAGGACCGGGCCGGGACGCTGGTCGGCGTGCTGATCTCGGTGACCACGATCCCGGCCATCGCGGAGGTCGGGGTCGGTCTGGCCTTCGGCAACTTCGACGACGTCTGGGGTGCGCTGCTGCAGCTCACCATCAACATCACGTGCATCGTCGTGGTCGGGGCGCTGACGCTCGCCGTGCTGCACCGCGGCGACCGCCGGACCCGCCGGGATCCGCATGGCATCCAGCCCGGCGACGCGTCGCTCGGGTACCGTGGCCAGCGCCATGGGACTGTTCCGCCGGGCGCCGGATCCGACCGAGATCGAGCGCATGAAGGCCGACGTGGTGGCGCTGCGGGAGGCGATGGACGAGCGTGACGAGCAGCGGCGGGTCGCCGAGCTGGTCGCCCGGCTCGACGCCATCGACGCCCGGGTCACGGCCGTCTCGACCGAGCTGGCCAACCAGCTGAACGAGCTCGGCGGCGAGCTCGACGCCCTCGCCGCACGGCCCGACGACGGTGCCGTCGAGGAGCTGCGCACCGGCCAGGTCCGCCTGGCCAGCGAGCAGGCTCGCTACCAGATCGCCTTCCGCCAAGACCTCGCCGAGCTCGCCGAGACCCTCCGCCGCTGACCACCTCCACGCCTTCCATCGGAGGGTTTGCTGCATCCGAGGGTCAGCTGCGGGGCCTCCCCTCAACAAACCCTCCGATGCAGGAAACTCTCGGACGGGGTGGGGTGACCGGGGTCAGAGGTCGGGTTCCTCCCCGAGGGCGGCGAGGGCCTGATCGATGAGGGCTGACGCCTCCTGGACCCGCTGCTCGTACACGCCCAGCCCCTCACCATCTTGCAGCGCCTGCTCGGCGTCTCGGAGCAGCTCGTCGGCCTGGGCGAGCAGCTCGGCGGGCGACACCGGATCGTTCGGATCGGTCGGCGGTTCCGTCCCCGGCTCGGGTCCTTCGACGCCGACGCGGTCGCCCAGGTCGGCCTCGAACCCGGGGAACAGCTTGCCGAGCGCCTCGCCCAGCGACGCCCCGAACTGCGACCGACCGCCGTGTGAGGCGATGACGAATCGGTACTCCGTCACCGTCTGCTGACGATCGGTTCCCTGGGGCACGGCGGCGTAGAACGGGCGGACGTAGATCAGGCCGTCGCCGACCGGGACGAGCTGCAGGTCGCCGTACTGCACACGGTTGCCGCCACCCGTTTGCAGCGTGATCTGCTGGGTGATCGACGGCTCGGAGTCGATCTGGTTGCCGACGGCGCGCGGGCCGTCGGGGAGGTCGCCCGTCACGACGTAGGCCGTCAAGCGCCCGTACGACGCCGGATCGCTGGACGCCGTCATGTAGGCCTGCAGCTCGGTGCGCTGGTCGGCGCGGGAGAACGGCACGAACGGCCGGAGCAGCACGAACTCGTCGTCGCCGTCGCCGGCGGCGTTCTCGAACAGCGTGTAGTACGGGACGAAGCGGTTGGCCGTCGACTCCGAGGCCAGATCGCTCGGCGCCTGCTGGTCGTCGCCGGGCAGCGTCGTCGACGGCTGGACCGGGGCATCGTCGCCCCGCGGGTCGATGCTGGGCGCCTGGGCCACCGACCATGCGCCGTCGCGCTCGAAGAAGTCGCCGGGCTGCAACTGGTACTTCGAATACACGTCGGTCTGCACCCGGAAGAGGTCCTCCGGGTAGCGGAGGTGCTCGCGAAGCTCGGCGGGGATCGACTCGAACGGCTCGAAGAGGTCCCCGAACGCCCCCTGCCACGCCTGGATGATCGGGTCCTGCGGGTCGCTGACGTAGAACGTGACGGCGCCGTCGTAGGCGTCGACGACGGCCTTCACGCTGTTGCGGACGTAGTTGGCGTCGCGATCCAGGCCGCTGTCCTGCGTGAGCTGCACCTCGTTGCCGATCCGCTGGCCGTACGGGAACCGGTTGGTGGTCGTGTAGGCGTCGACGACCCACTTCACGCGACCCTCGACGACCACCGGGTAGGGATCGCCGTCGTACGACAGGAACGGTGCCAGCTTGTCCAGGCGGTCGCGCACGTTGCGCACCCAGAGCATCTGCGAGTTGCTCTCGATGGCGCCCGATCCGAGGACGTTGTAGTCGAGGAAGGCCAGGGCGAAGGCGGCACGGCGCACGAACGACGACATCTCGACGCCGGCCTCGCCGGCGTATGGCGGGGCGTCATCGCACGGCCGCTCGCTCTCGCTCGTGCCGGCGATGGCATAGCCCGACAGGCTCGGGCTGAAGTACAGCTCCGGCCGTTCGACGCCCTCGACCGCCAGGTACTCCGGGCGGTCGTTGCTCTGCAGCACACGCCCGACCGGGGCCATGATCAACCCGCACCCGCGGGTGTTGATCAGGTGCCGTCCCTGCCAGCTCTGGTTGGCACCCTCGTCGACCGAGAGCTCACGAGCGGCGATGAGGACCTGCTGCCGCTCGCCCTCGATCTCGTACCGATCGACGTCGAGGTCCTCGATCGAAAGGCCCGAGTCCTGGCCCTGATCGATCTGGAAGCGCGACAGCATCAACCCCGGGTTGAGCAGCCGCGCGTTCTCCAGCGGCTTCAGGTCGGCCTCGACCTCGTCGGCGGTCAAGCCCTCGAAGGTGACCTCTTGCTTGTCGATGACCTCGACGCCCATCGCCTTGCGCGTGGCCATGACGTTGCGCGTGATGTACTCCGCCTCCCGGGACTGCTGGTTCGGGTTGACCACCAGCGACTGGACGACGGACGGGTAGACGAGCTGCCCAGCGATGATGAAGACGAGCCAGAGGACCGACGCGATGACCGGGATCCGCCACGAGGTCCGCCGCATCGTGGCCAGGTACAGCACGGCGACGAGCAGGGCCACGAGCATCAGCAGCATCAGGGCCGGGAGCTGGGCCTCCACCACCGCATAGGTGGCGCCCTGCACGAAACCTCGCCGCTCGTTGGTCGTCTCGTACCGCGAGACCCAGTAGTCGGCCGCCTTGAGCGCCGCCAGCACGGCCAGGAGCACGGCGATGTGGCCCTTCGTGGCCGGGCGGACCGACGGCATCGGCGAGGCGAAGACGACCCCACCGTTGAGCACGTGGGCGAGCAGGGTGATGACGAGCACCAGCACCATGGCGATGAACAGCCAGTCGAGCACGAACGTGAGGAACGGCAGCTCGAAGACGTAGAAGCCGACGTCGGCGCCGAACTGGGCGTCGGACATGCCGAACGACTGGCTGTTGCGGAACAGCAGCCACGACTGCCACTGCGACGTGGTCGGGAGGGCGACGACGAGGGCCAGGATGCCGGCGCCGATGTAGCGCAGCAGCCGCAGGCGGTGGCCGAAGACCTCGTGGAACCGCTCGACGTACGGGTGCACGTTGGCCGGGAAGGCGCTGGGTGCCAGTCGATCGGCGATCAGCAGGTTGATGCCGGCCAGGAGCACGAAGGCGCCGAAGAAGATCCCGAACAGGGTCAGCTTGGCCTGCAGCACCCCCCAGAAGACGTCGGAGCGACCGAGTCCGTCGTGCCAGAGGAAGTCGATGTAGAACCGGGCCACGGCCCGACCGAACACGACGACGAGCAGGAGCAGCACGCCGAGCGTGATGAGGACGGCGCGACCGGAGATGCGCCGACGCGCGCCGCGCCGACGGGGAAGATCCGACGCGCGCCGCACGCGCGGAAAGCTACCCCTCGGTCAGGACGAGGAGGCAGCGGCACCCGGGGTCCATCGGCGGCCACTGATGACCCGACGGGAAGGGGGTGCCGAGCGCCACGGCCCCGGCCAGCGCATTGTCCTCGCAGTCCGGTGACGGCGGTCCGTCGGGGTCGACGATCCATGCCACTGGGGTCCCGACGGAGACGGAGGCGACGGCTCCGGCGACGTGCGACGTGCGGAACACGTCGTCGAGCAGTTCGTCGATGCGCTGGGTCTTCCACTCGCGGTAGATCGGTCGCACGCGCCTGGTCACCGCCTCGTTGTTGCCGTCACCCTCGGCGATGGCGCTGGCGAGGCGCGTGCGCAACGGCGCCACGAGCTGTTCCGCCAGCTGGGCTCTGACCTCGGCGAGCACGCCGCCCGGGCCGCGGGCGTCGATCGTGCCGCCGAGCCCCGCGCCCCCCGCTTCGGCCGCGGCGACCAGCTCGGCGTCGATGGCGTCGACGTAGCGGGCGCCCTGCTCGTCGGCCTCGGGCACCAGCCCGTCCAGATCGGCGACGGCCTGGCGCTGGCGCAGGCGATCGAGCACCTCGTTCTGCTCGTCGGCGAGGACGCGCTTCAGCTTGCGGCCGGCGGCCGTGATCAGGGGCACGAGCACGGCATCGCGCTGGCGGAACGGCGTCTCCTCGAGCTCGTCATCCTCGTCGTCGGCGCCAGTGGCGGCGGTGTCCGCGTCGTCGGTCGAGCCGTCCGGGTCGTCGTCGGTGACGGCGTCCTCGGGTCGGTTGGCGCGCAGCCGGGCGAACAGGTCGGCGACGTCGGCCGCCGCGTCGTCGTCGTCCACGTCGTCGGCAACGTCGACAGCGTCAGCATTCACGTCGTCCACCACGTCGACGTGGTCCTCGTCGCGGTCCGCCGTGTCGTCCTCGACCTCGACGTCGACGTCGGCGAGGTCGACGGCGAGACGACCGACGTCGTCGTCGGCACCGTCGTAGAGGATCGTCGGCGGTTCTTCGACCTCCGGCTCGTCGTCGACCGTCACCAGGCTGAGGCGTTCCGCACCGGCGTCGTCGTCGGCGGACGGTGGTGCGGTGGCGGGCATCCGCAGGACGGACTCGTCGATCGCCGACTCGTCACCGACCCGACTGGCCGGGACCATGATCGGCACCGGGCCGGTCGTCGGCGAGAGGTCGACGAACTCGTCGGGCTCGTCGACCGGCGTCATCTCGGCGACCACGTCGACCGCGACGAGGCGGGCCCGTTCGAAAGCCTGGACCAGCCGCTCCCGCCCGTGCACGAGGTGCTCGAGCTGCTGGCGGGCCAGCTCCCGCCGCCGGGACAGCTCGCCGAGCACGCGCTCGCGGTAGGCCCGTGCTTCTTCGACCATCTCCCGGCCCTGCTGCTTTGCCATCGCCCGTTCGGACTCGGCATCGGCCAGGGCATCGCTGCGTCGCCGCGCCGCTTCGAGGTCGGCCTCCTCGCGCTGACGCTGGGCCTCCTCGGTGGACTCGCGCAGCAGTCGCGCCGCGCTTTCCTCCGCCTTGGAGCGGATCGCGTTGGCGCTGTCGCGAGCGGCGGTGAGAATGCGCGTCGCCTCCTCACCGAGCAGCTGGGTCACCGTGTCGTCGTCGACCATCGCCTCCGCCGGCGAGCGCTGCTGGGCATCGCGCAGCTCGCGCTCGAGGAAGCGCTCGCGCTCCTGCAGGCGGGACAGCTCGGCGGCGACCATGCGCAGGAAGTCGCGGACCTCCTGCTGGTCGAAGCCGCGCCGGCCCGTGTTGAACGCCGCTTCCGACACGGCCGCCGGCGATGACGGGTCGGGGCGCGAGAAGGAGATGGCCACACCGAAATCGTAAGTGTCCACCTGGCAGCGATCGCGGATGGGTCACTGCGTGGCTGGATCGCCCCCCAAGCGCTCCAGGGCGGCCAGCGCCTCGGTGAGGGTGGCGACGGGGATGATCTCGACGTCGTCCCCGGCGACGACCCGAGCCTGCTCCAGGCTCTCGGGGCTCTGGGACGCCGGGACGATGAAGTAGTCGACGCCGACCTGCTTCACCGCCGACGCCTTCTGCGGCAGGCCGCCGATGGCACCGACGTTGCCCTCGATGTCGATCTCCCCCGTCACGGCGATGTCCTGGCCGCCGAGCAGGTCGCCCTCGGACAGCTCGTCGATCAGGGTGAGCGTGAACGCCAACCCGGCCGAGGGCCCGCCGATGCGGCCGGTGTCGATGTCGATCTCGAACGGCAGGTCGACCGTCGCCGTGTCGAAGGGGACGAACCCGATGATCGTGCGCTCCGGTTCATCGGGCGCAGCGATCAGCGGCACCTCGATCTGCTGGGGCTCACCACCGTCCCGCTCGATCTCCAGGGTCACGACGTCGCCGGCCTGGTTGTCGGCCAACTCCCCGACGAGGTCCTCGACGGTCGACAGCGGCACCCCGTCGATGCTGATGATGCGGTCGCCCGGATCGAGCGACTCGTCGGCCGGCGCGTAGGTCGTGCACTCCGTCGGGCCGGCCTCGAGGCAGACGAGGTCGGCGACGACCACGTCACCCGCCACGATCTGCGCCTCGTCGAAGCCGAGCTGGCGCAGGGCGACGTACTGGGCGACCTGCGAGGCGGTGCGCATCATCTGCAGCGAGAGCTGGCGTTGCTGGGTGGGGGTGACGCGCCCGAACCGCTCCAGCTCCGTCAGACCGACGATCTCCGGTTCGTCGGCGCCGATCCACGAGGACAGGACGCTCTGCGCCGGCTCGCGGATCGTCACGAAGTAGATCGATCCCTGGCGGTCCTCGTCGACCTCGACGATGCCCTCCAGCTCGCCGAACGAGACCCGGTCGTCGACCGGCTCGGCGGCCGCCGGGACCCGGGCGTACGGCGTGGGCTCCATGACCTCGACGGCCGGATCCGCCTCCGACGGCACCAGCTTCTCGGACGTCAGCCCGGCCGACAGGACGGCGGTCACGCTGATGGCGAGCAGCACGACGATGGCCACGGTGGCCAGCGGCACGGCCCAGATCCGGTGACGGCGCGACGGGAGCGCGGGGGTGCCCGGATCGGCCGGGACCTCGGGGGTTACCATGTCATGCTGCGTGTCGATCACTGATGTCACCATCCGCATGGCGTGGATCGCCGGGCTGGCGGTCGCCGCGTTGGCGTTGGCGGGGTGGCGCAAGACTGCCAGAGCCCAACCGAAATCCTCCCGCGACCCCATGCGGCCGGCGCGCCGGGTCCCCTACGAGGTGCAGGTGGTCCCGGCGCCGCTGTACCGGCCGGCCGGTGTGCTGCGGCGGATCTGGGCGGTCATCGCCAGCGCCGGGCTGACGCTGGTGATCGGGGCGATCATCGCCACGATCGCCGGGTTCAGCGTCGCCTTCGTCGTCACCACGATGACGGACCTGCTCAAGCAGTAGTTCGGTGACTTCGCGCCCGACGCCGCGCACCGTCGCCGTGGCCGGGCACACCGGCGACGCCGGGCTCGCCCGCCAGGCGCTCGCCGACCCGGACCCGGCGGTCAGGGCGACGGCCCTCGCCGCGCTGGAGCGCCTCGGTGTGCTCACTGATCACGAGCTGGCCGTCGGACTGGCCGACGGAGACCCGGCGGTGCGCCGGCGGGCGGCCGAGGTGGCGGCTGGGCATGCCGGGGTCGACTTGCTCCCTGCGCTGGCCGACCCCGACCCGGCGGTGGCTGAGGCGGCGGCGTGGGCCTGCGGCGAGCGGACCGTGGTCCCCGATGCCCTCCTCGGCGCGCTGATCGAGCTGGCGGTGGGACGTGGCACTGGCCGGGAGCCGTTGGTGCGCGAGTCGGCGATCGCCGCCCTCGGCGCGCTGGGCGACGACCGCGGCCTCGACGCCGTGCTCGCCGGCACGAGCGACAAGCCGGCGATCAGACGGCGGGCGGTGCTGGCGCTGGCGCCGTTCCTCGACCCGGATCACCCACGGGCCTCCGAGGTCGGCGAAGCGCTCGGCCGGGCCCGCACGGACCGCGACTGGCAGGTCCGCCAGGCCGCCGACGACCTCACGACATAGATCCCGCCTCCGGACGGTCAGAGCGTCAGCCGGTAGAAGTTGGTGTCCCGGCGTTGGAAGCCGATGCGCTGGTACAGCCGGTTGGCCGACTCCCGCGACGGGCGGCTCGTCAAGCTGACGTCCTTGGCGCCACGTCGCCTCGCTTCGTCGACGGCAGCGCGGCTCAGCGCCTCGCCGACCCCGTGGCCACGGGCCGCATCGTCGACCACCACGTCCTCGATCCATGCCTTCAGCCCGGTCGGGATGCGGTACGTGGCGAGCGTCAGCGTGCCGGCGATCCGACGGTCGACCCGGGCCACGAACAGGGCGCAGCCCGCCGACCCGACGATGGCCGCCAGCTCGTCGCGGCGCGGCGGTGGCGACGAGGAGGACAGCTGCGGGATCAGCCGCTGGAACGCCTCGACGAGCTCGTCCGTCACGGACGTCGCGATCTCGATGGTGCACGTCACGAGCTCCGCACTGTACGGACTCCGGCGCGCCCGGACCGGCCCGCCCGGGATGGCCACGGCCCGCGCACGGCGTCGTAGGGTCCTCGGTCGTGCACCCCGCTCGCCGTCTCGCCGCGGCCCTGGAGCCGGTCGTCGGTCAGGTCTACTTCTCTCCCGAGTGCCATGCCGCCTACGCCGCGCTCGGGTTCGACGCCAGCCCGGCCGAGGTCGGCGGCGTCGCCATGCCCGACGGCCCGGCCTACTTCACGAGCCGGGGCAGCGTGATGGGCCAGGTGCCGGGCCAAGTGGTGGCCGCTGCGTTCGGGGTGTTCAACCCCGCCGTCGTCGTGCCGTTCGTCGAGCTCGGCTGGACGCGCACCGATGCACGGACGATCTGCGCCGCCCGCACCGACGGCGCCGTCGCCCAGCTGCGCCGGATCCTCGGCGACGCCCCGGACGGTTTGCAACGGGCCGGTGCGGTGCTCGATCGTGCGGTCGCACCGCTGCGACCCGAGGGTCGCGCCCTCTTCGCCGGCGTCTCGTCCCTCGGCGTCCCCGCCGACCCACTGGCCGCGCTCTGGCGGCGCGGCGACATGCTCCGCGAGTTCCGCGGCGACTGCCACATCGCAGCGTGGGTGTCCGGCGGCCTCGACGCCACCGAGATCGGCCTGCTCACCGAGCTCTACTGGGGACTCCCGCTGCGCTCGTACAGCCGCACCCGGGCGTGGTCGGACGCCGACTTCGACGCCGCCACCGATCGCTTGACCGGCCGTGGCCTGATCGCCGACGGCGCCTTGACCGAGGCCGGTCAAGTGCTGCGCGAGGGGATCGAGACGCACACCGACGCCCAGCAACAGCCCGTCCTCGACGCCATCGGCGACGACCACGACTGGCTGTGCACGACGCTCGAACAGTGGGGAGCCGACATCCGCGCCGCCAAGGGCTACCCCGCCTCGGGCCCTCACGACCTCGCCGACCTCGCCGCCCGCCAGCCGACCGAACGGGAGACCCAGCAATGATCATCGCCGACCTCGACCACGTGCGCGCCGAGGACTTCTCCGCCGCGACCGGATGGGATCCCAAGCCCGAGGGCCTCTGCCGCGGCGAGGTCTGCGTCCCTGCGCCCGGCGTGCGCCGGGACGACGGCACGATCGACGTCCTCGCCGCCGCCGCTCGGCTCGGGATGCCGGTCGTCGCCGACGACGAGCACGCCGTCACGGCGATCGGGCCCGGTTCGACGACCGGCCACACACTCAGCTCGGCCGTCGCGCCCGACCCCGAGCTGGTCGACCGCGCCGGCGAGCCGTTCCGCTTGTCGGCGTTGCGCGGCCGCAAGGTCATCCTCTACGCGTGGGCCAGCTATTGAGGCTGCCGCACCAGCCTGCCCGGGTGGCAGGCACTGCACGCTGAGCTCGAGGGGCGCGGGCTGACCGTCGTGTCGGTGGCGCTCGACGTCGTGCCGGAGCACGCGTACCAGTGGATCGACGCCGCCGCACCCACCCATCCGAGCCTGATCGACACCCGCCATGTGACCGGGGAGCTGTTCGGGTTCATCAACATCCCCATGGCGGTGTGGATCGACGAGGGCGGCACCATCGTGCGCAACGCCGAGTCGGCCTCGATCGAGCGCAGCCCGTTGCGTGACATGGACATCCCCGACGGCCTGCCCGAGCGGCTGACGCAGATGTTCACCGAGGTCAAGCAGATCCCCGACGACGCCGAGGCCTACCGGGCGGCGATCGTCGACTGGGTCGACAACGGCGGCCGCTCGCGCTTCGCGCTCGACGCCCGACGAGGTCATCGAGCGGTCCCGCCCGCGCGGCGCCGACGAGGCCGAGGCGGCGGCCTGCTTCGAGCTCGGCCAGCACCTGCGGGCCGCCGTGGGCGACGACGCCGCCGTGCCGTGGTGGCGGCGCGCCCACGAGCTCGACCCGGGCAACTGGACGTACAAGCGCCAGGCCTGGACGCTCGTCACCACCGCCGAGGGTGCGACCGAGAATGACCTCGTCCAGGGCCCGAACGACGTGTACGCCGGCAACTGGCTGGACGACGTCGTGGCCAGCGGCGGTGGCGCCAAGTACACGACGCGCCCCCAGCTCTGACCCCGACGAGCGGCGAGCAAGATTTGGAGACTCGGCGCAGGCCGTAACCTCGGGGGTCGATGGAGCACGTGCGCTGGCTGGCCGAGCCGACCCTGCGCACGCCGACGGTCATCTACGCCTTCACGGGGTGGAACGACGCCGGCGATGCCGCCTCGTCGGCGCTGCGCACGATGGTCGAGCGGTGGGGCGCCCAGGCGCTGGCCGAGATCGACCCCGAGCCGTTCACCGACTTCGCCACCGTGCGACCACACGTGCGCATCGTCGACGGGCAGCGCTCGATCGTCTGGCCGACGGTCGGCGTCTGGTCCGCCCAGCTGCCCGACGCTGACGTGCTGCTCGTCCTCGGCCCGGAGCCGGCGCTGCGGTGGCGCCTGTTCTGCGACCAGCTGGTGGGCGTCGCCGAGCGCTACGGCGCGACGATGACGATCAGCCTCGGCGCCCTGCTCGCCGACGTCCCGCACACCCGTCCCGTGCAGATCATCGGCACGGCCAGCGAGCCCGACCTGATCGAACGCTTCCAGCTCCAGCGCTCGCGCTACGAGGGCCCGACCGGCATCGTCGGCGTGCTCCACGACGCCCTCGCCCAGGCCGACGTCGCGACGGCGTCGCTGTGGGCTGCCGTGCCGGGCTACGCCGCCCAGGTCCCCTCGGCCAAGGCGGCGCTGGCGCTGATGGAGCGGGCCTGCGCGCTGCTCGGCACCCCGGCACCGGGTGACGCGCTGCGCACGGCGGCCGGTGAGTACGACGTGCGCATCGCCGCCCTGATCGCCGACGACCAGGAGCTGGTCGACTACGTCGCCAGGCTGGAATCGATGGTCGACGACGACGAATCGCCGTTCTTCGTCGCCGACGACGACGCCGACGAGCCCGCCGCCGACGCTCCCCCGCTGGACGCCGGCAACGCGGACGAGCTGGTCGCCGAGGTCGAGCAGTTCCTCCGCGACCGCGACACCTGACCCCGCGTTTGTTCATCCACGACCGCTGAGGCGATCACCCCTGCACAAACGCGTGATCCGCTCCGCCCCCCGGGCCCACGTACGACCCCCGAACCACGCGTTTGTGCATCGACGACCGGCGCGGCGATCACCAGCGCACAAACGCGTCAGGGTGGAGGCGCGCCAGGTGATGCGGGGGTCGGCGTCCGGGCGGAGGAAGGCCAGGAGCCGTCCGCCCTCGGTCTCGGTGTCGGACCGCTCGGCGCGGGTGATCCGCCGCAGGGGCGTGATGTCGATCACGTCGCCGGCGAGCACCCAGGTGGCCGCCACCCGCCCGTCGATCAACACGAACCGCGCCCCCTCGACGCTGAGCCCGCGGTGGTCGTCGTCGATGATCCGCGACCGGTCGGCGTAGCCGAGCACGGCGTTGTCGAACGCCGGCAGGAACCGGGGCGGGGCCGGCGTGTCAGGCGACGGGAGCGGCGCACCCTCGACGTCGAGCAGCTGGCGGCCCCGTTCGTCGCCGAACACCCGCAGCTGCGGCCGCAGCCGAGCGATCACCGCAGGCAACCCCGTGAGCCCGCACCACGCCCGCAGGTCCGAGCTGGACGCCGGTCCGAACGCCGCCAGGTAGCGCATCACGAGGTCGTCGGGCGACGGGACCGGCTCGAGCTCCTTGCCGAGCCAGCGCTGGATCGTCACGTTGCGGGCTGGTCCGGCCTTCCCCCACAGCCCCCGTGGCGGGACCTGCACCAGCGGGACCAGCGAGCTCAGAGCGTCGCCGAGCTCGCGCGCCGCGGCCTGCGGCCAGCGCTCCGTCAATGCCCGCCCCGCCTCCGGCAACGTCGTCCCCTCGGCGTCGAACAGCGGTCGTCCGGCGGCGGCCAGCTCGTCGAGGTCGACGCCGTCCAGCGAGCGGCGCAACGTGCCCCTGGCCCGGGCGACCAGCATCTCGTGGTGCAACGGGCGCAGCGCCAGCGCGTCGGCCGCCGACACGAGGTGCAGCGTGCGCCGCATCATCAGCGTGCGGACCAGCGAGCGGTCCTCGAGCCGCCCCGCCAGCTCCTGCGGGTCGAAGGCCTCGAGCCTCGACCACAGCCCCGTGTAGGGCTCGAGCGGCTCCTGGGCCTGCAGCCCGACGAGGTGCTCGACCACCTCGAGGACTGGCCGCCGCTCTCGCTCGAGCAGCAGGTTGCGCGCCAGCAGGGCGCGGTTCAGTGCCCGCCGGTCGAGGGTCTCCAGCGCCGGCCGGCTCAAGCGCGCCAGATGGGCGAGCGCACCGGGTCGAAGTGGGTCGGCAGCTCGTCGCCGCGGATCGCCGCGAACGCCATGGGCGCCCACCACTGGGCGCCGGCCGTGGCCTCGGGCAGCGCATCCGGGCCGAACCAGCCGACGTCGGCACACTCCAGCGGATGGCAGGCCAGTTCGCCGCCGACGGCCCGGCAGTGGAACAGCAGCATGTACATCCCGAAGCGCGAGAACCCCATCCGCTGGCCGTCGATCACCGCCAGCACGCGCTCGGGGAGGCACTCGACGCCGGTCTCCTCGGCCACCTCCTTGACCGCCACCTCGGCCGGCGAGTACCCGACGTCGGCCCACCCGGTCGGGTACAGCCAGATGCCGGAGTCGGCGCGCTGGACGAGCAGCAGCTCACCGTCGTCGTTGCCGACGACGGCGCCGATCGCCACCTTCGGGGTGACGTAGCCGGGCACGCCGACGCCGACCGACTCCAACCACTCCTGGACGAAGTGGTCCTGCTCCCGGGCGACCTCGGCGGCCTCCTGGTCGTCGATCGCCGAGGTGTGGCCCAGCGCCTCGTTGGCCGCCGCCTTGATGTCGGCGGCCACGTTCAAGACCTCCTCGAAGCGCTCCCGCTCGTACAGGTTGTCGCTGAACCCGAGGCCCGTCCGGGCGATCGCGGCCAGGGTCTCGCTCCACCGCGCCAGGTCGCGGGTGAAGCCGGCGGCGCCGCTCCGCTCGTCCTCGGTCACAGGCCAGAACCTACTGGCGGCAGGATCACGACACGGCGTGGAGGATGCCCTTGCGGATCTCCGCCCGGTGCCCCTCATCGGTGATCAATCGCCCGTTCGCCCCCTGCACGTAGAACGTGTCGACGACGTCCTCGCCGACGGACTGCACCGTTGCGTGACGGATGTCCAGGCCCAGCTCGGCCAGCGACCGGGCGATCCGGTGCAGCACGCCGACGCGGTTCGGCGCCCGAACCTCGATGACCGTCGACGACGAGGAGGCGCCGTCGTGGAACGTCACGGCCGGCTCGCTCGCCGGCGCCGCCTGCACGGCACGGCGCCTGCGGTACGTGTGCGCACGCTCTGCCAGGCGGGCCTCGATCGCCAGCTCCCCGGCCAAGGCCCGGCGGAGGTCGTCGAGCACGGCGTCCCACGTCACCGACCCGTGCTGGGCGGTCACCCGGAACTGCGACGCCGCCATGGCCGGCCCGCCGAGCTCGGCCGAGTACGCCCACGCCGTCATCACGTCGAGGCCACGCAGGGACAGCACCCCGGCGACGCGGGCGAACGTCCCGGGAACGTCGTCGCACACCACCGTCACCCGATGCGAGCTGGCCGATCCGGCTGAGTCCGCCGCGCCCGTCAGCACCTGCTCGGCCTCGTCGTCGACCCGCACGTCGAGTTGCCCGGCGGCCATCGCGGCGAGCGTCGGAGCGTCCGGGAACGGGGGCACGGCATCGACGGCGTGGCCGTTCAGCGCCAAGCGCGTGCGAGCGACGAGGTCGGCGACCAGCTGCGCCTTCCACCCGCCCCACGCCGACGGGCCGGTGGCCAACGAATCGGCCTCCGTCAGCGCGTGCAACAGGTCCAGCGTCGAGACGTCGCCGACCGCATCGGCGACCAGCCGGATCGTCGCCGGATCGGCAAGGTCGCGACGCACCGCCGTCTCGGCCAAGAGGAGGTGGTGGCGGATCACCCGCACGACCGTCGCCACGTCGTCATCGGACAGGCCGAGGCGCGGGCCGATGGTCGCCATCAGCTCCACGCCGGCGTCGGTGTGGTCTCCCGGGTAGCCCTTGCCGAGGTCGTGGAACAGCGCCGCCAGCACCAGGAGATCCGGGCGCTCGACTCCGTCGGCCAGCGCAGCGGCGTTGGCCGCGGCCTCCCACAGGTGCCGATCCACGGTGAAGCGGTGGTAGGCGTTGCGCTGCGGGCGGCTGCGCGTCGGCGCCCATTCGGGCAGCAGGTGCACGAGCAGGCCACGTTGGTCGAGCGCCTCGAACACGTCGATGGCGCGGTGGCCCTGGCGGAGGAGCGCGACGAGCTCGTCG
This sequence comes from uncultured Acidimicrobiia bacterium, assembly GCA_963844175.1. Classification (GTDB taxonomy): domain Bacteria; phylum Actinomycetota; class Acidimicrobiia; order Acidimicrobiales; family Ilumatobacteraceae; genus JALZMG01. The sequence continues at coordinate 24,929 of CAWJNE010000015.1, forward strand.
AGCGCTCCATCCGGCCACGCCGCCGCCCACACCCGAGGGTCGATCTCGTCCGCCAACTGGTCGAGCGCAGCGCGGGACAGCCGGACACCGCGCTGGGCAGCGACGCGGGCCGCCCGCAGCACCAGCGTGGGATCGGCCCGCCCGTCCGCATGTGCGGACAACGAGACCTCCCGATCGACGACGACAACGCCCGCCGCGACCCGCTCCTCGTGGCCGACCTGGTGACGGCCCACGTGACGCCAGGCCTCGTCCCCGATCCACGCGATCGTGCGGGCCGCCGCGGAGACCTCGGCCATCAGCACGTCGGCGTCCGGGCGATCCAGGCGACGGGCAACGGCGTCCTGGTCCTCCAACCGCAGCACGTCGCCGGGTCGGCCCGCCTCGCGGTGCAGCGCGACGCGCACGTCGAGCAGCTCGCCGTAGCAGCGATCGAGCGTGACCCGGTCGTCGGCCGGCATCACGAGATCGGCCGCCGCTGCCCACCACAGCGTGTGCGCGTCGCGCAGCCCACCGTGGCCCTCCTTGAGGTCGGGCTCGAGCAGGTAGGCGACGTCGCCGGCCTGGGCGCGACGTTCCAGCACCCGAGAGCGCAGCTGGTCGAGCCAGCGCCGACCGTTGCGGCGCCACAGTGCCAGGGCCTCGTTGGTCAGCCGGGCCGCCAGCTCCTCGTCGCCCGCCAGCCAGCGCGCCGAGAGCAGGGCCGTCGCCGTGTCGAGGTCGTCGGCGGCCAGGTCGAGCTGGTCGCGGGTGGTGCGCACGGCGTGACCGAGCTGCAGGCCCGCGTCCCACAGCGGGTACCACAGGGCGCTGGCCAGCTCCTCGATGTCGGGACCCTTGGTGCGCTCGTGGACGAGCACCACGTCGACGTCGCTGAACGGCGCCAGCTCTCGGCGCCCGTAGCCGCCGACGGCGAGCAGTGCGGCGACCCCCTTGCGCGGTCGCGACCCGCCGCAGGCCTCGGCGTACAGGCCCGCCAGCAGCTCGTCGGTCAGATCGGACAGGCGCCGGCAGAGGGTGCCGCCGTCGAGTCGGTCGTCGGCGATCGCCGCCCCCCGCGCCGACACGACCGTCTGGACCATCACCGCACGCTACGGGATCGCCGGCCGCGCCGCCCGGGGGACGGACCAGGCCCCTACAGTGCCGCCGTGCTCGGTCGACCCGGCTCCACGGGCGGGAACCGGTTGACGGCGCCGGCCGCTGCGGCCGCGCTGCTGCTGGCCGTCGCCGCCTGTTCGGGGACCGACGAGACGGAGGGCACCGTTCCGCCGACACCGTTGGTCACGGCGACCACCGACGCTCCGCGCGTCGACGACGGCGTGCTGCGGATCGGCGTGATGACGCCGCGCAGCGGTCCGGGCGCCGCGCTCGGCGAGTCCGTGCTCGAGGCTGCGGCCGCGGCCATCCAGCTCATCAACGAAGCCGGTGGCGTCGGCGGAGCCACCGTGCAGCTGATCCAAGAGGACGAGGGCACGACGCCGCTGGCCGCCGCGGATGCGATCGAGTCGCTGCTCGACCAGGACGTCGACGCCGTCATCGGTCCGACCTCGTCCGTCATCGCCCTCGACACCCTCGGTGACCTCTTGGGCGGCGGCGTCGTGGCGTGCTCCCCGACGGCCACAACGCTGGCGCTCGACGACTACCCGGGCTCGGAGCGGTTCTTCCGCACCGCCCCGAGCGACGCCCTGCAGGCCGTGGCCATCGCCGAGCTGGCCGAGCAGACGGGCGCCCGGACGGCGGCCGTCGCCTTCCTCGACGACACGTACGGCCGACCGCTGGCGCAAGCCACGATCTCCGCACTGGAAGGACGCCAGTTGACGGTCGACACCACGGTGCCCTTCGCGCCAGGCGACGACGACCTGGCTGCCGAAGCGACCCAGCTCGCCGACCTCGACGTCGGCGTGATCGTCATCATCGGCGACCCGGATGAGGGCACGCGGCTGCTCTCGGCGCTGGGCGCCGTGACCGCCGGCGGCGACGGCGGCGAGATCCCGGCGATCCTCCTCAACGGGGCGATGCGCACCCCGGCGGCGCCGGCGCTGGTGCAAGAGCTGCCGACCGCGCTGCGCGAGGCGGTCCAGGGCGTCTCACCGGTCGCCGGCCCGGCGACGCCAGGTGAGCTGCCCGGACCGTTCGCCACCAACACCGTCGACTGCGTGAACCTGATCGCCCTGGCCGCCGCGCAGGCCGCGTCGGACAACCCGGTGCAGGTGGCCGGCCAGGTGCAGGAGGTCAGCTCCACCGGCGTGACGTGTGCCGACTTCGCCGGGTGCGCCGGGCTGCTCGACGAGAACCGCAACATCGACTACGAAGGCCAGAGCGGCGGCGTCGAGATCGGGACGACGGGCGACCCCCAGCAGGCGCAGTTCGAGGTCTTCACCTTCGATGCCAGCGGCGTCGATCAGCCGATCCGCATGTTCTCCGTCGCCGCCTGATCTGGGCGCGGACGTCCCCACGACCCCATCCGGGCGCGGACGTTCCCGGAATCGCGAACCTGCGCGCCCAGATGGCCGTCGGCGGTCCGCCGTAGCCTGATCGCATGCGCACGGAGACCGGGCTCGCCGTCCTGCACCTGTTCTGCACGCCGTCGGCGACCGTGGACCGCGAGGCGGCGAGCGCTGCCGTGAAGCGGGTGGAGGCGGCCGACGGGCAGGTCGTGACCGCAGCGATGCTCGGCCACAAGTGCGATCTCGCCGTCATGGCCCTGCACCCGGACTGGTCGGTCCTGCGCTCCCTGCAGTCGGGGTTGCAGCAAGCTGGGCTGAACGTCGTCGACAGCTACGTCAGCATCACCGAGGTCAGCGAGTACGCCAAGGGGATGCCGGAGCACCTGCTGCGTGAGCGCCTGCACCCGTCGCTGCCGCCCGAGCGGCAAGCCGGTGTTCTGCTTCTACCCGATGACCAAGCGGCGCGAGGCCCAGGCCAACTGGTACCTGACGCCGTTCGACGAGCGCGATCGCTTGATGCGCGAGCACGGCAAGAGCGGCCGCACCTTCGCCGGCAAGGTCGTCCAGCTGATCACCGGATCGACCGGGCTCGACGACTTCGAGTGGGGCGTGACGCTGTTCGCCACCACCCCCGAGGTGGTCAAGGACGTCGTCTACACCATGCGCTTCGACAAGGGGTCTGCGCTGTACGGCGAGTTCGGCCGTTTCTACGTCGGTTATCTCGCCCCCCTCGAGGACCTGCTCGAGTAGCGCTTCATCTCGTCGTCCGGGCGCGGCGATTCCCGATCTCGAGAACGTCCGCGCCCAGATGGCAGCGCCTCAGTCGGCGTAGACGTTGTAGCGGTCGGTCCGGGCGAAGCCGACCAGGCGCATCCCGGCCCGCTTGGCGGCCTGCACGGCCAGCGCGGTGGGGGCGCTGACGGCGACCAGCGAGCCGAACCCGGCGGCCCAGGCCTTCTGGACCATCTCGACCGACGCCCGACCGCTGACGAAGAGCCCGTACCCAGTGGCCGGCAACCGGTCGGCGAGGAGCAGGGCGCCGACCACCTTGTCGACGGCGTTGTGGCGCCCCACGTCCTCCCTGGTCAGCGCTACGGCGCCGGCGGCGTCGAAGGCGGCGGCGGCGTGCACGGCCCCGGTGGTGGCGTACAGCCCCTGCCCGTCGAGCACGGTCTTGGGCACCGCGGCGAGCACCGCGGTGTCGATCGCCTGGTCGGGCGGCAGTGGGGCCAGCCGCGCCAGCAGCTCATCGATCTGGTCGCTCCCGCACCAACCGCAGCTGGACGACGTCGTGCCGAGCCGTGGGCGAGCGGGCGGCGCGCGCCCGCCGGTCTCGACCGTGACGTCGTTGAACTCGCTGGCCACCGCCGAGCCGTTGGCGCAGTACCGCACGCTGTTGACCGCCGCTCCGCCGAGCAGCCCTTCGGTGAAGCAGAACCCGGCCGCCAGTTCGAAGTCGTTGCCCGGCGTACGCATCGTCGTCGACACGACAGTGCCGTCGAGCTGGATCGTCATCGGCTCCTCGACGATCAGCTCGTCGGGCTGACGCCGACGACCCTCGCCCGTGACCTTGGTGACGAGCAGACGCTCAGTGCGCGTGCGCCCCACCGGACCGACGCTACCGATCGTTCCCGCCCGACCTCGGCCGCCGACCTACAGTCCGATCGTGGATCCAACCCCGCCTCCGCACCTCACGGTCCCGGCGGAGCCTGGCTCCCAGCCCGCGACCACCGAGCCAGGCCCCGCCCCGGTGGCGGTACCGCCCGGCGAGGGCATCGCCGACACCCGGGGCGTGATCACCAGTTACGCCGGCATCGTCTCCGCCGAGTTCATCGGCACCGCCGCGCTGGTGCTGATCGGGCCGGGCAGCGCGATCCTCGCCGGCGACCAGATCGGCACCCTCGGCATCTCGCTGGCCTTCGGCTTCGCCCTCCTGCTGATGGTCTACGTGATCGGCCCGATCAGCGGCTGCCACATCAACCCTGCCGTGACGCTGGGGTTCCTGCTGACCCGAAAAATCCCGGTGCGCCACGCCGCGTCGGCGTGGATCGCCCAGGTGCTCGGAGGTGTCTTCGGCGCCGCCGTGATCTACGGCATCGCCAGCGGTCGCGACGGCTGGCGTCGCGAAGGGTTCGCCTCCAACGGCTGGGACCGAGACGGGTTCAGCAGTCTCGGCGCGGCCGTCATCGTCGAGATCGTCTTCACCGCGCTGTTCGTGCTCGTCGTGCTGTCGACCACGAGCCGACGGTTCGCACCCGGGCTCGGCGGGATCGTCGCCGGCATCACGCTGGCCGCCATCCACCTCGTCACGATCCCCGTCGACAACACCAGCGTGAACCCGGCGCGCAGCATCGCCACCGCCTTGTTCGCCGACACCGACCCCAGCGCCCTCGGGCAGCTGTGGGTGTTCATCGTGTTCCCGCTCGTCGGTTCGCTGATCGGCGTCTTCGTGTGGTTGCTGCTCGACGAGGAGAGCCGGCTCGAGGACACGATGCTGGACACCGACATCCTGCGCACGACCCGCGACGCCATCGATCGCGCCGTCGACTGATCTGATGGCCTCGCTCGCTCCGAAGACTCCGCTCCTCGGCCTGGGCCGGGCAAGGCCGGCCTGCGCTGTCACACTCGCTGCGTCACGAACGCTCGGGGACTACTTGAAAAGCGCCTCGCTCGCTCCGAAGACTCCGCTCCTCGGCCTGGGCCGGGCAAGGCCGGCCTGCGCTGTCACCCTCGCTGCGTCACGAACGCTCGGGGACTACTTGAAAAGCGCCTCGCTCGCTCCGAAGACTCCGCTCCTCGGCCTGGGCCGGGCAAGGCCGGCCTGCGCTGTCACGCTCGCTGCGTCACGAACGCTCGGGGACTACTGAAAGCGGCTCGCTCGCTCCGAAGACTCCGCTCCTCGGCCTGGGCCGGGCAAGGCCGGCCTGCGCTGTCACCCTCGCTGCGTCACGAACGCTCGGGGACTGAATTGATAGCCTCGCTCGCTCCGAAGACTCCGCTCCTCGGCCTGGGCCGGGCAAGGCCGGCCTGCGCTGTCACGCTCGCTGCGTCACGAATGCTCGGGAGCTAACCCGACAACGGTATTTCACGTCGGGCGTCACGGGTCATGATCGGGTGGGTCCCGACCCGACGGACACCACGCGAGGAGGATGCTGATGGCTCGGACACCGCTCAGGGTGCGGCTCTCGATCGATCGGATCCACGCCGTCAGGGAGGGTGACGGGATCGGCAGCGCCGAGCCGTACCTGTGGGCGATCGCCTTCAAGGTGGACGGCGAGTCCGTCGAGGTCGGCGAGGACGCCCACCTGCGCGGCACCTGCGACGTCATCGCCAGCGACGGCAGCCACGGCAACCTCGGCGTCGACGACGTCGACGCCGGGGACGTGATCGCCGTCCCGAGCGACGTCGGGCGTGTTCCGCACGTCGCTGGTGCCGATCCCCCTCTCGGACATCCTGCACCAGCAGCTGCCCGACGAGGACGCCCAGAGCGGGATCATCGGCCTGGTGCTGGTGCTGATGGAGGAGGACCAGGTCACCGACGCCGGCGCCAGGGCGGGGTACGCCACGCTGGCCGACTTCCTGCAGCGCGAGCTCGATCGCATCATCCCGACGCTGGGGATCCTCAAGCAGGACGTCTCCCAGGACGAGATCGACGCTCTCACCGACAAGGCGTTCGGCGCCGTCGAGGGCACCATCCGTCACGTCCAGGACGGGTGGGAGAACTTCTGGAGCTTCCTCGACGCCGACGACACCATCGGGTTCAAGCTGCTGCGCTGGCGGCACGACGAGATCGTCGAGGCCGGCGGCCACATCGACATCTCCGAGCGGTTCCAGACCATCGCCAACCAGGTCGTCACCCAGGACTGGCTGGTCGAGGGGCAGCTGCAGGCGGTCCCGGCCGGGATGATCGGACCGGCGCACCTGCCCCGATCGGCGGACGTCGGGGCGCCGCTGGCCGCCGGATCGCCGACCACCTGCCTGCACCCTGCGTCCAACGTCCAGAACATCACGTACCGGGCGCAGGACGGACGTTTGCACGAGATCTGGCGCGACGGGATGGGGCAGATCGGCAGGAGCGACCTGACCACGTTGGCGGGCGCGCGGCGCGCCGCCGGCGACCCGTACGCCTACCTCGAGACGCCGACCGACCTGCAGATCGTGGTGTTCCGGGCCGACGATGGCGGCGTCCACAGCCTCTTCTGGTCGACCGGCGCCGTCGGGCGCGACGACCTCAGCGGCACCGCCGGCGCGCCCGAAGCCAGCGGGAACCCGGTCGGCACGTTCAACCCGACGACGGGCACCCATCACATCGTCTACCGCGGCGGTGGCGGTCACCTCCACGTCCTCTACTGGACCGGCGCCGGCGACCCGGTCCACTACGAAGGTCCGCTGACCGAGATGGTCGACTGCACACTCGCCGCCGGGGATCCGGGGGCCTACTTCACGCCCGACGGCTGGAACATCGTCGTCTACCGCGGCACCGACTCCCGGATCCGCAGCCTCTACTGGTCGACGGGCGCCGTCGGACACGACGACCTGTCGGGGACGGCCGGCACCCCGCCGGCCGCCGGCGACCCGATCGGCTACCACCTGGCGTCCGGCGACGTGCACCAGGTGACGTACCGCGACGGCGATGGCCACCTGCACGAGCTGTACTGGGTCGGCGCCGCACCGGTGGCCGGCTGGGACGTGACGGCGGCGGCTGGCGCACCGCCCGCCACCGGCGACCCGGCCGTCTTCTACTGCGAGTCGACCAACACGAAGCACATCGTGTACGTCGGGCCGTCGGGCCACCTGTTCGACATCTCCTGGGTACCCGGCGGACCACCGACCTTCGTCGACCTCACCATCGCCGCACTGGCGCCGCGCGCCGTCGGACGCCCGTCCGTCTTCACGCTGCGCGACCCGCTCGTGCGCTACGCCGTGTTCCGCGGGGTCGACGACCAGATCCACGAGATCCAGTGGACGGCGCCCGGCTGGGAGACGGCGTTGCGCCAGGAGGGGTGGCGCTGGTGCAACAAGTGCCAGGGCCTGTACTTCGGTCCCGAGGTCGCCGCCTCGACGTGCCCCGCCGGCGGCACCCATACCCCGCCGGAGCAGAGCGGCAGCTACGACTACCAGCTGCCGTTCGACGTCTCCGGTGACCTGCGGGCGCAGGGCGGGTGGCGCTGGTGCAACAAGTGCCAGGGCCTGTACTTCGGACCGCACGTCGCGGACTCACGGTGCCCGGCCGGCGGACCGCACGCCGCCCCCGATCAGTCCGCCAGCGCCGACTACGGCCTGCCGCACGGCATGACGGGCGGCACGAGCCGTCAACCGGGCTGGCGCTGGTGCAACAAGTGCCAGGGCCTGTTCTACGGACCGAACGTGGGCGCCGCGCGCTGTCCGGCTGGTGACGCCCACGCGCCGTTCGAGGTGACGGGCAGCGCGGACTACGTGGTCCCGCACGCCAGCACGGCCGTGATCACCTGACGAAGACCGGCTCAGCCGGCCAGGGCGACCTGCCGGCGGCGATCCCAGGCGGCGACCCGCTCGGTGTCCTCGTAGATCTCCCAGCGGGTGATCTTGCCCCAGCGCAGCTCGACGACCTCCATGTAGCGGTTGGCGTAGCGGTCGGGGCCGCCCGTCGATGAGGGCACGAAGTCGTGGGCCCGGACGCCCACCCGGCAGCGCCAGGGCGGCCCGTTGACGAGGATGTCCTCGATCTCGATCTGGATGCCCTCGGCGACGAACCGGTCGGCGAACGCTCTGCCTTCCGCCACCCCGCGATGGGTGACGTGGGCATGGCGGTCGGCGACCGCCGGGCGGAACATCGTCGACCACGAGTTGTCGCCGGGGAACACGAACTCCGACTCGTCCGTCGCCATCCGCAGGAACGGCTCGGCGTCGCCGTCGTTCAGCCGGGCGACCGCCCGACGGACCATCGCTCGGACCAGTGCCTTGTACATCGTGCCTCCTCGGGATGACGGACTAGAACGATCACTCTAGTAGAGCGGACGTTCTAGGATCAAGCCCGATGGGAGACACTCGCCAGCGCATCGTCAACGCCACGACCGTGCTGCTCCAGCAGCGCGGGTACGCGGCGACGTCGGTGAAGGACATCACGGCCGCCGCACCGGCCACGGTCGGCTCCGTGTACCACTTCTTCCCCGGCGGCAAGGCCGAGCTCGTCGCCGCGGTGATCGACGAGTCCGGCGCCGCCTACCGCGACCTCTTCGAGCTGATCACGTCCGAGGTCGACGACCCCGCCGACGCCTTCGCCCACTTCTTCACCAGTGCGGCCGACGCCCTGGAGGAGTCCGGCTTCGTCGACATCTGCCCGATCGGCACGCTGGCCGCCGAAGTGGCGAGCAGCGACGAGGCGTTGCGCCAGGCGACGCAGCGGGCCTTCGCCAGCTGGGAGACGGCGGTGACGGCCAAGCTGGTCGGCGGCGGACTCACAGGCGCCGACGCCGCCTCGCTGGCGACGACCGTGATCGCCCTGATCGAGGGCAGCTTCGTGCTCGCCCGCAGCCGCCGCGACGCCGACCTCGTGCGGCGCGCCGGTCAGCACGCGAAGGCGTTGATCGGTGCAGCTCAGCTCGCCGCGAACAGGTCGACACCGTTGCCGTCGGGATCCTTGACGGTGGCGTAGCGCTGCCCCCACGGCGCGTCGAACGGAGCCAGGTGCACCGTGGTGCCCGCCGCCTCGAGCTCGCCGACGACGCGATCCACGTCGGACGGGCTGGCGCACTCGAAGGCCAGCCCGATGCGGTTGCCGCCCGGGCCTGGCGGCGACCAGGAGCTGTCGAACGAGCGGATGACGTCTTCGGTGTCGAGCATCAGCCGCAGGCCCCCCGGTAGCGCCAGCTCGACGTGCTCAGAGGCATCGTCGGGGACTTCGAGGCCGAGCCGACGGTAGAAGGCGAGCGACCGTTCCAGATCGGCGACGACGAGACCGATGGCGCTGAAGCGTGGTGACATGCCCGACAACGGTACGGATCCCCGTCGACGCGGTCTTGCAGGAATCGGACGCTCGACCGGGGCAGGCTAGGGCGATGTACGTCGAGCGACCGGCGGCGATCCCGTCGACCGTCTGTTGGCGTGGCCAGTCACCCGTTGCCCGGCCGGTGCTGCCCGACGGCTGCAGCGATCTGATCTGGACCGGCGACGGGCTGCTCGTCGCCGGTCCGGACACCGTGCCCCACGTGTCCCCGACGTTCCACGGGCGGATGCTGACGGCGTTGCGGTTCGGTCCCGGCGTCGGGCCCGCCGTGTTCGGGGTCCCGATGGCCGAGCTGCGCGACCTTCGGGTCGACTTCGGGCAACTCGCCGCCGGGCCGGTGGTGCGACGGATCGTCGACCGCCTCGCGGCGAGCGGCGATCCAGGCGCCACCCTCGAGGAGGAGGTCCGCAGCTGGATGGCCGCCCCGGCCCCGAGCTCGCTCGCCATCGCCGAACTGCTGGCGCTCGGCCGGCCGGTCGCGGCGGTCGCCGACACCGTCGGCCTGAGTACCAGGCAGTTGCAGCGTCGCTCGGTCGAGGCGTTCGGCTACGGGCCGAAGCTCCTGGCACGGATCCTGCGCTTCCAGCGAGCGACGCGCCTCGCCCGGTCGGGCACGCCGTTCGCCACCGTGGCCGCCGACGCCGGCTTCAGCGACCAGGCCCACCTCGCCCACGACGTCCGGGAACTCGCCGGGATCACGCTGACCGAGCTCGTGGCGAGCTGAGCCCGGACGCGACGGAGCCCCCGCCGTGGCGGGGGCTCCGTCAGTTTCAGGAATTCAGTGCAGCCAGTTCCCGAGCGTTCGTGCCGCGGTGGGCACGAACGGTCAGGCCGGCCTTGCCCGGCCCAGGCCGAGGAGCGGAGTCTTCGGAGCGAGCGAGGCCATCGACACTAGAAGTCCATGTCGCCGCCGCCGGGCATGGCGGGGGCGTCCTTCTCCGGCTTGTCGGCGATGACCGCCTCGGTGGTCAGGAACAGCGCGGCGATCGAGGCCGCGTTCTGCAGCGCCGACCGGGTCACCTTGGCGGCGTCGATGACGCCGATCTTGACCAGGTCCTCGTAGTCGCCAGTCGCGGCGTTGAGACCCTCGCCGCCGCTGAGGTCACGCACTCGCTGGACGACGACGCCGCCCTCCATGCCGGCGTTCTCGGCGATCTGCTTCAGCGGCGCCTCGAGCGACTTGCCGACGATCCGGGCGCCCGTGGCCTCGTCACCGGACAGCCCATCGGCCGCCTTGGCGACGGCGCTCTGGGCCCGCAGCAGCGACACGCCACCGCCGGGCACCACGCCCTCCTCGATGGCCGCCTTCGTCGTCGACACGGCGTCCTCGATGCGGTGCTTCTTCTCCTTCAGCTCCACCTCGGTGGCGGCGCCGACCTTGAGCACGGCGACACCGCCCGACAGCTTGGCCAGGCGCTCCTGCAGCTTCTCCCGGTCGTAGTCGGAGTCGGTGTTCTCGATCTCCGCCTTGATCTGGTTGATCCGACCGGTGATGTCGTCGGCCGAGCCGGCGCCCTCGACGATGGTCGTCTCGTCCTTCGTGATGATCACCCGCTTGGCCGAGCCGAGCAGGTCGAGCGTGACGTTCTCCAGCTTCAGGCCGACCTCTTCGCTGATCACCTGACCGCCGGTCAGGATGGCCATGTCCTGGAGCATCGCCTTGCGCCGCTCACCGAAGCCCGGGGCCTTGACGGCGGCCGAGCGGAACGTGCCGCGGATCTTGTTCACGACGAGCGTCGCCAGCGCCTCACCCTCGACGTCCTCGCCGACGATGACCAGCGGGCGACCGCCCTGCATGACCTTCTCCAGCACGGGCACGAGGTCGCGCACGGCCGAGATCTTCGACGACACCAGCAGGATGTACGGGTCGTCGAGGCTGGCCTCCATGCGCTCGGGATCGGTCACGAAGTACGGCGAGATGTAGCCCTTGTCGAAGCGCATGCCCTCGACGAAGTCGAGCTCCATGCCGAACGTCTGGCTCTCCTCGACGGTGATCACGCCGTCCTTGCCGACCTTGTCGATGGCATCGGAGATCATCTCGCCGATCTCCTCGTCGGCAGCCGAGATGCTGGCGACCTGGGCGATCTGCGCCTTGTCGTCGACGTCCTTGGCCAGGCTGCGGATCGACTCGACCGCCGCGTCGACGGCGGCCTCGATGCCCCGCTTCAGGCTCATCGGGTTGGCCCCGGCGGCCACGTTCTTGAGGCCCTCGCGGACCATCGCCCACGCCAGCACGGTGGCCGTGGTCGTGCCGTCACCGGCGACGTCATCGGTCTTCTTGGCGACCTCCTTGACCAGCTCGGCGCCGATCTTCTCGTAGGGGTCCTCCAGCTCGATCTCCTTGGCGATCGAGACACCGTCGTTGGTGATGGTGGGCGCGCCCCACTTCTTCTCCAGCACGACGTTGCGGCCCTTCGGGCCGAGGGTGACGCGCACGGCGTCGGCGAGCTTGTTCATGCCCGCTTCCAGGCCGCGCCGGGCTTCGGCGTCGAACGCGATTGTCTTGGCCATCGATGTCCTCCGTTGGACGGTTGGTGCATTAGCACTCTGACGAGGTGAGTGCTAGCACTCTAGGACGAAGACCGCCAGCGAGCAACCGTGCATCGTCGAGCGCGACGACCGGTGCAGGTCCCGGTCGCTTCGGCCCCGACCGCAGTGCGCGTGACACGTTCCGTCGAGCGCAAGCGAGACACGGCGGCGCTTCGCCGCCATCGATACGTCAGCCGCCGGCGACGGCGGGGATGATGCTCACCGTGCGCCCATCGGGCACGTCGGTCTTCAGCCCGTCGAGGTAGCGCACGTCGTCGTCGTCGACGAACACGTTGACGAAGCGGCGCAGGTTGCCCTCCTCGTCGAGCAGCCGGTCGGCGAACCCGGCGTGGGCGCCGTCGAGGCTGGCGATGACGGCCGACAGCGTGCCAGCCTCCACCTCGACCGTCGACGCGCCGGCCGAGAGCGGGCGGAGGGTGGTCGGGATGCGCACGGTCACGGCCATGCGCCAAACCCTACCGCCAGGGTCGACAATCGGTCCTGACGATGGTCGGGGTGGGACCGGGTCCCGCTGGCGACACAGAATCACGGGATGCGGGTGCTGGTGGCGATGGACAAGTTCCGTGGCACGGCGACGGCCCACGAGGCGGTCGCCGCCGTGGGCCACGCCTGCTGGGAGCTCGGCCACGACGTCGACGAGGCGCCGATGTCCGACGGTGGCGAGGGGCTGCTCGACGTGCTCGGCGGACCGAACCGCACATCGATCGTCACCGGACCGCTCGGCCGGCGCGTCGAAGCGGCGTGGCGGCTCCACCGACGCACGGCCGTGATCGAGATGGCCACGGCCAGCGGCCTCGTCCTCGCCGGTGGGCCCGAGCGCAACGACCCGATGCGGGCCACGACCACCGGCACCGGTGAGCTGATCGAGCGGGCCGTGACCGACGGCGCCCGCCACGTGGTCGTCGGCCTCGGCGGATCGGCGACCACCGATGGCGGCCTCGGCGCCATCCAGGCGCTGCGCAGCCCGGCCCGACTGCGCTCGATCGAGCTGGAGCTGGCCTGCGACGTGCGCACGAGGTTCCTCGACGCGGCCGTCGTGTTCGCCGGGCAGAAGGGCGCCACGGCGGCCCAGATCGAGCTGCTCTCGGCCCGCCTGGCCAGCCTGGCCGACCGCTACCTGCGGGAGTACGACCTCGACGTGACCACGCTCGACGGCGGCGGCGCGGCCGGCGGCCTGGGCGGCGGGCTGGCCGCCGTGGGCGGCCGCTTGCGCTCGGGGTTCGACCTCGTCGCCGACCATGTCGACCTCGCCGAACGGATCGCCGACAGCGACGTCGTCGTCACCGGCGAGGGCCACCTCGACGCCCAGAGCCTCGACGGCAAGGTGGTCGGCGGCGTGTGCGAGCTGGCGCGGCTGGCCGGGAAGGCGGCGGTGGTGATCGTCGGAGACGCCGACCCTGATGCCCGAACCGCGGTCCAGGCGTTCGGCGCCGAGGTGCTGACGCTCGTCGAGCGCGATGGCGAGCACCGGGCCCGCACGGAGCCCCGATGGTGCATCGAGCACGCTGCCCGCGCCGCCCTCGGCGGGCGCTAACGGCGCAGGGCGGCCCGCTCGGGTCAGCCGCCGGTGGTCGTGGTGATGATCGCCGGCGGGGCGACGCCACCCCCGGCAACGGTCGTCGCCGTTCCCGTGCCCGCGCCGGTTGCCGCTCCCCCACCCGCCAGCTCGGCAAGCGTCTTGCCGGCGGCGTCCTGGCCGAGCATCACGAGCACCGTTGCGGTGGCCACGTCGGGGCCGTCGGCCGGCCGCTCGGCCGGGATCTCGCCCGTCTGGGCACCGCCGAACTGGGCGGCGATGGTCGCCGCAACGGCCTGGGCCGCCGGGTCGTTGGCAGCGAAGTAGACGACCGAGGTGGGCAGCGGGTCACCCGTGGAGTTGGCCGCCTCGGCGACCTCGCTGTAGCCGTCGGTCTCCAGGGCCGTCGACATCTGCGCCGCCGACCCGCTGATCCCGCTGGCGTTGGCCACCACGATGACGGCGCCCGTCTTGGTCTCGGCCACGGCCATCGACGTGGTCGTGGCCCCCTCCACGCTGTCCGCCGTGCTGCCCTCGGTGCCCGTCGTCGTGGCCGTCGATCCACCCGTCTCCACGGGCGTGATCGTCTCCCCGCCGTCGGACGAGGAATCGTCGTCGGTCAGGGCGCGCAGGATCAGGAACCCGGCGATGACCGCGACCACGGCGAGGATGATGCTCAGCGTGGAGGCGACGGGTGACCCGGAGTCCCCGACCCGCGACCGGCGTGCACCACGCTCTGGCGGCACATCAGACGGTTCGTCCCGTGCGTCGGTCATCCGTGTGTGTCTCCTTGCTCGATGCGCTGGCCTCGACTCGTGCCTGCGCAGGCGCCCTGAGCGCGGCACTGTAGTCGCGGGGTCGCGCGGGTCCGGATGCACACCGGTCAGATCGCTAACGTCGCCGAGGCGTGAGCTCGCTGCCGGAGCGGCCGTTCCTCATCGGCGTCGCCGGCGGTTCCTCGTCGGGCAAGACCACGGTGGCCGAACGTCTCGCCGAACTGGCCGGCGAGCGCCACCTGGCGCTGATCAAGCTCGACTCCTACTACGTCGACCTGGGCGGGCTGTCGCTCGACGAGCGGACGGCGTTCGACTTCGACCACCCGGAGGCCTTCGACTGGCCGCTGCTCAACGACCACCTCGCCGCCCTGGCCGCCGGGGCGCCCGTTCCCGTCCCCGTCTACGACTACGTCGAGTTCAACCGCAGCCAAGAGGTGCGCGTCGTCCGCCCGGCGCGCATCGTCGTCGTCGAGGGCATCCTCGTGCTCTGGGAGCCGTCGTTGCGGGAGCGCTTCGACCTCAAGGTGTTCCTCGACACCGACGCCGATCTGCGGCTGATCCGCCGCCTGCGCCGAGACGTGGCCGAGCGCGGCCGCACCGTCGAGAGCGTCATCGAGCAGTACCTGCGCACCGTCCGCCCGGCCCACGAGCAGTTCATCGAACCGAGCAAGCGCTACGCCGACGTGATCATCCCCGAGGGGGGCCTGAACCGTCCTGCGCTCGACGTGCTGCTGGCCCGGGTGCGCGAGCTGGCCGGGACGTGAGCGACGGCCGGTAGCGCCGGCCAGGGACCTGCTTGGCATGATCCACGGCGTGAGGCCTCCCCACCCCGCCTTCGACAACCGGGTCAGCCGCGACCTCGGAGTCGACATCCCGATCGTCCAGGCCCCCATGGGGTGGATCGCCCGCAGCCAGCTGGCCTCGGCCGTGTCCCGCGCCGGGGCCTGCGGGATCATCGAGACCTCGTCCGGCGAGCTCGACGTCGTCAAGGACGAAATCCGCCTGATGCGCGACCTGACGGACCGACCGTTCGGCGTGAACATCGCCCAAGCCTTCGTGCGCGACCCGAACATCGCCGAGTTCGTCATCGACCAGGGCGTCAAGTTCGTGACGACGTCGGCCGGGTCGCCGACGAAGTACACGAGCATCCTGAAGTCGGCCGGGCTGACCGTGTACCACGTCGTGCCGACGCTCGCTGCGGCACAGAAGGCCGTCGACGCCGGCGTGGACGGGCTGGTCGTCGAGGGTGGTGAGGGCGGCGGGTTCAAGAGCCCGACGCCGGTGTCGACGATGGTCCTGCTGCCGCTGGTGCGCTCGCGCGTCGACGTGCCGATCATCGCCGCCGGTGGGATCATCGATGGTGCATCGATGGCCGCTGCCTTCGCCCTCGGCGCCGAGGGCGTGCAGATGGGGACCCGGATGGTGTCGGCGACGGAGTCACCGGTCCACGACAACTGGAAGCAAGCGATCGTCGCCGCCGCCGAGACCGACACCGTGTTCCTCAACGATCGTCACTCGCCGGCGCTGCGGGCGTTGCGGACCGAGCGCAGCGAGTCGTTGCGCCACGCCGAGCACAACGTGTTCGGCGACTTCGGTGACGCCCGGGCGTTGTACTTCGGCGGCGACATGAACGCCGCCCTCGCCCTGTCCGGTCAGGTCGCCGGGCGGATCGACGCCGTCCGGCCGGTGGCCGACATCATCGCCGCCACGGTCGAGGAGTTCGCCGCCACCGTCAAGCGCCTCGCCGGCTGACGTCCTCCCCATCGGAGGGTTTGCTGCACCCGAGGGCTACCGGAGGGGAAGCCCCGCAACTCAACCCTCCGATGCAGCAAACCCTCGGATGGGACCGGGTCAGCGATCGAGGTGCGTCTCGCGCCGGGGCTCGACGCCGCCGGGCTCGTCGGCGCTCGCCACGTCGTCGACGGGGAGCTCGTGGGGCGGGGTGATCCCCGCCTCGCGGTCGCGGCGGTCGGCGCGCAGCGAAGCGACGATCGCCACCGTCAGCACGAGGGCGATCACGCCGAGCGAGATGAACGTCGGCATGTGGACCTCGAACGGCGCGCCGATCAGCAGCATCTTCACGCCGACGAAGGCGAGGATCACGCCGAGCCCGATGTTGAGGTAGCGGAACTTGCCCTGCATCCCGCCGAGCAGGAAGTAGAGCGACCGCAGGCCGAGGATGGCGAAGGCGTTGGAGGCGAAGACGATGAACGTCTCGCGGCTGACGGCCAGGATCGCCGGGACGGAGTCGACGGCGAACACGACATCGGTCGCCTCGATCAGCACCAGCACGGCGAACAGTGGCGTGGCCACCCGCTTGGCGTTCTCGACCGTGAACAGCTTCTGGCCGTCGAAGTTCGGTGTCGAGGGCACGATCTTGCGGACGGCCCGCATCACCAGGTTCTTCTCGTAGTCGACGTGGGCCGTCTCGTCGTGGCGGGCGATCTTGTACGCCGTGTACAGCAGGAACAGCCCGAACACGTACAGCACCCACTCGAACCGCTCGATCAACGCCACGCCGGCGAAGATGAACACGGCGCGCAGGACCAGGGCACCGAAGATCCCCCAGAACAGGACGCGGAACTGGAACTCGCGCGGGATCCGGAAGAACGAGAAGATCACGGCCCAGACGAAGACGTTGTCGACGGACAGGCTCTTCTCGATGAGGAACCCGGCGTAGTACTCGCCGGCGGCCTGACCGCCTTGCCACATCAGCATGAGCAGGCCGAAGGCGAGTCCGATCGAGATCCAGATCGCCGACTCGATCGACGCTTCCTTGACCGTGATGACGTGGGCGGTGCGGTGCACGAGCAGCAGGTCGACGACCAGCATCAGCACGATCGACGCGATGAGCGCACCCCACACCCACAGGGGCACGTCGAAGCTGGCGAAGTTGCCGCTGGACGATTCGACGGCGGGCGCGAGGACCGATGGTGCGATCACAATGGGGCGCGGTCAGCGTGGCAGGAGGGGCACTGGTGCATCGAGATCCTCGAAGACGCTACCCGGGTTCCTCGCCGATGGCCGGGGGTGGATCCAGCGAGACGCCGCGCAGCAGCTGGTGCACGAGCGCCACGATGGCCACGCCAACGACGTCGATGACGACGCACATCAGCAGGTAGTCACCGCCGTACTCAACCGTGCGCAAGCTGCCCGATCGCACCGCCAGCACCAGGCCGATGACGACGGCGACGACGACGAGGGCGCTGGCCAGGGCGGCCACCCGACCGTCGACGTGATCCTCCCACTCGTCGGCGGCCGCAGGCTGGCCGGGTCCCCGCCACGCCACGAGGACGGCGGCGGCGGCGGCGAACCACGCCAGCGACACGAGGTAGGCGGCCAGGCTGTCGCTCGGCCGATGCCAGCCCGACGTCAGCACGCCGGTGCCGAAGAACGTGGCCACGACGGCGGCGACGATCGCCGCCAGCCACCGCCACCGCCGAGCGACGACGAACACCAATCCGAGCGACAGCGACATCCCGATCGTGGCGTGGCCGCTCGGGAAGCTGTTGCCGGTGACACCGGCGATCCCCGACAGCACCGGTCGAGGCAGCACCGTCTTCAGCACCTCTGAGGTGAGCAACGATCCGGCGAGGGCCACGCCGACGGCGAGGGCCAAGCGCACCCGCCGCCGCGCGAGGGCGACGAGCAACAGCGCGCCGCCGAGCACGGCCAGCGACTCCCGGGTCACGGACTGCAGCAGGCGGTCGGTCTCGGCGGTCAGCTCGGGGCGGGTGACCGACCGGCCCTCGAAGGCCGCGTCGTCGACCTCCTGGCCCCAGTGCGTGCGGACGAAGACGAGGTAGAGCACCAGCACGCCAACGGCGGCGAGGGCTGCCGTCACCGCCAGGCGGCGTGGGATCGACGACGATGCGGACGCCTCGACCGCCGCCACCGATGACGTCACGGCCGGCGACCGTAATCGTCAGGGCGCGCCGTCGAGGAGGGAGCGGAAGCCGCTCGGCTCGTGCGGCCCGACGACGAGCTGCTCGAGCACGCCGAGCCCGCTCCGGTCCCCCCAGCGGGCGCGCATGACCTGCTGCACGTGGATCGACGCCGGGTCGAGCGAGTCGAGCTCCTCGACGTCGTGACGTTCGCCGGCGACGACGAGCTCGTCGTGCCAGGACCCGTGACCGAACCGGGGGTGCCCGTACCCGGCGCCGCGCATGCGGAACGTCAGCGTCGGTTCGAGCTCCACGTCGATCCGATCGCCGTCCCGCCGCCGCAGGTGCAGCGCGGCGCCCTCGGACCGCCGGAACCCGCGTGCCCACCGCACCGCGTGCTCGCCGCCGGCGAGCAGCTCGCACTGGGCGTCGGGCCCCCAGGTCGGATCATCAGGTCCGATCACCGGCAGCAGCGCCGCGGCCTCGGCCCAGCGGCGGCCGTCGGCCTCCTCGAACACCAGGAAGTGCAGGCAGGCGTCGTCGAAGTGCAGCGGCGCCCAGAGGAAGAAGAACTGCGGGGCGTGGCGCGACGGCGCCGCAGGCGGTTGGGCACCGATCGGACGGATACCCCACGATCGATCCTTCGTCCCGCGCAGCTCGCCATCGATCGCGACCGGCTGCCCGTCGACCTCCAACGTGCCGGTCCATCGACCCCACTGGGTCATGCGCGTGGCGTCCATGAACACCCGCGTGCCGCGATGGTGGGTCTGTCGCGGTTCCTCGTAGGCCGCGGTCCGGGCGGTGAACGTGAGGTCGGCGCGCAGCCCCTGCTGCGGCGCGTCGACGACGATCCTGCTGGTGCGCAACGGCTCGACGACCTCGATCGTGATCGGGCCGAGCGCGGTGTCCGCCGGGTCGTCAGGCGCCCGCCCGGACGCGAAGACCGACTGCTGGACGCCGTCGTGGACGACCGAGAAGGCGGCGTCCATCACCCCCCGGTTCGGGTACCGGCCCATGGCCACGGCGAAGTACCGGTCCTCGGTGAACCCGTTGAACCAGTAGCGGTCGTACTGGTTCGGGTCGCCACCGGCGGGGTGAGCGATCGGCAGGGGGACCTGGTGGATCGGGTAGTCGTCGAACGGCGTGAGCACGCCTCGACCCTGCCAGGTCCCGCGCCGGCCGACGAACGGGGCAGGCCCGGTCCCGGCGGGTGATCAGGGCTCGGCGTGCGGCGGTGGAGCGGACGGGGGGTCGAGGTGGTGCATCGAGAAGAACAGCCCGTAGCGGTCGCCGTCGATGGTCGCTGGGCGGGCGGCGTAGGCCTCGACCAACTCGTCGATGCGGGCGCCGAGCTCGTCGGCCTCGGCGGCGCTGAGGCGGAGCCCGAGGCGTGAGTTGCGGACGATCGAGGTCGGACCAGCGTCACTGATCTCGTCGCGCATGGCGTCGATGGTGGCGATCACCGAGGTCAGGCGGTCGGCCGGGTGATCCACCGAGAGGACCCACGACTTGCCGGTGGAGCGGTACGGCTTCTCCAGCGCGCCGCGACGGCCGTTGCGGACCTCGCCCGCCTCGAGGAACCCCGTGCGGCACAGCGTGCGGACGTGGTGCAGGATCGTCGCCGGATCTTGGCCAAGGCGGTCGGCCAGCTCCTTGTTCGTCAGCGACTCGTGCAGGCACAGGCGCAGGATCCGCAGCCGCAGGGGGTGGGCCATCGCCTTGAACTCGGCCGGCGTGGCGTCGCGTCTCGTCACAGGCGCCATTGACAACATCATAACTGATTGAGAAACTCCAATCAGTGGTCCTGCTCCCTTCCACCGGCTCGTCACGGCGTCGGCGGCGTCCAACCTGGCCGACGGCGCGCTGCAGACGGTGATGCCGCTCGTCGCCCTGAGCATCACCCGCGATCCCGGTGCCTTCGCCACCGTCACGCTGGTCGGACGCCTGCCCTGGCTGCTCGTCGCGCTCCCGGCCGGCGCGCTGAACGACCGGCTCGACCGCCGCACGACGATGGTGCGGGTCAACGCGACACGGGTGGCCCTGATCGGCGCGCTGGCCCTGGTCGTGGCCATGGGGCGCCAGGAGCTCTGGATGCTGTACCTCGTGGCGTTCGCCCTCGGCGTCGGCGAGACGTTCTATGACACCGCCGCCCAGTCGATCGTGCCGAGCCTCGTGCCGGACCACCGTCGCCTCGAGCGGGCCAACAGCCGCCTGTACGCGGTCGAGTTGACGGCCAACCAGTTCGTCGGGCCGGCGCTCGGCGGACTGATCGCCGGGATCGCGCTCACCGGGGGGTTGTCGGCGAGCGCCGCCGCCTACCTGCTGGCGACGATCGCGCTCGTCACGATCGTCGGCAACTACCGGCCGGTGGCGCCGTCGGCGGGGAAGACCCGGCTCCGCACCGACATCGTCGAAGGTGTCCGATACCTCGCCCACCACCCGCTGCTGCGGGCGCTGGCGGTCTGCGTCGGCGTCTCCAACCTGGCGTCGACGGCGATGCTCGCCGTGTTTCCCCTGTTCGCCATCGCCCCGGGGCCGATGGGCCTCGACGGTGCCGGTTTCGGCCTGCTCCTGGCCAGCCTGGCCGCCGGGTCCGTGTGCGGATCCTTCCTGGTCGAGCCGATCGTCCGTCGGCTCGGTCCTCGCCGGGCGCTGCTGTTCGCCATGGCCGGCCAGCCGGTCATGGCCGTCGTCCCTGCCGTCACGAGCAATGCGCTGTGGATCGCCGCCGCGTTCGCAACGTCGGGGGCGATCGTCATCGGGTGGAACGTGCTCACGGTGTCACTGCGCCAGCGGATCGTCCCCGACCACCTGCTGGCCCGCGTGAACGCCGGGTACCGGCTGATGGCGTGGGGCACGATGCCGATCGGCGCCGCCCTCGGCGGGTTCGTCGCCGAACGCTACGGGCTGACCGCCGTGTTCTGGACCACCGCCGCGCTGAGCGCGCTGTGTCTGCCGATCATTCTGAGCCAGGTCACATCGACGCGCCTCGCCGAGGCCGAACGGCAACCCGACGACGCCTCACAGACCGTCACCGTCGGCCGTTGAACCGGTCGTGACCGCGCCCGCGCTGACCGAACGGGTCGACGCCCTCGACTGGGAGCGCATCGTCGGCGACCTCGACGAAGTCGGCGCGGCGATCGGTGGTGTCGTGCTCGACGCCGAGGAGTGCCGGTCGATCGCCGGGCTGTACGAGCGTGACGACCGGTTCCGGTCGACGGTCGACATGGTTCGGCACCGCTTCGGCCAGGGGCAGTACCGGTACTTCGCCCACCCGCTGCCCGAGGCCGTGACGGCGTTGCGGGCTGCCTTCTGGCCCCACCTCCTCGGGGTCGCCCGGTGCTGGGCCGCGCGGCGGGACCGGCCGGCGCTATGGCCCGATGCACTGGACGAGTGGCTGGATCGTTGCCACGCCGCCGGTCAGACCCGACCGACACCGCTGCTGCTGAGCTACGGGCCGGGCGACTGGAACGCGCTGCACCGCGACCTGTACGGCGAACTCGTCTTCCCGCTGCAGGTCGTCATCGGTCTCGACCGACCCGGCGTCGACTACTCGGGCGGCGAACTGGTGCTCGTCGAGCAGCGACCGCGGGCCCAATCACGGGCCACCGCCATCGTCGTCGAGCAGGGATCGGCGGTGGTGTTCACGACCCGCGACCGCCCGGTGCGGACCAAGCGCGTGTGGGCCAGCGCCGCCATGCGCCACGGGGCCAGCACGGTGCGGTCCGGACGGCGGCGCACGCTCGGGTTGATCTTCCACGACGCCGACTGACGTGGTGCGGCGCGTCGAGCGCTAGCGCCGGCGACGGCGGCGAGTGAGCACGCCGAGGATCACCGTCCACGCGAGGATCGCCCGGCCGAACCGCAGCATGCACTCGGGACACCACAGGCGCCGAGCAAGGGACGTATCGGTGGTGTTCACCGCCCACCCCCGTGGATGCCCCCGCCGCCCTCGCCCGGGACGCACCCGTCGATCACGGGGTGGACCGCCCACTGGTGCTCGGGCTGTTGCTGGGTGAGGGCCGTCTGCTGCTGCTGTGTCGTCATCTGCATCCCCGGCGTGTTCGGTACGCGCACGCCCGGCGGCACAACGGGGGGCGGCGCGTCGTTGAGCAGCCGGCACCACCGGTCCTTGAGGTCCTTGAGGCGGGCCGCCACACCGTCTGGCACCGGCGCCACGGGATCGGCGCCCTCGGCCTCGCCCGTCAGCTTGGCGATGGCCCGGACCGGGTGCAGCTCGAGGTGGCCGGCGTGCCCCGAGTCCCACGTCCACACGCCCTGCACGACGACCACGTCGCCCATCCTCAGGAACCGCGACACCGTCCCGGTCGAGAACTGGTCGTCGAAGGCCTGCGCCGCCGCCCAGGCGACCGCGGCGGCAACCGCCGCGGCGAGCACCACCGGGAGCATCGCGATATCGATCAGCGTCTCGACGATGGCGCAGAACACGTCGCCGACGAACGGGATCCAACCCAGCGTCGCGTGGCAGATCTCCGTGGCCGACGGGCCGGGTGAGCCCGGCAGCTTGCCGGACAAGATGTCGAGGAACGGGGCCAGCGCGGTGCAGACCGCGAAGATGCGCGAGCCCTCGGCCTCGCAGTGCAGCACGGGGATCGGGATCGTCACGCCGCCGGCCTCGGTGACACCCTTCAACTTGTTGAGGTTGGCCTGGCGCTTCTCGTCGGGGTCGCTGGCCGTGGTCGGGTCGGCGCCGTCGTCGGGGAAGTGCCACATCACGCCATAGCCGTCGACCGGGCTCTCGGGCGCCGGCTCACGGGGGACGAGTCCGGCCAGCCGCCCGGCCCGATCCTCGATCAGCTCGCCCTGCGGCGCGTGCTTGGCGACGTGCCGGAAGATGATGTGCTGGTTGACGCTGGCCACGGCGTAGCGCCGCAGGTCCTTCGGCCGGAAGGGCGCCAGCAGCAGGTTGAACGAGAAGTCGTTGTCGATCGCGTCCGGACCGCTCTTGCCGTACGACGTGTGCTCGAGCCCGACGATCGTGCCGATCACGCAGACCGGCTCCGACGCCATGCAGACGAGCTTCCCGTACAGCAGGTAGTCGCAGATCTTCTTGCCGAACGAGGCCGGGCCGACGGTGACGACGCCGACCCCTTCCGGCGGCAGCGGGGCGTAGTTGGCGGGATCGATGCAGCGGGTGAGGTGCACGCCGTAGTGCATGACCTGGGCCATCACGCCGTCCCTTCGACGGTCAGCGTCATGCCCCCGGCGCAGGAGGCGCCGTGCCAGGCGTTGACGTTGAAGCTCTTCCGCCCGCTGAAGCCGTCGGGCGCGGTGATGTCGACCGTCACCTCGACCGACGCGCCGGGCCGCAACGCGACGTCTCGCGGTTCGATGGTGATCGTCCAACCGTCGGGCACCGGGTGCGCAGCGGGGTCGTGACGACGGCGGACCTCCGCCGGATCCGGACGCTCGTCGCACGGCGGCAGGTCGGGGATGCCGTAGGCGTCGACCGTCAGGGCGAGGTCACGGGCGTGCGCGGCGTCGTTGCGCACCGGGAACGTGAACACCGCACGCGGCGAGTTCAGCGGCTTGACGTCGGTGTTGCTCTGCCCGAGGTTGTTGCCGGGCTCGGCGTCGTCGGCCCACTCGAGCACCGACTGGACGCAGTAGTGACCCGGGGTCGCCGGTGTCGTCCACGACACCCGAGCGAAGGCCGGGCAGCTTGTCGCACCCTTCACGCCGAGGTCGACGGTGGTGGCGCCGACGGGGACGGCCACCGACCCGATGCCCATGTCGAAGTAGGAGACGCGCACCGGCAGATCGGCGACCGGGCCGCTCGTCGAGCCGTTCCAGACGCGGGTGACGATCTCGTACTCCGTCGCCGGCAGCAGGGCGTGCTGGTCGACCACCGACCCGTTGCGCTCGATCGTGATGTCGGGGTTGTCCCACGTCACCGCGTAGCCGAGGCCGGTCAGGAATGGCTGGCTGTACAGCAGCGGGTCGGGCTGGCGGTACGCCCACGACGGGATGGGCATCGTGTCGCCGTGGCCCTCCGGACGTCGCCGGCAGCGGCGCCAGATCAGGGCGACGAGCGCGCCCAGGCCGAGCAGGACCAGCAACCGCACGAGGCACCTTGCGAGCCGACAGAACGCGCAGCCACCACGAGGTCCCTCCCTCACGCCCGACAGTCTGACGCACCGCCGACGGCCGTCGTGACAGGCGGCGGGCGACCGCTACGGGACGACGATCTCGGCGTCGATGATGTCGTCGTCCGGCGCTCCGGCAGGAGCATCCGGTTCCACGTAGATGCACTCGCCGGGGCACCGTTCGACGGCGTCGATGGCGTCGTGCTCGAAGCGGAGTGGCACGTGCACGCCGATGTGGGACGGTTCGGTGATCACCGCGCCCTGTTCGCGGACGTAGCCGATTCCGTCCTCGAGCACGATGAACAGGTCCGGGCAGTGGTCGACGCACAGCCCCGCCCCGGTGCAGCAGTCCTGGTCGATCCAGACCCGCATCCGCGCCTCCCTCGTCGCCCCTCGATCCTAGGACCCGCCTGGGTGCGCCGTCCTGGTCAGGTTCCTGGCCGGACGTCCGGCCAGAACCCTGACCAGGAGGATGGGGAGCGAGGGGCGTGCTCGTCGTGCAGAATGCACTGCCGCCCAGATTCGGCGTCCGGGGTACCGTCCGGTAGTGCAGACAGCAGGATCGTCGGACCGGCCAGCGGGCGGTGACGCCGACCGCACCACGGAGCTGACGCCGACCTCGTACACGATCCTGGGGCTCCTCGCCCTCGGCGACTCGTCGGGCTACCGGGTCACCAAGCAGGTCCGGCGAGGCCTCGGGCAGCTCTGGCCACGGGCCGAACGCCAGCTGTACAACGACCCGAAGCGCCTCGTCGAGGCCGGGTACGTCACGGCCACCCACGATCGCGTGGGACGCCGGCAGCGGACGATCTACTCGATCACCCGCCGTGGTCGGACGGCGCTGCGGCGCTGGCTCGACACCGAGCCCCGCCCGCCGACGCTGGAGTTCGAGGGGATGGTGCGCGTGCTCTTCGCCGAGCAGGGCACGATCGAGCAGCTGCGGACCACGCTGGCGGGCATCGCCGAGCAGGCCGAACAGACCCGCGCCGAATACGCCGGGTGGGCGACGTACATGGTCGACGACGGTGGCGACTTCCCGACGCGTATGCACACGAACGCTCTGGCCATGCGCTTCATGGTCGACCACTTCACTCACATCGTCGAATGGGCGCGATGGGCGCTGGAGGTCACCGGCGAGTGGCCCGATGCGACGACACCGGCCCGGGACTGGGCCGACGAAGCGGGCGCCATCTACCGCGATGTCGCCCGCTACGCCGTCGTGGACGACGGCGATCCGTCAGCGTGACGACGTGGCTGGTTCCTCGGCCGGATGGAAGCTGACCTCGGCGGTGTCGGTGACCCCGGCGGTGCGGCCGGGTGCCGACTGCCACGACCAATAGAGGTTGGTGTGGGAGATCACCTGCTCGGGGGGCGGTGCTCCCCACTCCGAGAGGTCCTCCGTCGTGTGGGCGTCGCCGACGAGGACGGTGTCGTACCCGCGGGTGAAGGCGCCGTGCAGCGTCGATCGGACGCAAGCGTCCGTCTGGGCACCGCTCACGACGAGGCGGCCGACCCCGCGGGCGGCGAGCTCTGCCTCCAGTGCGGTGTCCTCGAACGCATCGCCGTAGCGCTTGTGGACGAGCGCTTCGGACTCGGCCCGCTGCAGCTCGTCGACGTACTGCCACTGCTCGCTGCCCTGGGGCAGCTCGTCGGAGGTGTGCTGGACCCAGATCACCGCGACGCCGGCACGGCGAGCGTTGTCGACGAGGGTGCTGATGTTGTCGATCACCGCGTCGCGCTGGGTGGCGCCGGCGACGACGCCCTTCTGGACGTCGATCACGAGGAGGGCGGTGTGGGGCCGGTCGGAGAGAGTGGTCATGTGGGGCTCCTCAAGCTCGGGCCACCCACCCTACTGAGGGCCTGTCACGGCGAATCGGTGGCCGCTCAGGCCAGGTGGGTGGCGAACCAGTCGACCATCGCCCGGTACGCCTGGGCCGCCGCATCGGCGTCGTAGCGCGGGCCGGTGTCGTTGAAGAAGGCGTGGTCGACGGCCTCGAACACGCGCAGCTCGTGGGTCAGCCCGGCCGCCGTGAGCGCCGCCTCGGCGGCGTCACGGGTTGCGTTGACTCGGTTGTCGAGCCCTGCGTAGATGCCGAGGACGGCGGCGTTCGGCGAGCCGCTGAAGTCGGCATCGGCCGGGGCGGGCCCGTAGAAGGGGACGGCGGCCGCCAGCCGGGGCTCGCCATCGGCGAGCAGCTGCCAGGTCATGCCCCCACCGAAGCAGAAGCCGATGGCGGCCAGGCCGACGCCGGGAGCGCGGCGCTCGAGCTCGTCCAGGCCGGCCCGCAGGTCGGCCAGCAACCGCTCGGCGGGAGCGTTGCCCAGCGCCGCCGTGGCGTCGGCCTCGCTCGGCAGGCTCGCCGAGCCGCCCTCGGCCGACAGCAGGTCGATGGCCAGCGCGGTGTACCCGTCGGCGGCGAGGCGCGACGGGATCGAGCGGATGTGCTCCGTCAGCCCGCGGTTCTCGTGGATGACGAGCACGGCGCCCATGGCCGGCGTGGCCGTGGCCAGGACGCCGATGAGCACTCCCGCCGGACCTGGGAAGCGGACCTCCTCGGCGGTGACGGTCGGGGTCTCCGCTGCTCCTGCGGTGGTCGACGCGGCGGTCGTCGATTCCACGCTCGCCGGACTCGACGGCGTGCTCGCCGACTCGGACGGTGCCGTCGATCCCACCGTCTCGGCCGCGTCGGTGGATCCCGGGGTGTCGGCGTCGTCGTCACCGCCGCACGCCGCCAAGGCAGCTGCCGCCGCACTGGCACTCAACCCCAGCAGGCCGAGGCGGCGCAACGCCTCCCGCCGGCTCAGCAGGCCCTCCGAGCAGTCCAGCGCGACCTCGTCCACGAGGTACTGGTGGAGCGCCATCGCCGGACGCTATTCCTGGCCCTTGACCTCCGGGTCGCGCGCTGACCACGGTGTGCGCGGGCGCTCGAGGCGCTGCCCGTCCACGCTGATGTCCACGCGCTCGTTGAGGAACGTGACCTGATCCCCCACGGCGACGGCGTAGTTGTGCGGATCCGGATAGCTCCACGCGACGTCCGGCACCACGACACCGTCGATCGTCGCCGACCAGTAGGCGGCCTGTCCCTTGTAGGCGCAGACGGTCGTTGTTGCGCTCGGCGACAGGAGCTCCATCCGCACGTCCTCGGGCGGGAAGTAGTAGCGCGTCGGCAGGTAGGTCTCGAAGAGCATCGTCGAACGGGTCGAGTCGGCGACGGTCGTCCCGGCGATCTCCACGACGACACGTCGCGAGCTGTGCCTCGTGTCGATCGTCTTGAACGGGTCGCGGGCGTGCCCGACGAGCAGGTCGTCCTCCTCGCGCCACTCGTCGAAGGCGTCGAAGTCGACGATGGCCCGGCCGGCGAACTGCGGGTCGTCCGGCGTGAAGGCGGCCCCTCGGAGCGTCGAGCCGCCGACCACGACGTCGAAGGACTGACCCGGCGTGGTGTGGAAGGCGAAGCCGGTGCCCGGATCGAGCACCGGCGGTCCGTCGCCGATGTGCACCGCCCGTTCCTCCACCGGCCCGGCCGTGGTCTCGACCAGGTCGCCGCGCAGGTCGGAGATGGGCACGGCGTAGGACGGCACGACACGCCGTGGTTCCCACACGATCCAGGCGTCCGTCGAGTCGACGACCACGTCGTCGCCGACGCAGGCCCGCACGCGTTTGGCGGTCGGATGGAACCGGAGCTGCGGAAGGGCGGCGAAGTGGTGCTGGGCAAGGTCGAGCGCCACGGGCCAACTCTTCCCGCTCCCCCGGCCACCGGTCAATCGACATCGGGATCGCCGCGGCGCGGTCGCTCGCTCCTGCCTCGCCGAACCAGGTGCGAGAGCACCTCTTGCCGAGCATCGTGAAGGGTTCCTAACATGCGCCGGCTATGCACGTTCCCGCCCGCTTCGTCGACCTCGTGCGCGGTGCCGGCGACCCGTGCGCGGTGGCCGTCGTCGAGGACGGCCGACCGCTCACCTACGAGCAGCTGTGGGATCGCGTGGCCAGCCGTCGCCGCGAGCTCGGTCTGACCCGGCGGTCGCTCGTCCTGCTCTCCGGCCCCAACTCGCTGCAGTTCGTCGTCACCTACCTCGCGCTCCTCGACGGCGGCCACGTCCCGCTGCTCGCCGGCGCCCGCACCGACGCCATCGTCGACGCGTGGCAGCCCGATGCCGTCGTCGTCGCCACCCGAGACAGCGTCGAGATCGATCGGCGCGCTGGGCGGGATCGCCAGGTCCACCCGGAGTTGGCGCTGCTGCTGAGCACGTCCGGATCGACGGGGTCGCCGAAGCTCGTCCGCCTGTCCCAGCGCAACCTCTCCTCCAACGCCGCGGCGATCGGCGACTACCTCGGGCTGACGGCCGCCGACCGCGGGATCACGACGCTGCCACTGCACTACTGCTACGGGCTGTCCGTGCTGCACTCGCACCTGTTGGCGGGAGCCTCCATCTCGGTCACCGACGCGTCGGTCGTCGACCCGTGCTTCACCACGGCGCTGCGGGGCGTGACCAACGTCGCCGGCGTCCCGCACACGTTCGAGCTCCTCGAGCGGGCCGGTCCCGAGCGTCTCGCCGTGCCGACGCTGCGCCTGGTCACGGTGGCCGGTGGTCGCCTGCCGCCGGCGGACGTGCGGCGATGGGGACAGCGCACGGCGGCGTGGGGCGCCGACCTGTGCCTGATGTACGGGCAGACCGAGGCGACGGCGCGGATGGCCTACCTGCCGCCGGAGCTCGTCGAGCGTCACCCACAGGCGATCGGCCGACCGATCCCGGGTGGCAGCTTCGAGTTGGTGGCCGTCGACGACCAGCCGGCCGACGTCGGCGAGCTCGTCTACCGCGGCCCGAACGTGATGATGGGCTACGCCGTCTCCGACGCCGACCTCGCCGTCGGCGCGGTGGTCGAGGCACTGCACACCGGTGACCTCGCCCGCCATCACGCCGCCGACGACGTCTACGAGATCGTCGGGCGGCGGGCGCGGTTCGTCAAGCCGTTCGGGCTGCGCGTCGATCTCGACGCGCTGGAGGTCGACCTCTCCACGGTCGTCGGCGAGGCTGCCGTGGGCGGGGACGACGACGGGCTGGTGGTCGTCGCCCCAGGCGCCTCGGCCGACGCAATCCGCCGCCGCGTCTCCGGCCGCTCCGGGCTGCCCGAAGCGACGCTCCTGGTCGACACCGAGCGACCGATCCCGCGCACGGAGACCGGGAAGGTGGACTACGCCGCCGTCAGCCAACGCGGGCGGGCCGGCCGGGCAGCCGCCCCCTTTCCGGCGCCCGTGTCGTCGGTGGCGGCGACGTACGAGACCGTGCTCGGGCGCACCGACGTCACGCCGACGAGCACGTTCGTGTCCCTCGGCGGCGACTCGATGAGCTACGTCGAGTGCGCCGTCCGCCTGGAGGACGTGGTCGGCCGGCTCCCCGCCGACTGGCACCTGCGCACGGTCAGTGAGCTCGATGCACCGCGCCCGCCGCAGCGGCTGCGCCGACTGGACACCACGACGATCCTGCGTGCCGTCGGCATCTGCTGCATCGTGTCGACCCACATGGGCCTGTGGTTCTTCCCGGGCGGGGCACACATCATGCTCGCCGTCGTCGGCTACAACCTCAGCCGCTTCCAGCTCTCGATGGCCGGCACCGGAGATCGCATCCACGCGCTCTTGCGGACCACCTGGCGGATCGTCACGCCCGTCGTCGCGTGGGTCGCCGTGACGATGTTCCTCGTCGGCGGCTATGGGGTCTTCACGCTGCTGCTCGTCAACAACTACCTCGGCCCGGCCACCCACCAGAACGGCCGATGGCACTTCTGGTTCGTCGAGGTGGTCGTCCACCTCCTGTTGATCACGATCCTCGTGCTGGCCATCCCGGCGGTCCGGCGCGCCGAGCGGCGAGCGCCGTTCCTCTTCGCCCTCGGCGTGCTGCTGTTGTGCCTGGTCTGGCGGCTGATGCCGCTCGGTGCCGAGCGCAACCTGCGCTTCCAGACCCACAGCGTCGCCTTCTTCTTCGCCCTCGGTTGGCTGATCCACCAGTCGCGGGCGGTGCGCCAGCGCGTGCTCACCACCGCCCTGTGCATCGTGACGATCCCGGGTGCCCTCGGTCTCGGTGGGTACTTCGCCGACGCCCGACGCGAGTGGTTCGTCGCCCTTGCGTTGATCGCGCTCACCTGGATCCGAGCGGTGCCCGTGCCGGCGGTCGTGCTGCGGCTCGTCGCCGTGGTCGCCGCGGCGAGCCTGTGGATCCTCATCACCCACTTCAAGATCTGGCCACCGCTCGCCCGCGCCGTCGACCGGGAGTGGGCCTACGTGCTCACGATCGTGGCCGGTGTGCTCGTCTGGGCGACCGCCGAGCAGCTCTCGAGGCTGACCCGGCGGTGCTGGCACCCCCTGCGTGCCGCAGCGCCACGGATGGTTCGCCGCCGCCCGCCACCGATGGCGCAGCCCAGCCCGGCCCTTCCGGGTCCGACCGCCCCCGCCTGAGCCGACTGCTACGTCGCGGCTCGACGTCGACATCATGTTTGCGGATCCACCTCAGCCGCGGTGTGTTCGTCGGTCAGGCGGGCGCTCGCCAGTCGATCCAGTTCCCGTGGGCGTGCACGGACGCGAGGTGCTGGACGCTCTCGACGCCGTCGATCATCACCATCGCGCCGAGCACGTCCGGACCAGATGAGTCACCGGCGCCGACCGCGGTGAGTGCATCGACGGTCCCGCCGTTCTCGGCGCTGATCCATGCCACCGGCCGTCGCGCCGACGCGTCGCGCAGCAGCTCGACGAACTCCGCCCGTTCGTCCAGTGAGAAGTAGCCGAACGCCCACGTGGTCATCACGATGGCCGTGGCCCCGTCCGGGAGCCTGGCGAGGACGCCGGGCAGCACGGCATCGGCGCGACCGGCGACCACCTTCGGCAGGTCGCGCTGGGCCAGCCGGATCGACGCCTGGACCCGCTCGGCCCGGCCGGTGTCGGGCCAGACGCAGGCGAGCAGCCAGCGAGCGTCCGTCGGGTCGGACAGATCGATCGGCGAGAGGTCGATCCCCACTCGGTGCACGAGCTCCGGGAGCTGATCGGCGATCGGCGGGTCGCCGCCCGTCACCTCGCAGTCGATCCGCACGGGCGACTCGGACGGCCCAGTCGCGCCGGCGGCGCCGTAGTCCAACCGGAACCGGTCGCAGAGGAGGTTGATCCCGGCGCTCGCACCCACGTCGACGAGGCAGAAGGGACCCGGAAGACGAGCCGCGACCCAGGTGAGGGCCGGGCCGATGAGCGCGCTGCGCCCACAGTCGTTCGTCTGGACCCGTCGAGTCTGCAGCAACGCCAGCAGCCGAGTTCGCTCACTCCGGCACAGATCGAGGAACAACGGACCGGGGTCGGCATCGGACCGTCCGCCGTACACGTCGCCGAGCGGGTGCTCGAGCCCATCGAGCAGCAGGTAGCGCACGGCTCCGAGCGGCGCCAGGGGCAGGTGGGCGGCTGGCGGCGCCTCCCGGAACAGCTCGAGCACGTCCCGATCGCCCGCCACCGCCTCGGCCACCCGTTCGTAGATCGGCGAGTACCCGCGGAACTGCTGCTCGCCGAACCAGCGCCACAGATCGGCGAGGTCCGCCGTCGCGTCGCCCACCTCGCCGACGGTAGCCCCAGCGATTCGATCGACGCTCACGTGGAGATCGGCGGTCGGCATGCGACCCAACCTGGCAGCCGCCCCCGGCGTGTCAGTCCTGGTGATTACGGTCATGAGTGACGCCATGGCGACGGTCGACTTCGAAGCCGACGACGTCGCCGCGTTGTTCCGTGCCCACTACACGCGCCTCGTGCGCGCCTTGGCCGTCGTCTGCGGGGATGGCGAGCTCGCCGCCGACGCCGTCCAGGAGGCCTTCGCCCGAGCGCACACTCGCTGGCCGACGATCCGTCACTACGACGACCCGGTCGGGTGGGTTCGACGCGTTGCCATCAACCTGCTGCGCGACGACCGACGCCGCAACACGCGCAAGCGGCGCGCCCTGGAACGCATGGCGACCATGAACCCGGCGACCACACCGCCGCCGACCGAGCCGGAGGCAACCGCGACGATCTTGGCGGCACTGCCGCGGCAACAGCGGACGGCGGCTGCCCTGTTCTACGTGGACGGGCTCTCGGTCGACGAGGTGGCCACGGCGATGGGGATCGCGCCGGGCTCGGTCAAGTCGCACTTGCACGACGCCCGCCGGTCATTGCGGATGAAGCTGGGAGGTGAGCGGTGACGGACGACTACGAAGACTTCGACGATCCGGAGGTGGCCGCGCTGCTGCGCGGTCACGCCGACCGACTCACCGGACCGATCGACGTCGACGGCGCGCTCCGGGACGTCCAGCAGCGGGCCCGTGTCCGACGTCGCTGGCGTGCCGTCGGCTCCGCGCTCACCGCCGCCGCCGCTGCCGTCGCCATCGTCGTCACGGCGAGCGTGCTGGTCGGCGATGACGACCGGCCCACGGTGCGGACGCCGGCCGCCCAACCCGCCGCTCCGTCGACGGCGACGGCAACGACTCCCCCGGCCTCGAGCGTCCCGAGCACGGCGCCGCCGAGCACGTCTGGGCCGACGTCGACCGACTCGACGACCACCACGTCGCGCAGCACGCCGACGACGTCCGCCCCGGCTGGAGCGCCAGCCACGCAGCCGCGACCGACACCGGCCGCCCCATCGGCGTCCACGTCGACGTTCACGAGTGCCGGAGGTTCGATCGTCGTCACGCTCTCCAACGACGCCATCTCGCTCGCCGATGACCCCTCACCGTCGCTCGGCTGGTCGTACCGGATCGACGACGACGGACCGTCCAGGGTGCGGGTGAGGTTCGAGCGAGACGATCAACGCTCCGAGATCCGCGTCGATCTGCAGGGCGACCAACTGGTTCCGGATATCACCGAGGACTGATCCGGCGGCCGACCCAACCGGCCGCCGCGACGCGTCGTGTCATCGACGACCAACGCCCGACAGGAGACCGTCGATGACCACCACCCCATCTCGCCGAACCATCGCCCTTGCCGTCGTCGGCGGCGCCGCGCTCCTCACTGGGGTCGGCGCCGGCATCACCCAAGCCCTGACCACCGATCACCTCGGCGAGCTCCCCGAGCTCGAGCGACAAGCGGCGCCCACGTCCACGATCGACCACATCACCGTCGCCCCGGCTGCCCCCGTGCCGACGGTCGGTCCGCCCACGACGCCGACGACCACGCCGAGCACCCAGACACCCACCACCGCCAGCGAGCTGACGGTCACGTCGGCGACGGCACCGAGCGTCACCGAGGCCACGACGGGCACCAGCGGCTCCGTTCCCGAGAACACGTCGGCGATGGCCGCCACGACCGGCACGGCGCCCTCCAACACCGTCCCGTCCGCCAGCGTGCCCAGCACGGTCGACGACAACGGTGGTGACCGACGCGGCGACGAAACAGCGGCCACGACCGCGACGACCAGTGGTCGATCAGCGGCGACGACGTGCACGACGACGACCGCAGCGGCCGCGGCCGGGGACGCGGCGGCGACGACGGCCACGGTGACAGCAGCGGGCGCGACCACCCGGAGGACGACTGACCGTTGCGCGCTCCGAGGCGTCACGGTTGTGGCGGTTCAGGCGGTGAGCGCCGGGTGGTCGGTTCGAGTGCTACCGCCCGACGACGGGCACGCTCGAAAGGCCAGGCGCCGGCCGCCCGCCATGTGATGTCGCCAGCCAGCGAACCGCCTCATCGAGGAGGTCTCCGACCGCAAGACCGACCACCCCGCTGGCGGCCACGTTGCGGGCGAAGCGCTCGATTCCCTGGTGCCGCCCGGAACGAGTCGCAGCGAGAGCGCCGACGATGACGGTTCCGCCGATGAGCAGACCTGCTCGCATCCCGCTCGTCATCATTTCCTCGTCCAGCAACTCGTGCGTCGGACGACGCGCGTCGGCGACGTGGGGGCCGCCGCATCCCCAGCGTCACCGCCCCTCGTGGGGCTCGCAGCGACGAGCATCGCCCCGCCGACCATCGCACCGAACGATCGGTCGTCCACGGTTCGCCTCCTTGCTGGCGTGATCAGTTCGAGATTCAGCGCGCACGGCCAATCCGGGGACGGCGTGGCGTCGCGACCTGCCCGGTCGCGACGCCCGTCCGCGCGAGCCACCTCAGGCGAGGAGGCGAGCCTTCTGCTGTTGGAACTCAGCGTCGCTCAGCACACCCCGCTCCTTCAAGTCGGCCAGCTTGGCCAACTCCTCGGCCGTGCCCCCCGATGAGCCTGCTGCATCCTGCACGTAGCTTCTGAACGCCTCGTCCTGGGCTTGCGCCTGCTGCATGTCGTGTTCGACCATCTTGCCGCCGCGTGCGATGAGGTAGATGAACACCCCGAGGAACGGCACGACGATCACGAAGATCGTCCACAGCGCCTTCGCCACGCCGCCGAGGTCCCGGCTGCGGAAGATGTCGCCGAACGTCCGGAAGAGCAGCAACAGCCAGCCGATCCACAGGAAGAACCACAGCATGGTCCAAAACACTTCGAGCAGCGGATAGTCGGCAGCAATCATCGGGTCTTCTCCATGGTCTTCTCCTTCATCAGGTGGTGTTCGTGGTTCATTGTTGAGCCATCAGGCGGGCGAGCTCGGCCTCGTCGTCGGTGATCAGTTCACCGCCAAGGTCGAACGTGACGCTGTGGATGGTGTCGGTGAACTCGAACGGCGGCTCGTAGCCGCTTCCGGCAGGTGCGCCGAAGTCATATCCGCAACTGAGTCCCTCAAGCTCAAACAGCAACGGCGTGGTGTGCGGGAAGTCGCCGTTGGCGGCGATCGTACCGTCGATGTAGAGCTGGCCGCGTCCCGGGCTGCCCTTGCCCACGCTGAAATCGGGCTGACCGGTCGACTCGAACTCGAAGCGCAGCGCATGCCGCCCCGGCGGCACCGGATCGATCGACTGCAACTCGAACTGGTCGAGTCCCATGTAGTTGTACACGAAACGAAGTCGTCCGTCCTTGAGGTGGAAGGTGTACCCACCAGCGTCGCCGCCCTGGGCGACGAGCACGCCGCTGGCGCCAGCCGTCGTCGTGTCCACGTCCGCCTCGATCGAGAACGAGCGGTTGAGCACACGCGGTGCGGCGAACGCCGGGACGACGGCACCGTTCGGATAGTAGGTGAAGCTAGTGCGGGGCTTCGATGTCTGGGGACGCTCGGCGGCGAGCCGCGCCTGCATCGACCCGTCGACCGGCAACACCTTGTACTTCTCCGCCTCCGTCCACCACAGTGCGACCAGTTCGCGCAGCCGGTCGGGATGCTCCCCGGCGACGTTGTGGGACTCGGTCGGATCGGTCGCCATGTCGTACAGCTCCCACCCCGCCGCGTCGAGCTGGTCGAGGATCGCCGGCGTGATCGGGTCGCCCAACTTGTGACCGAGCTGCGCTGCCGTCACGAAGTCGGGGCCCGGCCACGGGCACACCGCCCGCCAGCCGTCGTGGTAGATCGAGCGGTGCCCGAACATCTCGAAGTACTGCGTCTCGTGGTTGGTCGCCGCGCCCGCATCATCGAAGGTGTGGGCGAACGTCACCCCCTCGAGTGGTGTCTGGGTGACGCCCCGGAGCGTCGCCGGCGCTTCGACGCCGACGACATCGAGGACCGTCGGCACCATGTCGATGGCGTGGGCGTACTGAGTTCGGATCTCACCCCGGGCAGCTATCCCGGCCGGCCAGGAGATGATGAACGGATCGGTTGCCCCGCCTCGGTACGTCTCCCGCTTCCACCGGCGGAACGGTGTGTTGCCGGCCCACGTCCATCCGTAGGGGTAGTGGTTGTACGACTTCGGCCCGCCGAGCTCTTCGATCTTGGCCAGGTTCTCCTCGAAGCTCTCCGGGACGTTGTTGAAGAAGAGCATCTCGTTGAACGAGCCGATCGGACCGCCTTCGGCCGAGGCCCCGTTGTCGGAGATGACCATGATCAGGGTGTTGTCGAGCTCGCCGATTCGCTCGAGCGTGTCGAGGATCCGGCCGAAATGGTGATCGGCATGCGACACGAACCCGGCGAACACCTCCATCATCCTCGCGTACAGGCGACGCTCGTCGTCCGACAACGTGCTCCACTCGGCGACATCCGGGTCACGCGGTGACAGCTCGGCGTCGGCGGGGAGCAAGCCGAGGTCCTGCTGGCGGGCGAACACCGTCTCGCGGTAAGCGTCCCACCCATCGTCGAATTGCCCCTCGTAGCGGTCGGCCCACTCCTTCGGGACATGGTGCGGGGCGTGCGCGGCACCGGTCGCGTAATACATGAAGAACGGCTTCTCCGGCGCGTTCACATGGGCGTCGAGCATCAGTTTGATCGCCTGGTCAGCGAGGTCCTCGCTGAGGTGGTAGCCGTCGTCGGGCTGTCGCGGTTGGCGGATCGAGGCGTTGTCCTGGGTGAGGTCCGGGTACCACTGGTTCGTCTCGCCGCCGAGAAACCCGTAGAAGCGTTCGAAGCCACGGCCGAGCGGCCAGCGATGGAACGGACCGGCGGCGGTGTTGTCCTCGGACGGCGAGAGGTGCCACTTGCCCAGGCAGAACGTGTTGTAACCCTGCTCGACCAGCATCTCCGGCAACATGCCGTTCTCGAACGGCATCCGGCCGTCGTACCCCGGATAACCCGTTGCCAACTCCATGATGCACGCAACTCCGCTGGAGTGGTGGTTGCGTCCAGTCAGGATGCACGAACGCGTCGGCGAGCAGAGGGCGGTGGTGTGCATGTTGGCGTAGCGCAGACCCTGCGCCGCGACACGATCAATGTTCGGTGTCTCGACGAGACCGCCGAAGCACGAGAGCTGCCCGTAGCCGACGTCGTCGAGCACGAAGAACAAGACGTTCGGCGCCCCTTCGGCGGCCCGCACCGGTGCCGGCCAGGCCGGTTCAGACTCCTCGACCGTCCGGCCGATCTTTCCCGGGAACTCCGCGCCCTGCTCGTACTCACGAATCATCGTTTCGTCCTCTTCCTGACTCGAAGGTGCGGTCTCAGCGGCCGCGCCGCTCGACGCGGTTGCGCGTCCGAGTCGCGGTGCCGACCACGACCGAGGTCAATGATGTACTCGACGGGACCGATCGCCATCTCGCTTCCTCCTCGGTCTCGCACGCTCCGTGCGAGCGCCCACACCGGCGACGGTAGGAGGTCGTGGGGTGACTCGGCCTCACCTCGGAGGGGGTGATCAGCACGATCAGGTCGGCCGTCCTGGAGGAACTCACGGCAGCGCCTCATCGTCCACCAGATGCACGTCCAG
Organism: uncultured Acidimicrobiia bacterium; assembly: GCA_963844175.1. Classification (GTDB taxonomy): domain Bacteria; phylum Actinomycetota; class Acidimicrobiia; order Acidimicrobiales; family Ilumatobacteraceae; genus JALZMG01. The sequence goes on from CAWJNE010000015.1 coordinate 62,390, forward strand.
CAGCTCGAGCCCGAGCGCCTCGATGCGCCCGAGGATCCCATGCAGCGCCGATGAGTCTCCAGCGACGATCCGCAGCCTGGTGATGCTGTGATCGACCACGACGTCGATGTCCTCGAACTCACTGCGGAGCACCTCCCCCATCCCCCCTTCACCGTGACTTCGAACGCTCGGGCGGTCATGGCGCTGGCCGGTCGACCGGCCGTCGCACTGCCACCACGAGGAGGTGGACACTCAGGACGAAGACCCACGCCGGGAACCGCAGATCGAGCGCCGGCACGACGAGGAGCGAGAACGCCAGCCCGGCCACTGCCGCCGCCCTCGGGGTGCCAATCGCTCCAGTGGCGATGAGGGCGGGGGACTGAGCAGGTTGCACGCGACGTCCTCCCGAGTCATCCCGTGCCCGGGGTGCCCGCTGCGTGCGGGCGAACGCGGACGAACGGGCGGGAGGGCAGTTCGACGTCGGCCGGCCCCGGCGGGTGAACTCCGGTACGTCGGGCGTAGGCGCCGTAGCGCGCCGCGAGCGGCCCGGCAGACAGCCCGTGGGCCACGACACTGATCAGGACCGTCGTGAAGATCGCGACCAGAGCGATGTGGGCGTCGGCCGTTTCGAGGGCGTCGAAGGCGAGCAGCGCGAAGACCACCGAGGCAAGGCCTCGTGGTCCGAACCAACCCACGAAGGCGACCGTCGGCCGGTCGAGCCCGGTCCCGAGCAACGCAACGGCCACCGCCACGAGTCGCACGACGGCCAGGCTGAGCACGGCGAACACGACATCCTTCCAACTGGCGTCACCGAGCACGGGCACGAGCAACGCCCCGAAGACGAACCAGACGACGATCGAGAGGAGTTCGCCAGCTCCGGCGATGAACTCGACGGCCTCGTTCTCGGCGCGGCGCGTGATGGCGCCGAACGCCAGGCCGCCCACAAAGGCCGCGACGAATCCGTTGCCGTGCGCTTCGACGGTTGCTGCGTAGGCGAGGAGCGACAGCGCCAGCAGACCGATCGGGATGTACCTCGGCGACGCCCAGCCTCGTCGACGGGCCAGTTCGACCAGCCAACCGACGACGACGCCCAGGATGACGCCCCCGACCACACCGATCGCCAACTCCTTCAGCGCCGCGCCCGGGCTCGTGTCCGAATGCGTCGCGATGTCGGCCGCCACGGCGCCGGCGATGAAGAAGGAGACGAGTGGGGTGGCGATCCCATCGTTGAGGCCGCTCTCCAAGTTCAGCGTTCGCCGAATGCGACCGGGGACCCGGCGGTCGTCCACCACCGGGGCGCCGAGGGCAGCGTCGGTCGGTGCAACGGCCGTTGCGATCAGCGCGACGACCCAGAGATCGACGTCCGGGAAGAGCAGCATGGCGGCGAGGAAGCCGAGACCGATGGAGAGAGGAAGACCGATCCCGAGCAGTCGCGCCGGCAGCGCGAGGTCGCCCCGCAAGGCGCGCAGGTTGAGCCGGGAAGCGTCGGCGAACAGCAGGATGGCCAGGGTGATCTCGACGACGCCGCGCACCACCGTGCTGGACGGCTCGATGTCGAGGACGGCCGTGGGCCCGTTGGCCATGAGCGCGCCAAAGGCGATGAACGCCATGGGCGCCGTGATGTTGAAACGTTCCGCTCGCGCTGACACCACCGCCCACAGCACGACGCAGCCGGTAAGGACCGCGATCGCCTCCGTGTCGAGACCATGTTCCATCCGACTCCTCCCGTCCACACCCGACACCGCCGAACACCCGGTTGCGTTGTGGCGGCTGCCGTGCTCGAATCGTTCGGGCGCCAGCACCCCTCACCCCAGCCTCGGCGGCGGTCAGGTGATGGCACCTCGCCCCACGGGTGGTGATCCCTTGCCGAAGTCTCGGATCTCGGCAGGACGCCAGACGACCAACGTCCTGCTCAGGCGACGGCCGGCGCCGTCCAGACGTGCCTGATCAAGAACCCCGTCCCGACGGCGGCGGCCACGGCCAACAGCAGCGAGACGACGGTCAGGCCAAGGAGCCCAATGATGACCACACCGGTGAGCACCGCTGCGACGACGATGAGGTCGGCGCGCCGCCAGTGCCGGATGAGCACCGCCACGGCCACCGCGACGGCGGCGATCAGGATCACGACGCCGAGCGTGCGAAGCAAGCTCGTGCCGACATCCCCGACGATCGATGTGATCGCCGCCTTTGCGCCTGGGCGGACGGTCAGGTCGGGCGCTCTGTCCACCACACGTTCCGTCGCCGCTCGCGCCAGTACTGCGGCCGCGATGGTGCCGAGGCCGAGCAACGAAACGGCACGCCAGCGATCGCGGGCGATCAGCGTCGTCGCGACGAGCAGGACCACCGTCACGATGATCAGCACCCATGCCGCCCGTTTGGTCACGGCCAGCGCGCTCTGCGCCGACTCCAGCGACGCTTCGGCCTGAGCCAGCGAGTCGCTGCGATACACGACGAGCTGGCCGAAGTCCTCAGGGAGGTCGCGCCCGAGCGCCGCCTCGAGCTCGGCGATCTGCTCGGCCGGAACGCCGTCGGCGGAAAGGGGCGGAAGCTCGACCTCGGTCAATAGCCCGAGCTCCTGCAGCCGCGCCAGGCCTCGTTCGAGGAACGGCAGCAGGTTCAGCGTCACCTCGCCGTTCTCGACCGTTGCGCCATCGAGGAGACCGTCACCTTCGAGCAACCGCATGGCCGCGCTGTGAGCCCGGCGCACCACGTTGGTGAGCCGTTGTTGCACCTCTTCGTTCTCCAGCGCCGAGGTCAGGGCACGCTCGACCAGCCCCCGGACGCCTCCAGCCACGGCGGGTACGAAGCGCTCGAGCGCCGGCGGCAGCGTCTCTGCGAGTGCCGCGTCGACCTCGACTGCCGCGAACAACTGGTCCGTGAGGTGTTTGGCAAGTGCGTCGCTGACCGCCGGCTCGGCGAGCGCATCGCCGACCGTCCCGGCCACGTTGTCGGAGTCGAACACCGTTGATCGAGCCCACACCGCCAGCGAGCTGGCGACGATGCCGAGGACGGCGAGGACACCGAGGATCCAGGCGGCCACGGTTCTGACGCTGCTCCAGCGTGAACGGGTGTGCAGGTCGTTGGTCGCCCCATCCTCGTGAAGACCGGGCGGGGAGTCACCCTCTGCCGGAGCTGACGACGACCCATGACCTTGCGCCGGGTGAAGTTCGTCCATGGTGCTCAGACGTCCTCAACGCAACGAAAGCCGAGGTTGCCGGTCGAGCTGTCCGCCGTGTTGGCACTCCGCGCGGCGACCCGGTACCGGCGGCAGTACGACTCGTGGCAGAGGTAGGAGCCGCCACGCATCACTCGGTGATTGCCGAGCGTCGGGCCGAGCGGGTCGTGACGTGGGCTGCGTTCGTAGTACCCGGCGTCGAACCAGTCGGCGCACCACTCCCACACGTTGCCGGTCATGTTGTACAGACCGAAGTCGTTGGGTGCGTAGGCGTTCACGGGACATGTGCCAACGTACCCGTCTGCGGCTGAGTTCTCGGACGGGAACGTTCCCTGCCACACGTTCATGCGGTGCACACCACTCGGTTCGAGTTCGTTGCCCCAGGGAAAGTGCCGACCGGGTACCCCGGCCCGTGCGGCGTACTCCCATTCCGCCTCGGTGGGAAGCCGCGAGCCGCGCCACGCACAGTAGGTCGAGGCATCGGACCACGACACGTGGACGACCGGGTGGTCCTCGCGCCCGAGCAGCCCGGAGTGGGGACCCTCTGGATGGTGCCAGTCGGCCCCGAACACCTGCCGCCACCACGGGGCGGCGGCAACGGCGGCAGTGTCCGCGAAGTCGTCCGGGAGGAGGCCCGCGAACACGAACGACCATCCGTACGTCTCGGCGTCCGTGCGGTAGCCGGTCGCGTCGACGAACTCCGCGAAACGCGCGTTGGTCACCGCCTTCGCGTCGATCCAGAACGGCGCCAGCTCGACCTCGTGAGGAGGGCCCTCACCGTCGGCCGGGTACGCCAGGGCGTCATCCGTTCCCATCGTGAACAGGCCGCCGTCCAGCCGGACCATGCCGGCCGCAGGCCCAGCGTTTGGCGCGCCAGCCGGCCGACCGTCGATGGGCACGAGACGCCGCTGGGTTCCGGCTGGGCCCGGTGCGGCCCGACTCACGTCGCAGCAAGTGCCGGACAGCTCCACGACCGTAAGCGGCAGGTCGGCCGTCGCGCCACGGCCCCTGGTTTCCTTCACCGTGCCCACCCGTTTCCGAGAACACGCGCCAGCGCTCGTCGCAACACGTCCGTCTCCTTGTTCCCTGCGATGCTTCCGGATACCGACGAGCGGAACAGTCCGTGCCGTCGGTTCTCTGCTAACTGTGCGGTAGCGAGGGCGCACAGCGCACCACCTCGTGCGGGGTGATCGTTGTTATTTCGTGCGCGGCTACCCGCCCGCGTGTCCTCGGCGTAGAGCAACCAGAGCGAGCGGGCTGTACGCCCACGTCCGGGCCGGGGATGGTCCTCGGAGGACCATCCCCGGGCTCCAGACGAGGCGGCGAGGGCAGGGCGGGACCGTGGTGCTGCCCGGCTGCTCCCAGCGAAACGTCCCGGTCAGCTGCCCGGCGGCTGGTAGCTGACCGACCGGCCGATGGCCGCGTCGGCCTCATCGAGCGTCAGGAGCTTGACCGTCTTGAGCTTCGTCAGTGGGCTCGCTCCGACCGTGAACGCCGCCGATGCGGCCGCTTCGTCGTCGGGAAGATCGACCACGACGTAAGCGTCCACGTCTCCGAAGGCGAAGTAGAACGACTCCAGGCTGCCGCCGAGCCCGGTCGCCATGTCGTTGACCGCCTTCGCACGGCTCGACGCACCGGCTTCCTTGAGGCCGCGAACGCCTTCGGAGGTGTACTTCGCTTCGAACAGGTACTTGGGCATGACTGCTTCTCTCCTCGTGTTGGTTGTTGGTAGTGCTTCCAGGCGTGGACGCCTCGGAATCGGCGCCATGTGAACGGGAGGTCCCCGATCGAGTGGGCGCCGGCTGTCAGAGCGACGGCGTGAGGCCGTCGACGTGCATCTCGAAGTACTCGTTCTTGGCCCAGGCGCCGACTGCGCCCTCGACCACGTCGCGCACCGCTGGCAACGAATCGCCTTCCCAGATGCAGACGCCGAAGGTGTGATCGGTCGTGGCGGCATGGATGGGCAGCGCCACGCCAGGCGGGATCCCGGCTTCGAGCGCCTTCGCTTCGGCGGCCTCGAATCCCTTGGGATCGTGGATGTGGTGGAGCACGGTGACGAACACTTCGGTGACCTCGCATGTCGTTGAGTGGGAACAGCACGGATTGAACCCGCGCGCTCGCGTCACCTGCGCATCACCGTTGCGCAACACTCTGTCGGTGCCACTGGCCGAGCCCTCCGTCCGAGTGCTCGGCCCCGTGCAAGTGCTCGGAGTGGGAGGCGAGGTGATCGAGCTGCCGAGTGCGGCTCAGCGCCGTCTCCTCGGTGTGCTCGCTGTCTACGTGTCGACCGCGGTGCGGGCCGAGTGGCTCTGCGGGGTGCTCGAGGTCACGGGTGGCGCGCTGCGTACCTCGGTGTCCCGCCTGCGCCGCCTCGTCGGCGAGGACGCGCTGCAGACGACGGTCGGCGGGTACCGATTGGATGCCACCGTCGACGCCACCTTGGCGTGCGCCGAGCTCCAGTCGGCTGACGGCGATGTCGCGACGATCACCCGAGCGCTCGAGCGATGGGTCGGGAACGCGCTCGAGGAGTTCGCCGACGAGGCGTGGGCCGTCGGCGAGGCGGTCCGGTTGACTGGGATCCGAGCCGCCGCAGTTGAGCAGCTCGGCGAGGCCCTGATCGCTGACCGGCGGTTCGATGACGCGCTCGCCGTCCTCGAACCGCACATCGTCCAGCACCCCCATCGGGATCGCCCGCGCGGCCTCGCCATCCGGGCGCTGGCGGCGAGCGGGCGCCAGACCGAGGCCTTACGAGCGTTCAAGCGCTACCGCGACGAGCTCGCCGAGACGGCCGGCACGGAGCCGTCGGCCGAGCTGCGAGCCATCGACCAACGGGTGGCGATGGGCTGGGATGGCTTCGACGACCGAGGATCGGCCGGTGCCCAACGACTGGCCGAGCCAGCTCCTCCTCACGTCGCTCCGCCGCTTCACGAGGTGCTGGTTGCGGTGCCGACCGGCGTCGGGCGGCGCAGCGAGCTGACGCTGCTCGCTGAAGCAGCTGAGCAGGCGCGCCACGTCGGGGTGCGGACCGTGTTGGTGTCCGGTGGGGCGGGGATCGGCAAGACCACGCTCCTGGCCACGTTCGCACGCGAGGCGTCGGGGTGGGACGTGTTCTACGGGCGCTGTGACGAACACGTCGTCGTGCCGTACCACCCATTTCAGAGCGTCGTCGGGCGGGTGGTTGACACGCTCCCGAGCGACGTCCTCATGGCCCACGCCGCCGCCTGCGGCGGCGACCTGCTGCGGCTGCTCCCGCATGTCGCAGGGCGAATCGCGCTCTCGGTCCCGGCCGGCGACGACGACACCGCCCGCCACCGGATGTTCAACGCGGTGTTCGACGTCATCGAGCGTGCGGCGGCGATCGCTCCGCTGATCCTGGTGCTCGACGACCTGCACTGGGCCGAGCCCGCCGCTCTGCAGCTGCTCCGGTACCTGGTGCACAACCTCGGAGCCACCCCGGTCCTGTTCGTCCTCGGGGCTCGCGAGCCCGCCGAGCTCACCACCGTGCTTGCCGACGTCGCACCCGCCGAGGCGGCGCGGATCGAGCTGCACGGCCTCGACGTCGAGGAGCTCGCCGCACTGGTCCGCGAGCGACTCGACGACACCGCTTGCCGCGACGTCGCGCCGGTCGCTGCCCGCCTCTACGCCGAGACGGCCGGCAACCCGCTCTTCGCCGAGCACCTGCTCCGACACTGGATCGAGACCAGCCAGATCGAGGTCGACGACAGCGTGGTGCCACCGGTCCCCGCAATCGCTCTGGAGCTACCGCCGGCACTGCGCGACCTCGTCTGGCATCGCGTCGCCTCCCTCGGGCCGGAGGCCCAGCCGGTGCTCACCGCAGCAGCGGTGTTCGGCGTGCAGTTCAACCAGCGGGTGCTCCTGGCGATGACCGACCTGGCTGACCACAAGGTCGCTGCGCTGCTCGGTCGCGCGGTGGCCGCCGGGATCCTGGCCGACCACCCCTCGCTGTCGGGCAACGTTCGCTTCACCCACACGCTCGTCGCCCGCGCGCTCGAGGCGGAGCTCGGCAGTCGGGCCGCCACGACCCTCCACGCCCAGGCGTTCGAGGCGATGCTTGCCGCCCAGGCGACACCGGCGGTCGAGCTGGCCCCGCAGCTCGCCCGCCACGCCGAGCTCGGCGGGCTGCTCGATGAGGCTCAGCGGTGGGCGACCTCGGCGGGCGAGGTCGCACTGTCCGAGCTGGCGCCGTCCGAAGCGGTCCGCTGGTTCGGCAAGGCGCTTGACCACGCGTCGGCGCTCGGTCGACCCGACGCTGAGCGGGCCGATCTGCTCGTGAGACTTGGCGAGGCCGCCACGCGCGCCGGTGACCCGAAGGCCCTCGAGATGATTCGCCAAGGCGCAGAACTCGCTGAACAGTGCGGCGCGGACGCCACGCTGATGCGAGGGGCGCTCGCCACCACTCGCGGATCGCTCCGCAGCCTCTGGTCCGGCGAGCAGCTGGCGATCGTCGAGGCGGCCGTCGCTCGAGCCGAACGCGCCGACCTCGCGACACGGGCGCGCCTCACGGCGCTCTTGGCGCAGAGCCTCGGGCACACGGGCCAGACCGGTCGTCGGCAGGCCGCGGCGCTGGAGGCCCTCGAGCTCGCAAGGTCGAGCCTCGACCCCACCCTGCTGGCCCGGGTGGCGCCGGATGTTCTGTACGCGCTCTGGACACCAGGTGGCGCGTCCGCGAGGGCCGAGCTGGCGGCGGAGGCGACCGCCATCGCCAACGAGGCGAACGATCCGCACCTGGCGTTCGTCGTACACCACGTCTCCTACGGCGCGGCGGTCTGCGTGGGTGACGCCAACCGCGCCACTCGGTACCTGGGGCGGTTGCACGACATCGCAGACCAGATCGGTGAACCCTTGATGCGGTGGCACGTCGGCATCCTCGACACCTACGTCGCCACGATGACGGCCCGGTTCGGAGAAGCCGAACGCATCGCGAACGCGACACTGGAGCTCGGGATGCAGATTGGCGATCCGGACGCGTTCGGCGTCTTCGCCGGGCAGTTCTTCTTCTTCGGCACCTTCGCCGGGCGCCACGCCGAGCTCCTTCCGATCGTCCAGCAGATGATGGACACCGACCCGCACGTCGAGCCGCTGTTCCGAGCCGGCCATGCGCTCGTGTGCTGCGAGGTCGGCCAGCCGGAGGTTGGCCGGGCCGTGCTCGGCGACGCCATGGCTGCGGGACTCGATGCCATCTCGCAGGACTCGCTCGGGTCCACCACGTTGATCGCCCACGCCGTCCTCGCCATCGAGCTCGAAGACGTGACCGCCGCCGAGTGGCTGTTCCCGGCGATCGCGCCGATGGCCGGCGAGGTGTCATTCAACGGGGTCACCGGCCAGGGTCCGGTCTCGGCGTACGCCGGCAAGCTCGCGTCGTTGCTGGGCTGGTACGACGACGCCGAGCGGCACCTCCTCGACGCCCTGGCCACCACCGAGGCCTTCGGCTGGGAGTACCACCGCGCCACCACCCTCATCGCGCTGGCGCAGAACCGTGTGCGGGCGACCGGCATGCTCGCCGCTGAGGGTGAGCGATGGCTCTCGAACGCCGAGGAGCTCTGCGCGACGTTCGGCCTCGCCAGCTGGGTCAAGCGCACCGTCAAGCTGCGGGACCTCATCGCGATGCAGTGACGCGCGCGTGACGCGAGCAGGGCGCCACGATGCGGCCATGGCCAACGAGCTGCCGCCATTACGCCGCCCTTCTCACCCACCGCGTCGACGACGTCGACCGGTGGAAGGCTGGCTTCGACGACCACGAGTCGGCCCGCCGTGCCGCCGGCATCCTCGGCCACCACATCAACCGGGCTCAGGACGACCCGCACGTGATCACGCTGTTCCTGGCACTTTCCGACCTCGACCGGGCCAAGGCATTCACCTCGTCCCTCGACCTGAGCGAGGTGATGCAGAACGTCGGAGTCGTGTCCCGTCCGGAGATCCAGTGGCTGCGACCGATCCGCGAAGAGACCGTGTCACACCGCCAGCTCCCAGCGTTCCTCCTCCGCCACCAGGTCGCCGACTTCGACACCTGGCTTTCCGACTATGACGCTGCCGCCGCGATGCATCAGTCCGGGGGGATCATCGGCCACGCGGTCAACCGCTCGCTCGACGATCCGTCCTTGATCACCGTCTACTTCCAGGCAGAGACCTTCGACGCATTGCACAGCGTCCTTGCCGACCCGCAGGTGCAGGCCGGGATGCAGGGAGCTGGCATGACCTCCGAGCCCGAGGTGACCTTCCACACCGGCGGCTGGGCCAAGACCTACTGAACCCGCCCAGTGGCGGCTGGAGGCCGTCGTTCAAGAGAACCGCCGAACTCGCCGCCGTGTTCGCGTGCAGTCCAGGAGCGACGGCGGTCGCGTCCGCGGCTCGAGTGGGTCGACGCGTTCCGCTCGCTCAGGCCACGAGCCGACGTTGACGGCCGAGGACGCCGCCACGTTCGTCGCCATCAACCCGGGACCCCGAGCAGTTCAACCCCGTCCTCGTCGAGACGCTGGCCTCGTTCGAGCGCTGAGCCAGCCGGCCCTGTGGGCGGCTCGACGATCGCCGGACGAACCGCTTCACATGACCGGCGACGACCGCGGGCACCTCGAGCACCGGGAAGTGGCTGGCGGCGTCGAGGTGCTCGACCTCGAACCATGGATGAGCGTCGGCGTAGCCGCGCTGCGCATCGAGGAAGCCCGGATCCGCCGGCTGCGCGTACAGGTGCAGGGTCGCCGGCGGCGGGTCGAGGGCGGCGACGGCCTCCAGCGGCGACCCGTACCGCTCGAACTCCCCAGCGATCTCCCGCGCCGCCCACGCCCACATCTCGTCGGGTTGGTCGGTCATCGACGCGACGTACGCGGACAGCGCCGGCAGATCGAGGTCGGCAAGCCACATCGTCGAGATCTGCTCGACGACCGCCCGCGTGGTGGCCGGGGCGGCCATGCCGGCGAGGGCTTCGAGGAACGGCGGGGGCGCACCCAGCACCATCCAGTCGAGGAAGACGAGGCGCGGCACACGCTCGGCGCCGAGACGCCGACGCAACTCGATGGCGACCCACCCGGCGTGCGCGGCGGCGATCGGCACGACTGCGCCCGCGCCGCTGTCGTCGATGACGGAGATGGCGTCTTCGACCAGGTCGGCGAACCCGAAGTCGCCGACCGCAGGTTTTGAGCCACCATGGCCCCGCCAGTCGACCGCCAGCGTCCGGAACGAGCTCTCGAACCGGGCGGTTGCCGGATCGAAGAGCGTGCGAGGGCCGCACCAGCCCGGCAGGAGCAGCAGCGCCGGCTCCCCGCTGCCGCGGTCGTCGTACGCGATGCCACTGGACGTCAGCCCCACGTCCAAACCTCACTGCCCGAGGCACCAGGCCTCTCGTCTCCAGGGCGAAAGGTACCAACAGGCCCAAGTCGACGGCGTCCAGCGCTGGCACGAGGCCGGGCTGCTACACCAGCGCCGTGGCTGATCCGTACTTTCGGTCCGTGGGCGCTGGCGTGTTGCCATCTGCTCATGCGCACGCGCCGTGGGGCGAGGACATGTTGCATGGCCGGTTGCTCGGCGGGTTGGCGGCGCGGGCGCTCGAAGCCGAGCACGGCGTCTCGGGTTGGCGGGCGGCGAGGCTCACCGTCGACCTGTTCCGACCGGCAGCGATGGCGCTCGTGGAGATCGACGTACGACTTGTCCGGGCCGGCCGGCGTCTCCAGGTTGCCGACGCGTTGTTGCGATGCGACAGGATCGACGTCGGGCGAGCGACCGCTGTCTTCCTGTCCGAGAGTGACGAACCGCCTGGGCAGATCTGGCGTCCTCGGCACGACCCGTGGCCCGATCCCGACTCGATTGGCGCGTCCGAGGCTGGCTCCTCGGGCCAGGACGGCTGGTGGCTGCGGATCGTGCAGGGCGGCTTCGGCACCGGAGAGCACACCCGGATCTGGACCAGGGAGACCGCCTGCCTCGTTGACGAGGAACCGGTGTCGCCCTTCGTTCGCACCGCGCTGACCGGCGACCTCGCGTGTCCGCTCGCCAACAGCAGCGACCTCGGCCTGAACTACATCAACGCCGACTACACGATGCTGATCGGCCGCTACCCCGTCGGCGAGTGGGTCGGTCTCGATGTCGCCCAGCAGATCGACGCAGATGGCATCTCGATCGGCTCGGCCACCCTCGTCGACCGAACCGGACCATTCGCAACCAGCGGCGGAGCCTCGCTCGCTCGACCCGCGATGGTGACAGCACCCTAGGAGACTCGGATCCGAGCGCGTCGCCGCCGCACGCCATCGACAAGGCGGGAAGCCGTCGAGCCGGTCGCGGACATGTCAGATATCGACAGTCGTCGCCTCATCCGCCGGTGGGGATCCGACCCTGCGACCACGCGTGATACTCCGGTTGATGCGCCTGGAGCCGCTGTACCAGATGGTGTTCGAGTACCCACAGGAATGGAGCGTTGCCGTCGGCGCCGAAGGGCTCGAGGGCCAGCACCTCTTCCTGGCCGAAGGCCGCTGCGATGGACGCCTCAGCGGGTCGATGCGGGGGGCGAACCATCCTCGTCGGCGCGGTGACGGCACGTTCTGTCCCGACTTCCACGGCGCCATCGTCACCGACGACGACGCCACGGTGCTGTTCCAGTGCGGCGGGTACGGGCGCGCCTACCCAGAGGGGGCCCGGCAGATCGTGTGTTGGCTGACGCACGCCAGTGACCACCTCCGCTACCGCTGGTTAAACGATGCCGTGTGCGTCGGCACGGGCGAGGTGCGTCCGGACCACCTCGTGATCGACGTGGCCGAGCTGATCTGGGAGCCACCCACCGAGCACCGGGCTTGATGGCGAGCTGGGCCGACCTGCGAGCCGGGTGTGGGAATCGAACCCACGACCTCATGATTACAAGTCAAGTGCTCTACCGACTGAGCTAACCCGG
>CAWJNE010000016.1:0-135459 GCA_963844175.1 uncultured Acidimicrobiia bacterium
GTCGTCCCGCCACTCGGGCTGAGCGTCGAGGTCAGCGAGCTGGCCGAGGTCGACACCGGCCAGCGCCTTGGTGAACGGTCGCATGTACGGGAGCGTGTCCTCGCGCGTGCCGTAGACGATCGTCGGCACGAGGTACGGCAGCACCGTGTCGGCGCGCTGCCAGCCGAGCCGCTCGAGCAGCTGAAAGGCCTTCTGGGCGTAGATGGCGCCGTGGCCGTAGGACAGCAGGTGGTCGCTGATCACGGTCGTGAACCACGGCCGCAGGTCGTCGGCGGTCCAGCCGGCATGGATGGCGCCGCGCACCAACGCCTGGGCTGGCTCGACCTGCTCGGCCTCGACGAGGCGGCGGAACTCGGCGGCGGGATCCGACCCGAGGTCGCCCGCCGGAGCCGGCAGCGGGTTGACCGGCCGGTCGCGCTCGACCTCGGCGATGCCGGCGATGGCCTGCACGACCGGCAGGGCGCGTTGGTCGCCGTCATAGAGGTCGACCATCGCCAGGCAGTCGGTGGCCGAAGCGATCGAGTGACCCCACCCGAAGTCGGCGCGCGGTGCCCCGTGGGCGACGGCCTCCCAGATCAGCTCGCCCGGGTTGGCGTCCGCCCGGAGCAGCCGCACGACGTCCCGGCTGACCTGGCCGACGTAGGCGTTGGCGATGCCGCGGCGCAACGATGGGACGAGGCGCGCCCGCTCCTCCTCCGGCGACCGCTCGACGATCGAGACGGCGACGGCCCCATCGGCGCCGACGGTCACGGGATGGGTGCGGACGTCCTCCTCGCCGAGCACGCACGTGCCGTCGTCGACCCGGAACTTCCAGTTGTGCCACGCGCAGGTGAGCAGCTCGCCGTCGAGCGTGCCCTGGGTCAGGCCGTACGCCTCGTGTGGGCAGGCGTGGTCGAGGGCGTGGACGCCACTCGCCGTGCGCACGAGGCAGAGGCGGTGACCGTCCGCACGGGCCAGCCGCATCGAGCCCACCGGCAGGTCCTCGACGCGCAGGCCGAGGTCGATCGGAGTCGAAGTCGTCGTCATCGTGGAGCGACGGTAGAACTTCGATCGTGGTTGAAGTCAAGCGCCTCTCCATCGGCACCGTTGCGACTCGCGCCGGGGTGGCCACCTCGGCGTTGCGCTTCTACGAGGACGAGGGACTGATCTCGTCCGAGCGGGCGGCGTCGGGCCACCGCCAGTACCACGCCGACGTGCTGCGGCGGGTGGCGTTCATCCAGGCTGCGCAGCGGGTGGGGTTGACGCTGGCCGAGATCCGCAACTCGCTCGCCACGCTCCCCGGCAACCGCACGCCGAACCGCAAGGACTGGGCCCGGCTGTCGGCCCACTGGCGCACGCGGCTCGACGACCAGATCGCCTGGCTGGAACGCCTTCGCGACGACCTCGACGGATGCATCGGCTGCGGGTGCCTGTCGCTGTCGGTCTGCGCCCTCTACAACCCCGGCGACCGCCTCGCCGCCCGCGGCCCCGGCCCACGCATCCTTATGGGCGACTGACCCATCCGAGGGTTTCCGTCCATCCGAGGGTTTGCCGAGGGGCCTCCCCTCAGCAAACCCTCGGATGCAGGAAACCCTCGGATGGGTCAGGGGTGGGCGGCGCGCATCGGGAGGGAGGCGCGCCACTGGCCGTCGTAATCGTGGAGGGCCGCAGCGACGGCGGGCGCGGTCGGGACGAGGCCGATCTCCCCGACGCCCTTGATGCCGTACGGCGAGCGGGGCTGCGCCACCTCGACGAGCTGGACCTCGATCTCGGGCACGTCCTTCGCTCGCAGGATGCCCAGCTGGCGCAGCGAGTTGAACGTCGGGAACCCGGTCTCCGGATCGGTCGGGAAGTCCTCGGTCAGCGCGTAGCCGAGGCCCATGTGCACGCTGCCCTCGATCTGCCCCTCGCAGAGCACCGGGTTCACGGCCCGCCCGACGTCGTGCACGGCCACGACCCGCTCGACCTTGCCCGACGCTCGATCCACGATGACCAGCTGGGCGGCGTAGCCGAACGCGGCGTGGATGGTCGGCTGCGGGTGGTCGGGGTCGCCGAGCTTGGCCGTCCAGTCGACGACGTGCTCGGCATGGTGGTCGACGTCCGGCCGGCAGTCGGCGGCCAGCGCCGCCTGGCACGCCCGCTGCACCGCCCCGGCCGCCATCAAGGTGCCGCGTGACCCGGTGGTCTGACCGAAACCGAGCTGGCGCGTCGTGTCGACGATGACGTCGATGCGCGCCGGGTCGATCCCCAGCTCCTCGGCCGCCACCTGCAGCGCCACGGTGTGCACGCCTTGACCCATCTCCGTCCAGCCGTGGCGGACCTCGACGCGCCCGTCCTCGGACCGGAAGCGGACGACGGCACCGGACACCTCGCGCAGCCCGTTGCCGAGGCCGGCGTTCTTCAACCCCAGCCCCAGCCCGACCGCCTTGCCGGCTCCGACCGCCGCGTCGTAGGCCGGCTTGATGGTGTCGAGGCAGACCTCGGCGCCGGCCGCGCCGTCATCCATCAGCTGACCCGGGCCCCAGAGCGCGCCGGGCCGGATCACGTTGCGTTTGCGGATCTCCCAGCCGCTGACCCCGACGGCGCCGGCCAGCCGGTCGAGCACGCCGTCCATGGCGAACTGGGCCTGGTTGGCGCCGAAGCCCCGGAACGCGCCACACAGCAAGTTGTTCGTGCGGGCGGCTACCGCCTCGACGTCGACCGCCGGCACGTGGTACGGCCCGGTGGCGTGCCCGGCTGCCCGCTCGAGCACCTTCATCCCGACCGACGCGTAGGCGCCCGAGTCGCCGACGGCGCGCACCTTGACGCCCGTCAGCACCCCGTCGGCATCGCAGCCGGCCCAGTACTCCAGGCGCACCGGATGGCGCTTGGCGTGGATGCGGAAGCTCTCCTCGCGCGACAGCGTGCACTTCACCGGCCGGTCCAGCAGCCACGCGGCGAGCGCGGTGTGGGCCTGATTGGCCATGTCCTCCTTGCCGCCGAAGGCACCGCCATTGGAGACCAGCTCGACCGTGACGACGGCGGTGGCGACACCGAGCACGCGGCAGATGTCGTCGCGGTCGTCCCACACGCCCTGGCCGCCGGAGTACACGTGCAGCCGACGGTCCTCACCGGCGCCCGACGGAACGGCCAGCGACGCCTCGGGCTCGAGGAAGGCGTGCTCGATGCGTTGGGTCTGGAAGACCTCGTGCACGGTGTGGGCGCTTGCGGCCAGGGCGGCATCGACGTCGCCACGGGCGTAGGCGCTGCGCGACAGCACGTTGTCGTCGGTGCCCCACACGGCCAGCTCGGCACCCGGCTCGATGGCCGCCACCGGATCGGTCACGGGCGCCAGCACGTCGTAGCGGACGTCCACGAGAGCCGCCGCAGCACGCGCCTGTTGGCGGGTGTCAGCAACGACGACGGCCAGCACGTCGCCGGCGTACGAGGTGCGCCCACCGACGGGGATCATGATCGGCCAGTCCTTGTGGATGATGCCCACCCGCAGCTCACCCGGGATGTCAGCAGCCGTGAACACACCTACCACACCGTCGGCCGCGGCGGCCGCGGCGGTGTCGATCGCCGTGATCTCGGCGCGGGCGTGGTCGGTCAGGTGCAGTGCGCCGTGGAGCATCCCCGGCACGCGCATGTCGTCGACGTAGTCGCGATCCCCGAGCGCCAGCTCGGCCGCCTCGTACTTGGCGCCCGATGCACCGACGCCCGCACCGAGGGCCGGCTGGAACGACTTGCCCTTGGCGACGGCCTCGATGGCGTCGAGGATCTTCACGTACCCGGTGCATCGGCAGAGGTGGGCGCCGAGATGCGGAGCCATCGCCGCGCGATCGAGGTCGGCCCCCTTCTTGTCGATCTGCGCCTTGGCCCGCACCACGATGCCCGGGATGCAGAAGCCGCACTGCAGGCCACCGCAGGCGGCGAAGGCGTCGGCGAAGCGGCGCCGCTCGTCGGCGTCGATTCCCTCGAGGGTCACGACCGACGAGCCGGCCACCTTGGCCAGCGGCAGGTTGCAGCTGACCACCGCCTTGCCGTCGACGAGCACCGTGCAGCACCCGCACTGCCCCGACGGCGAGCACCCGTCCTTGGGCGACGTGACGTCCAGCTCCTCGCGCAGCGCGGCGAGCAGATGGGGGTGGTCGGCGCGCACTGACACCGGCGTGCCGTTGACCGTCAGCTCGACCGAGTCACTCATTGGTGCACCATCAACTCGTGTGACGCGTTCGGCCCGGCGATCTCGACCGGGCACCAATGAGCGAAAGAACCGTGTCGATGGCTCGCTCGCTCGAAGACTCGCTTGCTCACTGCTTTACATTCTGTCAAACCAGCGTTTCGGATGTGTGAAGAACCCGGTCAGACGAGCAGCGCTCGCACCAGCCGTTCGACCACGGGGCCCATCGCGGCGCGTGCTGCGGCAGGATCCGGGGCTCGGGCGACGTACAGCGCAGCCTCGTCGAGCGCGCCGATGAGGGCGTGGGCCAGTGGCTCGACGGGCTGGGCCGTGATCGCCCCGGAATCGACGGCGGCGGCCAGGGCGCCGGTGACCAGCCCGAGGCCGTAGCGCAGGCCGATCTCCCGCCACCGCTCCCACCCCAGCACCGCGGGGCCGTCGAGCAGGACGATCCGCTGCACCTCCGGCTCCATCGACGCGTCCAGCCAGGCGTCGGCGCCGGCCAGCAGCAGCGCCCTCAGGTCGTCGGGCGGCGCTGTCGTCATCAGCTCGGCCAGCCGCTGCGTCAGCTCGGCCTCGACCTCCTCGAACACGGCGGCGAACAGGTCGGCCTTGTCGGCGAACTGGTGGTACAGCGCGCCCCGAGTGACGCCGGCGGCCTGGACGATCCGCTCCGTGCCGACCTCGGCATACCCCTCGGCGGCGAACAGCCGACGGGCTGCGGCGACCAGCGCCGACCGGGTCGCTGCCGACCGGTCCGCTTGGGTGCGGCGCGTCGTCATCGGCGGCTCGTGTTGACTTCCATGCAGTCAGTATGTAAGTTTCGTACCACCTGCACGCAACTTACCCTCGCCGAGGAGCCCGCCATGCCAACGATCACGCTGCCCCACGGGGACCTGCACTACCGGACCGCCGGTCCCGTCGACGCCGCCGGCCCACCGGTGGTGTTCGTCCACGGCGTGCTGGTCGACGGCTCGCTGTGGTCGGCGACGGCCGACGCGTTGGCCGCCCATGGCGTCCGCTCGTTCGCCCCCGACCTCCCGCTCGGATCGCACCGCACCCCCGTCCACCCGGACGCCGACCAGTCACCACGCGGCGTCGCTCGGCAGGTCATCACCTTCATCGACTCGCTCGGGCTGCACGACGTGACGCTGGTCGGCAACGACTCCGGCGGCGCCATCTGCCAGTACGTCCTCGACACCGATCCGTCGCGCGTCGGGCGCCTGGTGCTGACGAACTGCGACTCCTTCGAGAACTTCCCGCCGCCATCGCTGCGTCGCTTCATGACGCTGCTGCGCCATCCGGCGGCGATCGCCGTGGCAGCGCAGGGGATGCGCTCGACCCGCATCCGCAACGGCAAGCTCGGGTTCGGGCCGTTCGCCCGCAGCTTCGACCCGGACCTGACCGCCGCCTGGGCCGCGCCGCTGCGCCGCCGAGCCATCCGCCGTGACGTGAGCCGGGTCGCGCGCGCCGTCGACCCCAGTGACCTCGTCGACGTCGGCGGCCGGCTGCACCGGTTCGCCGGACCGGTCCGGCTGGTGTGGGGCACGGCCGATCCGTTCTTCGCCCTCCACCAGGCCCGCCGGCTGGCCGCCGCGTTCCCGCACGCCACGATCGTCGAGGTGCCGGAAGCCAGGACGTTCGTCCCGCTCGACGCGCCCGACCGCGTGGCCGCCGAGATCGTCGACCTCAACGCGGCGACCGGATCGCAACGGCCGACGGCTACGGCTACGGCAATGGTTCGGTGATCGCGCCGTAGACCTCCGGGCGGCGGTACCGGGCGAAGTCGAAGACCGTCGAGGTGTACCGGCGACACCAGTCGAGGTCGCAGGTCGCCACGACCAGCTCGTCGGCGGCGGTCAGCGCCTCGGCGACGATCTGTCCCGAGGGGGCGACGATCATCGACTGGGCCAGCGAATCGACGCCCTCCTCGACGCCGCCCTTGGCCACGCCGACGACCCATGTGCCGTTCTGGTAGGCGCCGGCCTGCATGACCAGTGCGTTGTGGAACCCCTGCAGCACGTCCTGGCTCGGATCCGGGGCGTAGTGGATCGGCGTGTTGTACCCGCACAGGATCAGTTCGACGCCCTGCAACCCCATCACCCGGTAGGTCTCCGGCCAGCGCCGGTCGTTGCAGATCATCATCCCGACCCGCCCCCCGAACGCCGGCCACACCCCGAAGCCGTCGGGGCCAGGCTCGAAGAACCAGCGCTCGGCGTGCTGGAACAGGCGGTCCGGTTCGTGGGCCTCGTGGCCAGGGATGTGCACCTTGCGGAACGTGGCCACCATCGACCCGTCGCGCTCGACGAGCACCTGGCTGTTGTAGCGATGACCGTCGGCGGTCAGCTCGGCGTAGCCCAGGCAGAACCCGACGCCGAGGCGACGGGCCTCGTCGAACAGCGGCTGCGTGTCGGGGCCCGGCATCGACGTCTCGTAGAAGTGGTCGAACTCGGCCCGATCGTCGACGAACCAGCGAGGGAAGAACGTGGTGAGGGCGAGCTCGGGGAACACGACCAGGTCGCAGCCCCGGGCATGGCCCTCGGCCAGCAGCGCCAGCAGGCGTTCGACCACGACCTTGCGCTCGTCGGTGCGAGCGATCGGTCCCAGCTGGGCGGCACCGACGGTCACGCGACGAGTCACCGCCGCATGCTCGCGCAGTCGCTCCGTGGTCGCACTCGGCGCGGCGACCGGAACGGGAACCCGTGCCGGATCATCGTCAGCACCGGGCGAGCCGGTCAGGCGTCGAGGGCGAGGACGAGGGGGAGGACCTCGTCGGCGCCGGCGCGCCGCAGGGCGCGGGCGGCCACGGTCAGCGACCACCGCGAGTCGGCGAGGTCGTCGACGAGCAGCACCGGGCCGTCGACGTCGGCCAGAGCGGCCTCGACGTCAGCCGGCACGACGAGCCGATCCCACACCGCCGCCAGCCGGTGGGCGCTGTTGCCGCCGCGCTGGCCGGTCGGCCCGCCGTGGTCGAGGGCCATGGCGCCGAGCGGCTGCAGCTTGCCGAGGGTGGCGATCCGCTCGGCCAGGGAGGCGACCAGCTGGGGGCGCGTGCGCGACGGCATGGCGACGACGGCGACGGGGCGACGGTCCCACGTCCACTCCTTCAGCACGGCCACGACGGCGGCGACAACGCGCTCGGTCACGGGACCGTCGCCGGCGGTCGGACCCACGACGTCGCGCAGGCGCGTGCCCCAGCCGACGTCGGACAACCGGGCCACGGCCCGACCGGACGCCGCTTGCTCGTCGGCGGGGATGCGTCCCTTCACCTCCACGCCGAGGGACGGCATGCCGGTCGGCCACGTCGAGCGAGGCTCGAGCTCGACGCCGGGCCGGTCGATGGCGGCCCGTGCCGTGGCCGCCGCTGACTCGACGACCTCCGTCGGGAACCACGCGCCGGCGCAGACGTCGCAGCGCCCGCACGGCGCGGCGTCGATGTCGTCGAGGTCCCGGCGCAACTGCTCCATCCGGCAGGCGCCGCCGGCGAGGTAGGCCCGCATCGCCTGCTGCTCGTCGGATCGGGCCTGCTCGACGCGTCGATAGCGCTGGCGGTCGTAGTCCCAGGTGCGCCCACTTGCCGTCCAACCGCCCTGCACCCGGCGCACCGCCCCGTCCACGTCGAGCACCTTGAGCATCATCTCCAGCCGGGCCCGGCGCAGCGGCACGCGGGTCTCCAGCGCCGCCGTGGACAGCGGGCGACCGGCCGCGGCCAGCACGTCGAGCGTCTGGCGCACGAGGTCCTCGCCCGGGAAGGCCAGCGAGCCGAAATAGCGCCAGATGGCCTCGTCCTCGCGCCCCGGGAGCAGCAGCACGTCGGCCCGCTCGACGGCTCGGCCGGCCCGGCCGACCTGCTGGTAGTAAGCGATCGGTGACGCCGGCGCGCCAACATGCACGACGAACCCGAGATCCGGCTTGTCGAATCCCATGCCGAGGGCCGAGGTGGCGACCACGGCCTTGACCCGGTTGCCGGCCAGCGCCGACTCGATCTCGAGGCGCTCCGCGGCGTCGGTCTGTCCCGAGTAGGCGACGACCTCGTAGCCCGCCCCCCGCAGCAGGGCGGCGACGTCGTGCGACGCGGCAACTGTGAGCGTGTAGATGATGCCGCTGCCCGGCAGCGACCCGAGGTGCTCGACCAGCCAGCCGAGTTGGTCCTCGGGGCGGTCCAAGCGGAGCACACCGAGGCGCAGGCTCTCCCGGTCGAGCGAGCCGCGCTGGACGAGCACGTCGTAACGCCGACCGTCGACACCGACCGCCAGTTGATCGGCCACGTCGTCGACGACGCGCTGGTTGGCAGTGGCCGTGGTGGCCAGCACCGGGACGTCGGGGCGCAGCTGCACGAGCGCGTCCCGGATGCGGCGGTAGTCCGGCCGGAAGTCGTGACCCCAGTCCGACACGCAGTGGGCCTCGTCGACGACGAGCATCCCGATCCGCTCGGCCAGCGGCGGCAGCAGCCGGTCGCGGAAGTCCGGGTTGTTGAGGCGCTCCGGGCTGATCAGCAGCACGTCGACCGACGACGACGCCAGCGCCTCCTCCACGGTCGCCCACTCCTCGGTGTTGGCCGAGTTGATGGTGTGGGCCGTGATCCCGGCCCGCTGCGCCGCCTCGACCTGGTTGCGCATGAGGGCCAGTAGCGGCGACACGATCAGGGTCGGACCGGCGCCTCGGTGGCGCAGCAGGGCCGTGGCGACGAAGTACACGGCTGACTTCCCCCAGCCGGTGCGCTGGACCACGAGCGCTCGGCGATGGTCCTCGACCAGCGCGCTGATCGCCGCCCACTGGTCGTCGCGCAGCACGGCGTCGTCGCGCCCGACCAGCGCACGCAGCACCGCTTCCGCCTCGTCCCTCACACCGGTCGAACGTACCGACGGGGTGTCACCGTCCGGCTCACCGCCGCCACATCGCGTTCCTTGGCGCGATCGGCGTCAGATCTGACGTCGATCCGTTCATACTCGCGAGATTGGGGCATAGGGTCGGGGCACGTGCTGGAGGTGGTCGACCTCGTGCGGACGTACGGACCGGTGCGGGCGCTCGACGGGATGTCGTTCGGCGTGCAGCCGGGAGCGGTGACCGGGTTCCTGGGCCCGAACGGGGCCGGGAAGACCACCACGATGCGCGCCGTCTTCGGCCTCACCGCCCTCGACTCGGGCACGGTGCGCTTCGAGGGTCGGCCGATCGACTTCGCCGAGCGCCGCCGCTTCGGCTACCTGCCCGAGGAGCGCGGCCTCTATCCCACGATGACGGTCCTCGACCAGCTCGTGTTCCTCGGCGAGCTGCGCGGTCTGGCCCACGTCGAAGCCGCGGCGCGGGCGGCGCGCTGGCTCGGCGATCTCGGGCTCGCCGACCGGACGGGCGACAAGATCGAGGAGCTCTCGCTCGGCAACCAGCAGCGGATCCAGTTGATCGGCGCCCTGCTCCACGAGCCCGACGTCTTGGTGCTCGACGAGCCGTTCTCGGGGCTCGACCCCGTCGCCGTCGATGCGCTCTCCAAGGTGCTCCTCGCCGAGGCCCGGCGAGGCGCCACCGTGCTGTTCTCGTCCCATCAGCTCGACCTCGTCGAGGACCTGTGCCAGCGGGCCGTCGTGGTCGACCGTGGTCGGGTCGTCGCCCAGGGCACGATCGACGACCTCACCGCAGGGGCCGACCCGGTGTTGGAGGTCGAGGTGGCCGACGATCCCGACGGTGCCTGGAGTCGCCAGGCGGCGGGCGCCCAGGTCCTCGGCGTCAAGGCCGGCCGGGTGCGCCTGGCACTGGGACCGGGTGCCGGGTCAGCACCCGAACGGGCGCAGCCGGTGCTCGACGCCGCCCGCCGCGCCGGGCCGGTGACCCGGTTCGGCTTCGAGCGGCGCTCGCTGGCCGAGGTGTTCCTCGCCGCCGTCGGTCGGCCCATCGATGACGGGACGAACCATGGCTGAGCGCGACGCCCGCCAGACGTCTCCGACGCTGCTCGTCGCCCGCCGCGAGCTGCGCGAAGCGATGGGCATGAAGTCCTACTGGATCAGCCTGATCCTCACCGCCGCTGCCCTGCTGGCGATCGTGATCATCGCCAACCTGGCGTCCGGAGGGTCCGAGGAGCCGGAACGGGTCGTGCTGGCCGGCGCCGCGGCGGGCGAGCAGGTCGGCGCGGTGGAGCGCCTCGGCCCGCTGATCGGCATCGACCTCGAGGTGACGAGCGTGCCCGACGACGACGCCGCCGAAGCGGCCGTGCGCGATGACGAGGCCGACGTCGCCGTCCTCGGCGGCGGCACCCGGCTGGCGACGCGCGACACGGTCGAGGACACCTCCCGGCTCGGCACCGTGGTCAACGCGCTGCGCGCCGACCTGGCGCTGGCCAACGGGCTGCGCGCCGCAGGCCTCGACCCGGCGCAGGCGGCCGAGGTCCGAGCGGCCGAGCCGCCGGCGGTCGAAGCGCTGGAGCCCGACGCTGACACCGGTGGCAACGCCGGTGTCGTCACCGTGACGAACATCCTGCTGTTCATCCTGTTGCAGACCTACGGCGCGTGGGTCCTCACCGGGGTCACTCGAGAGAAGTCCTCCCGCGTCGTCGAGGTGCTGCTGGCCGTGATCCGCCCGATCCACCTGCTCAGCGGCAAGATCGCCGGGATCGGCGCGGCGGCACTGCTGCACGCCATCGTGCTCATCGTCGTGGCCTTCGTGGCGACGCGCATCGTCGGCGCGGACATCGCCGCCAACCTGCGCGCCGACGACCTCATCGTCGCCATCGCCTGGTTCCTGCTCGGCTACGCCCTGTACTGCACGGCCCTCGCCGCCGCCGGGTCGCTGTGCGCTCGCGTCGAGGACGCCCAGGGCGTGTCGTTCCCGATCCTGCTGCCGCTGCTGTTCGCCTACCTCGTGTCGTTCACCGCCGTCGACGGCGCCAGCACGCTGCTGTGGGTGCTCGCCTTCATCCCGCCGACCGCTGTGCTGGCGATGCCGACGCTGTACGCGATCGGTGCCGCGCCGCTGTGGGCGGTGTTCATCAGCATGGCCCTGACGGTCGTCGCCATCGTCCTCGTCGCCAAGCTGGCCGCCAAGATCTACGAGCGCTCCGTGCTGCACACCGGCCGCAAGCTGTCCTGGCGCGAAGCGTTCCGCAGCCGGGACGAGCTGCCCGCTGCGGCGCGGACGCCCGCCGTCCAGTCTGAGCGAGCCGCGGAGCGCGAGCGAACATTCGTCAGCGACTGAGCGCCGGCCGCCAACCGACCTGCACCAGGCGCCGGTGACCGCCGTCGACGACCCAGGCCAGCCCCGGCCGGGCCGGGAGCGGCCGATGGCGCGGCAGCAGCTCGCCGAGCAGGTCGCCGTCGGTGTCGGAGCACGCCGCCATCAGCAGGCCGAGGCGGCTCCGCCGGACGACCGAGGTCCAGTGCCCGTACATCACCCGCAGCGTCACGGGCCGCCCGGCGGCCAGCACCACCAGGCCCGGGCGACGGGCGGCGACGAGCCCGGCCAGCGCCGGATCGTCGACGTGCTCGGCATCGTCGACGACGACGAGCACGGGACGACCGGTCGCCACCTGGACCGCGGCGGCCAGCCGGTCCGGCGCCACCGCGTCGGCGCCGGCCAGCCCGAGCTGGTCTCGCCGGCCCACCACCAGCACGCGCCCGCCGGGGTGGGCCTCGAGCCACGACTCGGCGAGCCGCACCAACACCGTCGTCCGACCGCTGCGGGCCGGTCCGGCGACGAGGAGGTGCTCGCCGTCCGGGACCGTCACCCGAGCGACGCCGAGCGTCTCGTGATCGATCCCGACCACGAGCTCCACGCCGCCGCCGGTCGACCGGCCGGCGGGGAGGTCGACGGCGCCGACCGATCGAGCGAGCACCCCGATCGGCGCCGGACGGACCGCTGACCGCGCGCGGTAGCCGTCGCCGTCCGCCTCGAACGACGGGACCGCCAGCTGCGCCACGCACCCGGTCGACGCCACCACGATCCGGCCGGCCACGGCGGGCGGCACGGCGCCCGGTCGGACGCCGCACCCGCCCGCTTCGCTCGGGTCGTCCAGGTGGAACACCCAGCGGTCGGTGCAGGCGGCGAGCAGCGGGCCCGGCATCGCCGCCGGCCGCTCACCGGTCAACACGCACGTCAGGCCGACGGCGGCACCCTCGACGACGATGCGCTGCAACTGCTCCCATCGGCCGCCGCCGCCCGGTGCGTCGAGCACCGTCCGCAACGCCGGCACGCCGTCGACCCCGAGGACGAGTCCGGGCGCACCGGGCCGCCGCCCCTCGGTCCGGCGGCGGTCGAGCTCGTCGACGAGCCGGTCGAGCAGGCGGCCGATCCGCTCCAGTTCGTTCGCCCGCAGCACGCCACCGCACAGCGCCCGCTCGCCCAGCGCGTCGAGGCGGTCATCGCCGCGACCGTCGATGACGTAGACGTGATCCCGCCCGGCGCCGAGCACGGTCGCCAGCACCGCCACGAGCGCAGTGGTGGTGCCGCTGCCGAACGACCCGAGCAGGGCCAGGTTCCCGTCGACCGGGGCCCAGCGCAGTGGATCCCGCCGCTGCGCCGCTGGCACGTCCACGAGGCCCACCGCCCCGGCCGGGATCCCGCCGTCGAGCACCGCCGGCAGCGGCGGGAGCCACGGACGGTGCGGCGCAGCGACGTCCGACAGGACGGCAGCGTTGCGGATCGAGCGAACGAGCACGTCCAGCTCGCTCGGCGCAGCCGTGGCGTCGGCGGCCCGCTGGTCGAGGACGTGCAGCCGCTCGTCGTGCACGAGCCGGGCCGGGCCGGTGCATCGAGCCGACTGGAAGACCACGGCGTCGGCCGGGCCCAGACGCAGCATGGCCCGGCCAGGGGCGCAGCGCGAGAAGCGCGCCGGGGTGTCGTCGCCGACGACGTCGCGGGCGTCGGCCGCGTCGTGCAGCCGCAGTGCGACGCGGAGGTTGGTGTTGGCGCGGATCTCGTCGTCGACCACACCGCCCGGCCGCTGGGTGGCCAGCACGAGGTGGATGCCGAGGCTGCGACCGCGCTGGGCGATGCCGACGAGCGCCGACAGGAACGCCGGCAGCTCCGCGGCCAGGGCGGCGAACTCGTCGATCACGACCACGAGACGGGGCAGCGGAGGTCGTCCCGGGTCGGCCCGGTAGGCGGCGAGATCGGCCGCGCCGACCTCCCGCAGCAACTGCTCGCGCCGCCGCACCTCGGCGTCCAGGCTGCACAGCGCCCGCTCGGCCAGGCGGTCGTCGAGATCGGTCACCACGCCGACGGTGTGCGGCAGCTCGGCGCATGCATCGAACGTCGACCCGCCCTTGTAATCGACGAGCACGAACGTGAGGTGGTCGGGGCTGTGGCGCGCCGCCAGCGACACCACGAGCGTCCGCAGCAGCTCGCTCTTGCCGGACCCGGTCGTGCCGGCGAGGAGCGCGTGCGGCCCGTCCCGGACGAGATCGATGTCGACGACCCCGTCGGCAGCCAGCCCGAGCGCCACCGTCGGCGCCGGATCGGGTCCGCTCGCCCGCCACCGGGCGGCAATGGCGATGGCGTCGTCGATCGGCCCCGTCCCGAACTGCTCGCACAGCTCGGCGAGCGTGACGGACCGGGCCAGCGCGTCCGCGGCGAGCGCCGGGTCCTCCGGGTCGCGCACGCCGGCCAGGGCGCGCGCGGCGTGCCAGGCGTCGGTGAGCGCGAGGCCGGCGACATGCACGGTCGGCGATCCCCCGGCCTCGCCGATCGAGGCGTCCGGTCGCCAGCGGGCCACGCCGATCGAACCGATGTCGAGGACGCTGCGGCACATCGCCGGCACGGTGTCTCCCTCGGGCACGTGCACCACCACGGCGACCGACCGTCTGGCACCGATGAAACGGCGCAGCGCGCCCGTGCGCTGGGCCAGGAGGTCGGGGCGGTCGGTGACCACGACCACGTGGCGAGGGTCGTCGTCGTCGAGCGCGATGAGCGCGGCCGCCTGCCCGTCGGCGGCGGCGGCGGTGGTCACGACGGCACGCCCGCCGGGACCGTGCGGGAGCCATGCCGCCCAGTCCCACGCGGCAACGTCGTCGACGACGATCAGGAGCCGCCAGTCGGCCGGGCCGAGCCACGCGGCGAGCTGGATCACGATCGCCCGCAGCACCCCGCCGGCGCCAGGCCCGGTCACCGCCAGCGCCGACCCCTCGGTCAGTTCGAACGGCACGGGAGCGTCGGTGAAGCGGGCGGCGCCCGAGACGACGGCGCCGACCTCGCCGGTGAACACTCCGTCGATGGCCGACCCCTCGACGACGACCTCCCAGCCGATCGTCCCGGTGCCCAGCGACACGCGGCGGGCGTCGGCGTGTTCGGCCCGGCGAGCCCACAGGCGGGCGTCGAGGTGCGTCACCGTCCGCACCGCGTCGACCACGGTCGGCGTGGTCGCCACGTGGTGCTCCCAGCGGGCGGTGCGTTGCACGGCGACCGCCGCGGCGAAGCGTTCCAGCTCCCGTGCTCGACGGGCGCCGACTCGTCGATCGACGCGCACGGCGCCGACGCGAGCCGCGACCCACATCCCGACGGCGGCGACGACCCCCACCGCGCCGAGCAGGAGGAACATGGGTGATCGCATGAGCACCGCCACGAGCACCGAGCCGACGAAGGTGCAACCGGCGGCGGTGACGCCGACGTGGTGGGGAGGTCGCTCCGATGCGTCGCTGGTCGGCACCGCGATCGGCGCCGGCTCCCAGCGCGGCAGGACCCTCGGCGTGCGGTGCAGCGTGCGCCGCCAGGGGTCGGTGGGGTCGGTGGTCAGCGCGGCCGGTCCCGGCTCGTCGTCGGCGAACGACCCGTCGGCGAGCGGCTCGACCCGCAGCCGGCTCGTGCCGAGGTCGATCCGCTGCCCGGGTCCGACGATGGTCGGCGCGCCGATCGGTTCGCCGTCGACGCGGGCGGCCACCCGTCCGGTCAGCTGCACGAACCGCACGCCGCCGGACTCGTCGACGTCGAGTTGGCCGTGGTGCGGTTCGAGCGCCGGGTCGGCCAGGGCCACGTCGACGCCAGGTGCCCGTCCGATCACGTGCTGACCGGGGGCCAGCGCGACGACCCGGCCCGCCGACGGGCCGGTATCGGCGATGACGGTGACGACCGGCGCGTCGGGACGCACGACGCCGGGTCGACCGATCGTCGCCGTCGCCAGCTGGCTGCCGTGGCGCACGCCGGCGCGAGCGAGCGGCTCGTGGCGCGCCGCCGGACGGCCGTCGAGCAGCAAGGCGCCCTGCCCGTCGAGACCCAATGCATCGGCGAGATCGCCGAGGCGGTCGTCGAGCGACCGGGGTGCCACGGTGATGCGACCCCCGCTCGGGTGGACCAGTTCGACGGTGGGGATCGATGCAGCGCCCATGCTCCCCCTGGGCGCGACTCACCGGCCGGAGCGGAATCCGTGATGGTCGCGGTGAGTGCTCACCGCACGATTGTTCGACGCGCTGCGCCACTCACTCGTCGAACGGTGACGACAGCGGTGAGTGCTCCGGTGAGCCCGGCGGCGCACCGTCGCCGCCATGGATCACGTTCCCAGCCCGCCGCGGGATCCCCGGCCCCGTCCGCTGTCCGGCCGCCTGGACGACGAGTGGCGCGTCATCCGCCGCCGCCCGCACCTGGTCGAGCGGGCACGTCGCTGGTCGGTCACCGACCAGTCGTTCGACGATCTCGACGCGCTGCTCACGCTGGCCGGGCACCTGGTCGAGCCGACGGCGGCGGCCGACGGCGTCCTCGGTCGGCTCGTCGGCGTCGCCCGCACCGACGACCTGGCATCACGGATCGTGCTGCAGCGGCTGCTGCCGGGGCTGCTGGCCATCGTCCGGCGCCGCCAGAGCCCGGACGTCGACGGCTCGTTCGAGCAGTTGATCGGCGCGACGTGGCTGGTCATCC
Organism: uncultured Acidimicrobiia bacterium; assembly: GCA_963844175.1. Lineage (GTDB taxonomy): Bacteria > Actinomycetota > Acidimicrobiia > Acidimicrobiales > Ilumatobacteraceae > JALZMG01. Next base: position 15,971 of record CAWJNE010000016.1, read on the forward strand.
ACGCCTACCAGCCGGATCGGCGGCCGCGGCGGGTCGCCGCCAACCTCGTGCGCGACGCCAGCTACCGGGCGTTCATCGCACCCGGCCGGCGGATGTCGGCGACCGAGCTCTCCGTCGACCCGCACACCCTGGAGGAGACGCCGGCCGTCGTCGTCCTGTCGTCGTGCGAGGAGCTGGCACTCGTGCTGCGCGAGGCCCGGACGATGGGGCTCGACCCGACCGATGTCGACTTCGTGCGCGCCCTGCTGCGCTGCGGCTCGTCGAGCCGGCTGGCCGCCGAGCGAAAGGTCACGACGCGCACGATCCGCAACCACCGTGCGCGCACGGCCGCCCGCCTGCGGGCCTGTGCCCTGGTCGCGTAGCAGGACTGCCCCACACACCACCTGGGCGATGAGCTGTAGCGCGCAGATCCGGCATCAGGCCAGACGTGCGCGCTTCGGCCCCCGACCGCAGCTACCACGCATGGTCAGGCCGGCCTTGTCCGGCCCAGCGAGCAAAGCGAGCCATCAGAACGTGGGCTTGCGCTTCTCGAGGAAGGCGGTGATGCCCTCCTGGGCGTCGGGGGTGGTGACGGCGGCCGCCATCACGTGGGTGGCGTACTCGTAGGCGCGTGCCTGGTCGAGGTCGACCTGGGCGTAGAACGTCCGCTTGCCGAGCGCCTTGGAGGCGAACGATCCTCGTGTCGCCCGCGCCATGAGGTCGTCGACGGCGGCGTCCAGCTCGCCGTCGGGCACGGCACGGTTGATCAGGCCCCAGTCGGCCGCCGTGGCGGCATCGATGGCGTCACCGGTGAAGGCCAGCTCGAGCGCCCGCTTGCGCCCGACGTTGCGGGCCACCGCCACGAGCGGCGTGTGGCAGAACAGCCCGCCCTTGCCGCCGGGGATGGCGAAGCCGGCGCTCTCGGCGGCGACGGCCAGGTCGCACGTGGCCACGAGCTGGCAGCCGGCCGCCGTTGCCAGGGCGTGGACCTTGGCACACACCGGCTGGGGGATCGACTGCACGGTGCGCATCAGCCGAGCGCACACGTCGAGCAGCCGCCGAGCGTCGTCGTACCCGGCGTCCAGCATGTCGCCGAAGTTGTGGCCGGCCGAGAACACCGGCCCATTGGCGGCCAGCACGACGCCGCGCGCGTCGGAGGCGCCGACCGCCTCGAAGACTTCGTCCAGCTCGAGCAGCACGTCCAGGGCGAGGGCGTTGCGCTTCTCCGGCCGATCGAGCGTGATCGTCGTGAGGTCGCCGTCACGCTTGACAACGAGGTGCGACAGGGCATCCATGACGTCCAGTTTGCCGTAGCCGTCGGTCGAGCGCGCGCCGCGCAACGAGTGCTCGGGGACTTCGTACGCTCCGGTCCCATGGGTGAGGGGATCCGAGAACTGGCCGAGCGCTATTGGAACGGCGAGGCCGACCTGGTCCACGACCACCACCCCGTGCGCCCCGCGCTCGGTCGCACCGCCGAGGAGATCGCTCCGCAGGTGCTGACGATGATCTCGGTGGCCTCGGTCAACGCCATCGACACCGGCGACGGGCTGGCCATGCTGGACACCGGGGGTCCGTACGACGCCGATCACGTCCACACCGAGGTGCGTTCGTGGCGGCCGGAATCGCCGGTGCGGGCGGCCGTCTACAGCCACCACCACATCGACCACGTCTTCGGCACCCGGCGCTTCGACGCCGAGGCCGTCGAGCGGGGGTGGCCGGCCCCCGTCGTCTACGCCCACGAGGAACTGCCCCACCACTTCCGCCGCTACGAGCGCACCCAGGGCTGGAACACGGCGATCAACCAGCGCCAGTTCGGCCTGCCGATCGAGGGGTTCTCGTGGCCGGCCGAGTACCGGGACCCAGACGTGACGTACCGCGACCACTTGACGTTCCGCCAGGGCGGTCTCACGTTCGAGCTGCACCACGCCCGCGGCGAGACCGACGACGCCACGTGGACCTTCGTGCCCGAGCTCGGCGTTCTCCACCCCGGTGACCTGTTCATCTGGGCCGTCCCGAACGCCGGCAACCCCCAGAAGGTGCAGCGGTTCGCCAGCGACTGGGCCACCGCGCTGCGCAAGATGGCCGGCTGCGGCGCGGAACTGATGCTGGCGGGGCACGGCGTGCCGATCTTCGGCGCCGCCCGCATCAGCCAGGCGCTCACCGACACCGCCGACCTCCTCGACGCCATGGAGACCCAGACCGTCGCCCTGATGAACGAGGGGGTGCCGCTCGACCGGGTGCTCCACGAGGTCACCGTCCCCGAGCACCTGCGCGAGCTGCCGTACCTCCGTCCGGTCTACGACCACCCGCAGTTCCTGGTGCGCAACGTGTGGCGGCGCTACGGCGGCTGGTACGACGGCGAGCCGGACAACCTGCTGCCCGCGCCGCGCGCCGAGCAGGCCCGGGAGTGGGTGACGCTGGCCGGCGGGCTGGAGAACGTCCTGGCGCGGGCCAGGGAGCTGGCGGCAGCGGGCGACCACCGGCTGGCCTGCCACCTCGTCGAGTTCGCCGTCCTCTTCGACCCGGGTTCGACCGAGGCCCACGAGGTGCGCGCCGACGTCTACGCCGCGCGCAGCGCCGAGCAGGAGTCGTCGATGGCCCGCAACATCCTCGGCCACGCCGCCCACGCCAGCCGTGAGGGCAAGCGCGACCTCGCCGGACAGTACTAGTGGCCTCGTTCGCTCCGAAGACTCCGCTCGCTCGGCTGGGCCGGGCACAGCCGGCCTCACCAGGCGTGCTCACTGCGGCGGGGGCCGAAGCGTCAATTCCTTGACTCAGCCGTGCCCCGCCGTCAGCGCGTCAGCTGTTCTCGAGGAGGACCTCGATGTTCATCTGCACGTCGATGGTCTGGCCGTCGGCCTCGACGGTGAAGTCGAAGCCCTGGGTCAGCTCGGTCGTGGTCAGCAGCGGGTTGTCGGCCGAACCCTGGACGGAGCCGGTGCCGTCGACGGTGCCGGTCAGCTGGCCGGTCTGGCCGCCCTGTTCGATCTCGGTGTCGAGGTCCTCGTCGTAGGTGATGTCGAGCACGTAGTTCGACCCGTCCACCTCGACCAGCTCGTACTCGTAGTCGACCTCGACCTCGATGCCCTGGCTGGCGATCGCCGTCGTCGAGATCCACTGAGCGCCTTCACCGACCGGTTCGGCGGGGAAGGCCAGCGCGGCGGCGGAGTTGATGCTGCTTCCGAACTGCTCGAACGCAGTGATCTGCTCGGCGGTCAGCTCGTCCTCGTTGACCAGCTCGATCTCGCCGGCCGTGCCGTCGGCGCCGAACGTCTGGCGGTACTGCACGCCGATGATCGCTTCGAACGTGCTGAGGTCGACGCCCTCGGGCGCTTCCACCAGCTCGGCATCGGTGATCGTGGTCTCCGACACGTAGCCGGCGTCGTCGGCCTCGACGATCTCGGCGTCGTAGCCGAGCACGATCCCGATCGTCACGTCCTCACCCATGCCCGTCACGTCCAGGTTGATGGTCGCCGAGCCGGTGCCCGTCTGACCGGCCGTCGCCGTGCCCGGCAGCTGCAGCCGCCCGTCCTCGGCACCGGCGTCGACCAGCTCGACGCTGCCGGTCGTGGTCCCGCCGGTGTCGTCGGTGGCCGTCGTGTCGTCGGTCGCCGTCGTGTCGTCGGTCGCCGTGGTGTCGTCGGTCGCCGTGGTGTCGTCGGTCGCCGTGGTGTCGTCGGTCGCCGTGGTGCCGGCGGCTGCCGTGCCGTCCGATGCCGTCGTGTCGTCGGATCCGTCACTCGAGTCGTCACCGCCACAGGCCATGCCGGCGGGGACGAGCAACGCGACCGCGGTCAGCGCCACGAGGCGACGGCGGCGAGGGGCAGCGAACATGGAAGACCTCCGTGATCATCCTTGGGGGGCAGACAGTTTGGACGCCGGAGCGCCGATTTCGGTTCCCACCACCGCGAATCAGTGCTCGCGCGTCTCCAGCTCGGCGATCAGCTTCTTCGTCGCCACCGCCCGGTAGCTCTCCTCGATCCAGTCCCTGAGCAGGTCCTCCGGCGCTTCGTCGCGACCAAGGGGCACGACCACCCACCCATGCCGACCGAGCCCGTAGCCCATCGGTGTGGCCCCCGGCACAGCGAGCGCGTGGTCCGCTGACTCGGGCAGCTTGACGCCGATCCCCGGTTCGTCAGCCGTGCCGAAGAACACGAAGATCTTCTTCCCGACCTTGGCCACGGGGTCGCCGTCCCATGGCATGTCGGCGAACGCGCCGGGCAGGTCGAGGGCGAACGCCTCCAACCCGGCCAGCGCCTCCGCATCGTGCACCCAACCACCATCTCACTGATGCCCACCGGTGCGCTACACCGGTGCGATGGACGTCAGGATCGTGCGTGGTGACATCGTCGACCAGGACGTCGACGCTGTCGTCAACGCGGCCAACAGCGGACTGATGGGCGGCGGCGGCGTCGACGGCGCGATCCTGCGCGCCGGCGGCCCGGCCCAGCGGGCGGCTCGCCAGGAGCTCGTCGACCGGATCGGATCCCTCCCGACCGGCCACGCCGCAGCATCGGCCGCCGGCGACCTGCCGGCGCGCTGGGTGATCCACGTCGTCGGTCCGGTGCACTCGACGGTCGAGGACCGCACGCACCTGCTCGAATCCTGCTACCGCGAGGCGCTGACCGTGGCCGACGAGCTCGGCGCCCGGTCCGTCGCCTTCCCGGCCGTCTCCGCCGGCATCTACGGGTGGCCGATGGCGGACGCCGCCGAGGTCGCAGTGCGCACCGTCCTCACGGCGCCGACCGAGGTCGCCGAGGTGCGGTTCGTGCTGTTCAGCGAGGAGGCGCGAGCGGCGTTCCAGCGAGCCCACGACGCGCCCCGCTGAAACGCAGGCCCGCGCGCCGGCGCCGGCGGGACAGGATCGGGCGGGTGGACGGGCCACCAGAGCTCATCGATCTCCCGTCGGTCGGCGCCTCACTCCATCGCCACGGTGTGCAGCAGGCCGAGGCCCTGCATCAGGCGATCGAGGCCAGCCGGGCCCACCTCCGGCCGTGGATGCCGTGGGCCGACCAGTCGAGCGCCGACACCGTGACGTTCCTCGAACGAGCGGCCGACGACTGGATGGCCGGGCGGTCGTTCGGGTACGTCATCGTCGACGTCGACGACGACTCGGTACTCGGCGGGGCAGGGCTCCATCGCCGCGCCGGACCCGGCGTGCTGGAGATCGGGTACTGGCGGCGGGCCGATGCCGGCGGCCGGGGGCTGGCGACGGCAGCCGGTCGGGCCCTCACCGATGCCGCGCTGGCCCTGCCGGCGATCACCCGGGTGGAGATCCACTGCGACGAGGCCAACACCGCCAGCGCCGCAGTGCCGCGGCGCCTCGGCTACGAGCTCGACCGGATCGCCGCAAAGCCGATCACCGCACCCGGCGAGCACGGCCGGGAGATGATCTGGGTCCATCGACCCGAGTGAGCTGCTCAGCCGCGGTCGAGGGCGCGCCACACCATCGGGTCGATGGTGGCGCCGGCGCCGTCCGCGTTGGCCAAGAACTCGCGCAGTTGATCGACGGCGCCCGGCCGGCGGCGCCAATCGTCGAGGGGCACGACCACGCGGGCGGCGCCCCGGCCGCCGACCGACACGTCGATGCCCGGCTCACCCGGATCAACGGCGACGGTCGTGACGTCGGCGGCGTGGAACGTCCGCCAGACCGCCCAGCGGCGGGCCGACAGGACGTCCGGCCCGACCGCCCATGAGCTGCGGAAGGCCTCGATCCAGACGAGGAACGCCATCGACGCGTAGACGATGCCGAGCACCGCGGCGGCGTGCCCCCAGACCACTGCCGCCACGACGCACGTAGCGATCACGGCGACGAAGCCGACGGCGATGGCGCCGTCGCGTACCGGCCGGAACGGCCGAGGTTCGAGCCGCACGGCGCCGTCGACGAGGGTCCCCGACGGGGCGGTGATCTGCACGGCCACGAACGGTAGCCCCGAACACCGACAAAGTCGATCGCCGAAGTCATCTTTCGACCGGTCGGCGACGCGCGACACTCCGGACGTGTACGACGATGCGACGGCGGCGCGGGCATTGGCCGAGATCCGGCGGATCTGCCTCGCCCTCCCCGAAGTCACGGAGCGGCTCAGCCACGGCGCGCCGACCTTCTTCGTGCGGGACAAGAAGACGGTCGTGACGTTCGTCGACGACCACCATGGCGACGACCGGCTCGCCATCTGGTGCGCCGCTCCGCCAGGGGTGCAGGAACAGCTCGTGGAGCAGGAGCCTGAGCGGTTCTTCCGGCCGCCCTACGTCGGCGGGCGGGGCTGGCTCGGCGTGCGGCTCGACGTCGATCCCGACTGGGACGAAGTGGCCGAGATCTGCGCCGACGCGTTCCGGCAAATCGCGCCGAAGCGGCTCGTCGCGCAGCTCGACGATCGGACCGGCTGAGCGACGCCCCGCCGCCCAGCTCAGCCCATCACGGTGCCGCTGGTCACCGCCGGCTGGCGGCGGCGCGAGAACGCCGCCAGGTCGATGGTCCGCCCGGTCAGCGGGCCGGTGAACTGCACGGGCACCTCGTCGTGGTCCTGGCCGGCGTCGGCGGCGTCGATGATCGCCCGGAGGAACTGGCCGGCGAGGGGCGCGTTCTTGAACTGGTTGCCGCTCGTGCCGCAGGCCATGAAGTAGCCGGGCAGGCTGGAGCGGTCGTAAATCGGGACCCAGTCGTCCGACGCGTCGTACAGGGCGGCCAGCCCGACCGGCTTCGTCGGCACGCCGAACTCGGGCAGCCGCCGCGCCAGGCGCAGCATCGCGGTCTCCCAGTGCTCCACGGTGGTGTGTTCGACGAAGTCGTCGGGATCGTCGACCCACTCCAGCTCGTCGCACTCCGGTTCGGCCCCGCCGACCAGCAACGTGCCGCCGGCCTGCGGGCGGAAGTACTGGCCGATGTCGAGATCCGAGACAAATGGACCACCGTCGTCGAGGGTGAACCCCCGCGGGGCCGGAACGGCGAACACCTCCTGGCGCAGCGGGCGGTGCCCGATGCGCATGTCGCCGTCGACCCCCGCCAGGCGGTTGATCCCGCCGGAGTGCGGACCACCGACGTTGACGACGACCGGGGCGGTCAACCGGTCCCCGCCGTCGAGCGTCACGCCGGTCACGCGCCCCGCCGACCGATCGATCGCCGTCACGGCGCGCCGGAAACGGAAGTCCGCTCCGTGGTGCCGGGCGGCCACGGACACGTTGTGCGCCGACAGCATCGGGTCGTCGATGTACCCGCCGTCGGCTTGGTAGATGGCGGTCAGCTCACCGTCGGCGTCGTCGCCGAACGCCGGGTCGTCGATGCGCTTCGGCGGGTAGTACTTGCCGGCGTCCAGTCCTGGGAACCGGGCCCGCAGCTCGGGCGAGTCGAACCACTCGTACGGGATGTCGAGCTCGTCCCACAGCGCCATGACGGTGGCGCCGTCGTAGCCGGTGGTGCACAGGATCAGGTTGCCGGCGGGGACGAACCGGGCCATCCCGTTCGGGTCGTCGATCCCGAGGTGGCCCGACCAGTCGCGCCACTTCGCCGCCGCCTCCCACGCCGTCAGCACGGCGTCACGGGTCGAGTAGCTGAAGCGGATGATCGACGACGAGGCGCTGGTCGACCCGGCCCCGGCTGCGGGCCCCTTGTCCACGCAGATCACCGAGCGACCACTGCGGGCCAGTTCCAGCGCCACCGACGACCCGATCACCCCGGCGCCGATCACAACGGCGTCAGCGTCCACCGAACACTCCGCAGCTGCGAGTGACCGAGCGCCAGCGAGGGAGCAGCCAACAACGGCCTGCGTGGCCGGGGAACGCAATGACGGCGTCAGCGTCCACCGAACACTCCGCAGCTGCGAGTGACCGAGCGCCAGCGAGGGAGCGGCCAACAACGGCCTGCGTGGCCGGGGAACGCAATGACGGCGTCAGCGTCCATCACCCGCTGAGCACCTGCGCCTGCCAGTCGCGCGTCGCGGCGACCCGGTTGAACGTGAACGAGTGGAGGCCACGGACTCCGAGCCGGTGGGCGTCACCGGCCACGCCGGCGACGAGATCCGTCGGGTCGTACCCGCCCGGCGACATCAGCCGGACCATGGTCGAGCGGTGTTTGCGCAAGAACCGCAGCGAGGCTCCGACTCCGAGGCGCACACCCATCGTCATCAGCTTGGCCCGATCGACGACGCCTGGCACACCGAGGTCGACCGGCAGCTCGAGGCCGAGGTTGCGCTCCTCGGTCAGCCACCGATCGATCTGCGCCGGATCGAGGCACATCTGCGTCGTCGTCGAACCGGCCAGCCCAGCGTCGGCGATCAGCGCCTGCTTGTCGTGCAGCGCCGCACGTACCAACCCTGCGTCGATCAACGGGTGACCGTCCGGGTACGACGGCACCCCGATCCGGGCCAGTCCGGTCTCGTGGTCGAACAGGGAACGCAGGAAGGTCAGTGCGTCGTGGTACGGGCCGTGCGGGTACTCCTTGTCACCGGCGATGACGAACACCTCCGCCACGGCGTGCTGGCGCAGCCAGGTCGCCAGTTCTGCGACGTGCTCCTCCCCCTCGACCATGCGAGCCGAGATGTGGGGCACCACGTCGTGGCCGAGGTCGATGAGTCGCGCCGACAGCTCCAGGGTCGCGGCGACGCCCTTGGCCGGCGAGCACGTCACGGACACGGGTGCGCCGGGCGCCAGCTCGAGCGCCGCCTCGTCAACGCCCTTCATCGGCACCAGCTCGTAGCGGGTGCGGGCGACGAGCCGCCGAGTGTCGTCGCTGATCGCCGGCGCGCGACGGTCGGTCCACGGCGGAACGCCGTCTTCAAGTTCATGTAGGAACCTGCCGACGTCGGTCGGCCACGCCGAGTACGTACGCAGCAGCTGCTCGGCCATGAACCAAAGGACCGTGCTGACGATTCACTCGGTCGAAGACTCCCTCGTTCATCGGGCGCCCCTCCGGCGGCGGCGAGGCGTCGCTTCCGCCGCCCGTCGAGCGGGGAGCTCGACCACGCTCGCCAGGTGCGGCGTCGGCGCGCTGGCGTGCGGGAACGCCATCGCCGCGACGAACAGCTCCTGGAAGCGCGGCTCGGTGGCCGTCTCCACCTTGACGACGTCGGCCGCTGCGGCGACCAGCTCGGCCCGCTTGGCCCGCGAGAGCAACGCGTGGACGGCGCCGGCGCCGGCGGCGTTCCCCACCGAGCGCACACCCTCGACTGGACAGTCGGGCACCAGCCCGAGGACCATCGCGTGCACCGGGTCGATGTGCGCGCCGAACGCGCCGGCCAGGCGGATGTCGGCCACGTCAGGACGCCCGGCGTGGTCGAGCAGCAGCTCGATCCCGGCCCGCAGCGCGGCTTTGGCGAGCTGGATCGCCCGGACGTCGTTCTGGGTGATGGCCAGCCGCAGGCCGCCGTCGTCGTGCAGGACGTAGGCGAAGGTGCGCCCGTCGGCAACGACGCGCGACGAGCTCGCCGCCAGCTCGGGTCGGATCACGCCGTCAGCGTCGATGATCCCGGCCAGGAACATCTCGGCGATCGCGTCGATGATCCCGGAGCCGCACACGCCCGTGACGGCGGGCCGAGCGGCGGCGAACGCCGGCTCGTCGGACCATGCGTCGGTCCCGATCACCCGGAACCGCGGTTCGAGCGTGGTCCGGTCGATCAGCACCCGCTCGATCGCCCCCGTCGTCGCCCGCTGCCCACAGCTGATCTGGGCTCCCTCGAAGGCCGGTCCGGTCGGGCTCGACGCAGCGAACTGGCGGTGGCGGTCGCCGAGGACGATCTCGGCGTTCGTCCCGACGTCGACGAGCAGTTGCACGGCGTCACCGCGATGGGGTCCCTCGGCGAGCATCGCCGCTGTGGTGTCGGCGCCGACATGGCCGGCGATGCACGGGCCCACCCATGCCGAGGCGTTCGGGAGGTCGAGGCCCAACCCCGACGCCGCCAGCTCGACGGGGTCTGCGGTGGCCAGCACGAACGGCGCCGACCCGAGCGGCGTCGGGTCGATGCCAAGCAGCAGGTGGTGCATGATCGGGTTGCCGACGGCGACGATGTCGAGGACAGCGTCGCGGGTGGTGCCAGCCGACGCCACCAGCTCCCCGACGAGCTCGTCGAGCGCGGTGCGCACGGCACCCGTGAGCTGCTGGTCCCCACCCGGGTTCATCATCACGTACGACACCCGGCTCATCAGGTCCTCGCCGAAGCGGATCTGCGGGTTCATCCGTCCGGCCGTCGCGACCACGTCGCCGGTCGACAGGTCGCACAGATGCCCGGCGATCGTCGTCGAGCCGATGTCCACGGCGAGCCCGTAGGCGGCATCGACGTAGCCGGGCCACGCGGCGACGATCACGCCGGCGTCGGCGTCGCTGCGGTCACGGCGCACCGCGGCGGTGACGGCCCCGCCGTCGGCGGCGAGCACGCGGTGGACGACCGGCAGGAGCGCAGCGGCGATCGTGGGCTCGACCAGGTGGTGCTGTTCGGCGATCGCTGCGGCAAGCGCACCGCCGGCGCTGACCGAGTCGCCGAGCACCGCTGGCGCGACCTCGACGAAGTGCAGGGTGAGCCGCGGGTCGACCACGACCGGCGGAAGGGCGAGGTCCTTGCGGACCACCTGGCGGTGCACCTGACTGGTCGCCGGCACGTCGACGACCACATCGCCGTGGACCCGCGCGGCGCAACCGAGCCGGTTGCCGGGGGTCAGCGGCCGGTTGCCGCGGTAGTCCAGCTCGATCGCCGCCGGCGGACCGAGCGCATCCGGGCCGACGTCGAGGTGCCACTTGGCGAACCGACCGGTGCTCGGCGTGATCTGGCAGCGCCCGCAGATGCCCCGCCCGCCGCAGACGGTGTCGAGGTCAGCCCCGATCTGGCGCGCCGCGTCCAACACCGACGTCCCGTCGGGCACCTTGCCCTCCAGGCCAGACGGCGTGAAGACGACGCGATGCATCACGCAGTCGCCGGCTCCCGGCCGCGGCGACCACGCCGACCGCGTGCGTCCCGTTCGCCGCCGCCGGCGTTGGGGTCACGGTTGGCGCGGATCCAGGCCATGCAGTCCCGGTCGGCGCCGGTCAGCACGTCGGCGGCCATCACGGCCGAGCGCACCTCGGGGTGCAGCGGACTCATGATCGCCGAGGTCATCCCGGCGCCGATCGCCATCGCCAGGAACGTGCCCGTGACGACCTGGCGGTTGGGCAGGCCGAAGCTGATGTTCGAGCCGCCGCACGTCGTGTTGACCTTCAGCTCCTCGCGCAGCCGGCGGATCAGCGTGAAGGCCTGCCGGCCGGCGGTACCCATGGCACCGATCGGCATGACGAGCGGGTCGACCACGACGTCGTGGGCCGGGATCCCGTGGTCGGCGGCACGCTCAACGATGCGCTTGGCGATCGAGTAGCGGACGTCGGGGTCCTCGCTGATGCCGGTCTCGTCGTTGGAGATGGCGACGACGGCGGCGCCGTGGCGAGCCACCAGCGGCAGCACGCGCTCCATCACTTCGTCCTCGCCGGTCACCGAGTTGACGAGCGGCTTGCCCTGGTAGACGGCCAGGCCGGCCTCCAGCGCCTCGACGATCGACGAGTCGATGGACAGCGGCACGTCGGTGACGGCCTGCACGAGCTGGATGGCGCGGGCGAGCAGTGCCGGCTCGTCGGCCAACGGGATGCCGGCGTTGACGTCGAGCATGTGGGCACCGGCGGCGACCTGGGCGACGGCGTCGGCCTCGACGCGGCTGAAGTCGCCGGCTTTCATCTCCTCGGCGAGCAACTTGCGACCCGTCGGGTTGATCCGCTCGCCGATCATCACGAACGGTCGGTCGAACCCGATGACGACCTCCTTGGTCGCCGAGCTCAGCACGGTATGGGTCATGGCTTCCTTTCGCAGCTGCGAGCGAGCGAGCGCCAGCGAGCGAGCGGCCAGCAACGGCCTCCGTGGCCGGGGAACGGAATGACGGTGTGGGTCATGGTTTCCCTTCGCTGTTCACGTCCGATTCCCAGCCGCCGGCGAAGGCCAGCGCGCCGAGGCGTTCAGGGCTGTAGGCCGACTCCAACCGTTCGGCCTCGGCGCGAGCGGCCGCCCCCACGTCCCCGTCGCACGACTCGCTGACCCGCCGCCACTGGGCGACGTCCTCGTGGGCGGTGTGGATCTTGGCCTTGCGCTTGGCCCGGTCGATGGCCCGCTGGAACTTGTCCGACAGGGCGACCTGGTGGCGATCCCGTCCGGCTTGCCCGTTGACCTGGGCCGGGATGTCGCGCCAGTAGATGACCACGACGTCGTTGCTGCGCCGAGGCATCAGGCGCCGACCTCGGCGGCGTGGCCGCGCACGGCCACGGGGATCGCCGTCGCCAGCTCCGATCGCCCGGTGTGGTGGTGCTCGAGCTCCAGGCCCAGCCGATCGGCGGCGCGTTCGGCGGCGCGGACGACGGCGGGGTCGGTCGACTGCGACAGCAGCACGACCCGGCGGTAGTTGCCGAAGTACAGGTCGCGCAGTTCGGGGTGCCGGTCGAGGCCGAGGCCCTCCCAGACCAGCGCATCGAAGTGGCGGGCCAGGAAGTCGGTGAGGAAGAAGGTCCCCGGCTCGGCGTCGTGCAGCTCGGCGAAGCGGGCGCCGCCGGCGAAGACCTCGTAGCAGTGCGCGCCGGGCAGGCGGGCGACGCCCGGTCGGGCCGCCAGCCAGCGGTCGAGCGCGCCGCCCGTCCCGCAGTCGGCGTAGGCGACGAACACCTGCCGGCCGGCAGCCAACGCCTCGTCGACGACGGGCGTCAGCGCCGGGACGATCCGCTCCGGGCGGTTGTGCAGGTTGGCGGGCAGGTAGGTGACGGCGACCTCGGCCGGCAGCACTGCCCGCAGCTCGCCGGCCAGTGCGCCGCACGCGACGACCAGCACCTCAGGCAACGGACGGCCCGGGAGGCTCGGCCCTCCGTCGGCGGGCGTCGACCAGCTTCCTGGCCGTCTCGGCGGCGACCGCCGCGTCGCGGCAGTACGCGTCGGCGCCGACCGCCGTGCCGAACTCCTCGTTCAGCGGCGCGCCGCCGACCAGGACGATGTAGTCGTCACGCAGACCCTTCTCCGTCATGGTGTCGATCACGACCTTCATGTACGGCATCGTCGTGGTCAGCAGGGCCGACATCCCGAGGATGTCCGGCCGGTGCTCGGCCAACGCGGCGAGGTATTTGTCGACGTCGGAGTTGATGCCGATGTCGATCACCTCGAACCCGGCTCCCTCCATCATCATCGCCACCAGGTTCTTGCCGATGTCGTGGATGTCGCCCTTCACCGTGCCGATGACGACCTTGCCGACGGGCTCGGCGCCGGTCTCGGCGAGGAGCGGGCGGAGGATCTCCATCCCCGCCTTCATGGCGTTGGCCGACAGCAGCACTTCGGGGACGAACAGGATCCCGTCCCGGAAGTCGATGCCGACGATGCGCATCCCCTCGACCAGCGCTTCGGCGAGGACCCGGTCCGGGCCCCACCCGCGGTCGAGCAAGATCGTGGTGCCCTCGACGATCTCGTCGGCCAACCCGTCGTAGAGGTCGTCGTGCATCTGGGCGGCCAGCTCGGCATCGTCGAGCCCGGCCAGATCGATGTCGTCGTCCTGCTCGCCCATCAGCGTGTCTCCATGTCGGATCTCCCGAACCACCGACCGAACCATGATGCGGAACGCAACCGCATCGTGGAACATAGCGGCTGCAGGCCGCGCATGCCGCACGCGCGCTGCTGCTCACCGCGGATCTGGGCGCGGAGGTTCCCGATCCCGGACGCCTCCGCGCCCAGATGCGGATGAGCCGTCGCTCAGGCGGTCGCGGCCGGCATTGCCGGCGACGCCGCCACGACGTGGGCAGCGAGCAGCAGCCGGGCGACCTCCTGGGCGCGCTTGGCCGCCTCGACGTCACCCTCTCCGGCCGACACGATCGATCCCTTCATGAGGATGTGCCACTGCCGGGCGAAGTGATCGGGGTCGGAGATCCGGGCCTCGGTGGCCAACTCGATGAGCAGCTCCCGGATCCGCGCCAGCTGATCGCGGCACGCCCGGTGGATCGGGTTGTTGCGGTCGTCGAACTCCAGCAGCACGTTGACGAAGAGGCAGCCCTCGAACGAGCGCTTGTGGAACCAGGCGTCGAAGACGTCGAAGATCGCCAGCAGCCGGTCGGTCGGGGCGTCGGCTCGACGCTTGATCTCCGCCTCGAGCCACTGCCGGGTCCACAGTTCCTCGCGCCGCTCGAGCACGGCGAGCACGAGCGCGTCCTTCGAGCGGAAGTGGCGGTAGACGGTCATCTTGGCCACGCCGGATCGTTCGATGATGGTGTCCACGCCGACAGCGCGGATGCCGTGTCGGCAGAACAGGGTGTAGGCGGTGGACAGGACACGCTCGCGCGCTTCGCTGCTCGACGTCCTGCCCACACCACGGGTCGAGGTCACCATCTCGGAACGAGGCTACCAGCGGCGATTGACACCGGGGTGAGGGGGTCCTTACATTGAGTGAGACCGGTCTGTCTGCCGGGGGGCAGCACCGGCACCACCCATCGAAACAGGGGGCCCTGTCATGACTGCGTTCGACCCGCGAGCCGAGACGGGCATCCCGACCGAGCAGGTCGGTTCGCTCCCGCGACCCAGTGCGCTGCAGGAGGCCTACGCCGCCTACGACGCCGGGACGATCGACAAGGCGGCCCTGGAGGAGCAGCAGGACGCCGCCGTCAAGGACTCGATCGAGCACCTCGAGCAGACCGGTTCGACGATCATCTCCGACGGGGAGCAACGCTGGTCGAGCTTCGCCACGTACCCGCTGACGGACACGCTGGCCGGCACCGGCCTGGCCCCGAACCTCGGCGGCGGCGGCCAGTACTTCGCCATCTTCGCCGACGGTCATCACCGCCAGCTGCCGCGTCTGACCGGTGGGCCCTTCCGCTACCAGACCTACGCCGCCGACACGCTGAAGAAGGCGTTGCCGCTGGTCCACACGCCGATGAAGCAAGCGGTCATCGCGCCGTCGATGTTGGCCCTGCTGTACCCGCTGAACGAAGCGGTCGACGGCTACTCGCGCGAGGACTTCGAGGCCGACCTCATCGACGAGTGCGAGAAGGACATCCGCCAGGCCTTCGATGCCGGCAGCGGCGCGCGTCTCGGTCGACTTCACCGAGGGCCGCCTGGCGACACGCGCCGACCCCCGCAACCCGTGGACGGGCGCCGGGATGCTGCCGCACTTCATCGAGCTCAACAACCGGGTGATGGCCAGGTTCTCGGCCGAGGAGCGGGCCAACATCGGGATCCACACGTGCCCCGGTGGCGACCGCGACTCGGTGCACAGCGCCGACGTGCCGTACAACGACCTGCTGCCGAGCATGTTCAAGATCAACGCCGGCTACTTCCTCATCCAGCTGGCCAGCGAGCGGGACAAGGATTCGGTCTACGAGTCGATCGGCAAGCACCGCCGTGACGACGCCGACGGCGTCGCCCAGATGTGCTACGTGGGCGTCATCAACCCCGGCAACCCGCGGGTCGAGTCGGCCGAAGAGGTCTGCAACGCGCTGGTGCGGGCCGCCGACTTCATCCCGAAGGAGCGCCTCGGCGCCACCGACGACTGCGGGTTCTCACCGTTCAGCATCGACGAGAAGCCGAACCACGGATCGCCCGACTACGCCCGCGAGGTGGCGTGGCAGAAGATCACCAACCGCGTGCAGGGCACCAAGATGGCCGCCGAGCAGCTCGGCATCTCCTAGCGGCCGGGAACCCGCGGATCGGGCGTCAGGCGAACGCGTCGGGGAGCTCCGCCTTGCGGCGGGCCACGTAGTCGCGCAGCTCCTCGTCGACGCCGTCGTCGATGGGCGGCGGTTCGTACGCCGCCAGCCGCTCCTTCCACAGCCGGTTGGCCCGCTGCGCGGCGTCGAGTGAACCGTCCTCGAGCCACTGCTCGTAGCTCGAGTTGTCCGCCACCTCGGAGCGGTGGAACGCCGTCTCGAAGTTGGCCAGGGTGTGCTCGGTCCCGAGGAAGTGCTGGCCCGGCTCGTGGGTGCGGAGCGCGTCGATCGCCTGGGCGTTCTCGCTGAGATCGAGCCCGGCGGCGAACGTCGACAGCATCCCCAGCTGATCGGCGTCGAGGACGAACTTCTCGTACCCCACGGCGAGGCCACCCTCCAGCCACCCGGCGGCGTGGAGCACGAAGTTCGTGCCGGCCAGCAGCGTCGGCTGCATCGACGACATGCTCTCGTAGGCGGCCTGGGCGTCCGGGAGCTTCGACGCCGTCAGCGCGCCCCCCGAGCGGAACGGCAGCTGCAGCCGCCGGGCCAGCGCCGCCATGGCGTACAGCACGAGCGCCGGCTCGGGGGTGCCGAACGTCGGCGCCCCGGTCTGCATCGACATCGAGCTGGCGAACGAACCGAGGATCATCGGCGCACCGGGCCGCACGAGCTGGATGAACGACATCCCCGCCAGCGCTTCGGCCAACGTCTGGGCAACGGCGCCGGCCGATGTCGCCGGCGCCATGGCGCCGGCGAGGATGAACGGCGTGATCACCGTGGCTTGGTTGGCGGTGGCGTAGACCTCGGCCGCCTCGAGCATCGACCCGTCCCACACCAGTGGCGACGAGGCGTTGATCAGGCTCGTGATCACCGTGCGGTCGGCGAGGTCGCCGCCGAAGGCGATCCGGGCAAGCTCGACCGAGTCGGCCGCCCGCTCGCCGGCGGTCACGGAACCCATGAACCCCTTGTCGCTCCAGCGCAGGTGGGCGTACACCATGTCGAGGTGCCGCTTGCTGACCGGTACGTCGACCGGCTCACACACCGTGCCGCCCGAGTGGTGGAGGTACGGGTGCAGGTACGTGAGCTTGACGATGTTCTCGAAGTCCTGGAGCGTGGCGTACCGCCGCCCGTTGTCGAGGTCGTGGACGAACGGCGACCCGTAGTTCGGCGCGAACACCGTGGCGTCGCCGCCGATCTGCACCGAGTTGGCGGGGTTGCGGGCGTGTTGGGTGTAGATCGGCGGCGCCGTGGAGACCAGCGATCGACACAGGCCACGGGGGAACCGCACGCGGGTGCCGTCCACGTCGGCGCCCGCGGCAGCGAACCGTTCGATCGCCGTCGGGTAGTCGCGCACCTCGATGCCGACCTCCTCGAGGATCAGGTCGGCGTTGTGCTCGAGCAGCTCCAAGCCTTCGTCCGACACGATCTCGACCGGCCGCAGCGGGCGGGTGAGGAACGGCTGCCGGTCGATGACGGCGTTGGCCCGCTGCTCCTGGCGTGCCGCCCGTCCACCCGACCGTCGGCTCACGCTGACGACCGTTCGCTCGCGCTCCGCGGCTCCCTCACACCGACGACCGTTCGCTCGCGCTCCGCGGCTCCCTCACACCGACGACCGTTCGCTCGCGCTCCGCGGCTCCCTCACACCGACGACCGTCCGCTCGCGCTCCGCGGCTCCCTCACACTGGCGGAACCTAGTCCCGCCATGTGGTGACTCCAGACGGACTGGGCGACCATGAGGTCGAGGTGGCCGCCGCCGCCGTTCTCGAACAACGTGATGGCGTCGTCGCTCGATCGGCCGTCGACCTCGCCGCGGCACAGCTGCCACAGATCGCCGCGCACGTGCGACTCGTCGATCAGCCCGGCGCCCAGCGGGATGACGAGATCGCCATCCTCGGTCAGCGTCGCCTCGCGGTCGTCGACGAACACCTCGGCGCGCACGACGGCGTCGTCGTCGGCCTCGCGGTGGTCGGGGAGGAAGGCGCCGACGAGGTCGAGATGCGTGCCCGGTCGGACGAGGCGACCGGCGACCAACGGATCCTTCGCCATCGTGGCCGTGCTGATCACGTCGGCCTCGCCGATCGCCGCATCGAGGTCGTCGACGGCGCGGCCGCCAACGGCGGTGGCGACCGCCGACGCCCGGTCGGGGGTGCGGTTCCAGACCAGCACGCGCTCGATCGACGGTCGTGCCGCACGGTGGGCCGCCACGAGGTGCGGCGCCAGCCCACCGGCGCCGACCATCAGCAAGGTGCGGGCGTCGGCGCGAGCCAGGAGGCGGGCGCCGAGCCCCGAGTCGGCGGCCGTCTTGCGGTAGGTCAGCTCGGTGCCGTCGATGAGCGCCAGCGGGCTGCCGTCGCCGCCGTCGAACAGCACGTACACCGCCTGCACGGACGGCCGACCGGCGGCGAGGTTCTGCGGGAACACCGTCACCAACTTCACGCCCAGGCCCTCGCCGGGCAGCCACGCCGGCAGTCCGAGGAAGGACTGGTCGCTGCCGTCGGGCCCGAAGACGGTTCGCCGGCTGACCGGCGCCGGCCGGCGGTGACCTTCGGCCAGCGCGTCCATGAGGTCGTCGTAGGACGCCGCCCGAGCCACGTCCTCGGCGTCGAGGATCGGCAGGTCGCGCATGATCCGTCCGCGTTCAGCTGGCGATCGCCGCATCGGCGCCGCCGAGTCGGGCGCCGATCCGGCGCGCCGCGTCGACCACGAGCCCGGCGATGTGGGCTGCGTCGTCGTCGGGCGGGAACCGGTAGGAGGGCCCGTGGACGTGCACGGCGGCGACGGCCCGCCCATCGGTCCCGACGACCGGCGCGGCGACGGAGCTGACCCCGGGGACGTACTCGTCCTGCGTCCAGACGAACCCGTCGGCGGCGATCGACGCCAGCCGGCGGCGCAGCGTGGCCGGATCCACGCGGCCACGGCCGTCGATCGACAGGAGGGGTCCAGCGAGGTACCGCTCGAGGTCGTTGGCGTCCATGGCCGCGAGGAGGACCATGCCCGAGGAGGCGAGGTGGGCCGGGATCCGCTCGCCGGTCCAGTCGCGCACCTGGACCTGGTGGTCGGTGGCGACCTGGTCGAGGTAGACGACGTCGCTCACGTCGAGGACGCTGAGGCCGGCGACCTCGTCCAGCTCCTCGACGAGCTGGGTCAGCTGCGGCCGGGCGGCGGCCACGACGCTGCGGCTCGGCAGCGTCGCCGAGGCCAGGTCCAACAGCCCGTCGCCGATGCGGTAGTCGTTGCCGGTCTGCTCGACGGCGCCGAGCTCCTGCATCGTCGAGAGCAGGCGGGACACGGTGCTCTTGGGGAGGGCGACCCGGTCGGCCACCTCGGAGACCCCGGCCGGTCCGCCCGACAGGTACCGCAGGATGGCGAACGCCCGCTCGACGGACTGCACTCCCGGCACGCCGCACAGGATTCCACGATGTGGGACCGTTCCACAACACGGACCGCGTATCTCACCGCCTGGCGCGTGCTCACCAGCATGGCGAGGAGGGAGCCGATGAGCGGGTTCGACGGACAGCACCGGTCGGAGGGGCCGGTGCTGTCCGTCGCATCAGCGGTCACCGGCGAAGGGACGCAGGACCTGCCGGCGGGCCGCTTCGTCCGCCTGCCCGGTCGCGGTCGGACGTTCGTGCGCGAGCTGACCGGACCGCCCGGCGCACCGGTCCTCGTCCTGCTGCACGGGTGGACGGCGACGAGCGACCTGAATTGGCGTGGCAGCTACGCCCCGCTGGGCCGGCACTTCCGGGTGATCGCCATGGACCACCGCGGCCACGGCCGGGGGATCCGCTCGACCTCGCCGTTCCGTCTCGAGGACTGTGCCGACGACGTCGCCACCCTGATGGACGTGCTCGGCATCGAGCGGTGCATCCCGGTCGGCTACTCGATGGGCGGGCCGGTGGCGCAGCTGCTGTGGCGTCGCCATCGGCGCCTGCTCGACGGCATGGTCCTGTGCGCGACGAGCTGCACGTTCAGCGGCACCGTGCGCGAGCGCGTGCTGTCGGGTGTCGCCGTCGGGACCGGCGCGCTGGCCGACGCCCTGCCGATCGAGCGCCTTGCTGCGGTCTCGTTCGGCCGCTGGCACCAGTGGCGGGTCCGGCGGGGTCGGCCGTGGTGGGGCTACGAGGAGGTCGCCCGCCACGACTGGGGCGACATCGTCGCCGCCGGCAAGACGCTGCTGCGTTACGACTCGCGGCCGTGGATCGGCGGGGTCGACGTGCCGGCGGCCGTCGTCGTCACGACCGACGACGACGTGGTGCCGACGGCGCGTCAGGCGGCGATGGCCGATCGGATCCCAGGCGCCAACCAGTTCACCGTCGACGGCGGGCACGCCGTCTGCACGACCGAGCCCGAGCGGTTCGTGCCGGCGCTGCTGGCGGCGTGCCAGGACGTGGCGGCCCGGGCCGACGCGAGGACCGCCGTCGCCGCTTGATCTCCCGGTGTCCCGTGGACGTTCTCCCCCACGGGACACCGGGGCTACCGGTGTCGGACAGCTGTCAGCTCAGCAGAACCGTTTGGCCCGTTGCGCCGTGAGCCGGTGAGCCCAGGCCGGCCTTGCCCGGCCCAGGCCGAGGAGCGGAGTCTTCGGAGCGAGCGAGGCCATCAAGACAGCCCGATGATCTCGCCGTGCTCGTCGAGGTCGATGACGGCCGCCGCCGGGTGGCTGCCCAGGCCCGGCATCGTGCGCATCTCGCCACAGATGGGGTAGACGAACCCGGCGCCGACGGACGCCCGCACTTCCCGCACGATCAGCTCGTGGCCGGTCGGCGCGCCCTTCAGCGAGGCGTCAGCAGAGATCGACAGGTGGGTCTTGGCGATGCACACCGGCAGGTTGCCGAAGCCGTTGCGCTCGTAGCTGGCCAGTTGGCGCGCCGCGGCGGGCAGGATCTCGACCCGGCCGGCGCCGTAGACCTTGGTCGCCACGGTCTCGATCTTCTCCACCAGCGAGGCATCCGACGGGTACAGGTAGTGGAACGAGCTCGGCTCGGCGCAGGCCTCGACCACGGCGTGGGCCAGGTCCGTTGCCCCGGCGCCGCCGTCGGTGAAGTGGGTGCACACGGCGACGCGGGCACCCATCGACTCGGCGACGCGACGGATCACCTCGTGCTCGGAGGCGTGGTCGGTCGGGAAGGCATTGATCGCCACGACGGGCGTGACGCCGTGCAGCTGCACGTTCTCGATCTGCTTGCGCAGGTTGGCGGCGCCGGCCTCGACGTCGTCGGGACGCTCCTCGAGCAGCTCGGGCGGCAGCGCCTTGCCGGCGACGATGCGGTACTTGCCGGAGTGCGCCTTGAGGGCGCGCACGGTGGCCACCATCACGGCGGCGTCGGGGACGAGCCCGGAGGCCCGGCACTTGATGTTGAAGAATCGCTCGGCGCCCATGTCGGCGCCGAAGCCAGCTTCGGTGATGAGGTACTCGCCGCCGCGGATGCCGATCAGGTCGCCGAGCACCGACGAGTTGCCGTGGGCGATGTTGCCGAACGGGCCGGCGTGGACGATGACCGGCGTGTTCTCCAACGTCTGCAGCAGGTTGGGCTTGATCGCCTCGCGCATGATGACGGCCATCGAGCCGGCGCCATCGAGCTGCTCGGCGGTGACCGGGTCGCCACTCGGCGTGTAGCCGACGACGATCCGGCCGAGTCGTGCCCGGAGGTCCTCGAGCGACGTGGCGAGGGCCAGGATCGCCATCACCTCGGACGCTGCGGTGATGTCGAAGCCGGTCTGGCGGACCACGCCGTCGGCCTTGTCGCCGAGGCCGATGACGATGTTGCGCAGCGCCCGGTCGTTGACGTCGAGGACCCGCCGCCACGTGATGTTGTGCTGGTCGAGGTCGAGGGCGTTGCCCTGGTGGAGGTGGCTGTCGAGCATCGCCGAGAGCAGGTTGTGGGCGGCCGTGACGGCGTGGAAGTCACCGGTCAGGTGCAGGTTGAGCTGCTCCATCGGGATGACCTGGCTGTAGCCACCACCGGCGGCGCCGCCCTTGATGCCGAACGTCGGGCCCATCGAGGGTTGGCGCAGGCTGATCACTGCCTGGCGGCCGATGCGGGCCATCGCCTGGCCGAGTCCGACCGTGGTGGTGGTCTTGCCCTCGCCGAGCGGCGTGGGCGTGATCGCCGTGACGACGACGTACTTGGCGGGTGGGCGGTCGGCGAGCTCGTCGATCGCCTCCAGCCGGATCTTCGTCAGGCTCGACCCGTACGGCTCCAGCAGGTGCTCACCGATGCCGAGCTGGGCGGCGATCTCGGGCAGCGGCTTGAGGCTCGCCTGGCGGGCGATGTCCAGGTCCGATGGCAGTCCCCCGGTCATATGCGTTCCACCATACGGCATCGTCCCGCCATGTGGAATCCCCCGCCGGACCGGTTCTCAAGCGTTTTCAGGGGTCATTCTTGACCCCCTTTCCACCAGAGCAGTTGCAAGCGCGCCGATTGCAAGTGCGTGCGGCGATTCTTCTGAGGATTCGGGGTCATTGTTGACCCCTGAAAACGCTTGAGAACCCGGTGGCGGGTCAGCGGCCGGCGAGGGGGGCGTCGAGGCGGGTGCGCAGGGCGGCGCGGATCTGGGCGTCGAACGAGCGGACGTGGGCCTCGGCGAGATCCGCCGCACGGTCGGCGTCGCGGCGGCGGAAGGCGGCGAGGATCTCGACGTGCTCCTCGACGGCGTGGGCCATGTCCACGTCGTCGACGGTGTCGGCCAGGTAGAGGTGCCACAGCCGGTCGCTCTGGGCGTACAGCGTGTCCAGGGTGTCGGTGAGGAACCGGTTGCCCGCCGCCGCCCAGGTCAACTCGTGGCACGTCCGGTCGAGGTCGAGCAGCTCCAGCGTCGAGGCGCCGGCCGCCTGCTCGAGGGCGTCGACCATCGCCGCCCAGTGCTCCTCCCGCCCCCGCCCGCAGGCCAGCCGGGCGGCGAACGGCTCGAGCACGGCGCGCGTCTCGTACAGCAGCCCGAGCTCGGTGACGTCGATCGGCGTGACCAGCATCCCCCGCCGGGGCAGCACCGTGACGAACTGCTCGCGAGCCAGGCGCTGCAGCGCCTCGCGGATCGGGGTGCGCCCGATCCCCAGCCGGCGCTGCAGCTCGTCCTCCCGCACGACGTCGCCCGGAGCGAGGTCGAGCCCGACGATCATCCGCCGGATCTGCTGGTACGCCTGGGCTCCAAGACTGATACGGTGATGATATATCAGAAGCGACGGCACTGCCGTGCACCCAAGGAGGGCGAATGGCCGCAGACGAGCTTCCCGCACGGGCCAACTGCGTGGTGATCGGCGCCGGCATCGTCGGCAACTGCCTGGTCGGGCACCTGGCCCGGCTCGGCTGGACCGATCTCGTGCTGCTGGACAAGGGCCCCCTGCCCAACCCCGGCGGCTCGACCGGCCATGCCTCCAACTTCATCTTCCCCACCGACCACAACAAGGAGATGGCGCTGCTGACCCTGGAGAGCCAGCGCCAGTACGTCGAGCTCGGGGTCAACAACATGTGCGGCGGCATCGAGGTCGCCCGCGACGAAGCCCGCCTCGAGGAGTTCAAGCGGCGGATGACGTCGGCGACGGCGTGGGGCATCGATGCCCGCCTGTTGACCCCGGCCGAGATCAAGGAGCTCGTCCCGTTCATCAACGAGGACATCGTCCTCGGCGGCTTCTACACGCCGAGCGTCTCCGTGGTCGACTCGCTGCAGGCGGGCACGTTGATGCGCCAGGAGGCCCTCGACAAGGGCGTGTTGTCCGTGTTCGCCAACACCGAGGTGCTCGACCTCGAGACCGAGCCCGTCGGCGATCCGGCCGCGGGGCAACGCCGGATCACCGCCGTCGTCACCGACAAGGGGCGGGTCGAGGCCGACCACGTCGTCGTCGCCTGCGGGGTGTGGAGCCCGCGCATCGCCGCCATGGCCGGCGCCACGATCCCGCTGACCCCCGCCGTGCACCAGATGGCCGACGTCGGTCCGATCGACGTGCTGCAGGAGTCCGGGTCCGAGGTCGCCTATCCCATCGTCCGCGACATGGACACGTTCTGCTACGAGCGCCAGACCGCCGGCTCGATGGAGGTCGGCTCGTACGCCCACCGGCCGATCTTCCACCACCCCGACGACATCCCCTCGAACGAGGCGTCGGCGCTGTCGCCCACCGAGCTGCCGTTCACGGCCGACGACTTCGACGACCAGATGGAGCAGGCCATCGACTTGATGGAGATGCTCGGCGACGCCGAGATCAAGTACGCCATCAACGGGCTGCTGTCACTGACCCCCGACGCCATGCCCGTGCTCGGCGAGACCATCGAGGTGCGCAACCTGTGGTCGGCCGCCGCGGTGTGGATCAAGGAGGGCCCCGGCATCGCCCAGCTCGTCGCCGAGTGGATGACCGATGGCTACCCGCACGTGTGCGACCCGCACTCCTCCGACATCAGCCGCTTCTCCCCTCACGAACGCACCGAGCAGCACATCCACGCCCGCTGCGCCGAGCACTTCAACAAGACCTACGGCATCGTCCACCCCCGCGAGCAGTGGGCCACCCGCCGCGGCGCCCGCCGTTCGCCGTTCTACGCCCGGGAGCAGGCGCTCGGCGCGGTGTTCTTCGACGCGCGCGGCTGGGAGCGGCCGCAGTGGTACGAGTCGAACGCGCCGCTGCTCGACGAGTACCCGGCCGCCGGCGGCGACCGGCCCCACGAGTGGGACGCCCGCTGGTGGTCGCCGATCACCAACGCCGAGCACCTGGCGATGCGCGACCGGGTCGGCGTCGTCGACCTCACGGCCTTCAACGAGTTCGACCTCACCGGGCCGGGTGTCGTCGACTTCCTCCAGCACCTCTGCGTGAACAACGTCGACGTGGCCGTCGGCCGTTCGATCTACACGCCACTGCTGACCCCGGGCGGTGGCTTCCGCAGCGACCTGACGATCATGCGCATCGGCGACCGGCACTACCGCGTCGTGACGGGGGCCTTCGACGGTGGCCGCGACGCCTACTGGTTCCGCCGCCACCTGCCGGTCGACGGTTCCGTCACGTTCGCCGACGTCACCTCGGCGTGGTGCACGCTCGGCGTCTGGGGACCGAAGGCCGAAGCGACCCTGACCGGACTCGTGACCGACGCCAACGGCCGGGCCGACCAACCCCTCGACCTCTCCCAGGAGGGATTCCCCTACGGCTCGGTGCGCGAGGTGCTGATCGACGGCTGGCCGGCCGTGATGTTCCGCATCTCCTACGTCGGCGAGAACGGGTGGGAGATCTACACCCGGACGGACCAGGGACTGGCGCTGTGGGACGCCGTGTTCGCCGCTGGCGAACCGCACGGCATCCTGCCCGTCGGCATCGGTGTGTACGCCGTGACCGGTCGCATCGAGAAGGGCTACCGCCTGATGGGCGCCGAGCTGGAGAGCGAGTACGACCCGGTCGAGGCCGGTCTGGCCCGCCCGAAGGTGAAGTCGGCCGACTTCATCGGCAAGGAGGCCTACCTCGCCGCCCGAGATCGACCGGCCGCAGCGACGCTGTGCACCCTGGAGATGGCTGAGCACCGGGGTGCCGACGGGGTCGCCCGCTACCCGACCGGCGGCAACGAGCCGATCGTCACGCCCGACGGCGCGCGGATCGTCGACGCCAAGGGCCGCGTCTCGCGCGTCACGACGGCCGGCGCCGCACCGTCGCTCGGCACCTACCTGTTGCTGGCGTACCTGCCGCCCGAGCACGCCGTCGAGGGCAACGAGCTGTGCGTCAAGTACATGGACGAGCTGTTCCCGGTGCGCGTGGCGCGCGTCGGCAGCCAGCCGCTGTTCGACCCGGACGACACCCGGATGAAGTCGTGAGCACTGGAACAGGGCGAGCGCAGCGAGCTCGGCAGGCGAGCGCCAGCGAGCCCGAACATGAACGGATGAAGTCGTGAGGGTCCTCGTCTGCGTCAAGCGGGTGCCGGCGCCGGGGGCGCGGATCAACCTCACCGCCGACGAGCAGGCGATCGACACCACGCACCTCGGCTTCACGGTCAGCCCGCACGAGGAGTGCGCCGTCGAGGCCGCCGTGCAGGTGGTGGAGGCGCACGGCGGCTCGGTCTCCGTCCTGACCGTCGGGCCCGACGCGGCCGAGGAGCAGCTGCGCGTCGCCGTCAGCGTCGGCGCCACCGGCGCCGTGCTGGTGCCGATCGACGGGCCGGACTGGGACCCGCAGCGCACGGCCCGGGCGATCGCGGAGGCGGTGCGGGCGCTCGAGGCGGACAGCGGACCGTTCGACCTCGTGCTGTTCGGCAACGAATCGGCCGATGCCGGTGGGTTCCAGGTCGGGGTGCGCGTGGCCCACGCCCTCGGCCGGCCGATGGTCAACGCGGTCAAGGGCCTCGACGTGGCCGACGGCGTGGTCAACGTGCGGCGCGAGGCGGCGGCCGGGCTGGAGACCTACGAGTTGCCGCTCCCGGCGTGCGTCGGCGTCAAGGAAGGCATCAACCTGCCGCGCTACCCCACCATGAAGGGTCGGCTGGCGTCGAAGAAGGTCGTCGTCGACCGCCACGAGTCGGACGCCGGCGAAGGCGGCCAGCACCTCGTCCGGCTGCAGCGGCCGGCCGAACGCATCACCGCGACCACCATCCTCGGCCACGGCCCGGACGCCGCACCCGCGGTCGTCGACCTGCTCGACGAACTGGGGGTGCTCCAGTGAGCGGACGAGTCTTCGAGGGAGCGAACCGACATCGCGGTCCGGTGGTGGTGGTCGTCGAGCACGATCGCGGCGACCTCGCCGCTGCGAGCCGCGAGGCGATGGCGGTCGGGCGGTCATTGCGCGATGGCGGCGAGCTCGTGGCGCTGACCATCGGGGCCAAGGCGGACGGCCTCGCCGACGAGCTGACCGCCCTCGGCGCTGACGAGGTGCGCCAGGCCCACCACGACCTGCTCGGCGACTACGGACCGGAGACGTGGGGCGAGACCGTTACTCAGGTCGTCCGCGGCCTCGACCCGTTGCTGGTGCTGGCACCCGGCACCGATCGGGGCAACGAGGTGCTGGCCCAAGCGGCGGCCCGTCTCGACGTGCCGATGGTCGCCAACTGCATCACGATCGCCCTCGATGACGACGTCCTGCGGGTGACCCGGGTGCGCTGGGGCGGATCGCTGCTCGAGGAGGCGACCAGCAAGGCGACCGTGCACCTGGCGACCGTGGCCGAGCACTCGGCCGACGGCGCCACGAGCGATCCACCCGGCCGCGGCAGCATCGCCGTGTTCGAGCCGGAGCTGGACGCCGTGCTGGCGCGCAGCATCGTGCGCGACCGCGTCGAGCGCGTGGCCGGCATCACGCTGGCCACGGCGCCGGTCGTGGTCGGCGGTGGTCGCGGGGTCGGGTCGGCCGACGGGTTCGGCGCGCTCGAGGAGCTCGCCGGGTTGCTCGGCGGCGTCGTCGGCTGCTCCCGGGCCGTGACCAACAACGGCTGGCGCAATCACACGGACCAGGTCGGCCAGACCGGCACCCGCATCGCGCCGACCGTGTACGTGGCGTGCGGCATCTCCGGGGCCATCCAGCACTGGGTCGGGGCGATGGCGGCCAAGAACATCATCGCCGTCAACACCGACCCCGAGGCGAACATGGTGACCAAGGCCGGCTACGCCGTGATCGGCGACCTCCACGAGGTCGTCCCCGCCATCGCCGCCGAGATCCGCCGCCGCACGACGTGAACGTTTACGTCCGGATCCTGGTCGGCCGCGCGACCAGGATCCGGACGTAAACGCATCAGAATGGCGGCGTGCCGACGGTGGTCGTGGTGTGCCCCGTCGTCCCCGAGCCGACCGTCACGGGCGGCCGCAAGCGGACGCGCCGCCTCCTCGACGCCATCGCCGCCGCCGGGGGCGAGCCGCACCTCGTCACGGCGGACGACACGAACCCGGCGGGTGTGGCGGCGATCCGGGCGCAGGGCTGGCCGCTCGACGTCATCGCGCACCCGAGACCAGGTCTGCGCGCTCGCGCCGCCCAGCACGCCGCCCGCCGTCCGAGTCCGTTCCTCAACGGTGTGGCACTGCGGGTCCTCGAACTGGTCGAGCGCGGTGCGGCAGTCGTCCACCTCGAGCACACCATGAGCGCCTACTACGCCACGTCCGTGGTGCCGACCGTCCTCAGCCTCCACAACATCGACTCGGACCGGCTTCGCCACAGCGCCCGTTCGCGTCGCATCGGATCGCCGGACTGGGCTCGCCTCCACCACCAGGCCCGGGCCACCGCCCACGTCGAGCGGCAGATCTTCCCCCATGCCATCGGGGTGCTGTGCGTGTCGGCCCAGGACGCCGAACGCGCCGCCCAGCTGGGCGCCCGCACGATCCTCGCCGCCAACGGCGTCGACGACGAGCTGTTCGCCGTCCCACCGTCGCCGCCCGGAACGGCGGGCGCTGTTCCTCGGCGACCTCGCCTACGAGCCGAACCGGCGCGGCGTCGTCCGCTTCCTGGACGAGGGGTGGCCGGCGGCTCGCCGGCGCGCGCCGGACGCCGAGCTGGCGATCGTCGGGCCAGGGCTCGACGAAGCGCTCGCCGCCGAGCTGCGCCGGCACCCGGGAGTGCGGCTCGTCGGTCCGGTCGACGACGTCGCCGACGCCTTCGCGCCAGCCTCGGTGGTCGTCGTGCCGATCTGGGAGGGCGGCGGGGTGCGCATCAAGGTGCTCGAGGCGATGGCCGCCGGACGGGCGATCGCATCGACACCGTTCGGCGCGGACGGTACGGGCGCGCGCGACGGGCACGAGGCCGCAATGGCCAACGACCCGGCCCGCCTCGGCGAAGCCGTCGGTGGGTTGCTCGCCGATCCCGACCGCGCCGAGCGGATGGGCACC
This sequence comes from uncultured Acidimicrobiia bacterium, assembly GCA_963844175.1. Lineage (GTDB taxonomy): Bacteria > Actinomycetota > Acidimicrobiia > Acidimicrobiales > Ilumatobacteraceae > JALZMG01. Next base: position 44,388 of record CAWJNE010000016.1, read on the forward strand.
GCCGGCCGGGTGTGCGCCGCGCCGCGGCGGTGGGAGCACACGCTCGAGCCGGTGGTCGAGGCCTATCGCCGCTGGCTGTGAGCGAGCGTCCGGGGTGGCCTCCCGAACGAACGAAGCGCCAAGCGAGCGAACGATCGTCTGCGGTCAGCTGGCGACGTAGAGCCGTTCGTACTCGTCGAGCATCGCCTCGGTCGATGCGCCGGCGACCGACGGCGGCGGCGCGGCGACCCATCGCCGCCAGCGCGGCGGGGTCGGCGAGCAGGCCGGCGACGGCTCGGCCCAGCTCGTCGGCCGACATCGACGCCGTCACGACCCCCGCGCTCGGCAGCACCAGCTCGGCCATCCCCGGTGCCGGCGTGGTGACGACGGGCGTCCCAGCGGCGAGGGCTTCGAGCGCGGCGATCGACCGCCCCTCGCTGTCGGAGGAGAAGACGACGACGTCGGCTGCCGCGGCGATGGCCGGAGCATCGTGTCGCCAACCGGTGAAGCCGAGCCGCCCGCTGAGGCCGAGGGTGGCCGCCTGCGCCTCCAACGGCTGGCGCAACGGTCCGTCACCGACGACGACGAACCGTGCCGTCGGATGCCGCGCCGCCACGACGGTCATCGCCTCGAGGAACCGGGCATGGTTCTTCTCCGGGACGAGTCGTCCCACGGCCACGACGAGCGGCCCGGGCACCGGGCGGAGCTCGGCGACCAGCGCGGCGGTCGGGAGCTCCGGCTCCGGAGCGGCCGTGAGGATGACCCGCAGCCGCTCATCGGGAACGCGGCCACGCACCGCTTGCGCCAGGTCGCGCGAGACGGCAGCCACCACGTCGGCCCGGGCGAGGACGCGTGCTGCCAGCGGGTACCGCGCCGGCGGCACGCCGACGAACGTGGCGACGACGCGCGGACCGGATCGCCGCCGACCGGCGCGTGCGGCCAGCGCCACGGCCGTCATGCGGACGTTCATCGTGTGGACGACGTCCGGCCGGCGGCGGGCGAGATCGCGCCGCAGCCGCAGCGCGTCCGTCGCCGCCCGACCGTGCGGCACCACCGTGCGTTCGCACGCCAGCGGTTCGAGCTGGTGATCGAGGTCGCCAGCTCGTCCCCACACCAGCACCTCGTGCCCGCGGGCACTGAGCCCGCGAGCGAGCACCACGACCATCCGCTCGGCACCGCCGATCTCCATGCTCGTGGTGAGCAGCCAGACGTTCATCGGCGGGCGGCGATCGCCTGGTGGTAGACGGCGAGCGTCCGCTCGGCGTGGAGCTCGGGGCGGGCGTGCACGGCGATGTGGGCGCGGGCGGCAGCGACGCGGGTGCTCGCTGCCGACGGGTCCTCGAGAACCTCGCGGATGGCGTCGGCCAGCGCCACCGGGTCACCGGGCGGGACGAGCACCGCCGTACCTTCGGGGGCGATCTCGGCGACCCCGCCCACGTGCGACGCGACGACGGGCACACCTGCCGCCATCGCCTCGAGGATCGCCATCGGCTGGTTCTCGAAGTACGACGGCACGACCAGCACCGCCAACTCGGCGAGCGCAGCGTGCGCCGGGACGAAGCCGGCGAAGTGGGCATCGAGCCCGAGGGAACGGGCCCGGTCGCGCAGCAACGGTGCGGCCGACCCCTCGCCGAACACCACCACCCGCGCAACGGGCCCCGTCCGGCGGATCGACGCTGCCGCTTCGAGGAAGACGTCGACGCCCTTCACCGGTTCGAGCGACGACAGGGTCCCGATGGCGTCGTGCCGGCCGGACCCCGGCAGCGGCTCGACGCCGTGTGGGACCACCGTCAGCCGATGTGCGGGCACCCCGAGCCGGCGCACGAGCACGTCGGCGAGCGCCCGCGACGGGGTAGTCAGGCGACCGCGGCGTGCCAGCGCGCCCTCCAGCCATCGGTACCTGACGCTGCTCCACATCCCGGGCCCGCGGCGCGGACCGACGGGCGGTGGGAGGTAGTCGTCGGGCAGGCCGTGGACGGTGTGCACCAGCACGGCGCGGCCGGCGAGCCCCGGCACGGAGCGGGCCCAGAACCCGCTGCGCCGGTCGTGGGAGTGCACGACGTCGACCCCGGCGACCGCCGTGCGCAGTCGGCCCACTCCGCGCGGGTCGGGCGGGCGGTGGAGCGTGACCACTCGGGTCGCCACGCCACGCTCGGCGAATCGCGTCGCCGTGAGGTCGTCCGTGCACACCGCCGTCACTTCGGCGCCCGCCACGGCGAGCGCCCGCGCCGACATGAGCGCGACCTCGAGGGGCCCGCCGCTGGCGAGCGACGTCACGAGCGCGACCTTCACGTGCTGACGAGGTGGGCGGCGCCGGCGGCCGCCGGGCGGGTGACGGCGACGCGTGGCGCCGTGATCGCGGCGACGGCCGTGGCCAGCGCGGCCAGGAGCCAGAACGTGCTCGCCAGGTGGACGCTGAGGAAGGCCCCGGTGGCCAGGGCACCGACCAGCGACGCCTGCAACGCCGTCACGAGCCCGCGTTGTGGGGCGGCGGCCCGCGACCGGGCCCGCACCAACAGGATCATGGTGGCGACGAACATGCCGCCCAGCGCGACCGCGCCGATCACGCCCAGCTCGGCCAGGACGTGGAAGTAGGTGCTGTGGGCGACGGGCGCCTCGACACCGAGCGGGTCCTCCACGAGGTAGCGGTCGGCGAGCTCGGCGAACCGCCCCGGCCCGACGCCGGTGAGCGGGCGTCGGCCGGCCATCTCCAGCGCCGCGCGCCAGAGCCCCAGGCGCAGATCGGCGTTGGCGTTGGCCACGAGGTCCTTGGCCTCGAGCCGCGCGCTCAGGGACGTTCGCCAGAGCGCGACGACCAGCGCGCCGGTCACGACGAACGTCCCGACGGCCAGCCGCCACAGGCGGCGCGGGAACCGCCGCGTCGCTGCGCCCCAGATGGCGATGGCCGCCATGCCGACGAACGCGCCCCGCGACAACGTCGCGCCGACGGCGACCAGCATCAGCACGACGGAGGCGCCCCACAGCGGTGCCAGTCGCGGCTCGGACATCACCAGCCAGCCGGCCAGGGGCAGGACCGCCACCAGGAGGAACGCGAAGTCGTTGGGGTCCTCGATCGGGCCGCCGGCGCGGAGCTCGCCGGACACGACCACGCTCACGATCCCCGCCATCGCAGCGACGGTGCTCGACAGCACGAGCACCCGCACGATGGCGCGCAACACGTCCCACGTGGTCGCCAGCTGGACCACGAGGAAGGCGAACACGATGAACGACGCGTAGCGGGACGCATCTGCCAGCCCGATGGCGAGATCGGGCGACGCCAGCAGCGACAACCCGACGGCGAACCCCACGCCGGTTGCCCACAGGATGGCCGGACCGACGGGCGTGATCGGCCGGCCCGCGGCCGTGGCGAGGATCCAACCGGCGAGCAGCACGAGGGCGATCACCTTCAACGGCGTGATCACCGAATCGGCGGACGCGAGCGCGTCCTCCCATGGCAGCACGGCGACGAGACCGAGCAGCAGCGCGGTGGGGTGGAGCAGGACGAGCGCGACACCGACCGCGGCCGGGAGGACGAGCACGACGAGCGGTTGTGTCGCCGCGGCCCACGCCAGCGGGACGGCGACGGCGAGGGCGGCGAGCGCGACAATTGCGACGTCGGCGCCCCGGCGCTCCATCACCGCCGGCTGCGATCGCCGCTCAGCACGACGCCGATCAGCTCCGCACCGGTGGTCGCCAGCTGATCGAGTGCAGCCCGCACGCCGTCGACGCCAGCGCCGTACCCGGCGACCATCACCACGCCGTCGACGCTCCGTGCGACCAGACGCGCGTCGTTGCCCTCGAGCATCGGCGGCGCGTCGACCACCACCAGTGCTCCGGTGGACCGGAGCCCGTCGATGCACGCCTCGATGCCGGCGTGCAGCGAGTCCGTCGGCGCCGACGGTGTCGGTCCGGCGGTGAGGACGCGCAACCTCGAGACCATGGTGACCTGCAGCTTCGGCTCCTCCCCGGCCAGGGCGGCGGACAAGCCGCTGGCGTTGTCGAGCCCGAAGAGGATGTGTTGGCTGGGCCGGCGCAGGTCGGCGTCGACGAGGACGGTCTCGATCCCGATGCGGGCGAACGCCACAGCCAGGTTGGCGGCCAGCGTCGACGCACCGGCGCCCGGCGCGGCACCGACCACCTCCAGGACCTTGCCCGCCGGCGCGCCACGCACGGTGAGCTCGGTGCGCACGTCGCGGATCGCGTCCATCGCGTCGTCCTCGGTCTCTCGGAGCGGCGCAGGAGGCGGCACCTGGTGAGGGATGCGGCCGATGATCGGGGCGCCGAGCGTGCCGATCTCGGTCGAGTCGACGAGACGGGGACGGGCCCGATCGACGACGAGCGCCAGCACGACGCCGCCGAACAGGCCGAGCCCGGCACCGAGCGCCACGACGAGGCCGACGCGGGGGTTGGCAGGCGACGTCGCCGGCCGCGATGGTTCGATCGTCGACGCGTTGATCGAGCCGTTCGCCTCCAGCGACTCGGCGAAGGCGTCGGCGACGGCACGCGCTGCGTCGGCGGCGACGACGGGATCCGTGGCCGACGCGGTGATCCGCAGGATGCCGGTGCCGCTCCGCACGGACGTGTCGATCTCGGCGCCGAGCGGTCGCCCCAGCGCTTCCGCGGCACGATCGCGGATGGCTGAGGACTTCGCCGTCTGGGCGTACGTGCCCATCAGGGTGTTGAGGTCGTTCGACGAGAGCAAGCCTCCGGTCGCCGCCGTGCTCGGCGTGATCGCCAGTACTGCCGAGGACTCGTAACGACTCGTGCGCAGCAGGGCGAACCCGGCGGCGAGTGCGGTCGTGCAGACGACCACGGCGACGACCAACCATCGCCGTCGCCAGATCGCAGCAGCGAGATCGCTCAGGTCCACGTCGCGCTCACGTTCCCACGGCGGCGGGTTGGGTCGGGTCGGCGGTCGCACCGGACAGGAGCTCGGTGTACAGCGCGAGGTGCCGCTCGGCCATCAGGTTCGCGCCGCGAGCGGCGGCGCGGCGGCGTTGCTCGACGACCGTGCGGGCGCGTGCCGGCTCGTCGGCGAGCAGGCGCCGGACTCGAGCGATCGCCTCGGGCTCGGTGGCGGCCACCTGGGTGTCGCCGAGCAGCTCACGGTTGGCCGGGATGTCCGAGGGGACGACGGCGGTCCCGACAGCCATCGCCTCCAACACCGCCAGCGATGCGCCGTCGCCCGCCGACCAGTGCACCATCACGCTGGCCTGGGTGAGCCGGGCGACGGCCTCGCCGTGGTCCAACCACCCCGTGATCGGAACGCCGAGGGAGCGCAGCGGTCCGTCCTCGTCGTGCGGCGCTTGCCCGATCCAGGTGACGTCGGCGACGTCGGACACCGCGGCAAGGATCCGGGCCGTCGCCGCCGGTGATCGGGCCGCCACGATCCGACCGACCGCGACGACGAGCGGCCGACCCGTGCGCGGTGCGACATCCGGTGGGTCGTCCAACTCGGGGATGCCATTCGGGATCACGCGCACGCGCCGGGCACGGATGACGTCACGAGCGAGCCGACCCTCGGCCTCCGAGACCGCCACCACCATGTCGCAGCGCTGCGCCACCAGCCGCTCGACCATCCGCTGCACGACCATCCGACCGCTGTTCGGGGAGCCGCTGGAGAACGAATAGCCGTGGGGCGTGTACAGCGTGACGCCGCGACCGCGCACGATCATGCCGACGGCGCCGGCGATCGACGAGTGGAGGTGGACCACGTCGGGGCGCAGGTCGGCGACGACGGACCGCAGCGCACGCGCCGCCGGCGGTTGGGCGCGCAGGGTTCGTCGTTGCCAGGGGAGGTGGATGACGGACACGCCGGCCGGGATCAGCTGCTCGAGGTGGTCCGGCGTCTCGGGTCGCCGTCCGACGGCCAACGTCACGTCGTGACCGGCCCGATCGAGCCGGTCGACGAGCGACGAGACGACGCCGAAGGCGCCCGCACCGGCGGCCTCGAGGACCTGGAGGATCCTCACGTCGCCGCCTGATCGCCCACCTCGCGAGACTACGTTTCCGGCCGGCGGTGCGATGCGTGGACCCACGTGTGGCGTAATGGACGAGTGCGCATCCTCGTGTGTGCCTCGGCGGCACCGATCGCCCCGTTCGACGGGATGCGCACGCAGCTGCGGGCGCTGCTCGACCAGTTGGCTCCGCGCCACGACGTGACGGTCGTGGCGCCGCGATGGCCCGGTCAGGACGGTCCACCTCCAGCCGGGGTCGACGTCCGCTGGGTTCCGGCGCCGCGGCACTGGCTGGGCGGGCGCGACCGCGCGCTGAGCCTCCTGCGGCGACAACCGGTGGACGTCGTGCGGCTGGCTCCGTCGATGGTGGAGGCGACGCGCGTCGCGTTGGGGACGTCCGGCTTCGACGTCGCCCACGTCGGGCTGGGCGAGCTGGCCTGCTTGGCGGATGTCCTCGCTGCGGTCCCCACCGTGCTGGCGCCGCTCGACGCGTGGCAGGTGAACGCGCGGGCGCTCGCAGTGTCGGCGGTCGGCGCACGGCGGGCGTGGTTGCGGGTCCAAGCCTCGCTCGTCGACCGGTACGTCGCGCACGCCTACCGACCCTTCGGCGCCGTGGTCGCAGTGTCGGACGAGGACGCGGCGGCGATCCACGGCGCCGATCCGCAGGCGCGCACCGTGGTCATCCCCAACGGGGTCGACGCCACGCACTACCGACCGGATGGTTCGGTGGAGCGCGACGGCCGGCTGCTGGTGTTCACGGGTGCGCTGCACACACCGGCCAACGAGGCTGCGGCGGCCGTGCTGGCGCGGCGCGTGATGCCGGCGGTCCGCGCCCAGTTGCCCGACGCCCGACTGGCGATCGTCGGACGCGCGCCGGGGCGGGCGGTGCAGGCACTCGCCTCGTCTTCCGATCGGGTGCAGGTCGTCGCCGACGTCCCGGACGTCCGCCCGTGGCTCTGGCGGGCCGGCGCGTTCGTGGCCCCGATGGACGTCGGCACCGGGGTCAAGAACAAGTTGCTCGAGGCGATGGCGTGCGCGACGGCGTGCGTGACCACGCCGCTCGGCACCCGCGGCATGGACGTCGTCGACGGGGACCAGCTCCTGATCAGGGAGTCGACGGATGACATGGCCGCGGCGGTCACGGCACTCCTCGCCGACCCGGAGCGAGGGGCCGCCCTGGGCGCCAGGGCAAGGCACCACGTGGTCGAGCACCACGACTGGGCGGCGGTGGCGCGCCGCTACGAGTCGCTGTACGCGGAGGTCTCCGCCAGCGGTGCGAAGCAGGCCGGCTGAGGCGGCATGCCGAGCGCGCACCGACGGGCTCGCTCCCGCGCCGCCCAGTCGTGCACGGCGACCTCGATCGCGGCCGGCAGGTTGCGGTCGTCGAGCCCGGCGGCGCGCAGGCGGCTGAGCACCGGCGTACGCCGAACGTCCCGCCCCGCCGCCAAGTCCACGAGCGCAGCACGGCGTGCCGACTCGTCGGGCTGCGCCGACACCGTGAGGAACAGCAGGTCGTAGCCGGGCGGACCGGCGTCCGTCGCCTGCTCCCAGTCGACGATCGAGACCGCGCCCCGTCCATCCAGCAGCACGTTCTTGGCCTGGAGATCGCCGTGCACGACCACGGCCGGCAGGGTGGCGAGGCGATCGAGCGCGCCGGTTGGGGCCTCGGCGGCCGCCCACCACGGCGTGTCGCCCAGCAGTGGTCCGGCGGCACGGGCGAGGTCGACGGCCCACTCGGCAGCCGCCGACCACGATCGGTGGCCGCGTCGACGGCCCGGCATGCGCTCTTCGAGCACCCAGGCGGCGTCCTCGTCGCCGACGACCTCGACGAGCGACGGGACACCGACCACGCCGGCCGCGGCGGCGGCCGTCCGGGCGGCGCGACCGGCGCTGAACCCTCCGCTGGCCGCGGTGTAGAGATGGAGCACCAGGTCCGCACCGGCGGCCCACATGAAGTGGGGCGGGCTCCGGTGCGGCACGGGCCACGGGTGACAGGCGTCGACCCTCGAGCGCGTCGCGCACGCCCCCCGGGAGTCGATCCAAGGCGCCCGGCGGTGACGTCCAGCGGTCGCCGGTCGCCAGCCCGGCCACGAGGCCTCGCCCGGCCGTCGAGAGGTCGCGGATGCCGGGGCGATCGCCCGCACCCGTCGCCCTGACGAGGTCCCGCCCGAGGTCGAGGGCGTACGCACCCGCCACCGCTGCGGCACGCTGCCGGCGGACCATGCGCCCGATCCCGAAGCCAGCGCGGCGAGCGCTGGCGGTCCGTTCCTCCGGGCTCGCCGCCGGCGTGCCGACCGTCATGTCGGGACGCCAGCGCAGGCTCGCCCCGAACGCCAGCAGGCGGGCGATCAGCTCGGTGACCTCGGCGCTGCGGCCGAACGTGCCTGGGCCCATCCGGACGTCGAAGCCCCCGACGGCGTCGAACAGCCGGCGTCGGACGGCGAAGTGGCGCCGGTCGCCGACCGACCACGGTCGGGCGGTAGGCCCCCCGTACCAGCGGGCGACCGGACGGCCCGGCTCGTCACCCGTTGCCGTGCGGCTGTCGGGTGACTGCACCGGACCACACGCCGCATCGGCGCCCTCCCCGAACGCGGCGAGTACGCCGCCGACCCACGACGGCTGGGTCACGACGTCATCATCCACGAAGGCCAGCAGTTCGGCCCGCGATCGAGCGACGCCGACGTTGCGGGCATGCGAGGCACCGGCCGGCAGGATGCGAACGACCTGACCGCCGGCAGGAAGGGTCGGTGCCGGACCGGCGGCCTGCCAGACGAGCACGACCTCGACGTCGGCCGAAGCCACCGAGGCACTCCGGAGGATCGAGGCGACCGTCTCGGCGGCGGACGGCCGGCCGAGCGACGGCACGACGACACAGAGCTCCGGCGTGTCGGCAGCAGCGGGCCCGGCCATCGAGACGGCGATCGTATGGCACAGTCCGACCGTGGCTCGGCCCGGCGACCAGTTGGGGGTCACGACGCGAGCGTCCGTCGTGCGCGGCGGGGCATGGAACCTCCTCAGCCACTTCATCCCGCAGCTGCAGCTCGTCGCCCTGTCGGTGATCGTCGCTCGAGGCCTCGGGCCGGAGGACTTCGGTCGCCAGACCTTCATCGCCTTCGTCGCGCTCTCGCTCGCCGTCGCCGCCGCCGCCGGGCTCCCCGCCGCGCTCAGCCGCTTCACCGCCGAGCTGTTGGGCGCCGGGCGGCGAGGGACGGTGCGGGAGCTCCTCGGTTGGACGATGCGAATCGAAGCCGTGGCCGCCGTCGGTGCCACCGCCGTCCCCGTCGTCGCCGCCATCGCCGGTGCCGACCCCACCGGCGCGTGGATCATGGCCGGCATCGGTGCCGGACTCGCCGTGCTGAACACCGTGCCGGCGGCACTGCTACGCGGTGCGCAACGGTGGCGCGACGCGGTCACTCCGGGTCTCGTGACCGGTCTCGTCGCCCTGCCCGCCACTTGGGTGGCGCTGGAACGGGGCGGAGGGATCACTGCGGTGATCGCCGTCGAGACGGCGATGATCGCCGCCAACCTGATGTGGACAGCGCTGCTCGCCCGTCGCGTCGCTCGACGGCTCGGGCCGAGCGAGGACGGCTCGACGGGCGCGACGGCCGAGCTCCGGGGTCGGTTCGTGCGGTTCGCGTGGGGGAGCACGGTCCTCGTCGGCATCCAGCTGGTCGTGTGGCGTCGCTCCGAGCTCTTCGCGCTCGAGTGGTTGTCGGACAGTGATCAGATCGCCCGCTACTCGATCGCCTTCGCCCTCGTGTGGGGCTTGTCGAGGACGGTCGGTGGGGTCGCCGCCGTCGTCGCGCCGGCCGTGGCATCGCTCGTCGGGAGCGGTGCGCTCCACCGGGCGGCCGCCGGGTTCTGGCGCATGTGCCGGCTCCTGCTCGTGCTCGGTCCCGCCGCGGCGGCGGCCACCGTCGCCCTCGGTCCGCCGCTCGTCCGGCTGGCCTACGGCGAGCCGTACGCGGACGTCGGACCGGTGATCGTGGTGATGGCAGTGCCGCTGGCCGTGCTGCCCGTGCTGGCGGCCGCCGAGGCTGCGCTGCTCGGGCTGGGTCGAGTGCGATTCGTCGTCGTCTCCGGAGTCGCCGCCGCCGTCGTCGACGTCGGTGTCGCCGTCGCTCTGGTCCCTGGGCTCGGCGCGATCGGAGCGGCGATCGCCAACGGGGCCGCCCAACTCGTCGCCGGGGTGCCGGCCGTCGTCGCCCTGCGCAGCGCGCTGGCGCCGGTCGATGTCCGCCCCTCCGAGGTCGCCCGCAGCGTGATCGCAGCGCTGGTCGCCGGTGGCACGGCGCTCACGGTGGTGGTCGCCACCGACGACGGTGCCGGCGGCCTCACCCTGGCGATCGCCGCCGGGGCGGCGGCGTGGGCGCTGGCGATCATCGTCCTGCGGCCGCTGCGATCCGGCGACGTCTCCTGGGTGGTCGGCGCGGCACGGCCCCGGCCGGCGGCCGACCGTCGTTGAACGTGGCGCGGCGAGCGCTGTCTCGGCGGGTGGCCGCTCAGCGCGTCCCGAGCTGCCGCAGGACTCGGGGCGCCGTCCTCAGCAGGATCCTGGCGTCCGCCCGCAGCGACCAGGACTGCACGTAGCCGACGTCGAGCTGGGCTCGTTCCGGGTAGCGGATGTCGTTGCGGCCGGCCGATTGCCACGGGCCGGTGATGCCTGGCTTCACCTCGCAGTACGCCCAGGCGTGGGGGCCGTAGCGTTCGATCTCGGCGGGCACGATCGGGCGCGGTCCGACGAGGCTCATCCGGCCCGCCAGCACGTCGAACAGCTGGGGGAGCTCGTCGAGCGACCAGCGGCGCAAGAACGCGCTGCCGGGCACGACGCGTGGGTCATCGGCGAGCGGCAGCTTGAAGTCGTTGCGGAGGTACGACTCGTAGAGCCGCGGCTCGGCGAGGAGTCGTTCCGGCGCGTCCCGGTACATGGTGCGGAACTTGAACATCCGGAAGGTCCGGCCATCACGGCCGAGGCGCTCCTGGCGGAAGAAGACCGGGCCCGGGCTGCGCACCTTGATCATGGCGGCGATCACCACCATGACGGGAGCGACGCAGGGCAGGGCCGTCGCGGTGACGCCGAGGTCAATGGTGCGTTTGGCGCACCGACGCCACCGGGTCCGGTGCCGTCCGCTCGAACCGTCCGGAACGAGTCGCAGCACGACGTCGCGTCGAGGATCGAGCTCCGCTGCGGACGCTCGCTCGGCCGCCGTCATCGCCTCCCCAATCGTCCCGCGCTGATGCTGCGGGGACGGTAGCACCCACGCGTTTACGTCCGGATTGTGGTCGCCGGTGCGACCGAAATCCGGACGTAAACGAAGGTTCAGGCGGCGAGGATGCCGTCGGCGTCGTTGCGCAGGACCTCGAGGGCCCGGCCGACGAGCCGCCGGGCGGCTTCGGACGTGATGCCCAGCTCCTCGCCGATCACCCGGTAGCTGCGCGTCTCGCCGTCGACGAGCCCGAAGCGGGACTCGACGGCGAACCGGGCTCGATCATCGAGCGTGCCGAGCAGCTGGCCCAGCAACTCGCCATCGACCATCGCCATGACGGCCGATTCGGGGCCCTCGGCACCGTGCGGCAGGAGGTCGCCGAGCGTGGCGTCGCCGTCGTCGCCGACGGTCTTGTCGAGCGAGGCGGTCGAGGTCAGGAGGTGCAGCTCGGCGTTGGCCGCGTCGAGCCCCTCGATGTCTCCGCCCACCTGGCGCAGCGCCGAGCGCAGCATGCTGGCCCGGTCGCCGGGGATGCGGATCAGGCTGCCCTTCTGGTCGAGGGCCCGGCCGATCGCCTGGCGGATCCAGAACGTGGCGTAGGTGGAGAACTTGAAGCCACGGCGCCAGTCGAACTTGTCGACGGCGTGCTCCAGGCCGAGGTTGCCCTCCTGGATCAGGTCGCCGAGATCCATGCCCTGGGGCAGGGGGTACCGGCGGGCGATCGACACCACGAGGCGCAGGTTCGACCGGATGAACCGGTCCTTGGCGGCTGCGGCGTCGGCCACGGCCCGGCGCAGCACCCGGCTGCGCTCGCCCGCGGCGATGCGCTCGGCCGCGTCGCGGCCGGCTTCGATGATCTGCGACAGCGCGCGCTCGTCCTCAGCGGTGAGGAGAGCGACCTTGCCGATGTCGTTGAGGTAGGTACCGATGGAGTCAGTCATTTCGAGAGGTTCAACGATGGTTGACCAGCAGGTGTTCCCGTACCCAGGAGGTTTCTCACCCAACCGTTACCAATCCCCCCGAGGGGTTTGCGCCGCACGGAGCCGCGCCGCTCACGGTCCCGAGGGTTTGCCGCACCTCCGGGGTTCCTCCAACCCTCGGGTCGCATCGAGCGTGCAGGATGGCGTGCGTGGTAGCGGACCCGAGGGTTGGAGGAGCCCGTCCCGGCGCCGCAAGCCCTCGGGGAATCGACCCACGTTCCGCTCGGGGCTTCAACAGCTGCCCTTGCGGCGGGGGTGGTGTGGTCGTTCGGGGCCGTCGCGGCACGCCTGGCCGACGATGCCGATGCGTTCCAGTACCTGATCTGGCGATCGATCGCCATCATCGTCGTCGTCGAGGGGGCGACGCTGCTGCAACGCCGCCCGTCGGCCGTGCGGCGCGCCCTGCGCTCGGACCGCACGATGCTGCTGGCCTGCGCCTCGCTGCTGCTGGCGTCGATCGCCTTCGTCTACGCCGTCAAGACCACGACCCCCGCCAACGCCGCGTTCCTCAGCTCGATCACCCCGCTGGTCGCCGTGCTCCTGGCCCGGGTCGTGCTGCGCGAGCCGCTGACGCCGGTCACCGTGATTGCCGTGTCCGTCGCCTTCGTCGGCCTCGTGATCACGGTCCTCGGTGACCTCGGCGCCGGCGACGCCCGCGGCAACGTCGCCGCGCTCCTGGCATCGGTCGGCTTCGCCGGGTACGCGGTGTGCGTCCGCACGTCACCGCGCCGCGACTGGTCGCCGGTCTTGCCGGGCTACGCCGTGATGATGATCGCCATCTGCGCGACGATCACGCTGGCCAACGGCAGGACGCTGGTGCCGCCGGCCGCCGACATCGCCCTGGCCGTGCTGCACGGCGGTGTGTTCATCGTCGCCGGCACCCTGCTGTTCAACCTGGGCGCCCGCCGCATCCCAGCCGTCGCCATGTCGGTGTTCGCCCAGACGGAGATGCTGTTCGTGCCGCTGTGGGGCTTCCTGGTCCTCGACCTGGAGCCGACGATCACGTCGCTGATCGGCGGGCTGATCATCTTCGGCGCCGTGATCGGCAAGGCGCTCTACGACGCCCGCCCGGCGCACCGCTACTGAACGACCTGTCGTCAACCGGCGCTGCATTGCTGGGGAGCGGCGCGCTACGTTCCGGAACGATCGTGCCGGAAAACCGCCGAGGGAGGGGTGATCGAGCAAGAGGTCGGTCGACGCCGGGGACGCCGGGGTGGTGGCGATCGCTCGCGCCTGCCCGCGCAGCGTCCCTTCGCCCAACCGAGGATGCGCTACCGCCCGACCGAGGTCGTATCGGACGACGAGCTGGAAGCGATCCACACCGCTTCGTTGCGGGTGCTCTCCGACATCGGGATGAACTTCCTCGACCCGGAGTCGCGCGACCTCCTGCATGCCGCCGGCGCCGAGGTCGACGGTGAACGGGTGCGCTTCGACCCGGCGATGGTCGTGGAGCGCGTCGCCACGTGCCCCAGCGAGTTCCAGCTGCACTCGCGGAACCCTGCCCACACCCTGACGATCGGCGGTGATCGCCTCGCCTTCGGGTCCGTCGGCAGCCCGCCCAACCTGGTCGGCCTCGACGGCGTGCGCCGCCCCGGGACCCGAGCCGGCTTCCGCGACCTGCTCAAGCTGTGCCAGCACCTCGAGACCATCCACTTCGTCGGTGGGTACCCCGTCGAACCCATCGACCTCCACTGGTCCGTGCGCCACCTCGAGGCGGGACTCGACGTCCTCACGCTGACCGACAAGGTCCCGCACAGCTACAGCCTCGGCCGTCAACGCAACCGGGACCTGGTCGAGATGGTCAAGATCGCCCGCCAGGTCGACGACACCACGCTCGAGCGCGAACCATCGCTGTTCACGGTCGTCAACTCGTCCTCGCCGCTGCGCTTGGACCTCCCGATGCTCCAGGGCATCATCGAGCTCTCGTCGCGCAACCAGGTCGTCGTGATGACCCCGTTCACGTTGGCCGGCGCGATGGCGCCGGTGACGCTGGCCGGGGCCGTCGCCCAGCAGAACGCCGAGGCGCTGGCCGGCATGGTGTTCACGCAGGTCGTCCGGCCGGGCGCCCCGGTGATCTACGGCGGGTTCACGTCCAACGTCGACATGCAGTCGGGCGCACCGGCGTTCGGCACCCCGGAGTACGTGCGCACGGCGATGCTCGGCGGCCAGCTGGCCCGCCGGTACCGGGTGCCGTACCGCTCATCGAACGTCTCGGCGGCCAACAGCCTGGACGCCCAGGCCGCCTACGAGAGCGTCTTCTCGCTGTGGGGGGCGGTGATGGGCGGCGTGAACTTCCTGATGCACGGCGCCGGGTGGATGGAGGGCGGGCTCCACGCCTCGCTGGCCAAGTTCGTCGTCGACGCCGATCTCTTGGCGATGGTCGCCGCGTTCCTCGACCCGATCGTCGTCGACGAGGACACCCTGGCCTTCGAGGCACTGCGCGAGGTCGGCCCGGGCGGACACTTCTTCGGGGTCGGGCACACCCAGGAGCGCTTCCGCACCGCCTTCCATCGCCCGATGGTCTCGGACTGGCGCAACTACGAGAGCTGGGAGGAGGCCGGCCGGCCCGAGGCGGCAGGCAAGGCAGCCCAGCTCGCCGAGGGGTTCCTGCAGGCCTACGAGCCGCCGCCCATGGACCCCGCCGTCAGGGCCGAGCTCGACGAGTTCGTCGCCCGGCGCGTCGCCGAGGGTGGCGTGCCCACGGATTTCTAGATGGCTCGCTCCGCTCGCTCGGGACGGGGCCAACGCGTCAAGAACTGAAACGGAGGAGTTGCGGTGAAGACCGAGACCCAGGTCGTGGTGATCGGCGGTGGCGTCGTCGGCGCCTCCGTCCTGTTCCACCTCACGGAGGCCGGCTGGACCGACGTGGTGCTCGTCGAGCGCAAGGAGTTGACGGCCGGCTCGACGTGGCACTCGGCCGGCGGCATGCACACGCTGAACGGCGATCCCAACGTCTCCAAGCTGCAGCAGTACACGATCGAGCTGTACCGGCAGATCGAGGCCCGGTCGGGCCAGGACTGCTCGATCCACCTACCCGGCGGGCTGATGCTCGCCGACGACCGCGAGCGGCTCGACTGGTTGCGCATGGCCCAGGCGCGGGGCCGGTACCTCGGCATGGAGCTGGAGATCATCACCGCCGCCGAGGCCAAAGCGATGTTCCCGCTGCTCGAGGAGCAGTACTTCGTCGGGGCGCTGTTCGACCCCGTGGAGGGCCACCTGGATCCGACGGGCGTCACGAACGCCTACGCCATCTGCGCCCGCCAGGCCGGCGCCGAGGTGTATCGCCACACCTGGGTGCACGACCTGCACCAGCGCCCCGACGGCACGTGGGACGTCATCACGGACAAGGGCGAGATCCACACCGAGCACATCGTCAACGCCGGCGGGCTGTGGGCGCGCGAGATCGGTCGGATGATCGGCGTCGAGCTGCCCGTCCTGGGCATGGAGCACATGTACCTGGTGACCGAGGACATGGAGGAGGTCGCCGAGCACCGCGCCGCCACCGGCCACGAGCTGCCGATGGCCCTCGACTTCGCCGGCGAGATCTACATCCGCCAGGAGGGCGGCGGGATGTTGATGGGCACGTACGAGCAGGCGTGCGTGCCGTGGCAGCCGCAGACGGCGCCGTGGTCGTTCGACATGGAGCTGCTGCCACCGGACCTCGACCGCATCGCCCCGTCCTTGGAGATCGCCTTCAAGCACTACCCGGCGATGGCCACGGCGGGCATCAAGCGGATCATCAACGGCCCGTTCACGTTCGCCCCCGACGGCAACCCGCTGGTCGGTCCGATCCGGGGGGTCCGCAACTGCTGGGTGGCATGCGCGGTGATGGCCGGGCTGTCCCAAGGGGGTGGTGTCGGCCTGGCGCTGGCCAACTGGATGACCACCGGCGACCCGCAACTGGACATCTGGGGCATGGACGTGGCCCGCTTCGGCGACTGGGCCAACCTCGCCTACACCAACGCCAAGGTGCGCGAGAACTACAGCCGCCGGTTCCGCATCACCTTCCCGAACGAGGAGCTCCCCGCCGGTCGCCCACTGCACACGACGCCCATCTACGACCGCCTCACCGAGCACAACGCCGTGTGGGGCGCCGGCTTCGGGCTCGAGCACCCGCTGTGGTTCCAGCGCCCCGGGCTGGAGCCGACCGAGGAGGTCACGTTCCGCCGGTCCAACGCCTTCCCGGTCGTGGCCGAGGAGTGCGCGGCCGTGCGCCAGCGGGTCGGCCTGACCGAGTGCTCGAACTTCGCCAAGTACCGCGTCACCGGCGACGGCGCCGCCGAGTGGCTGCAGGGCCTGTTCACCAACCGCCTGCCGAAGATCGGGCGCATCGCCCTGACGGCGATGCTCAACCCGGACGGCCGCATCGTCGGCGAGTTCTCGGTGGCCCGGGTCGGTGACGACGACTTCTTCCTGTTCGGCTCGCAGGCCGCCGAGGTCCACCACTCGCGCTGGTTCGTCGCCCACCTCCCGATCGACTCGGCGATCAGGTTCGAGGTCCTCGCGCTGTCGCTCGTCGGGCTGTCGGTCGCCGGTCCGCGAGCGCGGGACGTGCTGCAGTCGGTGACGACCACCTCGCTGGCGACGGCCGACTTCCCGTTCATGTCGTTCCGCCGCGTCGACCTCGGCATGGTGCCGGCGTGGGTCGGGCGAATGACCTACAGCGGTGACCTCGGCTACGAGATCTGGGTCGCCCCCGAGCACCAGCGGGCGCTGTTCGACCGGCTGTGGGACGCCGGCCAGCCGTACGGCATCGCGCTGTTCGGGTTCCGGGCGCTGATGTCGATGCGCATGGAGAAGATGTTCGGGACGTGGTTCCGGGAGTACCGCCCGATCTACACGCCACTCGAAGCGGGCATGGACCGCTACCTCAAGTTCGACCACGAGTTCATCGGCCGCGCCGCCGTCGAAGCCGAGCAGGCCCGCGGCCGCGAGCGGGCGCTCGTGTACCTGGACGTCGATCCCGATCCCGACGAACCGGCCGATGTGATCGGCGACGAGCCGATCTGGCACGGCGATGCCGTGGTCGGTTGGGTCACGTCGGGTGCGTACGCCCACCACAGCGGACGGTCGCTGGCCCTCGGCTACGTGCCGGCGGCGCTGGCGAGGCCCGACTCGGCGTTCGAGGTGGAGATCATCGGCCACCGTCGCCCGGCCCGGCTGCTCACCGAGCCGGTGCTCGACCCGTCGGGGTCGAGGATGCGCGACTGAGGTGGGGCGTCCGCCGGACGCCCAGCGCCGGCAGGTCCTGCTCGACGGTGTCGTCGCCCACCTCGCCGAGCACGGCCTGGCCGACGTGTCGTTGCGGCCGATGGCGGCGCGGCTGCACGTCAGCGTCAACGCGCTGGTCCACCACTTCGGCCCCAAGGAGGACCTGGTCGTCGCGGCGCTCGATCGGGCGACCGAGGTCCAGCTGGCTGTGCGCGACCGATGGCTGCAGCAGCGCCCGGACCTCTCGGCCGCCGACCTCCTCCGACGTTGGTGGCGGTGGATGAACGCCGAGCCGGCAAACCTCGCGCTGGTGCGGCTGGGGATCGAGGCCGCCGCGCTCGACGCCACCGTCAGCGGTCTGCCGGGAGCGGTGCGCGCCGAGCAGATCAGCACCTGGCGCGCCGACATCGAGCGTCGCCTGGTCGCCGACGGTCTGTCGCCGGAGGTCGCCGCCGTCGAGGCGTCGCTGGCGAAGGCGATGTTCACGGGCCTGATCGTCGACCTGCTGGCGACCGGGCAGCGGCGGCGGCTCGGCCAGGCGCTGGAGGTCGCGCTGGGCCGGCTGGAGGCGGTCCGGGCCGCCCCGGATCCGCGCGAAGCTGACCGGGGGGCACGATCCACGGAGGCTTGAACGTCATGAGTGTGGTGAAGATCATCGAGGTCGTCGGCCGATCGACGGCGAGCTCCGACGACGCCGTCAAGAGCGCGCTGAGCGAGGCCCAGCGCAGCTTGCGCAACGTCAAGGCCCTCGACGTGGTGTCCGTCGGTCTGCGTGGTGACAACCTCGACGAGTGGGGCGCGCTCTGCCGCATCTCCTTCCTCGTCGAGAACGTCAACGACTAGACGGCTCGCTCCGCTCGCTGGGCCGGGCACGGCCGGCCTGTGGTGTCACGCTCACTGCGGACGGGGCCGAAGCGTCAATCCGCACGCCCGACCTCGCTCTGGGCGCGGACGTTCCCGATTCCGGGTCTGTCCGCGCCCAGTCGGCGAAATGAGACGCTCCGCGCCCAGATTCAGGCGACGAGGAGGACGAGCGCGACGGCCTGGAGGCTGACGGCAGCGCCGACGACCGCCGCCGTCGCGCGGACGCTCGGTGCCGCCGGATCCGTCGTGCGGTGCTGGAGCGCCAGGACCCGGCGGGCGGCGACCAGCAAGAGCACGCCGAGCGAGACCGCACCGATGACGACGAACGCCGGGTGCGCCGACTGCTCGAGCGCCTCGCGCACGATCAGCCCGCCGGCCACCGCTGCGGTGAGGGTCGTTCGCCACCAGGCCAGCACGGTGCGCTCCGCCTGCAGACCTGGATCGAACGTCGCCGGCACGGTCAGTCGGTGGCGATCAGGACGAAGGCGACGACGGCGATCACGACGAGCGCACCGGCGAGGATCGGCACGAGCCGGGCCGGCGGGAGCGGCTCGGAGCGCCGCACCGCCCGCTGGACGGTGACCCAGCGGTAGTAGCCGCCACCGGCGAGCACGGCGCTGAGCGCGATCGCCCCGAGCGCCAGCCCCGTCCGCGCCCCGCGCACCCCGAACGACTCGACCAGCTGGTGCACGGCGACGCCGCCGGCGAGGAGCCCCAAGGCCGTGCGGATCCACGCCAGGAAGGTGCGCTCGTTGGCCAGCGTGAACCGGTAGTCGGGCTCCTGACCCTCGGATGGATCGTCGCGCCATCGCGCGCCGGCCGGCATGACTGGACGGTACGTCTCGGCCGACGCTGCGGTCGCGGACCCTCGCCGCGGCGGGCCCGCCGTGATGCGAGCCGCCATCCAGCGCAGCAGTACAGTCCGCGCCCGGTCGACAACTTCTGGTGGGCGGTGGAAGGTGGTCGTGGTGCTCGCGCACCATCCGCTGCGGCAGGTCATCGGCGACCGCCGCCGCACCGACTCGCTGCTGCACGTGCCGGGCATGCGGGGGCTCGTCATCGCCACCCTGATCTCGAGCCTCGGGAGCTCGGCGGCGCTGCTGGCGGTGGCGTGGGTCTCGTACCAGCACTCCGACTCGATCGTCCACGCCGTCATCGTGGCGACGGCCTTCAGCATCCCGGCCGTGCTCCTCGGTCCCACCGCCGGGCGCCTCGCCGAGACGCACGAACGTCGGCAGATCATCGCCTGGTGCTACGTGGGTCACATGGCCGTGTGGAACGGCGTCGCCTTCCTCGACATCATCGGCTGGCTGACGCCGGCGTGGTTGGCGCTGGCAACGCTCCTCGGGGGAACGTGCAGCGCGCTGCGCTTCCCGTCCTGGCAGCAGTTCGAGCGCAGCATGGTGCCCGACGCCCGTCTGCACGAGGCCAACGCCCTGTTCGTCAGCGTCAGGTCCCTGGCAAGGATCGTCGGCGCCGTGGTCGGCGGCTTCGTCATCACATGGGTCGGGCCGGGGTCGGCGTTCGCCTTCAACGCGCTGAGCTTCCTCCCCTTCGCGTTGATCATCGCCACCCGGCACGAACCGAGTCGACCTCCCGGGCGGCGCACCGTCCGCGTGCGGCGTCGCGAAACGCTCGCCTACATCCGCACCGAACCGACCGTGCGCTTGGCGATCCTGATGATCGTCCTCCTGACGCTCCTGGCGGTGCCGATCGCCTCCCTGCTGCCGGCGATCGCCGATCAGATCGACGACGATGCCCACGCGCTCGGGGTGCTGACCGCGTTCTACGCCGTCGGTGGCAGCCTCGTCGCGCTGGTGCTGCGGCGGATCCGCGAGGAGTACCCCAAGGTCCGGCTCGTCGGTCCGGTCCTCCTCGTCTGTGGCGCTTCGCTCATGGTCATCGGGCTGCTCGGCGACGAACTGGGTGGGCCCGGCCGGATGTTCAGCGTGGTCGGCCTCCTCCTCCCGATCGGCCTCGGCCTGGCGATCGCCCGGGCCGTGCTGTCATCGCTCGTCCAACTGAACACATCGCCCGAGATGGAGGGCCACGTGCTCGCGCTGTACGGCGCGTCGGTGAGCCTCGTCACGCCGATCGGCGGGCTGACGCTCGCCGCCATCACGGAGCTGACCTCCGTGTGGCTGTCCGTGGCCCTCGCCGGCGTGCTGTTGCTGATCGTGGCCGTCGTCATCCGCGTCGTCCGCCCCGCGGCGCTGATCCGCGCCGACCACGCCCGCCACCACGCCGTCGCAATCGACCACGCATCCCACCTCAACCAGTTCGTCGACGGCTTCATCGACCCCGGCCAGCTCACCCCGCACGTCATGGCACCGTCGGCACACGAGGTCGCCGACGAGCGATCAGCCCGCTGACGGTCCGACCGGCCGACGATCAGGGACCACCGGCGGTCCCTGCAGCGCCTCGGCGCGCCGGCTGATCCGCTCCTCGGCCGAGGCCCACCGCCAGACGGCGACGAGCAGCAGGGGCACGGTGGTCAGCATCCCGCCGACCCACATCAGGGCGGCCGCCGAGCGCTGGTCGGACAAGGCTCGTGCCGTGCCGAGCTGCTCGGCGTAGGTCGGGATCAGCGGGGTCGGCG
Organism: uncultured Acidimicrobiia bacterium; assembly: GCA_963844175.1. Taxonomy (GTDB): domain Bacteria; phylum Actinomycetota; class Acidimicrobiia; order Acidimicrobiales; family Ilumatobacteraceae; genus JALZMG01. The sequence goes on from CAWJNE010000016.1 coordinate 65,185, forward strand.
CCGACAGCAGGACCATGCCGAGCAGCGCTCCGCCGACAGCGACCCCGAAGACGGCGCCGACGCGGGCCGCCGCGCTGGCCCGGCCGGCGCCGAGCACCGCGCTCCACGTGAGCACGGCGCCCAGCAGGTAGGCGGCGTGCTCGATCTCGTGGAGCAGCCGGTCGTCGAGCGCCCGGTCGTAGATCGAGGTCAGGTGGGTCACGTACAGCACGGCGACGAAGAACAGCGGGCCGGCGATCGGGACCCAGGTGCGCCATGCCGCCGCCCATCGCCGGCCAGCGGGTGCCGCCGCGCTGGCCGTCGGCAACCAGCCCGCGCTCCCGACCGTCCTCACGGGACGGGCGAGGACGAGGAGCGGCGCTGCCACGATGATCACCAGGAGGTGCTGCACCATGTGCCCGGTGAAGCTCTCCTCGGCCAGGGCCTCCACCCATGGCAACGAGGCGAACAGCACGATGCCGACCCCGCCGACCCAGCAGACCAGCCGCCACGCCACGGGTCGGGGCTGGTGCACCCACGCCCAGCCGTAGACGAGGACGGCAAGGGCGGCGACCACGCCGACGAGCACGTGATCGAGCCCGGCCGAGTGGGCCAGCAGCGTCACCGGTCGGCGTCCCGGGTCAGCAGCGCGACCTGCGACAGGGTGATCGCCACACCGACCAGCAGCATCCACGAACCGAGCACCGCGCCGAGCACGGCGGCGGAGATCCCGACGCCGAGGACCAACGGCCGCACGCTGGCCGTCGGGAACACGCCGACGACGCCGACCTCGTCCTCCACGTCGGCGTCACCCCGGTCGGCCGGTCGTGGGTGGGCGTTGTGGCGCCGCCAGCCCCACATCCACCCGGCGATCAGGCCGCCGAGCCCGGTGGCCATCAGCAGCAGGGAGGCCCCGGCCGGGTCACCGTCGACGAGCCAGTAGATGACCCCGATCGCCACGTAGAACAGTGTCAGCCCCGTCCACATGATCATCTCGAGCCTCATCGGGAAGCCCCCACCGGGCGCGGTGAGCGGTGAGGGGACAACGTGCCCTCACCGCTCACCGCGTGGGATCGGCTCATCGCAGGTCCGGATCGGCATCGGGACCGGCATTGCCACCGGCCGGGGAGGTGCGCTCCTCGGGTGCGGACTCGGCCAGGGGGGCGTCACCCTCGCCGTGGTCGTAGGGGTGCAGCGGGACCCACCGCGTGTCGTGGTCCTGGCGGTTCTTCCACGCGTCGGTCGTCCCGATCGCGCTGACGTCGGCGTGGTTCATCCAGCGCAGGTCGAACACGGGACGCTCGGAGCGGATCGGCGGCAGCCACGTGAAGTTGTGGACCGGCGGCGGCGAGGACGTGGCCCACTCCAGCGAGTTGGCGTGCCACGGATCGGGGCCCGCCGTCATCGGCTTGCGGAACGAGGCGATCACGTTCCACAGGAACGGCACCATCGAGACGACGAGCACCACGAACCCCAACGAGGCGATGAGGTTCCACAGCTCGAAGTCGTCGGTCGCCTGGTAGTCGGCGACGCGGCGGGGCATGCCGTCGCGACCCAGGAAGTGCATCACGAAGAACGTGGCGTTGAAGCCGATGACGAGGAGCCAGAAGTGCCACTGGCCGAGGCGCTTGTCGAGCATCCTGCCGGTGACCTTCGGCCACCAGAAGTAGATCGCCGCGAAGAGGGCGAAGACCACCGTGCCGCCCATCACGTAGTGGAAGTGGGCGACCACGAAGTACGTGTCGTTGAGGTGGAAGTCCAGCGTCGGTGACGCCAGCATCACGCCGGTCACGCCGCCGGCGACGAACGTCACGAGGAAGCCGATCGAGAAGAGCATCGGCGCTTCCCAAGAGATCGAGCCGCCCCACATCGTGCCGATCCAGTTGAAGACCTTCACGCCGGTCGGTACGGCGATGAGGAACGACGTGGCGGCGAAGAACGGCAGCACGACGGCGCCCGTGACGAACATGTGGTGCGCCCACACCGACGTCGACAGCGCCGAGATGGTGATCGTCGCCAGCACCAGGCCCTTGTACCCGAAGACCGGACGGCGGGCGAACACGGGGAAGATCTCCGTGACGACCCCGAAGAACGGCAGGGCCACGATGTACACCTCGGGGTGGCCGAAGAACCAGAACAGGTGCTGGTAGAGGATCGGCGACCCCCCGGCACCGGGGTCGTAGAAGTGCGTGCCGAACCGTCGGTCGGCCTCCAGCATCACCAGCGCGCCGGACAGCACCGGGAACGCCACCAGGACCATGAAGCTGGTCAGGAACACGTTCCAGCACAGGATCGGCATGCGGAACATGGTCATGCCGGGCGCCCGCATCATCGTGATGGTGGTGATGATGTTGATCGCGCTCAGCGTGCCGGACGTGCCGGTGAGGATCAGGGCGGCGATCCACAGGTCGGCACCGATGCCCGGCGAGCCGACCGGGCCGGACAGCGGCGGGTAGCCGTACCAGCCGAAGGCGGCGGCACCCCCGTCGGTCAGGAACCCGGCCAGCATGATCACGCCACCGAACAGGTACAGCCAGTAGGACAGGGCGTTGAGGCGGGGGAAGGCCATGTCGGGAGCGCCGATCTGCAGCGGCACGAGGTAGTTGGCGAGCGCGAACCCGAACGGCACGGCGAACAGGAACACCATGACGCTGCCGTGGATCGTGAAGACCTGGTTGTAGAAGCCCTCGTCGATGAACTGCTCACCCGGCTGGGCCAGCTCGGCGCGGATGATCCCGGCGAGGGCGCCGCCGATGGCCAGGAAGACGAGGGCGGTCACGGCGTAGGCGACGCCGATCGCCTTGTGGTCGGTGGTCGTCAGCCACCCGATGAGGGAGCGCGGCAGGCCCTTGTGCCCGGCCTCGCCATCGTCGCCGATGAAGTCGTCGATCTCGAACAGCTCGGCATCGCCACCGCTGTCCGACGTGCGGGGTCGCGGGTCGGTGGTGGTCATGTCGACCTCCGGCGCTCGATGCGGGCGACCGAGCGCCGGCGAGGGAGCGGCCAGGACCTGCGCAGGCTGCAGGTGGTGTGGCCGGGGAACGCGGTGAACGTCATCGTTCGCCACCGTTGTCGGCGACCCACTGGGCGAACTCCTCGGGCGTGACGACGCGCAGGTCGAAGTACATCTTGTGGTGATCGAGGCCGCAGAACTCGGCGCACACACCGCCGGCCGGCCACGCACCGGTGCGGTCGTTCATGTCGACGTCGATCGTGCCGACCTCGTTCGGGAACATGTCCCGCTTGTACCGGAAGCCCGGGATCCAGAAGGAGTGGATCACGTCCACCGACGTGACGTTGAAGCGCACGGTCGACGATGCGGGGAGCACGAGCTCGGGGATGTCCTGCTCGGTCCCGTTGACCACGACCCCCGACTCGGGGTACTCGAAGCGCCACTGCCAGCGGAACCCGATGACGTCGACGACCAGGTCGACATCGGCGTCCGACTCGGCCTCGGCGTCCACGGAGCGGACGGTGATGAAGGTGATCACGAACAACGCCAGGACGACGAGCAGCGGGATGACGGTGTAGGACAGCTCGAACGGGATGTTCTCGCGCACCTGGCGAGGCAGGCGGTCGCTGCGACGGCGGAACCGCACCAGGATCACCACGACGAGCACGGCGATGAGGGCGAAGACCGCGACGGCGCCGATCAGGAAGAAGTTCCAGACGCCGTCGATCTCCTCCGCCTGCTCGGTCAGCGGCTCCGGCAGCCTGATCATCATTCGCCGACCGGCCCTGCGGTCAGGCGCTCGTCCAGCGCGTCGCCGACGCCGTCGGCCCCGTCGGTGCGCTCCCCCTCGGAGTCCACGCTCGCCTCGCCGAGCCCGCGGTAGCCGCCGCCGGAATCGCGGACCACGACGCCGGCCCGCTCGGTGCGCTCAGGCCCCTCGCGGCGGCGCAGCGCGACGCACAGCTGGTACGCCGCCCAGTAGGCGATGGGCGGGCCGACCAGTGCGGCGATCTGGAGGAACGTCGTCATGCGGCCGATGGAGATGTCGAGCGTGCCGGCGATGACGTCCTGCGACCCGCCGAGGAACAGGACGGCGACGAACGTGATCGCTGCTGCGCCGGCGGCGGTGCGGTGCGGGGCGTCGCGTGGACGGTCGAGCAGGTGGTGCTCGCGGTCGACCTCGCGCTTGTCCTTCGTCAGCCGGCGCTCGATCCACGGCACGAGCAGCAACCCGGTGAAGACGACGCCGGGGATCAAGACCCCGGAGTACATCAAGTTGTTGATCATGTACCCGAAGACGCGCGTCTCCCACGGCGGAAAGAGTCGCAAGGAGCCTTCGAGGAAGCCGATGTACCAGTCCGGTTGTGAGTACGACGTGGCCGCGCCGACGTCGTACGGCCCGTACAGCCAGACCGCGTTGACCTCGAACAGCGCCCCCATCGCGGCGATCACCCCGGCGACGAGGAACAGGAGCCCGATCGACTTCATGGCGAACGTGGGCCAGATCCGTTCGCCGATCACGTTGTGCTCCGTCGCCTCCCGGGAGCGGAACTGGGTGTGCTTCTGCCGCCACACGAGCGCCAGGTGGACGGCGAGGAGGGCGACGATGGCCGCCGGGATGAGCAGGATGTGGACCGGATAGAGCCGGCCGATGATGTCGGTGCCCGGCCACTCGCCGCCGAAGATCAGGTAGGTGGCCCGCTCGCCGATCAGCGGCAGGGCGAGGATGATCGCCTGGGTGATCCGCAGGCCGGTGCCCGACAGCAGGTCGTCGGGCAGCGAGTAGCCGGTGAAGCCGGCGGCCAGCGCCAGCAGCAGCAACAGCACGCCGACCACCCAGTTGATCTCGCGGGGCCGCCGGAAGGCGCCGGTGAAGAAGACCCGCGCCATGTGCAGGGCGATGGCGCCGACGAAGACCAGGGCCGCCCAGTGATGCATCTGGCGGATCAGCAGGCCGCCCTTGACGTCGAACGAGATGCGCAGCACCGACTCGTAGGCACCGGACACCTCCACGCCGCGCAGCGGGCCGTACGAGCCGTCGTAGACGACGGTCTGCTGCGTCCCCTCGAAGAAGAACGTCAAGTAGGTCCCGGTGATCAGCAGGACGACGAAGCAGTAGAGGGCGATCTCCCCCCACAGGAACGAGAAGTGGTGGGGGAAGACCTTGCGCAGCGCCTTGTGCAGCCCGGATCCGGCGCCGACCCGGCCGGCGATCGAGTCGACGTACCGCTCGACCAGCCCGCGCCGCTTCGTCCCTTCCGCAGCGACCGGCTGCTGCGGCTCGGCGCCCTTGACCACGTCGGTGCTCATCCCTCGAACTCGTCCGCCTCGTTCCACGCCAGCGGACCGACCACGCCGGTGAAGTCGCCCTTGGCGACGAGGAAGCCCTCGGCGTCGACCTCGATGGCGAGCTGCGGCAACGGGCGTGGAGCCGGCCCACCCACCGGGCGGGCGCTGTCCAGCGGGTCGAACACGGACTGGTGGCAGGGGCACACGAGCTGGCGCAGCGTCTGCGGGGCGCGGTTGTCGACGCCGAGCAACCCGACCGAGCAGCCGGCGTGGGTGCAGATCTTGGAGTAGGCGACCCACCCGTCGACGGCGCCTCGCTCGACGGTGCGGCCGGTCAGGAGGTCGGGCGGCAGGCGGAGCAGCACGACCTGGGAGTCGTCGACGCCGATGGCGCCCTCCGGGAACACGGTGATCAGCTGGTCGAAGCTGCCGGCCGCGCTCTCGACAGGTTGCCCCTCGCTGGTCACCAGCCGAGACCCCGCCCGCCACGAGGTGCGACCACGCTCGCCACGCGGGCGGGGTCCGAGCGAGCCGATCGGACCGACGAAACCGACGAGCATGCTGACGAACGACACGCCGAGCAGCCCGACGAGCAGTTTGCGCCGCCCGACGGTCTCGCGGGTCAGTTCGAGCTCCTCCTCGAGGCCCTGGACGTCTTCGGGCGTCATGGCCAGGCGCTCGCGCTGTTGCACCGCATGCTCGTCGAGGTCGAGGAACTTGGCCCACGACACGAGGCCGAACCCGATGCCCCCGAGCGCGGCGGCGAGGCCGAGGCCGAGCAGCACGTCGGTCTGCTCCGTGGCGTAGGCCACGGCGGCGGTGATGCCGCCGGCGACGGCGATCAGGAAGGCCGCGATCGCCGCCCGCTCGGCCCGCTTGTTGGCCGGCCGGCCGGTGCGGAAGTCGTCCGGCGCCTCCTGGTCGCGACGCTCGACCACTCGCTCGCTCACGTGACCACCTCGCCCTGCTCGTCGACGGGCGGGTTGGCGCCGGCGTCGCGACCTTCGTGGGCCGAGCCGATCCAGCGGGTCAGCGCGACCAGCGGCAGCAGCGCCAGCAGCCAGGCCGCCAGCCCTTCGCCGACCGGCCCGACTCCGCCGAAGTCGCGCAGCGCGACCCCACGGTTGCGCTCCTGGAGGTCGATGATGTACGCCGCGACGTCGTTGCGGTCCTGGTCGCTGAGCTCGCCGAACACCGGCATGGCCCCCGGCCCGATGAGGACCGCTTCGCCGATCTCCGTCGGTGTCGACTCCATCAGCGACGGCGCCGCGCGGCCGCCGCCGATCGCCGCTCCGGCCAGCGAGGCGGTGTGGCAGGCGGCGCAGTTGAGTCGGTAGATCTCGCCGCCGGCGCCGACGTTGCCGGCAGCGATGTCGATGTCCGGGACCGCCGGTCCGTCGCCGAACGCCCCGGCGTACGCCACGAGGGCCACGATCTCCTCCTCGGAGAACTGCACCGGGCCGCGGTTGGCCTGCACGTTCGGCTCGGCCATCGGCATGCGGCCCGTGCGCAGGACGAAATCGACGGAGGCCTCGCCCTCCGCCTGCAGTGTCGGTCCACGGCCCTCGACGCCCGCTCCGTCCAGCCCGTGGCAGCTGGTGCAGTGCGTTCGGTACAGCGTGCGGCCGAGGTCGGCGGGCGCTGCGGTCGGCGCAGCAGTGGAATCCGGCGCCGCCCGGTCGCCGGCCGACGCGGCGAACGACGTCGCGCCAGCCGCCGCGGCAGCGGCCAGCGGAAGGGCGACGGCGAGGTGGCTGAACTTCACCGGATGATCCAGATCGTGGCGAAGAGGAACAACCAGATGACGTCGACGAGGTGCCAGAAGAGGGAGACGCCGCCGGTCCAGGTGGCGATGGCGGCGGGGCGGCTGGTGCGGGCGGAGCGGACGAACAGCAGGGCCATGGCGATCAGTCCGGCCGACACGTGGGCCGAGTGCAGGCCCGTGAGCAACCAGTAGGTCGAGCCGTACGGGTGGTCGTCGGCGGTGAAGGAAAGCGTGGCGTACTCGGCGAACTGGTTGGCCAGGAACGCTGCGCCGAGGGCGATGGTGGCCAGCAGCCACCGTCGCTGGCGGCCGGCGTCGTCGCGCTCGGCGGCGCGATCGGAGGCGACCAGCGTGAAGGACGAGGCGAGGAGCACGGCGGTGAAGATCCCCGCCCGCAACGTGTCGAGCTCGACGCCCTCGGGCGGCCACGGCTGGTTGCCGGCACGCAGGAGGAAGTAGGCGGCGAAGAACGGCGCGAACAGCATGACGTCCGAGGCCAGGAACACGATCACGCCGAACTGCCCCGTCGACCGCATCGACGCCAGCGAGCTGGGCGAGCCGGTCGCGGGCGGCGCCGTCGACGCGAGGTCGGACACGCGCCATTTCTACCCCAGGGCGCCCGAGCCAGCCGTTTCCCACGTCGAGATCGGACGACCGACGGAAGTGGACATCAGATGTCCACTTCAATGGCGCATGCTGGTCGCCGTCCTCGACGACCGAACGGAGACCGAACATGCCAGGACAGGCCCCGCCACTCACCGACGAGCGAGAGCTGCTGTTGGCGTACATCGCCCAGCAGCGCGACGGGATCAAGAACGCCGCCTACGGCCTGACCGACGAGCAAGCGCGCCAGACTCCGACGGCGGGTGCGCTGAGCGTCGGCGGGCTCGTCACCCACGTGACGGCGATGGAGCGCGGCTGGATCGACGTGGTGCTCCAGCGGGCCGGCGGCGGCGCCGAGGAGTACGAGGAGGGCTTCCGGCTCGGGCCGGACCGTTCGCTGGCCGAGGCCCTCGCCGAGCTCGACGCGGTGGCGGCGAGCACCGAGCAGGTCGTCCGGGGCATGTCGCTCGACGCGCCGGTCCCCGTGCCCAAGGGCGTGCCGTGGTACCCGGACGACGTGGAGGCCTGGTCACTGCGCTGGGTGCTGCTGCACCTGATCGAGGAGATCGGTCGTCACGCCGGGCACGCCGACATCGTGCGGGAGTCGATCGACGGCGCCACGATGTACGAGCTGCTGGCCGCCGTGGAGGGCTGGCCGGCAACGGATTGGTTGCAGCCGTGGACGCCACCCGATGGGCCGGCGCCCTCGTGATCGCCCGGGACGGTTACCCCGCCGGCGTGCCGTGCTGGATCGACCTCGAGCCGCCGGACGTCGGCGCAGCGATCGAGTTCTACGGCGGGGTGTTCGGTTGGACGTTCGATGACCGGCAGCCGGCCGAGGCGAGGTCGAGGTCGGGGTCGGCCGACCGGGACGTCGTCGCTGCGCTCGACGGGCTGACGGTGGCCGGCGTCGGTTCACCGGCTGACGAGACCGCGGCCGGGGCCACCGGCCCGCCGAGGTGGAACACCTACGTCGCCGTCGACGACGCCGACGGCGTCGCTGCCACGGTCTGGCGATCCGGGGGACGCGTGCTGCAGCCGCCGACCGACGTCGGTACTGCCGGGCGCTCGGCAGTCATCGCCGACCCGGCAGGGGCCGCGCTGCGCCTCTGGCAGGCCGCCACCCACCGCGGCGCGCAGGTCGTCAACGCCGACAGCGCCTGGAACTGGAGCAACCTCGTCGTCGCCGATCCGTCCGCCGTGGGCGACTTCTATCGCGCCGTGTTCGGGTGGGAGCTGACCGCCGTCGACATCGGCGGCGCCGAGGCCCTCATGGTGCGCCGGCCCGGCTACGGCGACCACCTGGCCGAGCTGGAGCCGGGCATCCGGGAACGTCAGGACGAATCCGGCGCCCCGCCCGGCTTCGCCGACGCGGTGGCGTGGGTGGAGCAGGCCCCGGCGGGCACACCGGCGACGTGGCGGATCGTGTTCGCCGTCGCCGACACCGACGCCACCGCGCGGCGAGCCGTCGAGCTCGGCGGCGCAGGTGCGCGTCGAGCCGTACGACGCCGGCCCCGTTCGAGCCGCCGTGCTGGTCGACGATCAGGGCGCCGAGTTCACGGTGAACCACTTCGACCCATCGCAGCTCTGAGCGTTCTCCGACGGAGTCACGACCTGTCGGTTGAGCACGTCGCCGCAGCCGGTCAGGTGTTGTCGGACCAGCCGCCGGTCGCCGACGGGGGCGGATCGTCGAACTCGTCGTGACGGCGATACCAGAACGATTGCGGCGCCTGCGGCCATCCTTCGGGTGCATCCTCGCCCTCCGCCTGGCCGCCGTAGGGCGCGAGGGCGAACATGCTCCAGACGCTGCCGATGGCTTGGACCATCGGGCCGTGCTGAAGGAAATAGGTGCGGTAGACGTCGTCGCCGTCGCGCAGGAACACGTTGAGGCCGAACCACTCGTCGACCCCGAGATCGGCCGAGAAGCGTTCGGTGCCGATCGTGTACCACGGGACATCGGTCCAGCCCATCCGCTCGGCGTAGCGGCGGAGGTTCGCCTGGGGTGCCGGCGACGCCATGGCAACGGTGATGTCGCGAGCATGCAAGAGGCCGAGCTCGGGAATGCCGTCGGCCCAGGACGAGCAGCCGACGCACCCGGCATCGGGCCAGCCGCCGACGCCCGCTTCGAAGAAGAAGCGGTACAGGATGAGCTGACTCCGTCCGTCGAACAGCTCCGCCAGGGACCGCGACCCGTCAGGGCCGTCGAAGCGGTAGTCGTGCTCGACGCGGACCATGGGCATGCGCTTGCGATCGGCCTCGAGCTGGTGCATCTCCGCGGCGACCGCCTCCTCGCGCGGTCATGGCCGCCAGGGCCTCATCCCATTCGGTCTGGCTGACGACAGGCGGGCGAGCGAGTGTCATGGAGCCAGCTTTCCCGCAGGTCTCGCCGATCAGTCCACCCCGGTCCCCTGCGGCGTCGCCTCGTCACCGAGGAATGCGCGGCAGACTTCCGGACGTTCGTACCCCGCCGGCCCCCAGGCACGAGCACCAGCCGCCTGACACCGCGCGCGCTCTAGTGTCCGACGGTCCCTGCGGTCAGCCGACGAGGAGCCCTGCACCGTGACCACCCCGCCAACCCGCACGAGCAGCCCGGCGTGGACGGCGCTGGCGCGCCACCACGCCGAGATCGGCGACGTGCACCTTCGCCAGCTGTTCGCCGACGATCCCGAACGGGGTGAGCGGATGACCGCCGAGGCAGCCGGGCTGTACCTCGACTACTCGAAGAACCGGATCACCGACGAGACCGTGCGCCTGCTCGTCGACCTCGCGCGCGAGTGCGATCTCGACGGCCATCGCGACGCCATGTTCCGCGGCGACAAGATCAACGTCTCCGAGCACCGGTCCGTGCTCCACGTCGCGCTGCGGATGCCCAAGGGCTCGACGCTCGTCGTCGATGGGGTCGACGTCGTCGCCGAGGTCCACGACGTGCTCGACCGCATGGCGGCGTTCGCCGACCGCATCCGCTCCGGCGAGTGGACCGGCCACACCGGCAAACCGATCCGCAACATCGTCAACGTCGGGATCGGCGGCTCCGACCTCGGACCGGTGATGGCCTACCGGGCCCTGCGCCACTACAGCCAACGCGACCTCACGTTCCGGTTCGTGTCCAACGTCGACGCCACCGACTTCGTCGAGGCGACCCACGATCTCTCCCCCGACGAGACGCTGTTCATCATCTCGTCGAAGACCTTCGGCACCCTCGAGACGCTGACCAACGCGACGTCGGCACGAGATTGGGTGACGGGCGCGCTTGGCGCCGACGGGGCCGTGGCCAAGCACTTCGTCGCCGTGTCGACGAACGCCGAGAAGGTCGCCGCCTTCGGCATCGACACCGCCAACATGTTCGGCTTCTGGGACTGGGTCGGCGGCCGCTACTCGATGGACTCGGCGATCGGGCTGTCGACGATGATCGCCATCGGGCCGGACCAGTTCACCGAGCTGCTGGGAGGTTTCCACGATCTCGACGAGCACTTCCGCACCGCTCCCCTCGAGCAGAACCTGCCCGTCCTCATGGGACTGCTCGCCGTCTGGTACGTCAACTTCTTCGGCGTCCAGACCATCGGCGTGATGCCCTACGACCAGTACCTCGAGCGCTTCCCCGCCTACCTCCAGCAGCTGACGATGGAGTCGAACGGCAAGCACGTGACGCTGAGCGGCGCCCGCGTCGACTACGACACCGGCGCCGTCTACTGGGGCGAGCCGGGCACCAACGGGCAGCACAGCTTCTACCAACTGCTCCACCAGGGCACTCGCCTGATCCCCGTCGACCTCATCGGCTTCGGCCAGAGCCTCAACCCGCTGCGCGACCACCACGACATCCTTTCGTCGAACGTCTTCGCACAGGCCCAGGCGCTGGCCTTCGGCAAGACGGCCGACGAGGTGCGCGCCGAGGGCACGCCGCCCGATGTCGTACCGCACCGGGTGATGGAGGGCAACCGGCCGACCAACGTGCTGCTCGCCGAGCGGCTGACGCCGCGCCTGCTCGGCACACTCGTCGCCCTCTACGAGCACAGCGTCTTCACCCAGGGCACGATCTGGGACATCGACTCCTTCGACCAGTGGGGCGTCGAGCTGGGCAAGGTGCTGGCCGTGCAGATCTTCCCCGAGCTGGAGAGCGAGGACGAGCCGGAGCTCACCCATGACTCATCGACGAACGCGCTGATCCGGCGCTACCGCGCCCTCAAGCACCGTGGCTGATGTGCCGGCGCTCGACGGTGGCGCCGCGCCCGATGAGGACGGTGCTGACCATGTCCGCGGGGAACAGCCCGTGGCCGACCACACCAGGCGTCGCCGCCAGGCGCGCGGCGAGTGCGGCGGGATCGGGCACCGGGCCGCCGTAGTCGGCGATCACGCCACCGTCGGGGCTGCGCGGCACGTCTCGTGGGGACGTCGGATGCAGCTGGGCCAACGTGGCGGCCAGCCCGAACTCGAGCAGCTCGAGCGGGATCGGTGGGTGCAGCGCGTCAACCGTCTTGGTCGAGTCGGCGATGACCACGAACTGCCGAGCGGCGGCGGCGACGATCTTCTCGCGGGTGTGCGCCGCGCCGCCGCCCTTGACGAGCCACCCGTCCGGCGCGACCTGGTCGGCGCCGTCGATGGCGATGTCGAGCAGCTCGATCGTCGCGAAGTCGACGACGACGAGACCGAGCCGGCGGGCCCCCTGCTCCGTGCTCGGCGAAGCCGCCACGCACGTGATCGCCAACCCGCGTGCCGCCAACGCCGGCAGCAGATGGTCGACCGTCGTGCCGCTGCCGAGCCCGACGACCATGCCGTCCTCGACGAGTTCCGCCGCGGCGTGCGCAGCGGCTTGCTTCTCCTGCTCGACGTCCATTGGCGCCACATCGAACCAGGTCCGAGCGGTCGCCGATGAGCACCACCCGATCGAGAGGCCTTCCAGTCCCCGACGACCACGTGATCGTGATCTTCGGGGCCACCGGCGACCTGGCCAAGCGCAAGCTCCTCCCGGGCCTGTTCCACCTCGCCTCGGCGGGCCTGATGCCGGCGCGGTACCGCATCGTCGGGTCAGCGCCGGCGCAGTTCGCGCTCACCGACGACCAGTTCCGCCAACACGCCCGCGACGCCGTCGCCGAGTTCGGGCTCGCCCCTCCGGCCGGCGATGCGTGGACGGCGTTCGAGTCGACGCTCCACTTCGGCGCCGCCGACCCGGCCGACCCCGACCCCCTGCTCGCCGCCGTCCACGCCGCCGAGGCGGCGATCGGCGGCCAACCCCGCCGGCTGTTCCACCTCGCCGTCCCGCCGTCGGCGTCGGCCAGCGTCGTCGCCATGCTCGGCGCCACCGGGCTCGCCGCCGGCGGCCGGGTGATCGCCGAGAAGCCGTTCGGCACCGACCTCGCGTCGGCGAAGGCGCTCAACGCTGCGTTCCACGCTGTCTTCGACGAATCGCAGATCTTCCGCATCGACCACTTCCTCGGCAAGGAATCCGTCGACAACCTGCTCGCACTGCGCTTCGCCAACGGGCTGTTCGAGCCGATCTGGAACCGCGACCACATCGCCTACGTGCAGATCGACGTGCCCGAGGCGATCGGCATCGAGGGCCGGGCGGCGTTCTTCGAGGCCACCGGCACGTTCAAGGACATGGTCGTCACCCACCTGTTCCAGGTGCTCGGGTTCGTCGCCATGGAGCCTCCGACATCGCTCATGGCGAAGCCGCTGCGCGACGAGAAGGGCAAGGTGTTCGAGGCGCTCCGACCGCTCGACGTGGCTCACGTCGTGCGCGGCCAGTACGACGGCTATCTCGCCGAACCCGGGGTCGACCCGGCGTCGTCGACCGAGACGTTCGTGGCCCTGCGCGTCGAGGTGGACAACTGGCGGTGGAGCGGCGTCCCCTTCTACCTGCGCACGGGGAAGGCGATGGCCGAGCGCCGCCAGACCGTGACCCTGGTGTTCCGCCGCCCAGCGGTGCAGATGTTCCGCGCCGCCGCAGCCGACGCCCACCGCCGCCGCGCCAACCAGTTGATGATCGATTTCGACGACCCCGGCTGGATCAGCGCGCGGCTACTGGCCAAGGTGCCGGGCCCGACGATGCGCCTGGGCGAGGTCGACATGACGTTCCGCTACGGCGATTCGTTCGCCGGCGAGGAAGGGCTGGAGGGCTACGAGCGGCTGATCCTCGACGCCATGCACGGCGATCAGTCGCTGTTCACGCGCGCTGACGGCATCGAGCGGCTGTGGGAGGTCTCGACGCCGCTCCTCGACGACCCGCCGCCCGTGCAGCCCTACGCCAAGGGCTCGTGGGGGCCTGACTCCGTCCGCCACCTCATCGCCCCGCACCACTGGTCGCTCCCGCTCGACCCGCCGACCTGAGGGCCGCCGACGGCGCTCGGCCTCAGGTGGCGTCGAGGTGCAGGCGAGCGCCGTCGGGCAAGCCACTGCGGGAGCTGCCCACGGCGTCGAGCACCGCGTCGGCGTCGCCCTCGACGACGAGTTCGAGGCTGACCCCGGCGTCGGTGGTCTGCGGCGGTTGCGACGCCGTGAGGTCGATGCCGGGCGCGTCGGCCAGCGCCGTCGCGATGCCCATCGCCAGCTCTCTCGGGCCCTCGTAGCGGACGCGATAGGCCGGCACGCTGGGCAACCTAATCGTGCTCCGCCCGGCCACGGGGTGACGGATGACCGAGGGCTGTTCACGTCCTGCTCATCCGCACGTCGATGGATCGACACGGTCGGCCTCTACCTTCGAACGGGTGACCACTGCTGCACCGACCCGCGGTCTCGAACTCGCTGGTGTCTTCAACTTCCGCGACCTCGGCGGCTACCCCACCCGCGACGGGCGGACCGTCCGGTGGCGCACCCTCTTCCGCGCCGACGGGCTGGGTCGCCTGACCGTCGAGGATCTCGAGGTGTTGCGTCCGATCGGACTGCGCACGGTGGTCGACCTGCGGACGGCGCGGGAGATCGACGAGCGGGGCCGGTTCCCGCACGAGGACTACCCCGTCGCCTTCCACCACCTCTCGGTGCTCGACCAGACCTGGGATCGCGAGGCCGCGATCCGCGAGAACCTGCCGCCGACCGAGTTCCTCCACCGCACGTACAACGGGATGCTGGTCGACGGTGGGCAACGATTCGCCGCCGCCTTCGAGGTGCTCGCCGATCCTGATGCGCTCCCGGCCGTCTTCCACTGCGCCGCCGGCAAGGACCGCACCGGACTGCTCGCCGCGCTGCTGCTGGGCGCCCTCGGCGTCGGCCACGACGACGTCGTGGAGGACTACGCGCTGACCCAGGAGACGATGGACGCCTTCCTCGCCACCACTGCGGCGCAGGACGAGGAGATCGCCCGTCGGATCGAGTCGACGCCGCGTTCGTTCTTCACCGCCGACCCGGCGGCGATGTCGCTCGTGCTGACCGACCTCGAGCGGGACCACGGTTCGGTCCGCAACTTCGTCCGCCACCTCGGCGTCGCCGACTCGACGCTGACGAAGCTCGACGACCTCCTCCTCGCCACCGACTGACCCATCCGAGGGTTTGCTGCATCGGAGGGTTTGCTGCGGGGCTTCCCCTCCGGTAGCCCTCGGATGCAGGAAACCCTCGGATGGTCAGAGGTCTTTGAGCAGGCGGAGGGCGTCGTAGACGGCGGCGTGGATGTTGCGGCTGGCCACGGCGTCGCCGATGCGGAACAGCTGGAACCCGCCGTCCGGGTTGCTGACGACGGACTGCGGACGCCCGGCCAGCAGCGCGGCGTGATCGACCTCGCCCCGGTTCGACGACGCCGGCTTGAGCTCGAAGTACAGGTCGGCCGACGCCGCCGTGCCGTGGTCGGCGACCACGTAGTCGACGTGGCGCACGGCCCGATGGTCGCTGTGGTCGCTGCCGATCTCGGCGCACAGCCGACCCGACTCGGGTCGCACCGCCAGCACCCGCTGGTTCAACGTCACTCGCGTGTCGGTCTCGTTGAACGCCCGGGCGTACGGCACGTGGTTCATCCCGCCGACGTCGATGCCCAGCATCCGCTCCGGCGTGACGATCTCCAGCCGCGCCCCTGACCGGGCGATCGCCTCGGCCGCCGACATCGCCGAGTGGGTGCCGTTGTCGTCGTAGAACAGGACGTCGCCGGTCGGCGTGACGTCGCCGCCGAGCACGTCCCAGCTCGACACCATGCGCTCGGTGCCGTCCTCCAGCTCGGGCAGCTGCGGCAGGCCGCCGGTCGCCACGATCACCACGTCCGGGTCGAGCGCCAGGACGTCGTCACCCTCGGCGATGACGTCGAACCGCACGTCGACGCCGAGCCGCGCCAGCTCGTGCTCGCGCCATTCGACGATGCCGAGGAGATCGCGCCGCCGCGGGTTGCGCGCCGCCAGCCGCACCTGCCCGCCGGCCCACGGCATCGCCTCGAGCAACGTCACGTCGTGGCCCCGCTCGCCCGCCACCCGGGCCGCCTCCAGGCCACCGGGACCGGCGCCGACGACGACCACCCGGCGCGGCGCCGCGGCTGGTGCGATGTCGTGGGGCATCGTCTCCTCACGACTCGTCGCCGCGTTGTGGATGCACAACGCCTCGCCGGACTCGTAGATCCGGTCGAGGCAGTACGTCGCCCCGACGCAGGGGCGGATGCGATCCTCCTGACCGAGCTCGATCTTGCGCACGATGTGCGGGTCGGCGAGGTGGGCGCGCGTCATCCCGACGAGGTCGACCTTGCCCTCGCGGATGGCGTGACGCGCCGGTCGCGACGTCGTCGACCTTGGAGGCGTGCAGCACCGGCAGGGCCGTGGCCTGGCGCACCCGGCCGGCGAAGTCGAGGTGCGGAGCCGACGGCATCCCGTGGATCGGGATGACCTCCTCCAGCCCGGGCTCGTCGGCGATGTACCCCCGGATGACGTTGACGAAGTCGACCAGCCCGTCGGCCTCCAGCCGGCCGAGCAGCTCGAGCCCGGCCTCGGCGTCGATGCCACCCGGCACGGTCTCGTCGACCGCCATGCGGATGCCGACCACGAAGTCGGGACCGGTGCGCTCGCGGATCGCCTGCAGCACCCGCCAGCCGAACCGCCGTCGATTCTCCGGCGAGCCGCCGTACTCGTCCGTGCGCTGGTTGGTCAGCGGCGACCAGAACTGGTCGAACAGGTGGCCGTACGACTCGATCTCGATGCCGTCCATGCCGCCGGCCCGCATCCGCTCGGCGGCATCGGCGTACTTGCCGACGATGCGGTCGATGTCCCAGTCCTCGGCCTCCTTGGGGATCGCCCGGTGGGCCGGCTCGCGGCGCGGCGATGGCGCGACGACCGGCAGCCAGTCGTCCTGACCCCAGCTGGTGCGCCGGCCGAGGTGGGTCAACTGGATCATGCACGCCGCGCCGTGCTCGTGGACCTCGTCGGTCATCTGCCGGATCCACGGGACGATGGCGTCGTCGTAGGCGTGCAGGTTGCCGAACGCCGGCGGGCTGTCCTCGGCGACCACCGCCGACCCGGCGGTCATCGTCATGCCGATGCCACCCTTGGCCTTCTCGACGTGGTACTTCCGGTACCGGTCCTTGGGCATCCCGTCCTCGGAGTACGCCGGCTCGTGCGACGACGAGAAGACGCGGTTGCGCAGGTGCACGCCCTTCAGGTCGAACGGCTGCAGCAGCGGATCGTCGGACGGCATCGATCACAGCCTCGCAGCTCAGCAGAACCGTTTGGCCCACGCCGCAGTGAGCATGTCAGCCCAGGCCGGCCTTGCCCGGCCCAGGCCGAGGAGCGGAGTCTTCGGAGCGAGCGAGGCCATTAACTCAGCAGAACCGTTTGGCCCACGCCGCAGTGAGCATGTCAGCCCAGGCCGGCCTTGCCCGGCCCAGGCCGAGGAGCGGAGTCTTCGGAGCGAGCGAGGCCATTAACTCAGCAGCTGCTGCAAGCGCATCAGCGGGTGGCGGGTGACCACGGCGACCGGGCTCTGGTCGGCGGCCTGGTCGGCGGCCAGCGCAGCCTCGATCCGTGGCAGGTCCCCGGCGTCATCGCGACCGTCGACGGCCGACTGGACGGCGGCAGCCAGCGGCGTGGCGACCGCCAGCAGCACGGGCCGACGATCCCCGAGGGCGTCGCTGTGACCGCGGCGAGCGAGGTCGAGGAGGTCGGCGGAGAAGGCATGGACGTGGATGGCCATCACGTCGGCGAGATCGATCCGCTCGTGCTGGGCGCGCAGGGCCGGGAGCAGCCGCCGTTGCAGCGGGTTCCAGCGCGCCGACCGCTGCGCCTGCTCGTCGTCGCGCCGCAGCGCCCGCGCCGTCTCCACCAGGCTGCCGGCTTCGTCGCCGGCACCCGGCGCCCCAGCCACCGAGATCAGCACGTCGTGCAGCTCCTCGCCGAGCCGGTCGAGCCGCCGCTCGATCAAGCGCACCGGGTTCGGGGGCAAGAGCAGCGGCGCCAGCACGACGGTGACGACGGCGCCGACCCCGGTCTCCCAGAGACGCCGCCAAGCGAACCCACCTGCGGGGGTGCCGACGGCGAAGACGATGAACGCCGAGACGGCGACCTGCACGTTCAGCACGCCGCCGACGCGCAGCACCATCCCCACGAGGAGCGAGACGGCGAGCAGTGCGATGCCGGCGCCCACGCCCGCCGGGAGGAGGTCGATCACGGCGACACCGATCAGCACCCCGGCGACCACCCCCACCATCCGGCTCGCCGAGCCATTGAGCGCGGCGAACGGGTCGTCACGCATCACCAGCAGCGGGACCAGTACGGCGTAGACGGGCGGCTCGGGCGCGCCGAGCGAGGCGGCGATCAGCCAGGTGGCCGCGGCGGCCACGACGATGCGGGCCACTTGCGGGAGCTCGTGCGGAGCGGCACGGACGATCGAGTGCGCCAGTCGGGCTGCGGCATCGCTGGGGGAGGTCGCCACGATGGAGCGATCAGATGGCCCGCGCCAGGGCTCGCGCCTCGTAGATCGCGTGCACGGCGAGACGGGCGGCGACGGCATCGCCGACCACGCGGTGGCCGATCCCCCGCGCTGCGAGACCGTGGGCGAGGGCGTCGTCGGGCCGGTTGGTCGTGGCGAGCACCAGGCTGTCGGCCTCGATCTTCGTGGTGCGGCCGCCGAGCAGGCGCACGTGTGCAGCATCTCCGGACCACGCGGTCACAGCGGCCTCGGTGTGCCACAGCACACCCCGCGCGGCGAGACGCGCCCGCAACCGACCGTCGCCGGCGGTGCGCTGGATCGTCGCCCCGACCATGGGGTGGCCGGTCACGATGACGACGTCGTGCCCGTGCTCGGCGAGGTGCAGCGCCGTGCCACCACCGCGCCAGTCACCCACGTCGTCGAGGACCACGACGCGCCGACCGACGTCGGCGCGCCCGTCGAGCACGTCCTCGACAGGGAACACGTTCGATGCGTCGACGCCAGGGAGCACGTCCACGCCGGCCAACCGACGCTGGAAGCCGGTGCCTGCGGGTCGAGATCCCGTGGCCACCACGACGTGGTCGGCGGAGATCCCGGCGACGGCGTCGACATCGAAACGAGTCGCCAACCGCACGTCGACGCCGAGCTGCTCGAGCTGGCGTTCGTACCAGGCCAGCAGGTCGAGGATCTGGCTCCGCTGCGGCTGCTGGCCGGCGAGGCGGAACGCGCCGCCGAGCCGGTCGGTCGCCTCGACGAGCGTGACCTCGTGACCGCGCTCGGCGGCGATGCGGGCCGCCTCGAGCCCGCCGGGACCGCCGCCGACGACCAGCACTCGCGCTGGATCAGCGGCAGCCGTGAACCGGTCGCCACCCCACTCGTCCTCGCGACCGACCGACGGGTTGACGAGGCACGAGATCCAGTAGTCGCGCGATCGTCGCCCCCAGCACATCTGGTTGCACGAGATGCACGTTCGCACGTCCTGCGGCCGGCCCGCCTGCGCCTTGGCCACGAGGTGCGGGTCGGCGATCTGGCCCCGCACGATCGACACGAGGTCGGCGGCGCCCGAGGCCAACGCTGCCTCGGCGTTGGCCGCCGTGCGGACGTGGCTCTCGGCTTGGACCCTGGCGTGACGCACGACCTTGCACAGCGCGGCGGCCGTGTCCACCCCGAGGTTGGCGGCCGATTGGTGGGTCGGGATGATGTCGGCGAAGTCGACGTAGCTGCCAGTGCCGCAGGTGACGTAGTCCATCAGCTCGCGCTCGTCGTGCCAGGCGACGATCTCACACAGCTCGTCCCGGCTGGGCAGGACGTCCGCCGACGGATCGTCGCTGACGGCCAGCCCGATCACGAAGTCTTCGCCGACGGCGCCACGGATGCGTTCGAGGATCGTCGCCGAGCAGCGCATCCTGCGCTCGAACGAGCCACCCCAGCGGTCATTTCGACGGTTCGACCACGGCGACCAGAACTGATCGACGAAGGCGTGGTAAGCGGCGAAGATCTCCACGCCGTCGAAGCCCGCCCGCCGGGCGCGAGTGGCGGCGTCGACGAAGCCGTCGATCACCTCCTCGATCTCGGCGTCCGAGGCGGCGTGGCTGCCCTCGGCGTCGTGGAACGACGGCAGACCGGACGGCGACCACGACGGCCGGAACGAGTTGTCGAAGTCGCCGTGCTGTCCGACGTGGTACAGCTGCTGGATCATCGCTGCGCCCTCGTCGTGGCATGCGTCGGTGATCGCCCGGAATCCAGGGATCACGGCGTCGTCGCCGGCGAGGAAGTTGCCACGCGTCAGCACCGCTGTCGGGTGCACCGGGACCGGTTCGACGACGATCATCGCCGCGCCCCCCAGCGCGCGCTCGCGGTAGTAGGCCAGGTGCTGCCGGCCGGGACGTCCCAGCTCGGCCATGTTCGTCGTGTGCGCACCGAACACGATCCGGTTGCGCAACGTCAGATGGCGCAGGGTGAGCGGGCGGAAGACGTGCGGGAACGGCTGACCGGCGGCGGCGGCGACGTCGAGGTCACTCACGGTGCCGACTTGCCGGCGCGGGCCAGCAACGTGCCGACGTACCAGTCGACGAACTGGATCACGCCCTCCTCCTCGGTGGGTGCGTACGGCCCGGGCCGGTAGGCCGGTGAGGACACGCCGCGCTGCGCCCGCTCGACGAGCGCCGTGTCCTGACCGTTGGTCGCCGTCCACACCGCCGTCAGCCGATCGAGGTCATCGGCATCGCCGCCGGGCGGCACGAGCCACGTCGTGCGCAGCTCGGTCGTCGTCGGACCGAGCGGCAGCATGCGGAACGTGACCGCGTGATCGGCCATGAAGTGGTTCCACGACGACGGGTAGTGGTACAGCAACAGGTCGCCGAGATCGAGATCGGGCAGGGCGCCGAACCGCCGATCGACGGCCGGCGCGCCGTCCAGGGTCATCGATCGCGTGCCGGCCTCCAGTGGCATCCGCATCACGCGGAACTGCAGGCGGGCGTCGGCCGCCAGCCGGGAGGGCAGCCCGGCTTGCTCCGCCGCGGCGACGATCTCGTCCATCCGCCGCAGCTCGTCCGCCGAGCCGCCGCCCGAGTGCATGGTGCCCTGAGGGAACGAGGTGCACAGCTCGGGGTGGGCCAACCGGCAGTGGTGACACTCGCGGTTGTTCTCCATCACGAGCTTCCAGTTGCCGTGCTCGACGAAGGTCGATCGGTGGGCGACGACGGCGTGGCCGAGGTCGAACGGCACCAGGTACGGCTCGACCAACTGCTGCAGCGGGGCCGGGTCCGGCGGCTCAGTGGCGACACAGACGAACACGAGGCCGGCGACCGTGGCGCAGTGGGCTGTGCCGAGGTCAAGGGCGCGGCGATCGACCTCGACGGGCACGTCGCGCCCGCCGGCGAACTCACCGTCGTGCTGGTACGACCACTGGTGGTACGGGCACACCAGGCGCCGACCGATCCGGCCTGCATCGGCATGGGATCCCGCATCGCAGATCACCGAGCCGCGGTGGCGGCACACGTTGTGCAGGGCGCGCAGCACGCCGTCGGCGCCGCGCAGCACGATCAGTGGGAAGGCACCGACCTGCAGCGTCAGGAAGTCGCCGGGCTCCGCCAGCTCGCACTCGTGCCCGGCGAACACCCACTCGCGGTGCCAAACGTGCTCGAGGTCGAGTTCGAACGCGGCGGCGCTCGTGTAGAGGGCGCCGGGCAACGACCACCCGCGACGGCGGTCGGCGAGCAGCTCCAGCACGCTCTTCACACCGACATGCTCGCGCTCATCCGAGCCCGCGGGCGTCCTGCTTCAGCGCGGTGTCGATCGAGACCGCAGCGGCGACGACGAGCGTGTGCAGCGGCTCCGGCGGCTTGACGTGGAGCTGCACGACGTAGTTGTCGGCGGTGGTGAACGCCGTCTTGGCGATGCCTTCGAACGTCTTGGTGATGCGCGCCACCTCGACGCCGCTGGCGTCCTCGATGCGCCAGTTCCAGGCCCGCCAGTTCTCACCCTTGATCGACCCAAGCCGCACCCCTTCGGACTCGAGCCCGAAGTTGATCTTGCCGACCACGTTCTCTTGCACGATGCGGCCGACCTCCTGCCCCGCCGGGTCGGCCACGATGACCGTGCTCTTGACCACCTTGGCCGGGCGGGTGAGGTGCAGCAGCAAGTTGCCCTCTGCGTCGAGCACCTGCAGCTTGTGGGTCAGGAACTGGTCGAAGCTGGAGAGCAGCCGGAACGCCTTGCGCGCCGTCGACTGGCCGACCTGCTGGACGAACCCGACCGTCGCTCCGTTGGGGTCCATGACGCGGTACTGGTTGGTCAGCTCGATGACCTTGGCCTTCTGGTTGACGACCAGGATCGGCTCGTCGAGCAGCGTCCCACCGCCGGCCGGGACCTCGCCGACGATGCCGGCACCCCGCCACCCGGAGCCGTGGATCTGCGAGCGCACCCGGTCCGGGTTGGCCTCGTTGCCCACCGTCATCGCCCGATCGAAGCGGTCCAGTCGCGTCTCGACGGGGTCGGTGCCGGACACGCCGTGATCGCTGACGTGGTCGGTCCACGCGGTCCCGTCGTAGTAGCGCAGCTCGTGGCGTTCGGTCGGATCGGCGTACCACGCAGCCGGATGGGTCTCCATCGCCCAGAGGGTACGCCCGCGCCGTCGGGCCGCCCATGCGGCGAGCCGGCCAGCGAGCTCGTCGACCACGCCGGTCGCCAGCGATCAGTTGCGGACGATCAGGTTCAGGTGATCACGACCTGTTGATCACGATCCGGCGCCGGCGCGCTGCCGACGACGTTCCCGTTCCCGCCGCACCGACCACGTGCGCAGCAGCTCGAACCCGATCAGCGCCGCCGGAATGGCGACGAGCAGCGCGATGCGCACGCTGTGCAGGTCCTCGAGCCGCTCCAGCGACCAGCGACGAACCCCACCGTAGGAGCCGTTGAACAGCGCCCACCACGCCAGCACCCAGAGGCCTGCGGCCACGGCCCACCACACGGCGTGGAGCAGGTGGCGCCGTGACCCGATGATGCCGCGCACCACCTCGACGACGGCACCGATGGCGGCGACGACCACACCGGCCCAGAGCGCCGGACCGAGCCACGTCTCGTCGCCGCGGTCGCTGAACGTGTCGCCGATGACGTCGGGCTCCAACATCAGGACCGCCGCCAGCAGGAGCACCAGGACCACCGGGGCGATGCCGACGAGCGCCGGCCACCCGCGCACGCTTCGCACCGTCAGGGCCAACCACCCGGCGATGGCGACCAGTGCACCGACCTGGAGCACGCCGGGGATGTCGATCCCGAACACGGCGAGGGCCAGCACGACGCCGCCGGCGGCGAGCAGCAGGTTGCGGAACGCGGCCGACGTCTTCGTGTCCGTCACCGCGCTGGCGGCGAGGTAGTAGAGCCCGAGCAGTCCCCATCGCGCCATGCGCACCGGCCCACGCAGGGGGCCGATGCCGAGGCGGTCGCTGGCCACGAGGTTGCCGGTCACGGCCGCGGCCTGGGCCGCCGTGGCGGTCATCCGGTCGGAGCCGTACTCGCCGGCGACGCGCTCCTTGGCCACCGGGCACGTGCGCACGAGGTGGGCGACCTGGTCCAGCGGGATCGGCGGCGGGACGGTCGGAGCGGTCGCCGGTGCGGGAGCGGCACGCTCGGGCCGACGCAGGTCGTGGAGATCGGGCGGGAGGTGGGGCCACAGCGTGCCCAGCAGCTCCGTCGCTCGAGCGGACTCGGCGGCCTGATCGTGGGCCGACTGGCGGATGGCGACACCGACGGAGACCAGCTCACGGCGCCCGATCAGCAGCTGCGCCGTCCTGACGAGTGCCTCCGTCGTGCGCACGAGGTTGGGCGCCGACAAGCTGTTCCAGTGCCGGGCCAGTTCGGCCTCGATGGCCGGCTGATCGACGAGCCCGGCGAGGTACGCCTGGTCCTCGGCGCTCAGCTCGGGGAAGCGCTGCCCGGTCGACGGGTCCACCCCACCGGCGATCGCGGCCAGCCCGGCGGCGGCGTCCCGGGCGGTCAGGTAGCGCTGCCGGATCCGCTCGCCGTCGAGGAGCACGGCGATCAGGTGGGCGGCGCCGTCGAGGGCGCCCCACATCCAGTCGTTGGCCCGCCAGGACCGCTTGAGGAACCCGCCGAAGTGGCCGAGCTGCAACCCGGCAACCTTGGCCGCCGCGCCGCCGTCCGGTGACAGCGGGGACGTCGAGTCCGCCGACACCTGGACGAAGGCGATGCGCACCTCGCGGTCGTCGAGCCCGTGGTCGGCCATCGTGTGGACGACGTAGAGCGCGAAGAGCTCCTCGAGGAGATCGTCCCACGTCCGCCGCTGCGGTGGCTGGGGCGGGTCGAGCGTGATCGGCGACCACGTCAACCGGATCACCTCGGCGGCCAGCTGGGCAGCCCGACCGGCGTCGGTCCCCGCCGTCGACCCGTCCGTGACGAGGTTCGGGACCGCCGGCAGGTTCCAGTCGGCGGCATCCGCAGCGGCGGTCCACGCCGCAACGACCCGCTCCCGCCAGCTCGGGAGGTGCCGGTCGGCGGCGAGGTAGCACAGCGGTGCGGCGTCGGCGAGCAGTTCGGCGAGTCGCCGCCCGATGAGCAGCTCGGCGCGGCGGTAGCCCGTGGTGAGGGATTCCCGTCCGATGCCGTCGGGTCCGGACAGCCGCGCTTGCAGTTCGTCGAGGTCGACAGCGGGCGGCGCGGTCAGCACGCCCTCGGCGGCGGTGTCCCAGTCGGTCAGCGGCGCCTGATCGGCGACCCGCGCGTAGTGCTCGTTGGCCGCCGCGAACAGCGCCTCGGCGCGCGCCCACGTGCGCGCCCGGCGCCACGCCGGCGCGTTGGACCGTGCCGACGCCAGCGGCACCGTCGGCAGCGGCCATCCGGTGTGGAGGGTCTCGGCGCGGGCGGCGACCGTCTCGCCGGCGAGCGGCGCCCGACCGAGCGCGGCGCACCAGTAGTCGCCGTCGACGGCACGCAGTTCCTGCAGCAGCGCCCGCTGCCGGTGGACGAGTTGGCGCAGCTCGCCGAGCCGCTCGCGCTCGTCGGGGAGCGTCTGGTTGCGCGTCGCCGACGTGCGCGTGGCGTCACGAACGGTGATGGGGAGCAGCGCGTAGGTCCGCCCGATCACGTTCAGCACGACGGAGGCCAGGTACTCCAGCGGGTCGAGCCCGTAGCGCCACTGGCCCGCCCGCTCTCCCAGGGCGGCACCGAAGTCGGGGAAGTCCGAGGCCAGCCAGCCGATCCGGCCCCGCGCCGCCCGCAGTTCGTCCTCGAGCTGTCCCCACGTGTAGCTCGCCCCGTCCACCGGCGCCATCGGGTCGTAGCCACCCGGTTGCGCTTGCAGCCGGCGCTGGATGGAGTCGAAGGCCCGCCGGCGCAGCCAGATCGGGAAGAGCTGGCCGGCCAGTGCGGGCAGGTCGAGCACCGGCCCGGACGGGCCCGCGTCGGCGTCCCGGACGCCGACGCTGAGCCCGAGCAGCAGCGCCGTCCTCGTGTTGCGCTGGCGGTCGAGGCGATGGTTGTGCAGCGTGATCGTCGCCAGGTCGGCGGCGACGGACTCGGTGCGGGGCAGGCTGACGAGCGCCTTCGACACGACGTTGGTCAGCGACGGCATCGCCGTCGGGTCGTCGGCGCCGCCGCCGGGCTGGTCCTCGGCCGTGGCGACGTCGCCGGGGTCAGGGTTGACGTACAGCAGAACGCGGCGGATCTCGCCGTCGGCCGAGCGCCCCTTGATCGCCTCCAGCGCCGGCCCCACCGGTTGGTTGACGAGCACGCCACCGTCGATGGCCCAGCGGGTCTTGCCGAAGCTGGCGATGCCCGCCATGTCCGGCAGGTCGATGCCGTCGCGCCGCAACGGGCCGCCGACCGGGATGAGGGCGGGTTCGAAGGCGCCCGGAAACGAGGCCGTGGCACGGGCGGCCAGCGCCAGCTTCGCCGCCAGCCCGCGTGGCGTGGCGAAGTGGTCGTCGGTGAACGTGAACCGGGCGCGATGGACGGGCTCGACGATCTTGGTGCCCAGGTCGTCCCGGAACACGTGCGGCTCGGAGCTCAGGGTCGTGACGGTCATCGCCAGGTGGATCGGCGGCGGGTCGGCGTCGACCTGGCGCCGCTCGGACGGCACCCAACGGGCGAGCTCCTCGCCGAGCTGGGCGAGGAAGTAGGCATCGCCGCGCAGCAGGCTCGGCGGGTCCTTCTCGTGGGGGTGGCGCAGCAGCTTGTCGAATCCGCCGTCGCGCAGCCAGACGTCGCGCAGCCCGTCGAAGGCCTGCTCGTCGAGCCCGTAGGCCAAGGCGGCGCTGAGGAAGGCGCCGTTGACGCCACCGGCACTGGCGCCGGTGATCACGTCGACGGCCACGAGCGAGCGGGTCTCCCGGCACAGCGCGCCGTAGATGCCTGCCCCGCGGACGGCGCGGTAGATCTCGGCGACGACGCCGCCGATCCACACGGCCAGCGACACCCCGCCCGTCATCACGACGGCCAGCCGGACGACACGCACGTCAGGATCCGCAGGATCCATCACGTTCTCCCTCTCTCGATGCCTCAGTCGCTTCGAAGACTCCGCTCACTCGGCGTGTGGGTCGTGCGGCTGGCGCCGAAGCGGTTGCGCCCCTGGGAGCCAGCTTGTCACCGCCGGCCGTGCGCCGATCGTTATTGCGCGATGTGGGTCTTGCCCAGCTCCTCGATCGGGAGGTGGCAGCGGATGCGGTGGCCGGGCTCGATCTCGACGACCGGCGGCTCGATCACGTCGCAGGTGCCGGCCATGAACCGGTGGCACCGGGTGTGGAACACGCAGCCGGACGGCGGGTTGGCCGGGCTGGGGATCTCACCGTCGAGGCGGATGCGGTCGACGGCTCGCCGTCGACCTCGGCACCGCCGACAGCAGCGCCTCGGTGTACGGGTGGTGCGGACCGTCGAAGATCTGGTCCGTCGTGCCCTCCTCCTGCAACCGGCCGAGGTACATCACGACGATGCGGTCGGCCAGGTAGCGGACCACCCCGAGGTCATGGCTGATGAACAGGTAGCTCGTCGACTCCGTCGCCTGCAGGTCGGAGAGCAGGTTGAGGATCGCGGCCTGGACCGACACGTCGAGCGCGCTCGTCGGCTCGTCGCAGACCACGATGCGGGGATCGCCGGCGAAGGCCCTGGCGATGGCGACACGCTGCTTCAGCCCGCCGGAGAGCTGGCGGGGGCGCATGTCCAGGTGGCGCGGCGACAAGCCGCAGCGCCTCCGCCAGCTTCTCGACCCGGTCGTCGGCGGCGGCGCCCTTCACGCCGGTGAGCTTGTTCACCGACCGCTTGAGGATCCGCCGCACGCTCCAGGTCCGGTTCAGGGCGCTGTCGGGGTTCTGGAAGACCATCTGCATGCGCCCGCATGTCCTCGGTGTTGCGGTCTGGCCCCGACCGGCCAGGAGGTGCTCGTCGAGGAGGATCTCGCTGCCCTCGTCGGGCTCGTAGATGCCGAGCATCGACCTTGGCCAACGTGCTCTTGCCCGAACCGGACTCGCCGACGAGGCCGACCGTCTCGCCATCGCCGAGTCCCAGCTGGATGCCGACCAGTGCCGGCACGTCGTTGCCGCGCTGGCTGGAACGTCTTGGAGACGTCTCGCATCTCGATGAGGATCCGCCCCCCGAGCACGTTCTCGCTGTCGTCTGGACTCCGGTTCTGACAGCTCGGCCAGGCGATCGACGTGGTGGCAGCGGGCGTGGTGGGCGGCATCGGACCCGGCGTCGGTACGGCCGACGTCGACCTGCACCATCGGCGGTGCCTCGGTGCGGCACAGCTCGTCGGCCAGCTCGCAGCGGTCGACGAACACGCACGTCGGCAGGGGTGTGCCGATCTGCGGGAGGTTGCCCGGGATCGTGTACAGCGCCCGCTCAGACTTGCGCACACCGTGGCGGGGCAGGCACTGCAGCAACCCGATCGTGTACGGGTGCTTCGGCTCCTCGAACACCTCGACGGCGTCGCCCTGCTCGACGATCTTGCCGGCGTACATCACGCCGACCCGATCGCACATGGAGCGGATGACGCCGAGGTTGTGGGCGATCAGCAGGATCGCCGCGTCCGTCTCGGAGCGCAGCCCGCGCACGAGGTCGAGGACCTCGGCCTCGACCGTGGCGTCGAGGCCCGTGGTCGGCTCGTCGAGCACCAGCAGCTTCGGGATTGCAGGCCAGCGCCATGGCGATCACGACGCGCTGCTGCATGCCTCCCGACAGCTGGTGCGGGTAGCGGTCCAGCACCCGCTTGGGGTCGGCGATGCGCACCCGCCGCAGCGCGGCAAGCGCCTGCTCCAGCGCCTCGCTCCGGTCGACGCCGAGGATCGTGAACGCCTCGGCGACCTGACGGCCGATCTTCAGCGTCGGGTTCAGCGACGAACCGGGGTCCTGGTACACCATCGACGCCTCGCGGGCCCGGAACCGACGCAGGTCGCGGTCGGACATGCGGGTCACGTCGGCGCCGCCGACCAGGATGCGCCCGCCGGTGATCACACCGTTGCTAGGGAGGTAGCGCAGGGCGGCGAACGCCGTCGTCGACTTGCCGCAGCCCGGACTCGCCGACCAGCCCGTACGCCTCGCCGGGGCGAACGTGGAACGTCACGCCGCGCAGCACCTCGCGGGGGATGCCGCGCACCTTGTACGCCAGCTCGAGGTCCTCGACGGCCAGGGCGTGGGTGACGGCGGTTGCGGTCGGCAGGGTGTCCGTGCTCATGTGTCGTCCTCTGCGTCATTCGGCGAGCACGGCGTCGATCGAGTCGGCCACGAGGTTGGTGGCGATCACCAGGCTGGCGATGGCCAGAGCCGGGAACAGCGTCGGCCACCACTGTCCCGACTGGATGAAGCCGGTACGTGTCTCGCGATCGTCAGCCCCCAGTCCGGCGACGGCGGTTGGATGCCGGCGCCGAGGAACGACAGCGTGGCGATGGTGAACACGGCGTAGCCAATGCGCACGGTGAACTCGACGACGATCGTCCCGATGACGTTGGGAAGGATCTCCCGGGTCATGACGAACAGCCCGTACTCGCCACGCAGGCGTGCCGACGTGACGTAGTCGAGCTGCGCTTCGGCCAGCACGGCGGCACGGACGGTCCTGGCCACGATCGGGATGAACAGGACGGAGACCGTGCCGATGACGACGAACTTCGACGAGCCGAGCGACATGGCGAGGAGCAGGACGGCGACGAGGATCACGGGGATCGACAGGAGCGTCTCGACGAGCCGGCTGAAGACCTCGTCGACCAGCCCCGGTAGTAGCCCATCACCAGCCCCATCAGCGTCCCGGCGGCCACGCTGACGCACCGCGGCGATCGGGCGCCGCGATCAGCACGTCGCGGGCGCCGGCCATGACCCGCGACAGCACATCGCGCCCGAGGGTGTCGGTGCCGAACCAGTGCTCCGAGCTGGGCATGGAGCTGGGCGTGGCGAAGCCGTTGATCGGGTCGTAAGGGCGTGATGCGGTCCCCGAAGACGGCGCAGACGATCCAGAACAGCAGGATCAAGGAGCCGACGATGAACCCCGGGCGGCGGATCAGCAGCCGGAGCCGCTCCTTGCGTGCCTGGCGCTTCTCGGCCCTGACGTCGATCGGCGCCTGGCCGCCGTCGACCTCGGCACCGAGCTCGTCGACCGCTGCGGCCTCGGCCCGCTCGTCGACGAACGCGGACGGCCGAGGAGGGGTCGGGCGGCGGCATGTTCAGCGCCATCGGTTCTCAGGTGCCTCATCGCCGCCTTGGCCGCCGTCCGCGCACGCGGGTTCATCCAGGCGATCGTCAGGTCAGCTGCCAGCGTGCACAGCATGTAGATGATCCCGACGACGATCACCGCCGCCGAGAGCAGCGGGAAGTCCTTCTTCGACGCGGCGTTGTAGATCAGGTTGCCGAGACCTGGGTAGTTGAAGATCAGCTCCAGGGCGATGAGGCCGGCGAACAGGTAGCCGATCTGCACGCCGATCACGGCGACGGTCGGCTGCAGGGCGTTGCGCATGACGTGGCGGCGCATCACCGTGCGGCGGCCGAGCCCCTTCATCACCGCGGTGCGGGTGTAGTCGGCGTCGAGGGCCTGGATGGTGCCGGCCCGCGTCATGCGGGCGATGTAGCCGAAGTAGACGACGACGAGGGCGATCGCCGGCAGCACGAGGTGGTTGAGGCTGGTGAGGAAGCTCGAGTTCGGCGGGGCCAGCGCCAGCTCGCGGGAACCAGCCCAGCTTGACGCCGATGACGAACTGCAGCGTCACGCCCGACACGAACTCCGGGATCGACGAGCTGGCGAGGCCGAGCGTCACGATGCGTGCGGTCGGCGATGGTGTTGCGGCGGCGAGCGGCGAAGAACCCGGCGGCGATGGCCAGCGGGATCGTCAGGACGAGCCCGAAGATCACGAGTTGCGCCGACCGCCCGAGCGCCGGCAACAGCAGGTCGGCGACCGGCTGCTTGAACTGGTACGAGTCGCCGAAGTCGAACGTGAACGCGCCCTTGACCAGCCGCCCGAACTGCTCGGGCTTCGGATCGTTGAACCCGATCTCCTCGTTCACCGCCTCGACCTGGGACGCCGGGGCGAACGGGCCGAGGATCTGCGGCCCGGGTTCGACGGGAGGACGTTGACGATCAGGAAGACGAGCGTGACGAGCAGGAGCAGCGTGACCAGCGACAGCGGCAGCCGCCGCACGATGTAGCGGGTCACGTCGTGCCCCTGCTCGTCTGGCTCAGGTCGCCGGACTCATCAGACCTGCGAGGCCTTGTCCACGAACATCTGGCCGAGCGCCGACACCCGCACGCCCTGGAACGTGCTTGGAGTGACCCGACAGGTAGTTGTAGAAGAACGGCAGCCCGACCGGCACGTCCTCGTTGAGGATCGCCTCCAGCGTCTCCGGCCGCTCGGTCTGCGCCTCGACGCCGACCGCCGCCTCGTACCTTGAAGGCGGTCGTCGAACGACTCCGGGTTATGAGTACTGCGACGAGTTCCAGACGCCGCCCGACGACAGGGCGGCGTTGAGGAAGACGTCGGGCGTCGGCCGGTGGCCGTAGTCGACGATGCCCAGCTCGGCGGCACCCGGAGCACGGCGGGTCGCCGTCGGCCGGGCACCAGCTGCGTGCCGTAGAACGTGTCACCGCTCTCGACGGCGAGCTCGAGCTGGATGCCCGCCTCCGCGGCGTTGGACTGGATGAGCTGGGCCAGCTGCGGGATCTCCTGCAGGTCGACGGCGTGCAGCATGGCCGAGAACGGCCCTCGACGCCGGCGTCGGTGAGCAGCTGCTCGGGCCTGCTGGACGTCCTTGACCCGCTGCTCGACGGCGCCCTCGTTGAAGAACATCGGGAAGAACGGCGCCAACACGTGGTCGTTGGCGATGACGGCCCGACCCTGGAACAGGGTGTTGAGCATCTGCTCGCGGTCGAACGTGTACGCCAACGCCTGGCGCGCCCGCCTTGCTCGACGAACTGGACCGGTCGTGGTGCCCATCCAGATCTGCCGGTGTGTCGTCGCCTCGACCTCCAGCACGTTGAAGTTCGGGTCGTTGAGCAGCGCGTCGCCGCCGATGACGGAGAACTGCACGATGGCGTCGGCTGCTCCGCCCTTGGATGGCCGTGACCATGGTGCCGAGCTCGGCGAAGAACGTGATCTCCTGGCCGTCGAGCGGCGTCTGCCCGCCCCACCAGTCCGGGTTGCGCTCGAACGTGCGCGCCGGTGGCGGCGTCGAACGTGACGAACTTCCACGGCCCGGTGCCGTTCTTCACCTGGTCGAGCGTCGTGCCGGTCTCGTAGCTGACCGGCGTGATCGGCGTCTGGGCGTTGAACAGGAGACCAGCGACGGGAAGTTGCCGTTCGGGCGCCTCGAGCGTTGAACACCGCGGAGTTCGGATCGGTGGTGTCGACGGCGCCCTCGGCGATGACGCCCTGCGAGGCCGGAGTTCTCGGCGACGACGAGGCGGTCCATCGTCGCCGCCACGTCGGCCGAGGTGAAGTCCGTGCCGTCCTGCCACTTACGCCTCGCGCAGCTGGAAGGTCCAGACCGTGCCGTCGTCGTTGGGCTCCCACGACTCGGCGAGGCCGGGCGCCAGCTCGCCGTCCGCGTCCGAGCTCGACGAGGAACTCGAACGTCTGGGCGACGACGCCGTACGAGCCGAGATCCTGCATCTGGATCGGGTCGAGGTCCACCGGGCCGGTAGCGCCGATGCGGATGGTGCCGCCGGCCTGGCCGGCACCGGTGGTGCCGGGCGCCGCCGACGTCGTCGCGCCGCCGGCCGTCGTGCTGGCGCCGCCGCCTGCGGCCGTCGTCGACGAGCCGCTGTCGCCGCCATCGTCGTCGCCACCGCACGCCGCGATCACGGCACCGATCACGGGCATCGAGAGCCCGATGATCGTGCCCCGGCGGATGAAGTTGCGGCGTGAGACCTTGCCGCTGGCGTAGTGCTCGATCAGGTCCAGGTGGACCGGGCCCACCTCGCGACGAGCCTTGTCAAGACGCTTCCAATCCACGTGGGATCCTCCCCCGGGGCTCTGTTGAGGTGGTGCCCCGCCGGGCGGAACCATAGTTCACCCTGCCGTCGCCATGCAGTTTGCCGGTACAGATGTACTGTCAAGTCCCTGTGCGCCTGTCGAGTGCGCCGCCGCCCATCCGGACCCGAGTGTTGGAGCGCGCCCGGGTGCTGGAGGTGCCGATCCGGGCCCCCCGAGACGCCGGTCTGACGGCGGTCGCCACCGAGATCGGCGGGCTGGGGATGGGCCGGGAGAGCGCGCTGGTCGTCGCCGACGCCGGGGTGGCCACCACGGGGTACGTGGCGGCCTGGGTCGACGCGCTGCGCACTGCCGGCGGCGTCGAGGTCCACCTCGTGCCGGCGCACGAGCCGACCGTGGGCTCGGTCGACGCCGCGGCCGCAGCGGTGCGGACGTGCCGGCCCGGCGTCGTCGTGGCGGTGGGCGGCGGGAGCGCGCTGGACACGGCGAAGCAGGCGGCCGCCATCGCCACCGAGCCGCACAGCGTGTCGACGTACGTCCTGGGTCGGCGGCCCTTGCCCGGCGGCCCACCGGTGGTCGCCGTGCCGACCACGGCCGGCACGGGCGCCGAGGTGACGCGCACGTGCGTCGTGACCGCCGCCGACGGCGCCAAGGTCTGGACGTGGGGCGACGAGCTGCGGCCCCAGGTCGTCGTGCTCGACGCGGTCGCCACCGCCTCGCTGCCCGCGCCGATCACGACGGCGGGCGGGCTCGACGCCTTCGTCCACGCCATCGAGGCCGTGACCGGGCGGCGCGCCGGGGATCAGGTCGCCGAGCCGGCGGGTGAGGCGCTGCGGCTGGTCGCCGGGCACCTGCCGGCCGCCGTCGACGACGGTGCCGACCTCGCCGCCCGCCAGGCCCTGCAGTGGGCAGCCCTGCTCGCCGGGTTGGCGATCGACGAGGGGGGCACGGGCATCGCCCACGCGATCGGGCACGCGCTCGGGTCGCTCGGGCACGTCCCGCACGGACTGGCCGTGGCCGTCGGGCTGGCGGCGGCACTGCGCTGGAACGTGGACGGGGCGCCCGATGCGTTCGCCCCCGCCGCCGCGACGTTGGCGGTCGACGTCGATGCGCTCCCCGACCGCTACGCCGAGCTGCTCGACGCCGCGGCGTTGGCGGAGGCCGTGCGGCGCGTCGGCCCGATCCGGGTCGAGCCGGGAGGCCTCGCCGCCGCAATGGCCGACGACGCCAACCAGCCGATGCTGCTGAACAACTGTCGACTCGCCGACGACGCCGACCGCCACGCCCTGGCCACGTTGACGGTCCGGGCCTGGGACCGCCTGGCGCGGTGAGCGAGCGAGTCTTCGAGCGAGCGAACCGTCAAGCACGGTCTTCGGCTCATTGGTGCACCCCAACATGTTGGATGGCGTCGCGCATCGACAGGGTGCACCAATGAGCACGATCACCCGGATCGAGATCAGCCACCACCGGCTGCCGCTCGATCCGCCGTTTCCGGCGGCATGGGACCCGCAGCCGCGGCGTGCCTTCCCGGCGACGGTGGTGCGGGTCCACGACGACGCCGGCCACGTCGGCGTCGGATCGGGCGACGCGATGTACGGCTTTGCCGACTACGAGCGGTACTTCATCGGCACCGACGCGCTCGATCTCGATCGGCATGGTGCCGTGCTGGCGAACATCGACTTCCACGCTGGGCGCCCGTGGCCGCTCGACGTGGCGCTGTGGGATCTCGCCGGGCAGATCCAGGACCGGCCGGTCTGGTCGCTGGTCGGCGGGCACGGGCGGCGGATCCGCACCTACGCGTCGTCGGGCGTCCTGCGGCCGGCCGCCGAGATGGCCGACGTCGCCCGGCGGGCCCACCAGCGCGGGTTCCCGGCGCTCAAGGTGCGCTTCGGTCGCCCGTCGCTCGACGAGGACCTCGCCGTCGTCCGGGCGATCCGTGACGCGCTCGGCGCCGACCTCGCCCTGATGGTCGACTGCAACCAGGGGTGGCGGATGCCGTGGGACGTCCGGCCACCGTGGGACGTCGACCACGCCGCCACGGTCGGCGCGGCGCTGGCCGCGGAGGGCGTGACGTGGATGGAGGAGCCGCTGCACCGGGGCGACTACGCCGGCATGGCCGAGCTGCGGCGGCGGGTCGACGTGCCGATCGCCGGTGGCGAGCTGACACGGGAGGACTACGAGCTGCGCCAGCTGCTGGTCGGCGGTTGCCTCGACGTGTTCCAGCCGGACTGCGTGTGCACGCAGGGGATCACCGGGCTGCGGCGGTTCGCCGGTGAGGTGGTCGCCGCCGGCGCCACGTTCACGCCGCACACGTGGGGCAACGGGATCGGCCTGCTGGCCAACGCCCACCTGACCGCCGGCACGGTGGACGCGCCGTTCCTCGAGTTCCCGTTCGACCCGCCCGAGTGGACGACGCAGCGGCGCGACTTCCTGCTGACGGAGACGATCGAGGTCGATGGCGACGGCTGGATCGAGCTGTCCGACCGCCCCGGCCTCGGCTGCACCCTCGACGTCCCCACCCTCACCGCCACCGCCACGACCACCTCCACCTGGACCTGAAATCCGGTTCTCAAGCGTTTTCAGGGGTCAAAGATGACCCCAGATCCTCAGGAGAACCGTCAGCCGACGCGAAGTGAACGCCGGCGCTCGTCGTAGATCACCCGCAGCTGCCGCCCGAACCCGGCCAGGTCCTGGCGCACGGACTCGTCCGCTCGGACGATGCGCCAGCCGATCTCGTCGCACGCCCGGTCCCGAGCTTGATCGGCGCGCTGGCGCAGGTCGCCGCCGTGCCACCAGCTGTCCCCGGGCTCGACCCCGAGCCGGACGTCCGGCCACGCCATGTCGACGTGGATCAGCTCGGTGCTGGGCAGGATCAGCGGGAGCTGACGGACGGGCTCGGGGAGCCCGGCGCCCAGGATCGCGTCGACGACGTCCTGCTCGAGGCCGCTCTGACTGGGCTTCGACTGGAACGACATCCGCTCGAGCCAGTGCTCGAACCGGGTGACACCGGTCCGGCCGCTCCGCCGCACGGCGGCCAGGTAGTCAGCGGCTGCCTCGGGCGTGACCAGCTGACGATGCCAGGCGTCCTCCGCGGCGCGCTGGAACCGGTGGTCGTTGAACACCGCCGCCAGCCGGAACAGCGCGCGCAGCGGTGTCGCCACCCGCAGGCCATCCGGACGGACCATGACATCGCGGTGGGAGTCGACCCAGCTGGTCAGGTGCACCCGACCCCACGAGGGCATCGTCGCCCGGCGGTCCTCGCCGATCGTGCACTCGACGATGCGCTTCGGCATCTGGCGCAGTCCGTGCACGACGCCGGCGCTGAACCCACTGATGAAGACGTCGCCGCCGACGCTCAGCTGCAGGGCCATCGCTCGTGCGTCGAACGACTCCTTCGTCCCTGCGAGCTGGACGATGCCGGGCAGGACGGTCCTGATCGCGCCGTCACGCCGCGCCCGCTTGATCGCGCTCGGTGACATCGACAGCTCGCCGAGCTGACCCACGGAGGCGACCCCGTGCTGCGTGGCGAACAGTTGGAGGGCGGGTGGATGGATGATCACATCCGCCCTGGGCGCGCCGACCGCTCGGAAGCGGAACCCCGCCGTTCTTCTGAGGATCTGGGGTCATTCTTGACCCCTGAAAACGCTTGAGAACCCGATCTTGGGGGTCAGAGGCGGCGGCGGAGGCGCTGGAGGTGGTTGACGACGGAGGTCGGTTGGACGTCGGCGTCGCGGATCAACAGGTCGAAGTGGCGGCTCAGCGTGCGCACGTGCTCGACGGACGTCAGCACGAGGTACAGGTGCCCGAGGTACAGCGCGGCCCGCTTCGGCCCGAACACCGTGACCGGCGCGGCGTAGCGACGCGACCCGTCGAACAGGAACCAGCGGAACGTCGGGTACAGCTCCTCGACGAGGCGGATCAGGTGGTCGAGCTGCTGGCGGCGGGCCTCGATGCCGATCCGGCTCCACAGCCCCTCGCCCCGGGCGAACGAGGCCAGCCCCTGCGCCGAGGAGCAGCACTCCATCTCCGTGTCGGGATGGCGAGCCCATGCCAGCTGGGCTTCGGTGACCTCGATGGTCTGCGCCACGTCCGGCCCACCGGCGCGAGCCCGCTCGAACCGGATCACCGCCTCCGTCTTCAGCAGGTCGGGCAGGGTCGACGGGACGTATCGGATCTTGTACTCGGCCGCCTCGCCCAGCCACCCGAGCAGCTTCTCGTCGGTCGTGGACGGTCCGGGTGCCTCGAACGACGTGTGGGTCAACAGCTCCGCCTCGAGCGGACCGACGTTGCTCAGCCCGACGAGCCAGTCGAGCGACAGGTCGTGGGCGACGGCCAAGGCGTGCAACGTGTCGACGCGTGGGAGCCGGGTCGTCGTCGGGGACAGCAGCTGCGACAGCGTCGTGCGGTCGACGCCAGCCCGCTCGGCGAACTCGGTCTTGGTCATGCCGGTGCGCTGGATGGCCTCGGCGAGTCGCTCGTGCAGCACCCAGCCCGCCCGTGTGTACACATCCATCACGTGTAGCGTAGACGCAACAGATGTGCTGCAATACAACAGCAATGTAGTAGCGTCCGCGCGTACAACTGAACCGTGCTCCCCCAGCGGGTCGAGTGGCCGACGGTTGCCGTCGCCGTGACGATCTGGGGTGGCGGCGCGGCCGTCCTCGCCGTCCACGAGCGTCTCCCGACCCTGCTGACCATCCTCATCCTCGGCGTGCTGGCGGCGTGGTACGGGTCACTGCAGCACGAGGTGATCCACGGCCACCCGACGCCGTGGCGCTCGGTCAACGGTGCACTGGCTGGCGCACCGCTCGGACTGGTTGTCCCGTTCTCGACCTACCGCGCCACGCACCTGGCCCACCACCGCGCCCCCGAGCTCACCGAACCGGGCCTCGACCCCGAGAGCTTTCACGTCAGCGCGGCGACCTGGGACCGCTGCGGCCCGTTGCGCCGGACCGCGCTGCGGGCGCTGCGCACCCTCGCCGGGCGGATGATCCTCGGACCGGTCGTCCAGGCCGCGACGTGCTGGACCGGACTCGCCGACGATGCCCGCAAATCGCCGCGCGGTGCGATCCGCCTTGTCACCCACCTCGGTGGTGTCGCGGTGGTGCTGCTCGTCGTCGATGCCGCCGGCATGGCGCCTTGGGTCTACGTGGTCGCGGTGGCCTGGGTCGGCGGCGCGCTCTCGCTGCTGCGGTCGTTCGCCGAGCACCGCTGGACCGCCTCCGGCACCCGGTCGGCGGTCGTCCACGCCGGCCCGGCGATGGCGCTGCTCTACCTCAACAACAACCTCCACCACACCCACCACGAGCGTCCTGGCGTGGCGTGGTTCCGCCTTCCGGTCGAGCACCGCCGCCTCGACGCCTCCACCGAGGCCGCCCTCGGTGCCGGCGTCTACAACGGGTACGGCGAGGTAGCGCGCCGCTACCTGTTCCGAGCGTTCGACGCGCCGGTCGTCACATCGACGGCATCGCCTTCACCGGTCGGTGCGTCCGTCGCTTCCACGCCGCAGCCAGCAACCGCTCAGTGACGAGGCGTCCGAAGGCGCCGCCGACGGCGATGAAGCCGGACCATCCCACCGACGGCAGCCAGCCCATCCGCTCGTCCGCCGGGTTGAGCGACGCCGCGCCGCGCCGGCTGTAGCGCTGCCGACCCTGTTCCATCACCCACCGGACCGCCGCGGCGCTGGCGATCCCGACGGCGGCGCCGCCCAGCCGCCACACCTGCTCGGGTACCCCACCGTCGTCGTCGACCAGAGATCGGAGCGGACTATCGAACCGGGTGCTCATCCCGGTGATGTTGCCCGCCGGCCGCGGTTCCTACGCCGCCGGACACACCGTGGGGGAGAACGACGGCACGTCCAGCAGCGCGGAGATCCGGCCGAACGCCCGCAGCCGAGCGACCTCGGGCTGCGACGGGTCGGCGAGCACGTCGACGATGACGGACGGCACGGCTGCGGCGCGCGCTCGACGCACCACGGCGTCGAGTGACCGCAACACGGCGAGCGGCTGGTCGGCAAGCGGGCGCTCGTCGAGGGCGGAGGCCAGGTCGTCGAACACGTGGGAGGAACGGACGTGCGTGCTCATGGGTCTCATCATGAGCTCCCACCAGGCACAGCGCTAGCGATGATCAGTCATCATGTTCATCAGCTACGCTGATGACCCATGCCAACCCTCCGAGACCTCGAGCTGCGCCATCTCGTCGCCCTGGACGCCGTCGCCACCGAAGGCACCTTCGGCCGGGCGGCACAGCGACTCGGCTACACCCAGTCGGCGGTCAGCCAGCAGATCGCCGCCCTCGAACGGGCGATCGGCGGCGCGCTGTTCGACCGCCCGGGCGGGCCACGCCCCGTCGAGCTCACCCCGTTGGGCAAGCTCGTCGTCACGCACGCCCGCGAGGTGATCGGCCGGGTCGACGCCGCCGGGGAGGCGATCCAGCGCTTCCTCGCCGGCGACAGCGGGCGCATCGACGTCGGCACGTTCCAGAGCGTCTCGGCCGTGCTCCTCCCGGCGATCGTCGCCCAGCTGCGCACCGAGCAGCCCGACCTCGACATCCGCCTGTTCGAGGACGAGCACAAGGAGCAGGCGTGCCGGATGGTCGTCGACGGCGAGCTCGACCTGACGTTCTGCGTCGGCACCCGGTCCGGGGAGCTGGAGTGCCTCACCCTGCTCGACGATCCGTTCGTGATCGTCGCCCGGCGGGGCGAGCTGACCCATGAGCGGTTCCCGACTCGCCAGCTGCAGGGCCTCCCCCTGATCGGTTACCCGGTCGGCCCGTGCCAGCAGGAGATCGAGGATGGGCTGCGCAACGCCGGGGTCGAGCCCACCTACGTCTTCCGCACCAACGACAACGGCGCCCAGATCGCGATGGTGCGCGCCGGGATGGGGCGGGCGGTGATGCCGCTGCTCGCCGTCGACACCGCCGACCCGACCATCGACGTGCGCCCGCTGCGTCCGACCATCCCACCGCGCCAGGTCTGCCTCGTGTGGCGCCGCGACCGCACGCTGTCGCCGGTCGCCGCCCGCCTGATCCAGATCGCCGCCGACGTCGCCGGCGACCTCGGTCACCTCCCCGTCTCTGCCTGACCGTCAGACCGGCGGCACCCCGTGGCGCCTGGTGGCGAAGTGACGGTCCTTCCCGCGGGCGAGGGCGAGCCGGCGGACGAGCTCGGCCCGCAGGTCCTCCGGCTGCACGACGGCGTCGACCACGAGGTCCGAGGCCAACCGCAGCACGTCGACGTCGGTCTCGAACAGCGCCCGCTGCTCGGACACGAACGCTTCCCGCTCGGCCGGGTCGTCGATGGCGGCGATCTTGTTGGCGTACACCGCGTTGATCGCCGCCTCCGGGCCCATGATGGCGATGCGTGCCGTCGGCAGTGCGATCGTCGCGTCCGGCGCGAACGCCGGTCCGGACATCGCGTAGAGCCCCGCCCCGTAGGCCTTGCGGACGATCACGGAGAACTTCGGCACGGTCGCCTCGCTGACCGCCGTCACCAGCTTCGCTCCGTGGCGGATGATCCCCTGGCGCTCCACCACCGAGCCGATCATGAAGCCCGGCACATCGGCCAGGAAGACGAGCGGCACGTTGAACGCGTCGCAGCACCAGATGAACCGCGCCGCCTTGTCCGCCGAGTCGACGAACAGCGTTCCGCCGAGGTGGGCCGAGTTGTTCGCCACCACGCCGATCGGATGACCGTCGAGCCGGGCCAGCCCGACGACCAGCTCGCGGGCGAACAGCGGCTTGATCTCGAAGAAGCTGTGCCGGTCGACGATGCCGTCGATCACGCCGTGGATGTCGAACGGCACCCGCTCGTCGGTCGGGATCGAGTCCGGGCCCAGCTCGAGCTCCGGCGGTTCGCTGGCGTACACGGGCGGATCGTCCCGCCACGTGCGCGGGAAGTAGCTGAGGTACGCCCTGGCCTGGTCGATGGCGTCGGTGTCGTCGGACGCCAGGTTGTCGGCGCAGCCCGACTGCGAGACGTGCATCCGGGCGCCGCCCATGTCCTCCAACGTCGTGATCTCTCCGACGACCATCTCGGCCATGCGCGGCGAGCCGAGGTACATGGATGCGTTGCCGTCGACCATGAAGACGACGTCGCAGAACGACGGGATGTAGGCGCCGCCCGCCGCCGACGGACCGAACAGGCAGCACACCTGCGGCACCTGGCCGGAGAGCCGGACCTGGTTGTAGAAGATCCGGCCGGCACCGCGGCGCCCCGGGAACAGCTGCACCTGGTCGGTCAGGCGCCCACCGGCCGAATCGACGAGCCACACGATCGGCACCTGCTCGGCCAGCGCCGCCTCCGACGCCCTGACCATCTTCTCGACCGTGCGCGCCCCCCACGACCCGGCCTTGACCATCGGGTCGTTGGCCACGACGACAGCCGGCACCCCCTCGATCGTCGCCCGGCCGGTGACCACGCCGTCGGCGGGCAGCCCCGTGGCCACGGCGTTGGCCAGCACACCGTCCTCGACGAACGAGCCGGGATCGACGAGCAGGTCGATGCGCTCGCGCGCCGTCAGCTTGCCCTGGCCGCGCAGCTTCTCGAGCCCGCGAGGATCCGGCGTGACGGCTCGTTCGGCGGCTGCCCGCACGTCGTCACGCATGTCGGCGCAGGCTAGGTGAGCTGCGGTGCCCCGACGTCGTGCAGGTGGTGCACGGGATCGTGCAGGAAGTAGCGGGCGAAGGTGTCGACCGTGAAGACCGCGCCGTCGCTGCGCCGCCCGGTCCGCGACCACTGCTCGCCCTCGACGGCGGCGAACGACGCGGCGATGTGCTCGGCGGCAGCCGACAGCTCACCGGCGACCGTCGTCGCATCGGCCTCGCCGTACCGCTCGGCGACGGCCGTCTCGTCCTGGTCCCAGTTGGTGAACTGCGGGTCGTCCTCGGTCAGCATCAGGGCCAGCCGCTGGTCGAACAACCGGAACACGTCGCGGACGTGACCGGCGTACTCCAGCGGCGACCACACCCCCTGCTGCGGCCGGCGGTCGACATCGGGCTCGGCCAGCACCTCCTGCCACCTGGCGGCGTTGGCGACGACCAGCTCCGGCACCCGCGTCACGTCCAGCCGTGCGGCGTCGAAGCCGCATTCCGGGCAGGGCTGGGTCAAGACCCACGTCCAGTCCTTGGTGTCCGGCTCGATGTCGCCGCTCAATGCGCTAAGACCCGCAGCACGTAAAGCCTTGTGCTTCGTGATGCGGCGCAGTACCTTGTCGCACCGCGGAAACATCTACCGTGCAAATCGGGCGATTTCACACAAAGACGGCTGTTTCGACAGCCCGCAGCAGACAGGTGGGACAGATGCGCAGAGGTAAGACAGTCGGCACGATCATCGGCGCCAGCGCCATCGTAGCGACGGGGCTCATGGTGACAGCGACGACCGTCAGCGCGCTCGTCCCACCACCCAACGATCCCAACCAACCGCAGGAGAAGGTGGAGATCTGCCACGCCACGGGCAGCGCGAACAACCCGTACGTCATCAACGAACCGAACGCCGACGGGGATGTGTCCGGACACGCCGATCACCCGGACGACATTATCCCGCCCTTCTGGTACGGCGACCCGGCCGCGTCATTCCCCGGGCAGAACTGGGACGCAGAGGGGCAGGCAATCTTCGCGAACGACTGCGCGGTTCCTGCAACGACAACGACCGCTGCGCCGACCACGACCGCTGCACCGACCACGACCGCTGCACCGACCACGACCGCTGCACCGACCACGACCGCTGCACCCACGACGACCGCTGGGCCGACCACGACTGCCGCGTCGACCACGACCGCAGGACCGACCACCACGGCCGGACCGACCACCTCTGGAGTCGTGCCACCACCGCCGAACACCGGGACATTGCCCCCGACCGGGAGCAGCGACAGCTCGAACGTCGCCGGCGTGGCGTTGCTTTCGCTCCTCGGCGGCACCCTCGCCCTGTTCATCGCTCGCCGTCGGGCGGCCTGATCGGGCTGGCCGACCGACCGTTGGCGCCCGATCGTCCGGCTCACCGCTGACGAGGCGGCGGTCGTCCCACGACGAGGTGAACTGTGCCACGCGCCTTGTCGTCCTGCGTCTGGTCGGTTAGCTTCTCCCAGTCGTCGCCGTCGCGGACGGTGACAATCACGAACACCGGGACCCGCCATGCGGATGGCGCCCCGGAGAAAAGGTGGGCTCTCGGATGACAACACGTCGCTTCACGACCACCGTCGTCGGCTTCGGCGCACTGGCAGCATCGCTGATGGTGCTCCCAGGCGTGCTCGACGCGTCGTCACCACAGGGCGCAGGCGGGGGTGGGATCGAGCACTGGCGCCGGGTTGATGCGGAGTGCGCGACTGCCGGCTTTACGGGCACCATCGGCGCCACGGACGAGAGCCCGGGGATGCCGAATCCCGAGACGTGGCCCGTTCCAGGAGTCCCCGGCGCGACGATCACGTGCGATCTACTCCGACGAGGACGTGAAGGCGAGTTCCATACGGTCACGGTGACCTCCAACGGTGACATCACCATCGTCGGCATCATCGCCAAGGCGGGACAAGAGGAGGTCGTCCGATGCCAGCGGACCGCCATTCGTCGCGACGACGGAGCAGGGGATCTCGCACGTCACCGTCTGCTACACGACTGGGCCACGACGACCACGACGACGATCCCGGCGACCACGACGACGATCCCGGCGACCACGACGACGATCCCGGCGACCACGACGACGATCCCGGCGACCACGACGACGATCCCGGCGACGACCACGACGAGCATCTCGCCGACCACGTCGATCGCCGCGACGACCACCACGGCCGCCGCGACCACCACCACGGCTGCTGAGACGACGACGACCGCCGCCAACGAGTCGACGACCACGGCGCCGCCGACGACGGGTGCCTCCACCACGACGATCCTGCCGCCGCCGAACACCGGCACGCTGCCGAACACCGGTAGCGGCGGAAGCTCGAACGTGATCGCCATCGCAGTGCTCGCCCTCCTCGGCGGCGCCCTGGCCCTGGTGATCGCCCGCCGCCGAGCCATCTGATCGACCGGTCGGTGGGCCTCCCACCAGGCCCACCGACCGTCGAATCTCCCGGACGCCGAGTACGTTCGTCCGGCGGTGGATGACGTCGTCTCGATCGTCGAGCAGCTCGACCTCGAACCCGGCACCTGCGGGTTCATGGGGCCGACCTACGTCGGCGCTCACGGCGCGGCGCTGTACTTCCTGATCACGCCGGACCGGCCGGGCCACGTGCACCAGCTCGACGCCGACCAGGTGTACCACCACTACGACGGCGCCCCGCTCGACGTCGTGTTCCTCACCGCCGCCGGCCCGCAGCTGCACACGCTCGGCCACTTCGGCGACGAGGGCTGCGTGCCCCAGCTGATCGTGCCGGCCGGGACGGTGCACGGTTCGCGCACCCGAGGTCCCTACACGCTCGCCTGCACCACGTCGTTCTCCGCCGAGCGCCCCGAGGCGACGGCGGCGACGACTGAGGAGCTGGCCGCCGTCGGCGCCCTCGGCTTCAGCTGACGCCCGAGCCGACGACCCGCCGCGGTCGCCGCCCGGCAATCGCGGCCAGACGGCGCGAGCGCCCGTGCCATGCTCGGGCCACGTACCAGCAGCTCTTCGTCACGGACACCACGCCGAGCCCGCGGTTCCCCATCTACTGCCGCGGCAACGTCGGCGAGGTGTTCCCGAACGTAATGACGCCGATGACGGCGTCGCTGTTCAGCGTCAGCGCAGCCCGCGGCCAGGCACGGGCCGTCCTCGAGTTCGGGATGGCGTCCAGGTCCCACCTCGAGGGTCAGGACTCGGTGCTCACCGGCGTGTTCGGCGGCTACCTCTACGGCAACCTGTCGCTCGGCCGCGTCGCCGCGGCGCGCGTGCCGGCGATGTCGGTGGCCGACATCGATCGCGAGCTGTTCGGCGTCACCGACGCGCCGCAGCATCGGCGACAGCGCGGCGAGCGC
This sequence comes from uncultured Acidimicrobiia bacterium, assembly GCA_963844175.1. GTDB lineage: Bacteria > Actinomycetota > Acidimicrobiia > Acidimicrobiales > Ilumatobacteraceae > JALZMG01. The sequence continues at coordinate 109,454 of CAWJNE010000016.1, forward strand.
AGCGCGCTGGGGACGTTGCGCGGGCTGCGCCAGGTGACGCGGTCGCTGCTGCGCAGCGATCGGGCTGCCGCACCGGCGCGCGCCGACCGCGCCGACATCGCCGCATGGCTCGCCAACCTCCCATCGGCCGAGTCCGCCGACGACGCCACCCTGGTCGCCCGCGTCGATGGCGTGCAGACGTGGATCGAGCGGATGATGTATCAACTGCTCCACGTCAGCGCGATGTCCGGCGTCACGCGCAGCGTCCTCGAACGGCTCGTCGCCCGGTTCGACGAGCCCGGGCTGGTCAACGTGCTGACCGCCGGCCTCGGAACGATCGAGTCGGCGCTCCCGGCGAACGAGCTCTGGCAGCTCGGGAGGACGGTCCTCGCCTCGCCGTCCCTGACGGCGCAGTTCGACGAGCGCGGGCCCGACCTCGAGCAGCGGCTGCGCGCCGACCCGGCGGCGCGGGCGTTCGTCGGCGCCTTCGATGCCTTCCTCGCCGCGCACGGAGCCCGGGGTCCCGACGAGTGGGAACTGGCCTCGCCGACGTGGGGCAGCGATCCGTCGATCGCGCTCGCCGCGATCGACAAGCTGCGGCACGCCCCGACAGGGCGCGATCCCGCCATCGCATCGATGCTGCTGGCCGGTGACCGCGAGCGGCGCATCGCCGAGGTCCGGGCCGACCTCGGCGTCGGCCAGCGCGGTCTCTTCGATCGCGCCGTCCGGGCGACCGCCTTGTTCGCCGCCGAGCGTGAGGCCACCAAGGCGGCCTTCGTGCGGGCGCTGGAGCCTTCACGTCGGGCCCTTGCCGAGCTGGCCCGGCGGATCGACCTCGCACGCGAGGACCTGTTCATGGTCACGATCGACGAGCTCCCTGACCTGCTCGCTGACCCGTCGGCGTTCTCCGCCCAGATCGACGAGCGGCGCCGGCGGCGCGACCTCCTCCAGGCGGGTGTGCCGCCGTTCTGGTTCGAGGGTCAGTTGGCGCCACCGGAGACCTGGCCGCGCCGGACCGCGCAGGCGGCACCGGACGACAGCCCACGGGAGCTGCACGGGATGGGCGTCTGCCCGGGCACGGCCAGTGGGTTCGCCCGAGTGGTGATCGATCCTGCCGATCCGCGAGACCTCGGCCCCGATGATGTGCTGGTCGCACCGATCACCGATCCGGCGTGGACCCCGCTCTTCCTCGCCGTCGCCGCCGTCGTCGTCGACGTGGGCGCCCAGCAGAGCCACGCCGCGATCGTCGCCCGGGAGCTCGGCATCCCCGCCGTCGTCAGCGTCACCGGTGCCTCACGCACCATCGCCGACGGCACCCGGCTCACCGTCGACGGTGACCGCGGCATCGTGATCGTCCACGGACGGTCCGTCGGCTGAGTCGCCGACGGCAGGAGCTCGACGGAACGTCAGACCGTCGAACTCGCCCGATCGGCGCCAGCCGTCGAGGTACTGGAAGAACGCCGATGCACCGTGGGGGTACCCGACGAACAGCTTCGCCGCCGGCCCCCGGTCCTGCCCCTCGTTGTTGTAGTAGCCGGGTGTGCAGTCGGGTGAGCCGATCAGCGAACCGGGGCCGGTCAGCAGCAGCTCGATCCACGCATCCTCGGCCGGCTTGGTCACCTCCACCACGTCGGCGCCTTCGTCGAGGGCGTGCCGCACGATGGTGGCGATCGTGCACGCGGACTCCGTCAGGTTGTGGGGCACGTTGGAGATCAGGTTGCCCCCCTGCGTCGGCTGGACGATGAACAGGTTGGGGAAGCCGTGTACGTGGATGCCGTGGAGCGTGCGCATGCCGTCGATCCAGTACTCCGACAATCGCCGACCGTCCCGACCCACCGGGTCGTAGCCGGCGCGGCGCGTGTACTCCGTTCCGACCTCGAAGCCGGAGGCGTAGATGATGCAGTCGAGCCCGTAGTGCCGGCCGGCGGCGACCACGCCCGTCTCCGTGATGCGCTCGACGCCCTGACCGTCGGTGTCGACGAGGTACGTGCCCGGCTCGTTGAAGGCTTGGAGGTAGGTGTCGTGGAAGCACGGCCGTTTGCACAGCTGCCGGTACCACGCCTTCAGCCGCTGCGCCGTCTCGGCGTCGCGCACGATCGAGTCGACCCGGGCCCGGATCTCCTCCATCTTCTCGAAGTCAGAGTCCTCGAACGCCCCCATCATCTTCTCGGGCGTCATGTCCTCCGCCGGCAGCGCCATGATCCGCGACCTGATACGTCGGGCGAGGTCGGTCCAGCCATCCTTCACCAGATCCTCCTCGGCGAACCCGCCGGCCTGGTTGGCCGTGAAGTTCTCGAGCCAGCGCTGCTGCCAGCCGGCGGACGCCATCTCGGCGAACCACTCCGGGTCGGTCGGCTCGTTGGCGCGCACGTCGACCGATGACGGGGTGCGCTGGAACACGTAGAGCTCCTGTGCGGCGACGGCCAGGTGAGGCACGCACTGCACGGCGGTGGCACCCGTTCCGATGATGCCGACGCGCTTGCCGGCCAGCCGGTCCATCGGCGCGCCCGACGGGTCGCCGCCGGTGTAGTCGTAGTCCCAGCGGCTGGTGTGGAACGAGTGCCCGCGAAAGGACTCCAGTCCGGGGATGCCGGGCAGCTTCGGGACGTGCAGCGGCCCGGTGCCCATGCCGAGGAAGCGGGCCGTGAACTCGTCACCACGATTGGTCCGCACGATCCACCGCGACCGCGCGGCGTCCCACTCGAGCCCGGTCACCTCCGTGTGGAACAGCGCCCGGTCGTAGAGGTCGAAATGCTTCCCGATCCGCCGGCAGTGCTCGAGGATCTCCGGCGCATGGGCGTACTTCTCGGACGGCATGTGGCCCGTCTCTTCGAGCAGGGGCATGTAGACGAACGAGGCGGTGTCGCACTGCGCGCCGGGATAGCGGTTCCAGTACCACGTGCCGCCGAAGTCCCCACCCTTCTCGATGATCCTGACGTCGTCGACGCCCGCTTCCTTCAGGCGGGCGCCGGTGACGAGGCCGGCGAACCCACCCCCGATGAACGCCACCGTCACGTCGTCGGTGACGGGCGGGCGTTCGGTGATCGGGGTGTAGGGATCGTCCAGGTAATGGGCGAGCTGGCCGGCGAGCCGCACGTACTGGTCGTTGCCGTCGGAGCGCAGCCGCTTGTCGCGCTCGCGGCGGTACTTCGCCTTCAGCGCATCCTTGTCGATGGGGGCGATCGGCGCGGCGTCAGTGTCGGTCATCGGCCGTCTCGATAGCAGGATTCTGCGCTGCTTGACAACGGCGGGGCGGAGGCAACGTCACTGCCCGCCACGACGACGCGACCAGGCGGGTCGCGAGCGGGTGGCGGTCGAGGCCCGCCCGTCGTGACGACGGCGTCAGCCGGGTCGCCGGCGACTGGGACTCAACTAGCTTTCGGTCGTGCCGTTGCGCCGGCACGTGAGGGGGACACGATGACGATCGACCTTGCGGACCTTCCGGTCCGGTCACCCGCACAGTTGCGCTCGTTCGTTGCGGGCCAACGAGTCGGCGCGCTGCGCCGTCCGTCCGACGTCGCCGAAGCGAACCCACCGGAGGACAGCGGCGACGACTACTGGCGCTTTCTGCGGCGCCGCGCGGCCCTCGAGGGAACATGCCTCCTCTACCAGACCTACGACGCTTCCGGTGACGAGAACGACTGGAACCTCAACATCGCGCCAGATGCCGCACACGCGTGGATGCTCGACCCCGGCCTGCTCGTCGCGCTCGCTGCAGCATCTGGATCATCCGAGCCGATCGATCTCGGCGAGATCAAGCGCTTCCACGGAGTGCCGGTGATCGAATGTGAGCTGTCGCCCGACGACGCGCTCCACGGCGAATTCGCCGAGAACGGGTTGCCGATCGGTCCGGGAGAAGCCGGCGGAGCTGGAGGCGAGAACCAAGGCCAGGGACCGACCTGCGCCGTCGTGGGCGTCTATGGCGTGTTCTGTGGCGACTTCGGCCACGGTGGCCGCCCTGAGATCCACCCCTTCGATGCGTTCTGGCGCCGCTATCACCAGCCGACGTCGAGCCGTATCAATTGGGACCTCGGTGTCTTCCAGGACGACTCCAACCGATTCAACAGCGATTGGTCGAAGCCGCCGATCGACGTCGAGCTGAGCGTGCCGTTCTGCCTCGACTTCCCCGTCACGCTGGCCCGCCCGACGACCGTCGAGGTGGAGTTCGTGCTGCGCAAGAGCCCGCGCTGCGGTCGCGTCGCCAAGAACACCGCGACGAACGGGGTGGCGTCGGTGTCGGAGGTCTTCACCGGTCGAACCACGGGCCTGGGACGAGGACTGAACCGTCTCTCGGTCGCCGTCCGAGACGAGACCGGGCTGGCCGGGCAACCGTTCCGGCTCGCCATCACCGACGTACACCGGACCTCCTCGGGAGGACGCCTGCCACTGAGACGATCGGTCTGGCTGTCGGGCACGCTCGCGATTCGGGTTTCCGTCGGTCAGGACGGGTTCGCGTACTGGAACGTCAGCGGGCCGAACAGCACTTCCGCCGCCAACGCCCCCGACTCCGACGAGGTCGTGATCGGTCCCGTCGAGCCAGTCGCGGTGTCGCAGCCCGCGCCCGCCACCCGGCGAGCGCCCGATCCGTCCATCCGCCTGGTGGATGTTCGATCAGCTCCACGGGAGCAGTTCAGCGTGGTCGTCGTCCACGACGCCGGCGACGGCCGGCGTGTGGAGGCGATCGCCCGCCCACGGCACGAGGCGCTCATGGACCTCGGCGACCGCCAGATCTCGTTGGGGTCCTTCGACCTGTTTGCTCGGGCCCGGCCGACACGGCAGCGAGACGCGGACACGACGACCTCCTCGGTCCGGCGCGACGTGTCTGCGGCGATCGCCGAGCTCGGAGATGTCGCGTTGGCGAACCGGCTCAGACCCGTGATCGCCGACCTGGAGGTGGACGATGTCGTGCGCTTCGAGGTGATCGCCCGGTGCGCGCCGTATCGGAACGGAGCGGTGTTCGGGGAGGAGCGCTCGCCCTTGTCCGACATCCTCACGGCAGGACTGAACGACTCCGAGATCGATCTCACGCTGCGCGTCGGGTCGCCGGCTGGGTCTGCACGCACGGAGATCACCGGTGGCGAAGGGATGGCCGGGGTGGCAACGCTCGAAGCACCGATCCGCCGTTCGCCGCGAGGGATCACTCGTGGAGTGCGCCTCGGCCCGTTCGGATCCGAACCGGTCAGTGTCGCGGTGGACGGCACAGTCGCCGGCCCGTCAGGCCTCACGAGCGACTTCCGTGCCCACGTCTGCAACTACCGCGTCGTGTCACCGCGGGCGTGGATCGAACAATCGATGACCACGTCGACCGCCGAGTGGGTCGAGCGGGCCGATCGGTTCGCCGCTGAGGCGCGACGGCACCCCAGCGACGACCGATTGAGCAAGGCTGGTGTGGCGGGTGTGGTCGCCGAGACATTGGGACGGCTCGATGCCGCATCCTCCTGGAATGCCCTCCAGGTCGCCGGCGCCGCCAGTGTGATCGCTCGCGCCGAGCTCCTGATCGGCGTCTGAACGGCAACCGGTCAAGAGCCGGAACGGCGACGGGCGAGGAGTCAGCCGGTTGGCACCGGCAGCCCCTTGCGCACCCGCTCGCGATCCCAGTGGCGCAAGCTCCGGCACTGCTTGATGAAGCGCTGCACGCCCTTCTTGCCGTCGAGGAGGACGTAGCCGTCATCCAGCTCGGTGGCCACGCCCGCCGCGTCGAGGAGGGCCTGCGCGGCGGCGGTGTAGCCCACGAACTTGCAGTGGGCGTGGGCGTCCGAGACGAAGTCCTTCGCCGTCGGCTCTGCGGCCAGCGTCGCCGCACCGTCGGCGGAGAGGAGCAGGACCACGGCGTCGTAGAGCACGGACGGGCCCCCGTCCACCTTCTGGTGCGCCGGCACGAGCCGTCGGTCGCTGCCGACGAAGCCACCGATGTGCGGCGCGATCAGCTCGATCAGCGCACCCTCGTCGTCGGCGGCCTGGCGAAGCGCGTCCAGCAGCCGGGCATCGGTGCCGTCAGCGACGAGGACGCCGAGCTTGCGCCCGGCGAAGGACGCCGGCCCGTTGGCGGCGATGCTGAGGGCCGGCGAGGGGGCCAGGTCGGTGAGGGGCGGGCGGGCTGCGGTCGCGGCGTCCGGAACCGGCTCGAGCCGGAGGCCGGCAGCGATGCGGGTGGCGAAGTCGTCGTCCACGTTGCGCAGGTTGGCGACCATCCGGGTGCGGATGCCCGGCTCCTCGCACTTGGACAGCTCGAAGACGAACGAGTCGATGATGTGCTGCTGTTCGACATCCGTCTGGCTGATATAGAACTGCCGCGCCTGGCTGTAGTGATCGGCAAAGCGCTCCGAGCGCACCCGCTCCTTCTGCCCGTCCACCGGCTCAGGGAACGTGCGGAACCCGCGGTCCGGGTCCTCGCGTGGCCCGGCGCCGGTGCCCCAGGAGTTCGGCTCGTAGTTGACCCGCCCGACCGGGTTGGTCATCGCCATGTGCCCGTCCTGCTGGAAGTGGGCGACCGGGCACTTCGGAGCGTTGACCGGGAGGTGGGTGAAGTTCGGCCCGCCCAGCCGCTTGAGCTGGGTGTCGAGGTACGAGAAGTTGCGGCCCTGCAGCAGCGGGTCGTTGGTGAAGTCGATGCCCGGCACGACGTTCTGGGTGCAGAACGCGACCTGCTCCGTCTCGGCGAAGAAGTTGTCGACGGCCCGATCGAGCACCAACCGTCCGACGCGGCGAACCGGCACCAATTCCTCCGGGATGATCTTCGTGGCGTCGAGGATGTCGAAGTCGAAGGAGTCGGCGAACTCGTCGTCGAACAGCTGCACCCCGAGCTCCCACTCCGGGAAGTCGCCGGCGCCGATGGCGTCCCACAGGTCGCGGCGGTGGAAGTCCGGATCGGCGCCGTTGATCTTCACGGCCTCGTTCCAGACCACTGACTGCAAGCCCTGCTTGGGCTTCCAGTGGAACTTGACGAACGTGGACCGGCCGCCGGCGTCGACGAACCGGAACGAGTGGACGCCGAAGCCTTCCATGGTGCGCAACGACCTGGGGATCGCTCGATCCGACATCGTCCACATCACCATGTGCGTCGCTTCCGGCATCAGGGAGATGAAGTCCCAGAAGTTGTCGTGCGCCGACTGGGCCTGCGGGAACCCGCGATCCGGCGCCTGCTTCACCGAGTGGACGAGGTCGGGGAACTTGATGGCGTCCTGGATGAAGAACACGGGGATGTTGTTGCCGACGAGATCCCAGTTCCCCTCCTGCGTGTAGAACTTCACGGCGAAGCCGCGGACGTCCCGCGCGAGGTCGAACGACCCCTTGTTGCCGGCCACCGTCGAGAACCGGACGAACACCGGCGTGCGCTCTCCGGGGCGCTGGAACAGGTCGGCCCGCGTGACGTCGGCCAGCGACTCGTACGGTTCGAAGAACCCGTGCGCGCCGAAGCCCCGGGCGTGCACGACCCGCTCGGGGATCCGTTCGTGGTCGAAGTGGAAGATCTTCTCGCGGAAGTGGAAGTCCTCGAGCAGCGACGGGCCGCGCTCGCCGGCGCGCAGGGTGTTCTGGTCGTCGGCGACCGGGATGCCCTGCTGGGTCGTCAGCGCCACGCCGGTGCGGCCGGCCGTCTGGTGAGACTCGCCACCGGCGCCGACCTCGTCGATCAGCGCCGCCGCCGGCTGCTCGATCGGCGAGCTGTCGGCGGCCGTCCGCTTCGACGTGGGCTTCGATGCCCGCTTGGCCGGCGCCGGCTTGGCGGCGCTCTTCTTGGCGGACGGCTTCTTGGCGGGTTGCTTGGCGACCATGGCGGCTCCTGAGTCCTCATCGACACCGGGCTCGCCGGCGCACGCCCCGGGGTAGGGCATGCGGTCGTTACCCGTTCGCGCCCCCGTCGAATACTCCCAGGGCGACAGACCTGCTCACGCCGGGCAGGTAACGTCTGGATCTCGGCGCAGTTCTCGCCAGGTGCTGACGAGGAACGCTCCCAGATCGGGTCGTCGACGCCGTTCAGTCGAGGAACGCGGCCAGCATCGGGACCAGCAGGTCGGCACGACGCGGCGCCTGCATGTGCGTCGTGCCCGGCAGGATCGCCAGTTGCGAGCCCGGGATCAGCGCCTGCATGACGGCAGCGTGCTCGTTGGTGGTGAAGTCGTGGTCGCCGATCACGATGAGCATGGGCGCGGTGATGCCGGCGAGCTGCTCGTCGGTCCAGCCGTCCCAACCGTTGAGCGAGGTCATCGAGCGCTCCGGCAGGTCGTCGAAGCGCTCGGGGTGCGGGGCGACCGCGGCGTAGGCGGCGGCCATCTCGGCGAAGTCCTGCTCGGTCGGCATCCGGGTCGACGTGGCGTACGTGCTCGGGTCGGCCAGATCCGGATGCATGCCCTCGGGGCGCACGCTGGCCGAGATCGGCACGACCGACAGCAGCCGATCGGGGTGGCTCACCGCCAGCTCGAGCGCCGTGCCGCCGCCCATGCTGTGACCCATCACGTGGGCGCGCTCGATGCCGAGGTGGTCGAGCAGGCCGACGACGTCGCTGGCGAGGTTGGCGTAGCGCAGGTCCCGATCGATGTCTGCGGTGCGGCCATGGGCCTGGAAGTCGACGCCGATCACCCGGTAGCGCTCCGTCAGCGCCGGGAGCACGGCGGCGAAGGTGAGCTCGATCGTCATGACGCCGCCGTGCAACAGGACCAGCGGCGTCTCCCCGTCGCCGTGGAGCTCGTAGTACATGTGCAGGCCGTTGACGTCGACGTATCCGCTGTCCATGCCGATCTGACGGCACGGTTCCCCCGAACTCATCGGTGTGGTCGATCGGACGTGAACGCTGGGTCGAGGGCGTGGATGACCCTGGTGAGCTCGTCGAGTCCGGGGGCGGCGCCCATGTCGGCGGCCAGGCGGCGGCTGGCCGCCCGATAGCGCGGGTCATCGAACACCCGGCGGATCGCCCGGCGAAGGGCCCGCGGGCGCGGGTGCTCCGTGCGGATGCGACGACCGACGCCGGACCACACGACGCGGCCACCCACTTCGGGCTTGTCCTCCTTGCCGCCGCTGGCAACGATCGGAACGCCGTAGCGCAGGGCGTACTGGACGCCGCCATATCCGCCATTGGTGACGAACACGTCGGTGCGCGGCAGCAGCTCGTCGTAGGCGAGGTACTCGGCGGCGCGGGCATTGCCGGGGAGCGGCGGGAGGGTGTCGAGAGGGCGGCCGCCGGTGGAGACGACGACCATGACGTCGTCGTCGGCGAGCGCTTCGAGGGTCGGGCCGATCAGCTGGCTGTAGTCCTTGTTGGCGATCGTTCCCTGGGTGACGTGGATGACGGGGCGGCCACGGTCGAGGTCGGCCCACCAGCCGGGTCGCGGCGCCCGTGAGCCGGCCGCGCTGATCGGCCCGGCGAAGTGCAGCGTGGCTGGCGCATCGGAGCGCGGGTACTCGAAGGCGGGCACGCTGAACTGCACGACCGCGTCGGCGATGCTCGCCCAGTCCAGGATCGGTGCAGGCAGCGCGACACCATGCAGGTCGCGGTACATCTCGTCGGCGATGCGGGTGCCTCGCTTGAAGACAGGGCGAGTGATCGCGGTCAGCGCTCGGTTGCGGGCGCGGTTGCACCACCTCGCCGGCGGCAGGCCGAGCCCGTACGGGGCGGTGTCCCGGCTGGCCAGCGACAGCGGGAGCACACCGCCGATCACGACCGCCGGCCGCTCCGCCCGCCGGTGGCCGAGGACGAAGGCCCCACCGACGAACGCCGGATCGGTGATGACGACCTCGGCAGGTTCAGCGGCGTGCGCCGCCATGACGGCGTCATGTTGCAGACGTGCCGGCTCGACGAACACGTGCTCGATGTCGAAGGCCAGGGCCTTCGGGCCGCGGAGGCTGGCCCGCTCCGGGAACCGGAGGTGGAGGTCCTCGCGGTCGTCGAAGTCGGCATCGGCGGGCAGCGCAAGGTGGCTGGCCCCGGTGCCCGCCACTGCGGCGGCGAAGCGGGCGCCGGTGATGAAGCGCACCCGGTCGCCGCGAGCGACGAGGTGGCGGGCGACTTCCAGCAGGGGGCTGACGTGGCCGTGGACCGGCACGCTGGCGATGAGGATCGAGGACATGATCTGGCGGCTCCTGGAGCATCCGGTATTGACTGCTATGTGATAGTATTCACCACTATGTCATCCCAGTCAACAACAGTGTCGACTGGCGGCGCCTCGCCCTCCGCGCGGGCGTACCGGTCGGAGTTGCGCCAGCGGCAAGCGATGGAGACCCGGCTGCGAGTGCTCGCCACCGCCGCGGAGCTGTTCGCCGAGCTCGGCTACGCCCGGACGACGCTGGCGAAGATCGCCGCCGGCGCCGGCGTGTCGATCGAGACCGTCCAGGCCCAGGGGTCCAAAGCGGCGCTGATGATCGCATCGGCCGAGTTCGCGGCGTTCGGTGTCGCCGGCGACCACAACATCCTCGACCTCGACATCGGCCGGCGCTTCGTCGCCATCACCGAGCTCGGCGCAGCCGTCGACTTCATCGTCGCCGAGCAGACGGCGATCCACGAGCGCTCGGCGGGCGCGACGCAGGCGCTGTACGGCGCGGCCGCCAACGAGCCCGAGCTCGACAGCTACCTCGCCGAGCTCATCGCCGGCGTTGGCCGACAGATCCGCCGCATCCTCGAGATCTGCGCCGAACGAAGCTGGCTCCGCGATGACATCGCCTTCGACGAGCTCGTCGAGACCACCGTCGTGGTCTCCAGCATGGAGACGTACCTCCGCGTGGTGCACCGCGACGGCTGGACCGTTGACGCGTACCGCAACTGGTTCCGCCGCATGCTCCGCGAGGTCGTGTTCGCCCCGTCGTCACCCAGCTGATGTCGCGGCCCGAACGGCGACTGCGATCTCAGGCCATGTCCGCCCGATCGTCGGAGGGTCAGGGAGCGGGCAGTCCGCGCCATTCGACGAGCAGCATGGTGGCGTCGTCATGCAGCTCGAAGGCGGCGTGTTCGAGGACGCTGTGGCCGAGGCGGCGGATCGTCTCGGCGCATCCCAGCCCGTCGGCGTCAGCTCGCTCCAGCAGGTCGGTGAGCCGTTCGAATCCGAACCGTGATCCGCCTCGTCGCCCCCCTTCGACGAGTCCGTCCGTGTAGAAGAGCACGCGATCCTTGGGTTGCAGGTGCACGGTCTCGACGATGGTGGGCGTCGCCTGCAGATGATGGAGCCCGATGGGCGGGCGCGGCTCGCACTCGAGCTCGCCGACCACACGGCCGTCGCGGACGAGGACCGGAAGTGGGTGACCAGCGTTCGCCCAGGTCAAGGTGCCAGTCGACGTCGCGAGCTGGGCGACCTGGGCGGTGACGAAGTCCCCTCCGAAGTCGAGGGCGATCGCATCGTCGGCGGCGCGCAGCCGTTCAGCGAGACCGAGACGACAGCGGCGGGCATGACGGAGCGCGGCGATCGTCAGCGTCGACAGGAGCGCGGAGTGGAGTCCGTGGCCGACGGCGTCATAGATCACGAGGTCGAGGACGTCGTCACGACTCGAGTAGTCGAACCCGTCGCCTCCGACGGCGTATGCCGGCTCCACGAACCCGGCGACCTCGGCGGAAGGGATCGACGACTCGAGCGGTGGGAGCTGCTGCCACTGCATCTCGGCGGCCAGGTTGAGCTCCTGGCGACGCCGCCGCAGCGCGTAGTGGTCGGTGTGCTCGCGTTTGCTGACGAGGAGCGCGGCCGTCAGCGCGGCGACGGCGTCTGCGTCGCGACGGTGCTTGTCGGTCAACGGTCCACCGAACCCGTAGCGCAGAACGCCGAGCCGCTCGGTGCCATCGACCAACGGGACCCAACGGTGTGGATCCGGCTCGTCGGACTCGATCGGTCCGGCGCGAGCGAACGCCCGTCCTGCCGTCGTGTTCGCCACCTCGAGCGCGGCGGTGGAGTCACCGTCGACCGGCACGAGCAGAACCTGTCCGTAGTCGATGAGCCACATCGAGACGTCGATCGCGCCGATCGCAACGCCAGCCTGCCGCACGAGGTCGCCGAGGCGGTCGGCCGGAAGCATGTGCGATGCCTCGAGCGCGTCGGCGAGGACGTGGGACGAGGTCGCCAGCTCACGAAAGCCCGGGACGAACGACAACTCGTCGTCAGCGCCCCCGCCCATCCCCGGAAGCATGGCACGTGGTGCGCAGCCCGAGTCCCGACAGACGTTCGAGCCGGCGTCTGGAGCAAACCTGCAATCAGACTTGACAGTTTGCTGCACCAGCGCGATAACAAACCTGTCCCCCCACCGCCAGATAGAACGAGAGGAGACCACGACCATGTTGATGCGTACCGATCCGTTCCGCGAGCTCGATCGCGTGGCACAGCAGGTCTTCGGAACCAACGCGCGTCCCGCGGCGATGCCGATCGACGCCTTCCGGCGCGGCGAAGAGTTCGTCGTCCAGTTCGACCTGCCGGGCGTCGCCGCCGGGTCGATCGACCTCACGGTCGAGCGCAACGTCCTGACCGTGCACGCCGAACGGCAGCGCTCCAACGGTGACGACATCGAACTGCTCATCGGCGAGCGCCCCACCGGCACGTTCAGCCGCCAGCTCTTCCTGGCCGAGACGCTCGACACCGAGCAGCTCAACGCCGAGTACGTCGACGGCGTGCTGACCGTACGGCTCCCGGTCAAGGAGCAAGCCAAGCCGCGCCGGGTGAACATCGCCGCCGGCAGTGCGGATCGCACCCCGATCGACGCCAGGTCGGCGGACGGCGAGCGCGACACCGTCGGCGCGTCGACTTCGTGAGCGAGCCTGGCCGGGCGGTGCCCGCCCGCAGCGCCGCCCGGCCCAGGCTCCCCGCTGAGAACGCGCCGTTCTACACGGTCGGTCAGGTCGCCGACCTGCTGCACGTGCAACCGGCCTTCCTCCGTCGCCTCGAGTCGCAACAGGTCGTCATCCCGCAGCGGTCGGCCGGTGGTCAGCGCCGCTACAGCCGGCTCGAGGTCGACCGGATCAGCGCGATCACCGTTCTGATCGGCGAGGGGATGACGTTGGCCGGCGCCAAGCGGATCATCGAGCTGCAACACGAGATCGATGGCCTGCGCCAGGAACTGGCGGACTCCGCCGCCCCACCGGATGACGGCGTCGACGACGACACGGGGCCCGACCGCCGCTGAATCGTCCAGCGGCCGCTCGCAGACTGGAGATGACGTGAAGGATCAATTGACAGAACTCTGTGTTGACGTCGTGCCGGATGGCGCAGGCGCCACCGTCGTGCTGGCCGGTGAGATCGACCTCGCCACCGCTCCCGAACTGCAGGCCCGGTTGGAGTCCTTGATCGACGCGACGACGGGCGACGTCGCCCTCGACGTGGCTCGGGTGACGTTCCTCGACTCGACCGGGCTGCACGTCATCGCCCTGGTGCATCGGCGCTTGCGCGACGAGTCTCGGCAGCTCCGTGTGTCCAACCCCGCGACGCGCGTGCGACGTGTTCTCGAGCTCAGCGGGATGGCCCGGCTGCTCGAGGTGGAGCGCCGTTCACCTGCCGCTGACACGCCAGCGTGAGCGGGGACACGGGCGTCAGGAGGCCAGGACCGCGACCTGCCGACGCCGGATTGGTCGGCCCCGCAGCCGTGTGGGGCCTCGCCGAGCTGGTGGCCAGCGGCGCTCGTGCTCAGCGAGCCGAGATCGTGGTTCGACGGCGACGGGCCCAGACGAGGAACGACGTGCCGAGTCCGACGGCGGCCGCAGCGGCGACGAGCTGCATCCCGGTGGAGCCGGCAGGGCCAGTCTCGGCAAGGCCGGGATCGGGATCCGGGTCAGGCGTCGAAGCCTCGCCGGCGACGTAGATCGCGCCGTCGAGCACCGTGTTGGCGTCGAGGGTGGCGGTCACCGGGTAGATCCCAGGCTCGCTCGGGCCGAGGTAGGCGAAGAAGGCCTCCGTCTGACCGTTCTGGCCGACCTGACACTCTGCGGTCGTCTGCTCACCGTTGAACTCGCCGACGGGCTGCGAGCCCCTGGCGCATTCGGTGATCATGAACCCGACCGGCAGGTTCGGCGAGAAGGCCCCACTGAGGACCAACGTCGGTTCACCCGGCGCGACGACGACCAGCGTGGCGCTCAGCGCGACGCCGGAGGAAGACGCCGAGACCTCGAACTCGCCGAGCTCGTCCGGTGCCTGCAGTGGGGCGCGGGCGATGCCGGACCCTCCGCAGTTGATGGTCGACGACGCTCCCTGGAAGCTGTAGTCGATCGGTGCACCAGGTTGGCAGTTGAAGAGAGCATCGAAGGCTTGTCCCGGAGCGACGGTGTCCGTCGACAGCACGATGCCGGCCATCGCCCCGGCCGACACCTCACCGCCGTGCATTCCGGCCAGCGTCGATCCGACGATGGTCGCGACGATGGCGAACGACCTCGTCGCTCGACGCCCAGCCTGCGATTGCCTCATCGATGCCTCCTCAGTAGCTCGCTGTCGGGACCGTAATCGCCCCAGTCGCCCCCCGGTGGGAACCTGCGCGACGCAGCACGGCGGGCCCGATCGGTGTCCCTCCCGGTGCTCGAGGGCGGCCGGCGGAGTGTGTGCTCGCGTCAGTCGTCGACGCGGTCAGTCGTCGTCGATCGCGTTGCCGGTCGGGTCGAGCACGTACCACGAGCCGCCCTGACCCTGCCCGTTGGTGTCACCTGGGGCGGAGTCACCTGCGAAGACGTAGAGCGGCCAAGCGTTGTACGTGACCTGGACGCCCGCCGCCGGGTGTGTGGTCGTACCGAGCAGCAACGTGTCGACGCCGTCGCCTCCGGTGAGTTGGCTGGCGTCGTCGACGGTCAGCGGCGGCCACGCCTCGGCACACGAATCGGTGCAAGTCGGGGTGCCCTGCGCGTCGGGCATGAACAGGTAGAGGGTCATGCCGTTGGCGGCGGTGAGGATCGGGCCGAGGTCGGTGTCGGCGACGAGAACGGTCGCTTCCCCACCGGCGGCGGGAACGGCGGCGGTCGTCACCGGAGTGGTTGCGGCGCGAGTCGTCACCGGAGTGGTTGCGGCGGTGGTCGTCACCGGTGTGGTGGCGGGAGTCGTCGGCACGACGGTCGTGGCCGGCGCGCTGGTGGAGGTCGGCGTCGGGGCGGCTTGCAGCGCGGCGAGAGCTTGCTGGAAGGCGGCCAGCGTCGCCGCGTCCACGATGCCGGTCGGTTCGACGCCGAGCGCGATCTGGAACTCCTGGAGAGCGGCGGTCAGCTCGTCAGTCCAGACGCCGTCGACGGGTCCTTGCCAGAAGCCGGTCAAGGTGAGCACGGTCTGTACCGAGGCGGTGTAGGTCAGGTCGGCGGCCGCCTTTTGCAGGCCGAGCTCGGCCAGCAGCTCGTCGAGGGCCTCTGCGGTGGCTTTGTCGAGGAACCCGGTCTCGGGGAGGCCGCTGTCGGCCTGCAGTCGTTTCACGGCATCGACGGTGGCCGGCCCGTAGATCCCGTCGATGGGACCCTCGTAGTAGCCGACCTGTTGCAGCTCGGTCTGCACTGCCGTGGTGTACGCCGTCACCTGCTCGACCGCCTGAGCCTGCTGCTCGTCGGTGAGGCAGCCCGCATCGTAGAGCAGCCTGAGCCAGGCGATCTGGAGCGCGAACGCGGCCGAGTTGTACTCCGCCGTCGCCTCCGCCAGCGGGGTCGCCGCCGTGATGCCCTCGCTCGTTTGGGCGAGATCGTCCTCGGCCTGCTGGACGCGCTCGATCGTGGCCGGTGGAACGAGCGTGGTCGTGGTCGTGGTCGCGGGAGACGTCGAGCTGGTCGGGACGCTCGACGCGGTGGCGATCGCCTCCACCAGTGCTGCCTGCGCGTCGGCGAGCTCCTGGCCGGCTGCGGCGAGGGCGGTCTTCGCCTCCTCGACCCCGTTCACCGCAGATGTCACGGTCTCGCGCGGCTCGACGAGGTCGGCGCCGAGCGTCTGGATGTCGCCGACGGTGGCGGCATCATCGGTGAACAGCTTGCCGTACCGGTCGAGCACCTCGATGTAGCCTCCGGCGTCGACGCAGAACTGCTCGGCGGCCGCATCCAACGCTTCCTGCGAAGCGGTCATCGCCGACTCTGCCTCCCTGACCCGTGCCTCGGCCGCCGCCACCGGATCCTCCACCGCGCTGATCGGTGGAACCTCCGTCGTGCCCGCATCGTCATCGTCGCTGCACGCCGACGCCATGAGGGCGACGGCGACCAACGCGGCCACGGACTGGTGCCATCTACTGCTCAACCTCGTCCGCACGCGCTGACTCAGGACACTTCGATGAATCGTCACTGGGGCTGATGCTCGCGCACGCCGGCGCCAGCAGCACAAGAACCCGCAGCGTCAGCCTGATCCGCGCTCCCGCCGCGACGATTCGCCGCGGTGGCGGGCGGCTCGTGCGAGGTGGTGGGCGAGGCCGACGAAGGCGGCGGTCCACACCGCCAGAGCGATGCCGAGCACGACCTGCGGGAGCCACTCGAGGCTGGGCAGTTGCGCGGCGAGCCGCATTCGGTACGTCGCGACGCCGTACATCCCGAGCGGGAAGACCATCGCCCAATACGACGGGTGATAACGCAGCGGCACCCTCCGCACGATGTGCCGCCAGATACCGATGGCGAGCATCAGCGGGAACCAGAACGTCGCCGTCGCCCACGCCAACACCACGATCCCCTCGACGAACGGCGCGACCCGTCCGATCCGGGGCGACGAATCACGGGCGAGCAGCAGGTTGGAGCCGGCGAGGACGGTGATGGCCACGGCACCGGCGGCGATCCACGCCGGGGGGTCGGCCTCGGTCGGTTCCAGCGCCTGAAACGTCCACCGCAGGAACACCATCGTCATCACGATGAGGTACAGCACGAGGCCGAGCGTGAAGGCGGCGAGGCAGATGAACGCCAGGGCGTCGCTACCGCTGCGCGCGAGCAGCAACGCGCCGAGCACGGCGATCGACTCGGTCGACACGGTGAGCAGGAACCAGCTGCCGTTGATGCCGGCGCCCAGACCCGGTTTGGGGCTGCGCAGGACGACGGCGACGAGCGGGGCGTACGCAAGTACGGCCCACAGCCCGAGGCTCACGTACCACAGCACCCATGCCAGACCGCGCCAGTCGTGAAGGACGATGGCCGCGCTGCCGAGGACGTTGGTGGCCGCGACGACCGTCAGGAAGGCGAAGCCCCGGGCATGGCTGGTGAGGTCGGCGACGAGCTGATGCGGGTACCTGACGAGGCGGGCGACGAGCAGGGCGGCGAGGACGACGTAGGCGACGATCGCGATGACGAACAAGGGCTCGGCCAGCCAGCCCAGCTCCTGCTGGTCGGCGCCGATGGCGATGATGCCGGTGGCCATCACGAGTGCGAAGTAGCCGGGAAAGAGTGTCGCCACGGCGTTGCCGGCAAGCCGTTGCGTGGTCGTGGCGGTCACGTCGGGCGCTCAGGGCCGGAGCCAGCGCAGGAACGTCGCCGCGCCGGCAGCGAGCGCGACGGAGACCGCGGCGGTCGCCCAGGCCAGGCCTTCCTGGTCGTCGAGGAATGCTTCGACAGCGACGGTGATCAGGAACACCTGAAAGGCGACGAGGATGATCACGTACACCGCCACCGCCCCCGAGGTGCGTGGTCCGCGGTTCGAGATCACGCCCGGCGCCTCACTCCGCCCGGCCCAGGGCCCAGACCTGCCCGTCGTCGCGCACCTCGACGTCGATCCGCCCGAGCGGGCGCGTCGGCGGCCCGGAGATCACTTGCCCGGTCGCTGCGTCGAAGTTCCCTTCGTGGCACGGGCAGTGCCAGCGGTCCTCGTCGGCTTCGTAGTACACGACACAGCCGAGGTGGGTGCACTTCTGGCTGAAGGCGACGACGTCACGGTCGCCGAGGCGCAGCAGCACGGCGGGGTCGTCGTCGGTGGGGTAGCGGAACAGGTAGGTCTGCCCGACTGGCACATCGGCGAGCCCGACGATCGGGCGGGGCTCACCCTCGTTGATCGAGCGCAGTTGGGTCCAGGCGGCGATGCCGACGTTGCCGGCGGCCATCGCCCCGGCGCCGAGCACGAGGTAGCGGGTGAACTCGCGCCGGGTGACCTCGTCTTCGGCGCTGGCCTGGTACGGGAAGTCGCGCCGCCACAACGGAACTGGGGTCTCGCTCACGTTGCCGGTTCCTCCAGCCCGAACGGGTCGTCGAGCCACTGCGTGGTGTCGGTACCGAAGACGTCGACCGGGCCGGCGGCGAGGTCGTCGACGACGGTGTAGACCTTCGTGCGCACCTCCTGGCGGCCGAACAGGAAGTCGCGCAACAGCGACCCGCTGCGGGTCTCCTCGAACTCCTCGACGGTTCCGTACCACAGCGCCTGGCTGGGGCACACCGATGCGCACATCGGCTTGAGACCCTCGCTGGTGCGATCGGTGCACATGTCGCACTTCATCATCTGGTCGAACTCGGCGATCATCTTCGGCACACCGAATGGGCAGGCCAGCACGCAGTTGGAGCAGCCGATGCAGCGCGGTTTGAGCGCCGACTGCACGATGCCGTCGTCCATCTGCTTGATCGCGTCGGCCGGACACACCTCGGCGCAGGTGGGGTGCTCGCAGTGCATGCACACCATCGGCGCCGTTTGCGTGGTCGTGCGACGGTCCACCCGTTCGAGGTGGATGAGCGACTGCCCCCGATGGGTGCCGCACTCCATGCATGCCTGGACGCACGCCTCGCAGCCGATGCAGCGGCTCTGGTCGATGACGAAGACCGGGGCGTCGTCGATGCCGTACCGCGCCGTCGTCATCGGGGCGCCTCGAGGTCGAGCTGGCGGGCATCGGTCGTGGTCACGTGACCGGTCGCCCGTCTCACACGCACCGCGGCCACTTTGAACTCCGGCATCTTGGCCAGCGGGTCGACGGCCCGGTTGGTCAGCTTGTTGGCGGCTTTGGCGCCCGGCCAGTGGTAGGGGATGAAGACCGTGTCGGGCCGGATCGTGGTCACCACGCTGGCGGGCAGGGTGATCTCCCCGCGCCGCGACGACACCGTGACGAGGTCGCCGTCGTCGACGCCGACCTGCTCGGCCAGGCGTGGGTGCATCTCGCACAGCGGCTCGGGGTACTGGGCGACGAGGCTGGCGATGCGCCGGGTCTGCGTGCCGGACAGGTACTGGCTGACCACTCGGCCGGTGGTCAGCCAGACCGGGTACTCGTCGTCGACGACCTCGGCTGACTCCTTGAACGGCACGCCGTGGAAGCGGGCCCGGCCGTCGGGATGGAAGAACGTGCCGCCCTCGTAGAGGCGGGGCGTGCCTGGGTGTCCGATCTCGGGGACCGGCCAGAACAGGCCCATCTCGTCCTCGATGCGCTGCCACGTGGCCCCGAAGTAGTCGGCCGTGCCTCCCTTCGAGGCGAGGCGCAGCTCCTCGAAGATCTCCTCGGTGCCGTGGTACGGGAAGTACCGGCCTTGGCCCAACCGTTCGGCCAGGTCGCGCAGTATCTCCCAGTCGCGGCGGGCCTCACCGGGTGGTTCGACGGCGGCGTTGATCTTGATGATCCGGCCTTCACCGCTGGTCGACGTGCCCTCGTCCTCCTCGTGCAGTGAGCCGGGCAGCACGATGTCGGCGTGGTGGGCGGATTCCGACAGGAAGAACTCGATGACGGCGTAGAACTCGAGCCGGTCGAGGGCCTCGGCGGTGAAGTCGGCGTCGGGCGCCGAGACGGCCGGGTTGAAGCAGATCGAGAGCAGACCCTTGATCTGTCCGGCGTGGATCGCCTCGATGATCTCCTGCGCTGGGAGGCCCTTTCCGGGGATCTCCGACTCGTTGCAGCCCCACACCGACGCGACGTGGGCGCGGTGCTCGGGGTTGGTGATGTCGCGGTTGCCGGGCAGCTGGTCGCACTTGTGGCCGTGCTCCCGACCGCCCTGGCCGTTGCCCTGCCCGGTGATCGTCGACACGCCGCAGCCGGGCTTGCCGAACTTGCCCGTCGCCAAGCCGAGGTTGATGGCTGCCAGCACGTTGTCGACGCCCTTGGTGTGCTGCTCGATGCCACGGGCATGGAGCAGCATCCCGGTCGCCGCCGCGCCCCACCACTCCGCGGCCTGCTCGATGCGAGCTGGCCGGGACGCCCGTGATGCCCGACGCCCAACCGGGCGTCATGTCGACGACGGCGGCGGCGGCCTCGTCGAAGCCGGCGGTGTGGGCCTCGATGAACTCGTGGTCGAGCAGGTCGCGGCGGATCAGCTCGTGGAGCACGGCCCCGAACAACGCCGAGTCCGTGCCCGGACGAACGCCGAGGAAGAGGTCGGCCGTACGCGCCAGCGGCACGACCCGAGGGTCCTGCACGATCAGCTTGGCGCCGCGGTCGCGAGCCTGCCAGACGTAGCTCGTGGTGATCGGGAACGTCTCGGCGATGTTCGAGCCGGCGATCCACACCACGTCGGCGAGCGGGATGTCGCTCCACGGGTTGGAGCTGCGGTCGATCCCGAGCGCCTTCTTGTTGCCGGTGCCGGCCGACACCATGCAGTACCGGCCGTTGTAGTCGAGGTTCGCGGTGTGCAGGGCGAGGCGGGCGAACTTGCCGATCAGGTAGCTCTTCTCGTTGGTCAACGAGACGCCCGACAGCATCGCGAACGCGTCGTGGCCGTGGGCCTGCTGGATGCGGCGGACCTCGCCGACGACCCGGTCGAGCGCCTGGTCCCACGTCACCCGCCGGAACCCGCCAGGGGCGGCGGGGTCACGCTCGAGGGGGTGCAGCAGCCGGTCGGTGTGACTGCCTTGGAGGTACCGCTTGACGCCCTTCGGGCAGAGCTTGCCCTCGTTGAACGGGAACTCGTACCACGGTTCGAAGCCGACGACCTCGTTGCCGTGGACCTTGAGCTTGATCCCGCACTGCTGGCCGCAGAAGCAGCAGTGCGTGTTGACGACGCGGTCGACCTCGAGCCCGGCCTCCCACCCTCCGGGCGGGGCCTCGTTGAGGTGCGGTCCGTAGCGGGCGATCAGCTCGTCGTCGGTGATCGGCGGGCGGGCCATCAGCCGAACCCGCCGACTCGGACAGACTGGGCGAGGGTGACCTGGGCACGGCGACAGCGCGGGCAGGTGTCCTGGTAGTTGCCGCCGCCGTCGAGCTCGTAGTCGAAGCCGACCTGTGGGAGGACCGCCTCGAGGTCGGCGATCTGCTGGGCACTGGCGAACGGCTCGCCGCACCGGCGGCACAGGGCCGGCGGGCCGTCGGCGTTGGCCCGCTTGTAGTAGGCGACGCCCAGGTTCCCCGGCCGCTGGAAGATGTGGAAGAGCTTCCCGAACGGGATGTACATCAGCCCCAGGATGACGGTGAGCGCGTGCAGCGTGTTGAGCGCCGCGTAGAACCGGCCCTCGAGCCAGATGCTCGACACGGTGAGGAACAACCCGGTGACCGACACCGCGAACAGGCCGGCGAGGGCGAGGAAGTCGTTGCCCCGCTCGGTCGCCAGGGCTCCCGGGTCGCGCAGTCGGCGGCGGAGGAAGATGAACACGCCCGCGAGGACGAGCACCGCGGCGATGTCCAGGGCGTGGAAGATGAGCCAGCCGAGGATGCTGTCGGCGTCGAAGCGCAGCGAGCCGACCCGCGACAAGTACACCTGGTAGCGGTCGGCCTGCTGGCCGACGCTCTCGAAGTGCAGCCACCCCAGCGTCAGCGGGAAGGTGACCAGCGCGGCGAGGATGCACCCCCAGAACACGAGCTGGTGCGCCACCCAACGGGTGCGGGAGCGACGGCGGATGAATCCTTGGGCGATGAGTTGGGTGCCGACCAGCGCCGGGAGGGCGGCGAGGTTGGCGCTCTTGCGCTGCCGGAACGCGTCCCAGCCCCGCCGGTTCAGCATCGCCGTCGGCGGCCGCCGCAGCCATACCGCGTAGCGGTAGACCACGCCGAACACGGCGAAGATCAACCCGAACAGGTAGCCCACGAGGGCGGCGTCGAACCACACCAACCCGTCGCTCCCGAGGAACGTGAGCGCCAGCGTGAGACCCACCGCGACCAATCCCCAGGCCAGACCGCGCCGATCGAGCGACGGCTGCGACGCCATCACCGTCAGAGTAGTGGCGCAGGTTCGCTGGGCTGGTCGGAGCACTCCGTTTGCCGCCGTGTTGTGTCGCATGCGTCGGCGGCGGCGCTAATCTATGAGTCGAGCACTATGAGACTAGAGATCACGCAGCGAGCCGACCTGGCCGTTCGGGCGCTCGTCATGCTCGCCCGCAGTCCGGACCGTCTCAAGAGCGCCGACCTGGCCGACGCGCTGGGGACGACCGCCGGGTTCATCCCCCAGGTGATGGGCCCGCTCGTGCGGGCCGGTTGGGTGCGCTCGGACCCCGGCCCGACGGGCGGCTACCGACTCACCATCGACCTGGACGAGCTGTCGGTGCTGCAGGTCATCGAAGAGATCGACGGGCCGACCGAGAGCGGCCGCTGCGTCGTGGCCGGCGGCCTGTGCGCGGCGCGCCAGCCGTGCTCGCTGCACTTCGCCTGGGCCAGCGCGAGACGTGAGCTGGTGGCGTCGCTCGGATCGATGTCGGTGACGGACGTGGGGGTGAACGCGTGACCGCCGTCCGCACTGCCGCTGCGCTCCCGGTGGCGCGTGATCGCGCGCTGTGGCGAGCCGTTGCCGTCCCCAGCGAGCACGGCGGCTGGGGGCTGACGCTCGAACCGGTGCTGCTTGGGCTGCTCGTCGGGTTCTCCGGGGCGGGTGTGGCGATCGGCGCGGCGACATTGCTCGCCTTCCTCGTGCGCACCCCGCTGAAGCTGGCGCTCGTCGATCGCCGCCGGGGACGCACGCTGCCGCGGACACGGGTGGCATGGCGGATCGCGCTGGTCGAGCTGGTCTCGCTCGTCGCCGCGGCGGGCCTCGCTGTTGTCCTCGCGGGCTGGACGTGGCTCGTTCCGTTCGCGCTCGCCGCGCCACTGTTCACCGTGGAGCTCTGGTTCGACGTGCGCAGCCGCGGCCGCCGTCTCATCCCGGAGCTGTGTGGTGCCATCGGCATCACCGCCGCCGCCGCCGCCATCGTCCTCGCCGGCGGCGAACCGGCCACCCTTGCGGTTGCGGTGTGGGCCGTGCTGGCAGCCCGCGCGCTCGCCTCGATCCCCTTCGTCCGCACCCAGATCCGCCGCCTCCGCCACGACACACCGCTTGGTGCCACCGACGCCTTCCAAGTCGTCGCAGCGTTGGGCGCTGTCGCCGCGACGATCGTCGACCACCGCGTCGTCGTGGGGGCGATGGCCGTCGTGCTGGTGGTGTTGGTGCAGCTGGTCGCGCTGCGCCGCCCCGTGCCGCCCGCCAAGGTCCTCGGCATGCGTCAGATGGCGATGGGGCTCGCCGTCGTCGCGGCCACTGCCGCCGGCGTCTTCGCGTTCACCTGATCCCATCGAGAGGTTCGACCCATGCCCCCCATCACGTCACAGACCACCCTCGGCGACCTCGTCACCGCCAACCCCTCACTGGCCCGCCAGCTCGAGCGTCACGGACTCGACTACTGCTGCGGCGGCTCGCGCACGATCGCCGATGCGTGCTCGACGCAACGCGTCGACGTCGAAGCGGTGATCGCCGAGCTCACCTCCGACGCCGACGACCGGCCGTCGCCCGCGTGGACGACCATGGCCGCCGACCACCTCGTCGACCACATCGAAGCGACCCACCACCGCTACCTGTGGCAGGAGCTACCCCGCCTCAGCGCGCTGATCGGCAAGGTCAGGTCAGTGCACGGCGCCCGCCACCCCGAACTGGAGGAGGTTGCTCGCTGCTACGACGAGCTGCGCGCCGACCTCGAACCCCATCTCATGAAGGAGGAACGGGTGCTCTTCCCGATGATCCGCGAGCTCGCCACTGCCCACGTGATGCCGACGTTCCACTGCGGTTCGGTGCGCAACCCCATCTCGATGATGGAACGTGAGCACGACAACGCCGGCGCCCTCTTGGCCCGGCTGCGCGAGCTGACCGGCGGCTACACATCGCCAGCCGACGGATGCACGTCCTACGAGATGCTGTACCGGGGGCTCGCCGAGTTGGAGGCCGACACCCATCTGCACGTGCACAAGGAGAACAACGTGCTGTTCCCGATGGTCGAGCGGATCGAGCGTCGGCTCGAGCCGTGAACGACGACCGCGCCGAACTGCGCAGCCGTGACGACGTCGAGCGGTTGGTCCGCTCGTTCTACCGCGACGCCGCGATGGACGACCTGCTCGGGCCCGTCTTCGCCGCGGCCGGCGTCGACTGGCCGTCGCACATCGACCGGCTCACGGACTTCTGGTGCTCGCAGCTACTCGGCGAGAGCAGCTACATCGGCAACCCCCTGCGCGCCCACCTGCCCGCGCACGGCCGCACGCCATTCACCGCCGCACAGTTCGAGCGTTGGCTGGACCTCTTCACGGCGACCGTCGACCACCACTTCCGCGGACCGACCGCCGATCTCGCCAAACGCAGAGCGAGCAAGATGGCCACTGCGCTGAGACGGCTCCTCCCCGGAAGCTTCGGCGATGCGGCGACGGTTGACAGCGACGCCGGGAACCTAGGATCGGTCGACCTCAGCGGTGGCGCCGGTTCGCTCGCCTGGTCCGTCGGTCGTGGGTGAGGTCGGCACCCAGGTCAGCGGACAGGAAGGCTTCATCAGTGTGACGACGAGCCAGCACCATCTGTCCCTCGAGGAGCGGCGGGCGATCGGACGGGCGGCTCGGTCGAGACTGTCGCGCAAGGATGCGGGCGATTGGAACTCCGGCGAGCGCGGTCATGACGCCCTGCGAACCGTGCTCGCCCAGAACTCCGTGCGGGCGCCCGACTTGGTGCCGATCCGCCACGGTCGCATGGCGGCCTCGCCGTGGACCTACTACCGGGGTGGCGCCGCCGTCATGGCCGCCGACCTCGCCTCGCGGCCCTCGAGCGGTCTGACCGTGCAGTTGTGCGGTGACGCACATGTCCTCAACTTTGGGTTGTGGGCCACGCCTGAGCGGCAGCTCTCGTTCGACCTGCGTGACTTCGACGAGACGCTTCCGGGCCCGTTCGAGTGGGATCTGATGCGGATGGCTGCGAGTCTGCAGGTGCTGGCTCGCGACGCGGGGATGACTGACGCGAAGGAAGCGGACCGGGCGGTGCGTGCCGCGCTCGACGGGTATCGCACGGGGATCTCGCGGTATGCCGAGGCCCGGTTCCTGGACGTCTGGTACGCCCAGATCACGGCCGACGATCTGCTCGGCGTCGTCGTCGGCGAGGAGCGGGCGGACATCGCGGCGCGGCTTCACCAACGAGCGAGGAAGCGGTCGAACGTCGGTGCGGCGAAGAAGTTCACCGAGGTCGTCGACGGTCGCGTTCGCCTGGTCGAGGCACCGCCGTTCCGGGTTCGGGATGACCGTGTCGATCAAGCCATCGTCGATGAGGTCTGGGCGGCATATGTCCGGTCGTTGCCGGAGGAGCGGCGCTACCTCCTCGATCGGTACTCCTTGGTGGATGTCGTCCGTCAAGTGGTGGGTGTGGGCAGCGTGGGGATGCGCGTGTACCTCCTCCTGCTCCAGGGTGCACGCCCGGACGATCTGCTCTTCTTGCAGGTCAAGCAGGCGGGACCGTCGGTGTACGAGGCCTTCCTCGAGCCGAGTCGCTACCCGAATCACGGCCAGCGGGTGACGGTGGGGCGGCGCTTCATCCAGAGCTCCACCGACATCTTCGTCGGCTGGACCACGGTGCAGGGCATCGACTTCTACGTCCGCCAGTTCCGCGACATGAAGGTGATCCCGTCGAGTGAGCAGGTGACACCGTGGCTGCGCCAGTTCGCTCGCAAGTGTGGCCTGGTCCTCGCCCGCGCCCACGCCACCACCGGTGACGCGGTTGCCATCGACGCCTATCTCGGCAAGGGCCAGGCGTTCGGTAAGGCGATGGCGAGCTTCGCTTCCGCCTACGCCCTGCAGAACGATGCGCGACCACCTGCAGCTCGTCGAAGCGGTCCACGACGGCGAGATCGCCAGCGCGCCAGGCTGGTGACACCCAACTCGGGTCGCCACCGATGGTCGGTGTGGCGCAGCAGATGGTTGCCCCCGACGATGCCCGACCGGACGTTCAGCGCGGCACCACGATGCAGGTGTCGGCGTTGGTGTCCAGCTGTCGCGTTGACGAGGCGAACATCGATGCATGTGCCCTCAGCAGCGAAATGCGGTGC
>CAWJNE010000017.1:0-60409 GCA_963844175.1 uncultured Acidimicrobiia bacterium
CGTGTGGGAGGTCACCCGAACGACGGCGCGGGCGTGGACGATCCCCGGATGGCTCGGCGTGACCGACCGTGCACCGAACGCGCGTCAAGCCGGAGTCCGAGCGGCGTGGCATCGATTGCGGCGAGTCAGGCTGAAGTCCCCGACCTTGTTGGGCGACGGCGTAGTGGTGGACCAAGGCCGCTGAGGTACGACCGAAGGTCCGGCGCGCAGCGCGAAGTCCGGCTTCCGGTAGCGGGATGGCAACGTGGAGCCGTGGCGCACCAGGCGTGGTTTCGGAATATCAGGGGCTCGACCGACGAGCGAAGGAAGCGCAATCGAGTCGTCGGCTGGATCGTCCACGCCAAGCGGTGGGAGGTCGTGGCGGCCGGGATCGGCCTGTACGCCGGCCTCATCGTCGGGTTCGCCCTCCTCTACTGGGCGACGGGCGGGCTGAGCCAGTCCGACATCGGGTCGGCGCTCTACTTCAGCGTCGAGACCCAGACGACGGCTGGGTACGGCGATGTCGTGGCAACCGGGCCGGGGCGCGTGCTCGTCGTCGGTCAGCTGCTGTCGGCGGTGGCGTTCATCGCTGTCGTGCCGGCGATCATCCTGCTGCGCGTGCTGGCGCCGCCGCGCGAGACGCTCGTGTTCAGCCGGTGGGCCATCTTCGACCCGAACGTCGGCCAGTTCCGCTTCCGGTTCACCAACGACAGCGCCTTGAGGGCCATTGCGACCGCGTCCGTGCGCCTGCCGCGGCGCGTCGGGCATGTGCGTTCGCCGAGCGAGGTGTACATGAAGTACTTCCACGTCGAGCTCGAGTTCGACGACCTCCCGCCCGCTGACACCCACGTCCCGGTGGTGGTCCGCACTCGGCCGACCTCGACCGACGCCGACGAGCTGGACTCAGTGCTCCACAAGATCCGCCTCCACCCCGCCCACCTCGAGCCCGGCTCTCACGTCAGCCTCCGCCTCGACGTCACCTACGCGACCTCGGCGATGCACATCGTCGAGCGCGTACTGGATCTGGACGACTTCCGGTGCGGGCACTACGTCGACCTCTACAAGGACGGCCCTCCTCGGTTCCGCTACTTCGACGCGATCCATGGGACGCCGACCCTCGACGAGCACGGCACGAGCCCGTGCGACACAACGTGCGTGTACCGCCACGGCTGCGCGCTCCCCAACAAGCTCGCCAGCGCCACCCCGCCGACATCATGATTGACGTGAAGTCAGCTGGCCGCACATCGCAGGCGGGTGCGTGACCTGTTCGTTCAGCTGCCGTCCGGGGCGACGTGCAGGGACCTGAGCAGCGCTTCGACCCGGACCCGGATCTCGTCCCGGATCGTGCGGACGGTGTCGAGGTCGCGGCCGGCCGGATCCTCGAGCTCCCAGTCCTCGTAGCGCTTGCCCGGGACGAGCGGGCAGGTGTCGCCGCAGCCCATCGTGATCACGACGTCAGCGGCGCGGACCATCTCGTCCGTCCACGGTTTGGGGAACTCCCTCGAGATGTCGATGCCCACTTCGGCCATGGCCGCCACCGCCGCCGGGTTGATCGCCCGGCCTGGCTCGGAGCCGCCGGACCAGGCGACGGCCCGCCCGCCGGCAAGGTGGTCGAACCAGCCGAGGGCCATCTGCGAGCGGCCGGCGTTGTGCACGCACAGGAACAGCACGGCGGGCGGCGTCGAGTCGGGGTCAGGCATGGTCGTCGCTCCTCGGATGGCTCAGGAGATCGGGTGCGCAGTGTCCGGATGGAGCACGCGGATGAGCCCGTAGGCCACCACGGCGCCGGCCAGCTGCATGGCGACGAACATCGGCGCCGAGGCCGGAGCGATCCCGGCGAAGCTGTCGGACAGCGTGCGGGCGACGGTCACGGCGGGGTTGGCGAAGCTGGTCGAGGACGTGAAGAAGTAGGCGCCGCCGATCCACACGCCGACGGCCACCGCGACGACGTCGGCTCGGCCACCGCGCACGCAGCCGTGGATGACGAGCAGCAGCCCCGCGGTGGCCACCACCTCGGACACCCACAGCGCGCCGGAGGACCGCTGGGTGGTCGACCAGTCAACGGCGGGCAGAGAGAACATGACGTTGGCGACGACGGCGCCGAGGCAAGCGCCGACCACCTGGGCGGCGACGTAGCAGCCGGCATCGCGGGTCGAGATCCCTCCGTAAGCACGATCGACGAGGGTCACAACGGGATTGAAGTGCGCTCCCGAGACCGCCCCGAACGTCCAGATCAGGGCGATCAGCGCACCGGCCGTCGCGACGGCGTTCTCGAGGAGCTGCAGGCCGACGTCATCGGGCGAGAGGCGGCTGGCCATGATGCCCGAGCCGATGACGGCGACGATCAGCAATCCGGAACCGAGCGCCTCGGCCACCAGCCGTCGAGTGAGGTCGGCGCCGGTGGTTCCCGTGCCGGTCTCCGGCTGACCGGCCAGCTCCGTCATTGGGCGACGATCAGCTCACGAGGCGCAGCACGTGGTGCCTGGGCCATCGCCGTGGTGTCCGACGACGACGTTGATGAGCTGCTCCGCATCGCTCTTCTTGACGTACCACTCCCAGTGGGTCCCGTCCGGGCCGTGGACCCACGTCTCGGTCTTCTCGGCGTAGCAGCAGACGGTGTCGTCGACGCCGGTCGTCTCGAGCCCGGCATCGTCGAGCCGCGCTTCCGCAGCGACGACCTCGGCGGCCGTCTCGGTCTCCACGCCGAGGTGGTTGATCGACCCCGACTCGCCGGCACCCTCGAACAGCACGAGCTTGAGCGGCGGTTGGTCGATGGCGAAGTTGGCGTATCCCGGTCGCGTCTTGGCCGGCGCGACGCCGAACATGCGGGTGTAGAAGTCGACCGCCTCGTCGAGGTCGGCGACGTTGAGGGCCAGTTGCAGTCTCATCGGATCACTCCTCGGTCAGATCGACGTTCGTCGATATGGGTTGCACGGTAGCGGATTCATCGACTATCGTCAATGGTCGATGAATATTTCCCGAGACGAAGCGGCGACGTGGGCCGGCTGGTTCAAGGCGCTCGGTGACCCGACCCGCATCCTGATCCTCCACCTCCTGGCCACCGAGTCGCGGCCGATGAACGTCGGCGAGATCGTCGACGCCCTCGATGTCGGCCAGTCGACCGTCTCCCACCACCTCCAGATCCTGGGGGAGACGTGCTTCGTGCACGTCGACCGGGTCGGCAACTCGAGCTGGTGGCGGATCAACCAGCGATGCCTGGACTGCTTCCCAACCGCCGCCGAGCTGATCACCGGTCGCCTCCCACTCACGGTGCCCTGGGACGACGCCGTGGCGGTGTGCGCTCCGGACGGCACGTGCTGATGGACGCCCAGCGGACCGAGGCGCTGGCGCCGTACGCCGACGTGGCCAGGCGCGCCGCCGCCGGCGACTGCCGCCCAGCCGTCGGCTCGCTGTTCGGTGCCGTGCACTACGAAGGCCTCGACGATGTCCCCGGCGCCGCCGCTGGGATCAGCCTCGGGTGCGGCAACCCCTGCGCCGTCGCCGACCTCCACGAGGGCGAGGTCGTGCTGGACCTGGGGTCGGGCGGTGGCCTCGACGTGCTGCTCTCGGCCCGCCGAGTCGGGAGGACCGGCTTCGCCTACGGACTCGACGCGACGCCGGAGATGGTCGCGCTGGCCCGCCGCACCGCCGCCGAGGCGGGCGTCGGCAACGTCGAGTTCCTCCACGGGACGATCGAAGACGTGCCGCTCGACGACGCCTCCGTCGACGTCGTCATCTCCAACTGCGTCATCGTGTTGAGCGCCGACAAGGCCGCCGTGTTCGGCGAGATCGCTCGCGTCCTCCGACCCGGTGGCCGGCTGGCGATCAGCGACATCATCCGCCACGGCGACGACGACGGCGACGACCACGGAGCGACCGACCGTGTCGCCTGCGCTCGCCGCGCCATCAGCACCGACGACTACGACACCCTGCTGCGGCGGGCCGGCATCGGCGACGTGTCGATCGAGCCCACCGATGCGCTCGGTGGCGGACTGAGCAACGCGGTCATCCGCGGCGTGCGCCCAGCCCGATGAGCGCACCTGGTGCGGCGATCCCTCGCCGCACCAGGTGCTGATCAGCGCAGCGCTCGGTCGCCGCGGAAGGCCAGGTCGACGCCGCCCGTGGCGTTGCCGCGGGAGGTGCCGCTGACGGCGGCGGACGTCATGGCGAACGTCAGCACGCTGTGGGCGACGGCGTCCGACATCTGGTCCAGCGCAATCGTGCTGACGTTGTTGATGGTGTCGCACGCCGAGTGGTAGCACGGGTCGAACGCCACCCCGGGCGTCCCGCCGAACAGCTGGAACTCGGCTGGGGTCTTGATGTCCTCGGCGCCGGTGAACAGCCCGCCGGCGGGGATACCGGCCTCGATGAAGCCGAAGTAGTCCGACCGACCGTCGAACGCCGTCGGCGCCGTTGCCAGCCCCTGGGAGGCGAAGTAGCTGGCGAAAACGCTCTCGATGTTCCCGGAGCCGTTCGGCCCCTTCGTGCCGAACGCCGAGCCGTCGCCGTCGTAGATGAAGCGGCCGAAGTTCGGGGACCCGACCATGTCGAAGTTGAGGTTGAGGGCGTGGTCCTTGCGCTGCCGCGCCGTGAGCTGCGAGACGTAGTACGACGAGCCGATCAGGCCGTCCTCCTCGCCGCCCCAGAAGGCGAAGCGCACCCGGTTGCGCGGCTGGATGCCAAGCGCGGACATCTGCTCGGCGACCTCGAGGATCGTGGCCGAGCCGCTGCCGTTGTCGTTGATGCCGGGGCCTTCGGGAACGCTGTCGAGGTGGGCCCCGACGAGCACGGTGCGGTCGGCCCGACCGGTCTTGCTGTCGGCGAGGACGTTGAACGTGTTTACCGTCTCCGACGTGGTCTGCAGGTCGACCGACAGCTGCAGGCCGCCGGGCGCGGCGGCCAGCGCCACGAGATCGGCACCCAGCTGGAACGGCAGGCTGAACGCCGGGACCGCGATGGCGGGATCGGGGTCGAGGGTGCCGAAGAACAGCCCGAAGCGATCGTCGCTCGGATCGACGTTGCCCTGGTTGAAGATCAGCACGGCCGACGCACCAGCGGTGGCGGCGTTCTCAGCCTTGGTCCGGAACGGGCACGTGCCCCGCTGGATCAGGGCGATGTTGCCGGCGACGAACGATCCGAAGTCGGCGGCCTCGCACCCACTGGTCGAGGCCCGGTCGCCGGCGAGGTTGACGTCGACGGCCTGGACCGTGGCCGTCGCGCTGCCCTCCGGGGAGTACTCGAGCTCGAAGAAGTCCTCGCCGTAGGTCAGGTCGGGCACCGCCGGAGACGGTGAGTCGATCGTGGCGACGTCGACCGTGAACCGTTCGTACGAGAACGGCTGGGTCGTCACCGTGTAGCCGGCGGCCTCGAGCATCCCGGCGACGTACTCCGCCGACTCCTCGTACCCAGGGGTGCCGGACGCCCGGTTGTCGTCGTTGAAGACGGCGATGTCCTGGAGGGCGAGGAGGTGGTCGGTGATGCCGCCCACCGTGACGGCGGCGCGCAGCGCCGAGCTGTCGATGGGTTGGTCGGCCACAGCGGGCGCGGCCACGGCGAGCGCCACGGTGGTGGCAACTCCGCCGGCAACGGCCCGGCGAACGGTCGAGTGCTTCACGTCATCTGTCTCCTGGATCACCTGCGCCGGATCGGCGCGACTTCGAAAGGACCGTACCGCACGGGAGGACCGTCTTGTCGAGGCCGCTCGTCGTCACGCCGCCGTCGAGCGGGCGAGCCGACCGACGGCCCGCCGCACGTACCAGGCCCCGACCGACCCGAGGAAGGCGCGCTGCGCCACCCCCTTGCTGGCGGTGTCCCGACTCGCCGTCAGCCCTGCGCCGACGAAGCAGACGGCCGTGACCGCACCGTTCGCGGTGGCGAGCACGCGGCCCGCCGCCGACGGTGCCCGGCGACCTTCCACGAACGGCAGCGACGTCCACGCAACGAAGGTGAGGATGCTGACTGCGGCGTGGACGGTGTCGGCCGGTGTCGCCTCCGGGTCCTTGGTCGGGTCCGGGCAGCGGACGTCGCTGCACCGTGCCAGTCCGGCGAGCACCGTGCCGATGCCGGCCGCCCGCAACAGCGCCCGCTCGACCGTCCCCTCCGCGGGCGTCACCAGGCTGGCGGCGCCAAGGGCGAGGAAGCCCGGGATCATCACGATCGCCGAGCGGGTGTTCTGGGCGGCGAGGGCGCTGACGTGCTGCCGGCGGTGTGAGTACCCCGGTTGGCGTCGCGCACCGATCACCGCCGCCGCGGCGAAGGCGCCTGGTCCCCAGATGCCCGCTGCGTCACGCCATCGCCGCGCCATCGTCAGCGCCAGGTGCTCAGCCGCCGATGTCCGGGAGCGGCATGCACTGGAACACCTCCGGGTCGACCAGCGCGTGCTGCGCCGTGGCCACGGTGACGCAGACGGCGGTCGCGTCGTCTGGTCGGGCCGACAGCAGCATCACGTCCTCGCTGACGAACGGCTGGGCGTCGGTCAGCTCCCACAATCCCGGTGTGGCGCCGAAGTCGGCGGCATTCGTCCCGGCCTCCTCCGGGGCCGTGGTGTCCCAGAAGAAGTGGGCGTGGTGGTCGTCGACGGCCGGCTGAAAGTTGAACGCCGTCCAGTCGACGACGATCGCATCGCCGAAGGTCTCGATGCCCGTCATCTCGATGCACAGGCTCGGATCGTCGTCGGGGCACACCGGGTCGCCCTCCGGCTCGGTCGTGGTCGTCTCGTCGACCTCGTCCGTCGTGGCCGTCGTGGCCGACGTTGCCCCGGTCGGTGCGGTCGTGGCCGCCCCACCCGTCGAATCGGTGGCCGCGGTCGTCGCGGACTCGCCGCCGGCCGTCGTCGAGGAGCCACCAGCGCCCTGCGCGTCTCCATCGTCGTCGTCGCCACGCGTGATGAACACGACGGCCAGTGCGGCGATCGCAGCCACGACCAGCACCCCGGCGATGATCGGACCGACCCGCGAGCGGCGCCGCCCGCCGCCGTCGCTCGGGCGGTACGTGGTTGGCCCTTCCGGCGGCGGTGACGCACCGGCGCGCGCGGTCGGGTCCAGCGCGCCGAGGCGCGCCAGCGCCGCGGAGTCGCCCGATCCATCGGGCGGGCCGGGCGCTTCTGTCGCTTCGGTGCTGGTCGCCGCGGAGATGGTCGGGGCGACCTCGGTCGGCGCCAGCTCGGTCGGTGGCGCGGCGACAGTGGGCGGCGGCATCAGCGGGACCGACGCCGCGGCGGCGGCGGCCGCGGCAGCGACCACGGGCGCGATCGGCGACGCTGCCGTCGTCGCCGGTGGTGGCGCGCCACCGGCAGGCGGTGCGGCGGCGACGGCGACGTGGCCGGCTGCGGCCGCCGCCGCCTGAGCGGCGCCGAGCGCCACACCATGCTTGGGGTGGGCGTCGACCGCCACCGGTCGGCCCAGTTCGGCGCTGACCAGTTGGGCGACGAGCGGGATGCGCGACGAGCCGCCGGCGAGCAGCACGGCCGTCAGCCCGGCGGCCTCGACGCCGGCCGAGCGCAGCGCCCGGCGCATCGCGGTCAACGAGTCGGCGAGCGGCGGGCGGATCATCGCTTCCAGCTCCGCACGGGTCAGACGCACCTCGGTCGACACGTTCGGGAGCAGCACCGGGATCGACGCCTCGGTGTCGGCCGACAGTGCCTCCTTCGCCTCGACGCACTCCGAACGCAACCGGAGCACGGCGGCCATCGCCGCCGGGTCGTCCGGATCGAGCTGGTTCAGTGCACCACCGAGTGCCGACGCCACATGGGCGAAGACCGCTTCGTCGAAGTCGACGCCGCCCAGCCGTTCGATCCCCTCGGGCGTTCCGAGCAGCTCGACCCCGTCGGGCGTCTTGCGGACCACGGCGGCGTCGAACGTCCCGCCGCCGAGGTCGTAGACGGCGATGACCGAGCCCGGCTCGACCCGCTCCTGCGAGGCGTAGTACATCACCGCCGCCTCCGGTTCGGTGATCGTGACGACGTGGTCCAGGTCGGCACGGGAGATCGACTGCCGCAGGAGCTCCTGCTTGTACGGGCCCCAGTTGGCCGGGAAGGCGACCGCCACACCGGCCGGGCGCTCACCCTCCCGCTCGGTCACGGCGTCGACGACCCACCGCAGCAGCTGGCTCATCAGGCCATCGGCGCTGTACGGCGACCCGCCGAGCAGGATCGGGGTCGTGTCGCCGACCCGGCGCTTGAACTCCCGGGCCACCCGTCCCGGGTCGCCGACGCCACGTCGGCTCGCCGCCTCACCGGTCAGGATCGTCTCGTCGTCGCGCAGGAACACGACCGACGGGATCGCCGAGGTGCGCACGCCGAGGTCGACCGTCGACGTGCGCCCGTCGCGGTAGATCGCCGCGGCCGTGTACGTGGTGCCGAGGTCGACACCGAGGAAGTAGGGCATGGACACCTCATGACCGGTTGGCAGCGCAGCGGACGGGATTCTAGGAAGCTGGCGTATCCCGGCGAGGCGCTTTGACTCGGCAATAGGGGATCAGGGCCGCCAGGAGGGGGATCACCCCGATGTACCGACCCGGCGTGTCGTCGAAGATCGACCTCATTGACGATCCCACGTCACAGCAACAAGGAGCACCGCCATGAGCAACCCATTCGAAGCCATCTGGAGCCTTCTCTTCTCACCCGAGGCGACGGCCGAGTACAACGACAACCCGCGCGCCTTCCTCGCCGACAGCGGCCTGGACCAGTGCGACCCGGCGGAGATCAACGAGCTCGTGGCGCTGGCCTACGAGAAGGGCCCGGTCGACCAGGGCGCCACCGTCAACGTCGGCGGCAACCAGGGCGTCGGCGGTTCGAGCCAGAGCAGCGGCTGGGGCGGCAACGGCGGCGGCGGCGGTCATGGGTCGCCTCCCCCTCCTCCTCCCCTCGACCCGAACCTGTCGCCGGCCGAGGCCGTCGAGCAGACGGTCAACTACTACGTCACGAACAACACGACGACCAACGTCGACGACCGTGACACCAACATCGACAGCTCGACGAACACCACCGTCGTCACCGACGAGGGTGACGTCACGCTCGACGTGACCAACGAGACCAACAGCGCCTCGGGCGACGGAGCCGTCGCCGCCGGCGAGGACGCCGAGGGCGTGGCCACGGGCGACGGCGCCGTGGCCGCCGGCGAGGACATCAACGCACCGGTCAACACCGGCACAGTGGAGGACAGCATCCTCGCCGACGACAGCACCCTTGACGGCGTGGCCGTCGGCGACGGCAACACGGTGATCAGCGACTCGACGAACGTGGCCACCGACGGCAGCTCCGTCAGCGACGACGACGTCGACGTGGACATCGTGTCGGCTGGCGACGTGAGCGTCGATGACTCCAACTTCGGGCAGGGCAACACGGTCGACAACTCGACGACGACCGAGAACACGGATTCGTTCAACACGTCGAACACCGACTCGTTCAACACCGACGCCTCGACCACGAACACCGACTCGTTCAACACCGACGCCTCGACGGACATCAACTACGACGACTCGTTCAACACCGACTCGCAGGTCGGCGACGAATCGTTCGACGACGCTGATCAGTCCTTCAACGAGGACTCCGCCGTTGCCGACGAGGGCGGTGCGGCCGCAAACAGCGAGCTGCAGGACATCTGACCGTTCGTTCCATCTCTGCCGATGGCCCCGGTCGCCGACCGGGGCCATCGGCGCGACCCCTCACCGACCGATGAGCGAGCGAGCCTTCGAGTGAGCGAATCACCAGCACGGTCCTTTGCTCATGGCCGAGCTCTTGCCGCGCTCCCGCTCGGCGTTACCGACCACGGCGAGATCCCCACATGAGCACACCCCTTCGCACCTTCGTCAACGACCTGCTCCACGACGACGCAGCGCGTGCCGCCTTCGCCGCCGACCCGGCCTCGTACCTCGACGACCACGGCTGGTCCGAGCTGGACGGCCCGGACGTCGGCGCGGCGCTCGGCGCGCTCGTCGAGGAGCTCCCGATCGACCAGGCCATCCGCCTGCACCCCATCGCCGTCGAGGCCGACCAGCTCGGCCTCGACGGTCTCGGCGCCGTCGCCGGTCTCGAGGCGGCCGCAGCAGCGTTCTCCGGCTCGGAGGAGCCAACGGCGGTGGACCCGCCGGACGACCCGGCGACGACCCTCGACGACGACGGCGGCGACGGCGCACCGCAGTCGGGCCGGGCGGACGACGACGATGACGATCCGTCGAACGGGATCGACGGCGACGGTGGCGGGGGCGACGCCGCCGCGTCGAGCGGCCACGATCCCGGCGCCGACGGTCCCGACGACGATGATGGCGCCGTGGTGGAGCTCGACGATCGTGCCATCACCGCCTCCGATGACGCAGGAACCGACGCCGCCGGTACCGACACCGACGCCGACGTGGCCGAGACCTCCGACGAGCACATCGCTGTTCGACGACCCCCTCGACCGGCTCGACGAGGCGTGGTCGTCCGAGCCGACCGACGGGTTCGCGGAGGTCGACGACGAGCTCCCCGCCAGCGATCACGACGAGGTGGACGATGGCTGACGCCCCGGCACCACTCGTCGCCCGCGCCGTCGAGCTGCTCGCCACTGCCGAGCGGGCGACGACGGCGTACGGGCGCGAGGATCTGACCGGGCGCGTCGCCGCCGCCCGTGACCGCCTCGGCCAGCCGGATCTGCACGCGCTGGTGGTCGGCGAGTTCAAGCAGGGCAAGAGCACGCTGGTCAACGCGTTGCTCAACGTGCCGCTGTGCCCCGTCTCGGACGAGTTGGCGACCGTCGTGCCGACGATCGTCCGCCACGGCGCCGAGGCGAGCGCGGAGGTCGTCGTCGATGCGCCGGCCGGCCCCGACGGCAACTCTGACGACGGGCGGCGGGCGATCACACTCGACGAGATCCCCGACTGGGCATCCGAACACGGCAACGTCGACAACGGTCGATCGATCCGCGCCGTGGAGATCCGGGTGCCTCGCCAGCTGCTGTCCTCCGGCCTGGCCCTGATCGACACGCCGGGGGTCGGCGGCCTGCACTCCGTGCACGGGGCGGCCACGATGGCGGTGCTCGGGACCGCGCAGGTCGTCATCTTCGTGAGCGACGCCTCGCAGGAGCTGTCGGCGGTGGAGATCGAGGTGCTGCGCCTCGCCGCGACCAGGTGCTCGACAGTGGTGTGCGTGGTGACGAAGACCGACCTCTACCCGGCCTGGCGGCGCATCGCCGACCTCGATCGCGGTCACCTTGCGGCTGCTGGGCTCGGCCACGTGCAGGTGCTGCCCGTGTCGTCGCTGCTCCGCCAGGAGGCGTTGGCGTCGCAGTCGAAGGAGGTCAACGAGGAGTCGGGCTACCCGGCCTTGCTGCGCTTCCTCAACGAATCAGTCATCGCCCAGGCTCAGCAAGTCGCCGTCCGGACGGCGGCGAGCACGGTGCTGTTCGCCCTCGACCAGGTGGAGGCGACGTTCGCCGCCGAACGGACGGTGCTGGCCGACCCGGACCGGGCCCGTCCCGTCGTCGATGACCTCGAGCGCGCCCAGTCGCGAGCCGAGCGGCTGCGCGCCCAGTCGGCGCGGTGGCAGCAGACGCTCAGTGACGGCTCGCAGGACCTGGCCAGCGAGGTCGACCACGACCTGCGCATCCGGTTCCGCCAGCTCAACGGCGCCGCCGACGAGGCACTCGACTCCCACGACCCCCTGGACATCTGGGACGACTTCTCCGGCTGGTTCCGGCTCGAGGCGGCAACCCACGTGGCGTCGAACGCCGAGCGGTTGCGGGAGGAGGCCAACGCGCTGGCGGCACGGGTCGCCGAGCACTTCGCCATCGACGAGACGGCGGTGGTGCACGCCGTCGATGTCGGCCAGGTGCCGACGATCACGGCCGGCATCGAGCTGCAGTTCGAGAAGAGCCCGAAGGGCGCCGGGGTCCTGGCGGCGATGCGCGGCTCCTACGGCGGGATCCTCATGTTCGGCATGATGGGTCAGCTCGCCGGGCTGACCCTCGTCAACCCGCTGACCGCAGTGATCGGCATCGGGCTGGGTCGCAGGGCGCTGAAGGACGAGCGCAAGCGCCAGCTGACGTTGCGCCGCCAACAGTCGAAGCAGGCGACCAAGCGCTACCTGGACGAGGTCTCCTTCGCCGCCAACAAGGCGTCGCGCGACTCGATCCGGTTCGTCCAGCGCGATCTGCGCGACGAGTTCACGGCGCGCGCCGAGCAGCTCCAGCGCTCGACGCGCGAGTCGCTGACCGCCGCTGAGGCGGCGGCGCGCCAGACCGCCGCCCAGGCCAGCGCGCGGATCAAGGACATCGATGCCGAGCTGGCTCGGCTGGCCGCCGTGCGCCGGTCGGCCGATCAACTGGCGGCGGCCAGCGGCACGGAGCGTTGATGAGCCGCCCGTCGTGAGCCGCTTGCTCGACGACGTCCGCCGCCTGGCCGAGGTCGCCCGGCGATCGCTTGGCGAAGGTCCGGGCGGCACCGCGCTCGACGAGATCGTCGCCCGGCTCGACGAACCGCTGCGCGTGGCGTTCGCCGGTCGCGTCAAGGCCGGCAAGTCGACGCTGCTCAACGCTCTCGTCGGGGAGCAGCTGGCGCCCACCGATGCGGGTGAGTGCACGCGCATCGTGACGTGGTACCGCGACGGTCATTCGCCGCGGGTCGTGCTGCACCTGCACGACGGCCGGACGCGCCAGGCGTCGTTCACCCGGGCCGACGGCACGCTCACCGTCGACCTGGGCAACGAGGTCGCCGAGGGGGTCGAACGGATCGACGTCCAGTGGCCATCCAGCCGCCTGGCCGGCGTCACCCTGATCGACACGCCGGGGCTCGGTTCGGCGACCGAGGGCGGGTCGGCGCCGACGACACGGTTCCTGGCCATCGACGACGACGCCGACGGCCCCGGCGAGGCCGATGCCGTCATCTACCTGATGCGCCACCTCCACCAGTCGGACCTGGGATTCCTCGAGGCCTTCCACGACGGGTCGGTGACCTCGGCCAGCCCGGTGAACACGATCGCCGTGCTGTCGCGGGCCGACGAGGTGGGCGCCTGCCGCCCGGAGGCGATGCAGACGGCGCGTCGCATCGCCGCCCGGTACCGCAACGAACCGCGCGTGCGACGGCTGAGCCAGACCGTCGTGCCCGTGTCCGGGCTGCTCGCCGACGCGGCGATGACGTTGACGGAGGCGGAGTACCGGGCACTGGCGTCCATCGCCGCGATGCCGCGCGCTGACGCCGAGGCACTGCTGCTGACGGTCGATCGCTTCGTCGCCGCCGGCGCCACCGACGTCACCCCGATCGAGCGTGAGGAGCTGCTGGCCCGGTTCGGGCTCTACGGGGTGCGGACCTCGGTGCGCCTGATCCGCCTGGGCGGCGCCGGCTCGGCGACCGAACTGGCCGCCGAGCTGCGCGCCGTCAGCGGGATCGAGGACCTCCGGCGACTGCTGGCCACGCTGTTCACGGAGCGCCGCGACGTGCTCAAGGCGCGCGCCGCCCTGGCCGCTCTGGAGACCGTGCTGCGCGACCACGGCGACCCCGGCGGTGTGCTGGCCGAACACGAACGGGTCGTCGCCTCCGCCCACGAGCTCACCGAGCTGCAGATCATTGCCGCCATCCGCAGCGGCCGGGTGCCGTTGCAGGCCGCCGAGGTCGAGGAGGTCGAGCGGCTGCTCGATCAGCCCGGGGCCAGCGCCGCCGAACGTCTCGGCATCGACGACGGCGACGAGCGGGCTGCCGTGCTGGCCGCCGTCGACCGATGGCGACGGCGGTCCGAGCACCCGATGTCATCGCGGGCCGTGGTCGAGACGTCGACGGCGGTGGTGCGCACGCTCGAGGGTCTGCTCCAGCAGCTCGGCGCCCGCTAGAACCGTTTGGCCCATGCCGCAGTGAGCGTGTCAGCCCATCAAGTCAGTTCATGGCGCCTCGGCCAACTGCTCGCGGATGGCCGCCAGCAGCTCGGCCCGGCTGCCGGCGCCCAGCTTCTGGCGGATCCGAGCGACGTGGTGCTCGACGGTCTTGGCCGAGATGTAGAGCTGGGCGCCGATCTCGCGATGGGTCCGTCCGTCGAGCACCCCCCGCGCCACCTGGCGCTCGCGCTCGGACATCGCGGCGATCGGCCGCCCACCCGTGGCCTCGCGGACCTTGGTCACCCGCAACCGCCGCAGGTCGGCGAGGAGGGCGCGCGTCGCGACCGGGTCGTCGCTGCGCAGGCTGGCCGAGCCGACGAGGCGCGTGGCCTCGAAGACGAACCCGCGCTCGACGAGGCGGGCCGCCACGGACTGCACGCCGTCGGCGTCGACCTTGCCGGCCAGGACGTCGGCGAAGGTCACGGCAGCATCGGCGAGCAGCCGCGCCGGCCCGCCGATTGCCGTGTCCGTGGCGATCGCCGGCGTTTCGGCCAAGGCAGTGAGCGCGTCGGCGGCGTGGCGGGCCGACCCGGCGTCGTCGCAGAGCGCGGCGACGAGGACCTGGGCCCACCGCAGCTGCACGGCGATGCCCGGTGGGTCACCGAGCTGCTGCGACAGCGCCGAGAGTGGACCGAGGTGGCGCTGCGGGTCGTCGCCGACACGCGCCGAGAGCTGGGCCAGCTCGACGACCAAGGCGGCGGCGAAGGCGTCGGGGGCGCAGCCCGTGGCCGCCTCGACGACCGTCCGGTGGACCTCCTCCAGCCCGCTCGGGTCGGCCACCCGCACGGCGCGCGCCGCCTGGGTGGCCGCAGCGAGGAGGGCATCCCGGCCAACCCCGCCGGCGGAGAGCTCCTCGGCGGCCGGT
This sequence comes from uncultured Acidimicrobiia bacterium, assembly GCA_963844175.1. Classification (GTDB taxonomy): domain Bacteria; phylum Actinomycetota; class Acidimicrobiia; order Acidimicrobiales; family Ilumatobacteraceae; genus JALZMG01. The sequence continues at coordinate 14,683 of CAWJNE010000017.1, forward strand.
GACGGTCCAACGCGGCCGGTGCGCGCCGCCATCCAGGCGTCGACCAATCGGTGACGGACGGCGAATGCGCCGCCGCCGACCGATCGGTCGATGGCACCGCGCACCAGCCGGTCGGCGTGGACGTCGTCGAGCGACCCGAGCGCGGCCACCGCGGCGACGGCATGGGGCGAGTCCGGCCAGTGCTCGACCCCGCCGACGACCTCGGTGAGGCGGGCGCTGCGGGCCAGCAGGTCGACGGCGCCGGTCACGTCCCCGTCGATCCACGCCAGTGCGCCGCGCGCGAAGAGGCGCTCCGGGCTCTCCGCCGGCGAGGGCGACGCATCGAGGGCGGCGCGGGCTTCGCTCGCTCGGCCCGCCGCCAGCAACGGGAGGACGGCGAGGACGGGGTCGTCGGTGGCGAGGTAGCACCCTGCGGCCAGATCGGGACGGCCCAGGTGCGACCACCCGGCGGCCGCCGATCGGTGGAGCAGGGCATCGCCAGCCGACTCGCCGTCCAGCTCGTCTCGCCGGGCCAGCTCGACGGCCGCTTCGAGGCGTCCGGCGGCGAGCTCGGCGGCGACGCGCCGGCCACGCAGGTCGCGCTCGGGTCGCCCAGCCCGGATGGCCCCGGCATAGAGGTCAGCGGCGGCCACGGCGTCCGTGGCGACGAGCAGGTCGCCGGCTCGCTCGTAGGCCTCGCCGGCCTCGGGCGATCGGTCACCCACCCGCAGCAACCGGTGGGCGCCGGCCACCAGCACGTCGTGGGGTGCTGACGGCAGCACTGCGGCGATGCGCTGCCGGTCGGCGGCGGTGGCAGCGGCGCACACCGCGTCGGCGACGGCAGGCGCCGGCTCCGTGCCGAGCGTGCACGACGTCCGATCGCGGTCGCCAGCTCCACCGCCGTGTCGATTGCCCCGGGCTCGGCGCCGGCCGCCATCGCCAGTACGGCGGTCCCCACGGGGAGTCCGAAGCAGATCGCCCGCACGATCGTCCGTTGTTCGTGGGAGAGCAATGCGACCCGGGCGCTGACCAGGTCACCGATCGCCGTCGGGGCGCTCAGGGCGGCGGCGACGAGCTCGGGCCAGCCGCCGCTGGAGGCGGCCAGCTCGGCAGCGCCCTCGCTGCTGCCGTGTTGCTCGACGACCCAGCTGGCGACGCCATCGGCGGTGAGGGGCCCCAGGTGCAGCGCCCCGAAGCGGCCGACGAGGGCGACATGGAGGGCGGCGAGAGCGGGGCTGACCGGGACCTGCCGTTGGCTGGCCGCCACCCGGAGACCGAGCTCCGCCCGCCGCTCGACGAGCACGAGCAGACGCTCGAGGACGGCGGTGTCCAGGCGGTCGAGATCGTCGACGAGCAGGGTGGTCGGCTCGCGCGCCGCCAGCTCGAGCAGCGTCTCGAGCGGGTCGCGATGGAGGGCGGGCTCGCCGCCGGGATCTCCGGCGCGGCCGCGACACCACCAGACGCGGCGATGGTGTCGCCCCTCGTGGGCGTCCAGGTCGGCCAGCAACGTCGTCCGACCGGCGCCGGCCGGCCCGAGGATCAGCAGGCGCGCGTCGTCGTCCAGCATGTCCCGAGCGGTAGCCAGCCCCGTCTCGCGATAGCCCCGCTCGATGCGCACGCGTCCCTCCACGTCACGAACGGCGAGCCCGACCCACGGCCTCGTCGCGGCGCACGGAGACTAGACGCTCGGTCGCCCCTGTCGTCCCAATTCGGTGCTGAGGCAACATCGCCATCGGATTCGATGGCACGACGACCAGAGAACCTCGGATGAACGTGCGAACCGCGAAGGCGTTTGCAACGAACAGGTGGACATGACCGATACGCCCGCGCCACCCGCCCAGCCCGGAATCGGGACGGCAGTCCGCCTCGGCGCCGCGCTCGCTGTGTTCGTCAGCGGGCTCATCCACCTGCAGCTCTACTTCGACGGCTACCGGGACTTCCCCGACGCCAACCTCGGCCGGAGCTTCCTCCTCAACGCGATCGTGTCCGTCGTGGTGGCCATCGCCCTCGTCGCCCGCAACGAGGTCGTCGTCCGCCTCGCCGCCGTCGCCCTGCTCATCGGCACCCTCGTGGCCTTCGTCCTCAGCCGCACCGACCAGGGCATCTTCGGCTTCACCGAGAGCGGTCTGAACCCGTCACCGCAAGCCGCGCTGGCGCTGATCCTGGAGATCGTCGGCCTCGTCCTGCTGGCCGCCACCTTCGTACCGGCCGTCGGTCCAGGAGGCCAACTGGCCGTCGCTCCGGCAGCAGTGCTCGCCGGCCTCGCCGTCGTCGTGGCCATCGGCGGCGCCGTGTTGTGGGCCCGCGAAGAGGACCAGACGGCGACCAGCACGCCACCGACGACGTCGCCGACGACCGTGCCGGCCGCGACGTCGACGGTGCCGCTCGCCACGACGACCACGTCGGCGCCGGCCGGGCCGACGACGACCCGATCCGGCGCGACATCGACCGATGCACCGACGACCGTGGCGACGACCACCACGCCACCGACGACGGCCGCCCCGGCGGCGGCCAACGTCGTGTCGATCGCCGACTTCGCCTTCGACGCGCCCATGCTCGAGGTGCCGGTCGGCACCACGGTCGAGTGGGTCAACAACGACTCGTTCACCCACTCCGTCGTCGCCGAGGACGGTTCGTTCCAGAGCGAGGACCTGGCACCGGGGGACCGGTTCACGTTCACGTTCACGACGCCCGGATCGTTCGCCTACCTGTGCGGCATCCACCCCTCGATGCGGGGAACGATCGTCGTCACGGGCTGACCGCTTCGCCGGAGGAATTCGAGCACCGAGCAATCCCTTCGCCCGCGGGCCACGAAGGGAAGGAAGCGGGGCACGAACCGACGACGAAAGGCGGAGCCATGGACATGGACGACCGAGCGATGCGTTCGCTCGTCGAGGAGTCGCAAGACCTCCAGGTCGAAGCGATGCGCGCTTCCAAGGAAGCGACCGGGCAGTTGCGCGACATCGGCGCGGAGCGGGCCGGCAGGCCCGTCGATCAGGACGAGATCAGGGCCTACGAGCTGGGCCGCCGAAAGCTGCTCAAGGCCGGTGGCCTGGGCCTCGGTGTCCTGGCATCGAGCGGTCTGCTCGCCACCGCCTGGGGACAGCGCGTCGCCGCCGTCGTCGGCCGGCCGGCGCAACAGGCCGTGCCGGTGGACGTCCAGATCTTCCAGACGGCGTCATCGCTCGAGAACCTGGCCGTCGCCACGTACGGCGCCGCGCTGCAGCTGCCGTTCATCCAGGAGCAGGCCGTCGTCAAGGCGTTCGCCGAGACGACGATGATGCAGCACGCCGAGCACGGTGCCGCCTTCAAGGCGCAGACAGCGGCGCTCGGCGGGCAGCGCCAGGAGGCCACGAACCCCAAGTACACGCCGATCGTCGAGGAGGCCAAGCCGACGCTCACCGATGCGCTGGCCGTCGCCAAGCTGGCGGCGACCCTCGAGGAGGTCGCCGGCGACACCTACCTCGCCAACCTGCCGCTCCTCAGCAACGGCAACCTGCGGACGCTGATGGGCAGCGTCCTCGGCGTCGAGACCCAGCACCTGGCGACCCTGCGGGCGGTGATCGCCCTCATCGAAGGCGGTGCGCCCCAGCTCGTCGCCATCCCCACCGACCTCGCCGCGCTGCCTGCGGCGGCCGGCAACGTCTCCTTCCCCGCCCCGTTCGAAGAGCCCCAGTTGGCCAGCCCACCCGAGGAGGGAGCGCTGCAATGAGCACCGTCACGAAACAACCCTGGTTCGGTCCGGCCCCGCGCCAGGCCGCCCCGAGCGAGTCGGACCTCACGGTCGGTGCGCTCGCCGCAGGGCTCGAGCAGCTCGCCGTGAACACGTACAACGCCGCCCTCGACGCCGCCGGCACGGGCGCCCTCGGCGCGGTGCCGCCGGCCGTCGGGCAGTTCGTCACGACGGCGCGCGACCAGCACCAGGCCGCGCTCGAGGCGTGGAACGGTGTGCTCACGTCGGCCGGGAAGCCGGCCGTCACGGCGCCGCCTGCTGACCTCGCCGCCTCGGTGAACGACATGTTCGCCCGCGTCACCGACGTGGCCGGGGCCGCCCAGCTGGCCCTCTGGCTGGAGCAGGTCGCGGCGTCGACCTATCTGTTCGCCATCGGCAACCTCCAGTCGCCGGATGCGATCAACCTGGCCGGGTCGATCTTCCCGATCGACCGGCAGCACATCTCGGTGCTGCTCTTCGCCCTGGGCATGTACCCGGTCCCGGAGACCTTCGCCAACACGCAGCTGGCCTACACCGGCGGCGGGGCGATGCCTCCGGGGGCGACGGCGCCCGAGACGAAGTAGCCAAGGTCGCGCCTCACCGTCGCCCGCCTCCCTCCGGGCGGCGGTGAGGGCGCTCACCTCGGTGCGCACCATGACTCCCGTCCCCGTTCGGCGTCGTCGCTGGCGATGGGTCCTCGCCGGCGCGGCGGCGATCCTCGTCGGCGCCGGGTGCGGTGGCGGTGGCGCCGGTTCCGACGCCACGCCGACCACCGGCGGCACGTCACCGACGGTCACGCAGCCGGATTCACCGGACGCCGCGACGGACAGCACGTCATCGGCGACCACGCTGCCCGACATTCCACCGCCGGGCTCGTCGCCGGGCACCGTCCCGCCGACGACCATCCCACTGCCCGCCGTCGCTCCGTTGCCGACGCCGGAGCTGATCCCGCTCGACGACGAGTCACCAGAGCCCGTCGTCCCGCTCGGATCGATCACCATCCCGGTGATCGGCATCGATCGACCGATGTTCGAAGGCATCCGGTTGCCGACGTTCGACATGGGTCCGGGTCACTGGCCCGGGACGGCGATGCCCGGACAGGTCGGCAACGTCGTCATCGGCGGTCACCGCACCTCGGGCAACGCCGACTTCGCCGACCTCGACCTGCTGCAACCCGGCAACGAGGTGATCATCACCGACAGCTCCGGCGCCCGGTTCACCTACCTGGTCGACCGGACGGAGATCATCGACCCGTTCTCAGCGGTCATCGTCGGGCAGACACCGGCCAGAACGGCGACGCTGTTCGCCTGCCATCCCAAGGGCTCGACCGACCAGCGCATCGTCGTCCGCCTGACGCTGGCGGCGTGATCACGCAGTCAGCTCGCGGCGAGGGCGGGCACCTGCTGGGTGATGCAATGGATGCCGCCACCGCCGTAGGCCAGCGTGGCGCCGACGTCGAGCGGGATGGCATCTCGACCGGGGTACTGCTCGGCGATCATCGCCACCATGTCGTCGTCGGCGTCGTGACCGCAGACGGGGATGACGACGAACCCGTTGCCCACGTAGTAGTTGAGGTAGGGGACGCCGACGCGCCGCCCGGCCACCTCGACGAACGGCAGCACCGGCACCTCGACCACCTCGATCGGCCGGCCGTGGGCGTCGCTGGTGCCGGCGGCGCTGCGGCGATTCACGTCGGCGCGCAGGTGGTCGGCCTCCACCGGGTCGGCGCATCCCTGGAGCACCAGCACGCCGGGACGGGCGAACGCGGCGACGTTGTCGACGTGCCCGTCGGTGTCCTCGTCGAGGGCCAGGCCCTGCGGCAGCCACAGGATCACGTCGACGCCGAGCTCGCTGCGCAGGCGGTCCTCGATCTGGGTTCTGGTGAGGTGCGGGTTGCGGTTGGGGTGCATCAGGCACTGGGTCGTCGTGACCAGCGCGCCGTCCCCGTCGACGGCGATCGAGCCGCCCTCGAGGACCATCGGCACGGCGCGCACCTCGTCGCCGGCGTGGCGCGCCCACTCCTCGGCGAGGGCCGCATCGCGCTCCCACGGCGCGTACTTGCCACCCCAGGAGTTGAAGACCCAGTCGAGCGCCACACGCTCGGTTCCGTCGGCGGACAGCACGTAGATCGGGCCCGTGTCGCGGAACCACGAGTCGTCGGTCGGCAGTTCGACGATCTCCACGGCCGGACCGCAACGCTCGGCGGCGCGGCCGGCCAGGGCGGGCGGGGCGATCATCGTGACCGGCTCGTAGCGGGCGATGGTCGACGCCACGTCGGCATGGCAGCGCTCGGCGTCGGCCAGCAGGTCGCCGTACAGACCGACGCGGGTCGGCCAGCTCAGGACGGTCCGCTCGTGCGGTGCCGACTCGGCGGGCATGCGCACGGCGTCAGCTCGGGCGGGTGACGCCGTCGAAGGTCAGCAGCGCCCCGTACAGGTCCGGACGGCGGTCCCGGAAGATGCCCCAGGAGTGCCGCTCGCGACGCCCGGCGTCGAGATCGAACGTCGCCGTCAGCACGGCCTCGCCGTCGCGGCTGGCCTCGGCGACCTTGGCGCCGGTGCGGTCGGCGATGAACGACGAGCCGTAGAACGTGATCTCGGTCGTTGCGCCCGCCTCGTGGCCGATGCGGTTGGCGGCCACGAGCGGCGTGAGGTTGGCGCCGGCGTGGCCCTGCATCACCCGCTGCCAGTGGCCGCTGGAGTCCCAGTCAGGGTCGGGCGGCTCGCTGCCGATGGCCGTCGGGTAGCAGAGGACGTCGGCCCCGAGCAGGGCCATGCAGCGAGCCGACTCCGGGAACCACTGGTCCCAGCAGATGCCCACCCCCACCGTGCCGCAGCGCGTCTCCCACACCCGGAACCCGGTGTCGCCCGGGTTGAAGTAGTACTTCTCGGTGTACCCGGGGCCGTCGGGGATGTGGCTCTTGCGGTACGTGCCGAGCACGGCCCCGTCGGCGTCGACGATGACCACGGAGTTGTAGGTCGCCCGGTTGGCCCGCTCGTAGACGCTGATCGGGAGCACGACCTCCAGCTCGGCGGCCACCTTGGCCAGGCGAGCCACCGTCGGATGCCCGTCGACGGGGCGGGCCCGATCGAAGTGCTCGGGCGCCATGTCCTTGCAGAAGTAGGGACCCTCGAACAGCTCCGGGAGCAACACGAGTCGGGCCCCCGCGGCGGCCGCTCGGCGGACCAGGCGTTCGGCGGTGTCGACGTTGGTGTCGAGGTCCTCGACCATGGCCATCTGCACCGCGGCCACCGTCAGCTCCACGTGCGGCACTCTAGGACCGTGGGCCGGCGGTGGATCCTGGTGTGTTGCCTCGCGGTCGCGGCCACGGCGTGCGGTGGAGACGACGACGGTGGTGGTGGCGGCGGTGGAAGTGGTGGAGCGGACCTCCCCGACGTCGAGGTTCCGGAGGGGTTCCAGGTCACCGAGCTGCGCACCGGGTTGGTCGGACCGTCGCAGATCAGCCCGGGACCCGACGGCCAGCTGCTCGTCGCCCAGCTCAACGGCGGCGAGGGCGACGGAACCGGTCAGGTGCTGTTGCTCGATCCGGACTCCGACGCCCAGCCGACCGTGCTGTTCGACGGGCTGCAGAAGCCCACGGGCGTGACGATGCTCGGCGACGAGGTGTGGGTGATGGAGGAACGCACCTTGTCGCGCGGACCGACGTCGGGTGGCGAGCTCGAGGTGGTCCTCGACGACCTGGCGTACAACGGTCGTTCCGAGGGCACGTTGTCGACGACGCCCGACGGTCGACTCCTCTACAACACGTCCGGGACGATCGACGGCACGGCAGCGGCCGACGGATCCGGCATCCTGTGGTCGCTGGCGCCGGGCGGGGAGCCCGAGGTGATCGCCCGGGGCTTCAAGCACGCCTACGCCAGGACCTACGACGACGCCGGCACGCTCTGGCAGACCGAGATGTCCGACGGCACGTACGACGGTGAGCCGGCGCCCGACGAGCTGGTCGCCGTGGCCGCGGGCGACGACTTCGGCTGGCCACGGTGCGTCGGCGACGGCGTCCCGGTGACGTTCTACGAGGGCACGGCCGAGTTCTGCGCCTCGACGCCGCCGTCGCATGCGCTGTTCGAGCCCGGCGCCACACCCACGTCGGTGGCCGTTGCGCCGTGGGACGGCGAGACGTTGCTGGTCGCGCTGTGGAACGAGGGTCGCGTGGTCGCCGTCCCGCGCCAGCAGGGTGAGGCGCCGGCGCCCGTCACCGACTTCCTGACCGGCGTCGCCAACCCCCAGCACCTCGCTGGCCGACGGCGACCGCCTCCTCGTCACCGACTTCACCGCCGGCCGCCTCCTCGCCATCACCCCGACCCCCTGACCCCCGCCCTGCCCAGGTTCTCAAGCGTTTTCAGGGGTCAAGAATGACCCCGAATCCTCAGGAGAACCTGGGTCGCCCGCCGCTTGCAACTCTTCTGAGGAACAGGGGTCAAATTTGACCCCTGAAAACGCTTGAGAACCCGAGGTTCAGCGGATCTCGGGGGAGTGGTGTTGGAGGTCGGCGTACTCCTGGCGCAGCTGGCGCTTGAGGACCTTGCCACTCATGTTGCGCGGGAGGGGCTCCTGGCGGGAGACGACGAAGCGCGGCAGCTTGTAGTCGCCGAGCACCCCCGTGCACGCCGCCAGCACGGCCTGCGCATCGAGCGACCCGTCGGCCGTGCAGGCGATCACCGCCGGGGTCTCGCCCCACCGCTCGTGCGGCACGCCGATGACGGCCAGCTCGGTGACGCCCGGCATCCCGGCCAGGAGGCGCTCGATCTCGGCGGGGTAGACGTTCAACCCACCCGTGATCAGCATGTCCTTGGCCCGGTCGACGACGAACAGGTAGCCCTCCTCGTCCAGGTAGCCCAGATCACCGGTGTGCAGCCCGCCGCGACGCAGCGTGTGGGCACTCGCCTCGTCGTTGTTCCAGTAGCCCTGCATGATCTGCGGTCCGAAGATCACGATCTCACCCACCTCGCCCTGGGCGACGGGCCGGTCGTCGTCGTCGACGATCTCGACCCGGGTGTGCGGGACGGGCAGGCCGGCCGACCCGAGCTTGCGGGCGGCGTCGTGGCCGGGCAGCAGCGTGGCCATGCCGGACGACTCGGTGAGGCCGAACATCTGGAGCATCGGGACGCCACGCGCCTGCACGTCGGCCAGCAGGCTCGGCGGGACCGGCGCGCCGCCGGAGCAGGCGATCCGCCACGCCGTGAGGTCGGCGTCGACGGCGCGCGGGTGGTCGATGATCTGGCGGATGATCTGCGGGACGGCCATCAGCGCCGTCACGCCGTGGCGCTCCATCATCTCGATCGCCCGGCCCGGTTCGAAGGCCCGGTCGAGCACGAGCTCGCTGCCGGCGACCACCGACCACACGAGGACACACAGTCCACCCGTGAAGGCCAGCGGGAACGGCAGGTAGAACACGTCGTCGAACGAGATCGGCAACGACTGCGCCCACGAGCGGGAGATGGCGTCGAACGCGCCGTGGGTGAGCACCGCCCCCTTGGGGTCGCCGGTCGTCCCGGACGTGTAGCAGAGGTACGCCGGGTCGTCGGCGAACGTCGTGACGGCCGGCGGGTCATCGTCGGACCGCAACTCGTCGAGCTGCTCGGCGGTGTGCACCTCGAGTCCGCTGATGCGCTCGCTGGCCACCGTCATGCCCGCGGCCAGAGCGTCCTCGGTGAACGCCAGGCGAGCTCCGGCGTCGGCCACGACGTAGGCCACCTCGGTCGGGCTGTAGCGGGTGTTCAGCGGGACGGTCAGCGCGCCGAGCTTGAGCAGCGCCAGCGTCAGTTCGACCCACTCGGACCGGTTGCCCATCAACAGGGCCACCCGGTCACCCTGGGCGACGCCGCGGGCGGCCAACCCGGCGGCCAGGCGGTCGGTGCGGGCATCCAGTTCGGCCCAGGAGAACGACTGCTCGTCGAACCACAGCGCCAGCGACTCCGGGTGCCAGCGGGCCCAGTGCCGGCAGTAGTCGGCGAGGTTGAGCGGCCGCGCGGTCACGGTGCCGGCTCCGGGAGCAGCTCGGTCTTGAGGTCCCGCTTCATGATCTTGCCGTTGGGGTTGCGGGGGAGCGGGTCGTCCTTGAACCAGATGCGCACGGGCACCTTGAAGGCGGCGATGCGCTCGCCGACGAACGACCGCAGCTCCTCCTCGGTGGCGGTGGTCCCGGGGGCCAGGTGGACGACGGCGCCGACCTCCTCGCCGAGCACGTGGTGGGGGATGCCGATCGCCGCCGCGTCGGTCACCGCCGGGTGCTCGAACAGGGCCGCCTCGACCTCGACGCAGTACACGTTCTCCCCGCCGCGGATGATCATGTCCTTGGCCCGATCGACGATGAACACGAAGCCCTCGTCGTCGATGCGAGCCACGTCGCCGGAGTGCAGCCAGCCGTCGCTGATCGCCGCCGCCGTGGCCTCCGGCTTGTTCCAGTAGCCCGTCACGACGTTGGGTCCCTTGATCCACAGCTCGCCGACCGAGCCCTCGGGCATCGGTCCGCCGTCGGGGTCGACGACCCGGAGATCGCAGACGGGCACGGGGGCGCCGACGCTGTCCGGTCGGGCCTGGTAGTCGAGGCCGCCGTTCATCGTCGTCACCGACGAGGTCTCGGTGAGCCCGTACCCGTTGGACGGCGTGCGACCGGGGAACATCGCCTCGAGACGGCGCACGAGCTCGGGGGCGGCCGGCGCGCCGCCGTAGCCGATCGCCTTCACGGACGTCAGGTCGTAGCGATCGAAGTCCGGGTGCTCGAGGACCTGCCACGCCATCGCCGGCACGCCGCCGAAGATCGTGACCCGCTCGCGTTCGATGAGCTGCAAGGCCCGCTCGGCGTCCCACCGGTGCATGATCACGATCTCGCCGCCGGCGGCGAGGTTGGCGACGAGCACGGAGTGGCAGCCGGTGGCGTGGAAGAACGGGACCGACAGCAGGTACACGTTGCGTGGCGGCGACGCCGCGCCGGGGTCCGGGGTGGCTCCGGAACGCGCCGCCGTCCGCGCCGCGCAGTACCCGAGGCTGACCAGGTTCGTGCAGATGTTGCGGTGCGTCCCGAGCGCACCCTTCGGTTGGCCCGTGGTGCCGGAGGTGTAGAAGATCGTCGCGTCGTCCTCCGGACCGAGTGCCACCGCAGGCAGGTCGGCGCCCGGTCGCACGGCGCCGATCGCCTCCTCGAAGGCGACGGTGCCGGGCGGTGGTCCGGCCGGTCCCGCCCGGACGACGAGCGTGCGCTCGAGGGCCGGCAGCTCGTCGCGATGATCGGCGATCCGCTCGGCCCGCTGACGGTCGGCGACGAGCACCCGGCTGCCCGAGTCGGACAGGCCGTAGGCCAGCTCCGGGCCGGTCCACCAGGCGTTGAGCGGGACGACGACGGCACCGGCGACGGCGGCGCCCCAGAAGGCGATGCTCCACTCGGGGAAGTTGCGCATGGCGATGCACACGCGGTCGCCGACCTGGACGCCGACGTCGTCGATGAGGTGGCGGGCGAAGGAGGCCGCGGCGTCGAGATGGGCGGCGAACGTCAGCCGGTCGAACGGCCCGGCGACGGCACCCGGCACCTCGGCGTCGTACACGAGGAACTCGGCGTCGCCGTGCGCCCGGCTGGCCTCGAGCACCTCACGCAGCGTGGGCGGGGCGTTCTTCCACGTCCGCAGCACCACCCCGCGCACGTCCCGGTCCTCCATCTCGAATGGCGCGCCCGGCGCCGTCAACGCCGCCGTGACCGCGGCGAGGTCTGGTGTCGTCGTCACCACACCAGCTTGGCGAGCGCACGCGGCGTGCATGTAACGGAGTGCGCACGTGCCAGAAACACTGACGAAACACCCGCTTCCTACTGTCCGCCCCCGAGCCGCAGCCCCTACGCGGTTCGGAGAGGAAGACCACCTTGGACACCGGCGATGCCGCATGGGTGCTCGGCTCGGCCGCACTCGTGCTGTTCATGACCCCGGGACTGGCCCTGTTCTACGGCGGGATGGACCGCAGCAGGAACGTCCTCAACATGCTGATGATGAACTTCTGGTGCCTGCTGATCGTGCCGATCGTGTGGATCGCCATCGGGTACACCCTCTCGTACAACGGCCAAGGCGCGTTCATCGGCACGTTGGACTGGGCGTTCCTCAAGGACCTCACCATCACGGGTGACGACGGCGGGACGACGCTCCTGTCGGTCGCCTACCTCGGGATGTTCGCGGTCATCACTCCCGCACTGATCTCCGGCGCCGTCGCCGACCGCATGAAGTTCTCCGCCTGGGCGATCTTCGTCCCGCTCTGGGTCGTCATCGTCTACGTCCCGATCTCGTTCTGGGTGTACGGCGGGTACTGGAGCGACGGCGTGATCACCGGCTGGCTGGGTGAGCGAGGTTCGCTGGACTTCGCCGGCGGCACGGTGATCCACGTCAACGCCGGCATCGCCGCCCTCGCCGCCGTACTGGTGCTGGGCAAACGGCGGGGCTGGCCCGGCGAGGGTCACCCGCCGCACTCGATGCCCCTCGTGATGCTGGGGACCGGGATCCTGTGGTTCGGCTGGTTCGGCTTCAACGCCGGCTCGGCGTTCGCCGCCAACGGCACCGCCATCCAGGCGTTCATGAACACGTTCCTCGCCGCCGCCGCCGCCGGGTTGGCCTGGGCGCTGGTCGAGCGGATCCGCGACGGTCACTTCACCAACCTCGGTGCGGCCTCCGGCATCGTCGCCGGGCTGGTGGCCATCACGCCGGCGGCCGGCTTCGTGTCGGGCGGGGCACCGCTCGCCATCGGCGCCGCAGCCGGGGTGATCTGTTGCTTCGCCGTGCGCTTGAAGTTCAAGGCTGGCTACGACGACGCACTGGACGTCGTCGGCGTGCACTTCGTCGGCGGGCTCGTCGGCTCGCTGCTGATCGGCCTGTTCGCCAACCCCGAGTTCTTCGGCGGGACCTTCAAGGAGGGCCTGTTCCACGGTGGTGGGCTCGGGCTGCTCGGTGAGCAGCTGCTCGCCAACGTGGCGGCGATCGTGTGGTCGTTCGCGCTGACGTTCGCCATCCTCAAGGTGCTCGACCTCGTCATGGGGATCCGAGTGAGCCAGGAGACCGAGATCACCGGGCTCGACCTGGAGGAACACGCCGAAACCGCCTACCACGGCGGATCGTCCACGATGGAACGGGCCTAGGGAGTCGCCATGCAACTGATCACGGCCATCATCAAGCCCTTCAAGCTCGACGACGTGAAGGATGCCCTCAAGGGCATGGGCGTCGTCGGCCTCACCGTGACCGAGGTGCGCGGGTTCGGCCGCCAGGGCGGTCACACCGAGACCTATCGTGGCACCGAGTACCAGATCGACTTCGTCCCAAAGGTGAAGCTGGAGATCATCGTCGACGACGGCGTCGCCGATGCGGTGGTCGACGCCGTCGCAGCGGCCGCCCGCACCGACAAGATCGGCGACGGGAAGATCTGGGTCGTCCCGCTCACCGACCTGGTGCGCATCCGCACCGGCGAGCGCGGGTCCGACGCCGTCTGAACACCGAGTAAGAACGGATTGACGTCAGAACTGACGTCAATCCGTTCTTACTCGCGGATTGGGGCGGGCGAGGCGGCGGCGAGCTGACGGTGGTGGCGGATCACCTCATCGACGATGAAGCGCAGGAACTTCTCGCTGAACGCCGGATCGAGGCCGGACTCCTCGGCCAGCGCCCGCAGCCGGCGGATCTGGCGCTCCTCCCGAGCGCGGTCCTCGGCCGGCAGGCCCACCTCGGCCTTGTAGCGGCCGACGGCCTGCGTGACCTTGAAGCGTTCGGCCAGGAGGTGGACCAGGGCGGCGTCGATGTTGTCGATGCTCGAGCGGTATTCGGCCAGCCGTTCGTCGCTCACCGTTGATGATTGTTCGCTCGATCCGCTCGACGCTGGTGTGCTCACAACACCTGGTTCCCATACATCTCGCCGAGCGGGTCGGCGAGCAGCTCGAGACGTTCGCCGTCGGGACCGTTGAAGTACATCGACGTGTCACCGACGTCGTGGTGTGGCACCCCGGCCTCGTCGAGGCGCCGGCGCAGCTCCTCCCACTGCGGGCGCGTCACGCTGATCGCCAGGTGGTGATGGCCGCCGAGCACCTCGGCGTAGGGCCCGAGGTCGAGACCGGGGAAGTCGAAGAACGCCAGCGCGTTGCCGTTGCCGATGTCGAAGAAGAAGTGCGTCGAGCCGGGGTAGTCGCGGTTCTCGAAGAGCTCGGTCAGCGGGAAGCCCAAGAGCCCTTGGTAGAACTCGATCGTGCGGGCCACGTCCGAGCTGAGGTGGGCGGTGTGGTGCACGCCGCGGGCGGTGCTCGGCGCTCGGTCGGCCTTCGGCACGAGGTAGCGGTCCCGCAGCTCGTCCCACTCGGCGCGCCGGTCGATGGTCGTCATCACCGCATCCTACGAACGGCGGGTGCCGCGATGAGCCCGTCGAGCGCCTCGTCGACCGCCACGAGATCGGTGCGCGGCTGGGCCTCCAACCGGCTGAGGTACGAGATGGTGATCTCGTCACGCTCGATGGCCCCGCCGTCCGTCTCGGGCGGCAGCTCGATGGCGTCGCCCCAGTGGAACTGCACGGCGAACACGCCCTCGCGGCCCTCGATCGGGTCCATCGTCGCCTCGACGACGGCACGCGGGGGCAGCAGCCCGACTTCGGCGTGTCGCCAGCCGCGCAGCTGGTCGACGGGCAGGTTCGGAACGTTCACGTTGACCACGACCGGTTCGTCGGTGCTCGATCGCAGCACCGCTTCGACGACGCGCGAGCCGACGTGCGCCGCGACGTCCCAGTGCTGATCGGCGATCATCTCGTCCCAGCCCTGGCCCTCGACGCCGAACCCGGTCACGGCCTGGCTGACGGCCACGCCGCTGATGCCCGAGTTGCGGGCCGTGAGCGTGGCGCCGACCGTCCCGGAGTGGTACACCGCGCGCCCGACGTTGGCACCGGGGTTGATGCCGGCGACGACCAGGTCGACGCGCCCGAACACCCCGAGGCGCATCAGCATCACGCACAGTCCGGGCGGCCCGTTGACGGCCCACGCCTCGTCGATCCCGTCGATGTCGGCCCGGCGCACCTCGGGCTGCATGAGGTGCAGCGCGCCGAGCGCGGCTCCCGCTCCCGAGTACTCGCTGTCGGGCGCGACGATCACCACATCGCCGTGCTCGCGCATGGCGCGGGCGAGGACGTGCAGCCCGATGGAGTCGATCCCGTCGTCGTTCGTCAGCAGCAGGCGGGGCATGGCTCGACCCTACGGTCGCCGAGTCGCGATCAGTGGGCCGTGCCGACGGGCTCGGACGACCGCACGTAGCCGAGCACGGGCGTCGCTCGGACACGGGCCCTCGCGCCCTGCGGCACGGCCGTGCGCTCGTTGGACAGCCAGGCGCCGACACGATCGGACCGGCCGTCGTCGACGGCGATGAACAGGGCGAAGCGGTCCCGTCGCGCCAGCGGTCGGAGCAGGCGCGGGAACGGAACAACACGCTGCGGTCGTCGCGCCCGCACCACGAGGCCTTGGCGCTCGACGGTGGAGAAGATGTCGAAGGCGCCGGCGACGACCAGCCAGGCCATCCAGATGAGCGGGGCGATGATGATGGCGGCGAGCACGAGGGCGACGTTCTCGATCAGGTCGGCCTGCTCCGGGAAGTCTTCGTACACGCTGAGCAGCGCCTCGCGCCGGGCGACGTCGAGCAGGAAGCGCTGCAGCAGCAGCAGCCCGGCGCCGACGACCACGCCGAGCGCCAGCATCAGGCCCGGGTGCCGGCCGTACCCCGGGCGGAACGGGTACCGCACGCGCACGACGTGCCACTCGCCGGTGGCGTTGCTCCACGCCAGCCGATCGTCTTCGGGGACGATCGGCAGCTCATCCGTCGCCCGCTCGGCCAGACCGACGGCAGCGGCATAGGCGAGGGCGCGGCTGGCGTTGTTGGCGGCGACCGACGAAGCCCCCTCGAACCCGCGCGACGCCATCCACGCCCGGACGGCGAGCCAATGACTGGCCCGCTCCAGCCCGAGCTCGGTCGGGCGTTGGGCGTGCGACCGGAGGCGCTTCACGACGCGCCGGCCGACGACGAGGATGGCGATGGCCACGGCCACGGCGAAGCCCCGTGAGCGCAACGAGTCGACGACGGCCGTCTCGTCACCGGTGCGCACCGAGCGCCACCACATGAAGGCCGACAGCAGGATCGTGACGAGCGGCGGCCCGACGGCGAGGGGACCCCAGCGACGTGTGGTGAGCCCCTGCCGGCGGGCGTCGGTCACGACGGCTTTGGTGAAGCGACGCCACCACCGGCGGGAGAGACGGAGCCCGGCGATCTCGACCCCGGCGCCCGAGACGCCCGTCAGCGTGCCGTGGGTCAGCCGGTGCACGTGGTTGAGCACCTGCTGCTCGTACGAGGTCAGCGCATCGCCGGCTCGGCCTCGGCGATCCGTCAGCAGCACGACCTCGTGCTCGGCCTGTTCGACGCGCAGCCATCCGCGGGCGACGAGGTCGAGCAGCGTGGCGACGGCTGCCGGCGGCGTGACGACGAAGCCGTTGGTCACGAGGCTGGCCAGGGCCGGCGTCTCGGCGCCCAGCTCGGCCGAGGTGGTCGACGCCGACAGCCGCGGTGGGCGCGTCGCCATCTCCGTGTAGACGAGCAGGGCGACCGTCACGATGAGCAGCGCGATGCACCACAGGAGGGAACCAGTGGCGGGCGCGGTGAAGAACGCGATCATGGAAGTGGGGCCCGCCCGAGGGAGTCGAGATGCGGCACGGGCGCGAAGTCTGGCACGGGGGCACCCGTGGAGTCCGGCAAGGGATCGGCCGGCCGGGGGCGAGGGCGGCCGGGCGCGACGTCACGGTGTGCCGGGCGGCCAACCCGATCGCGGTGGAGGGCCGGGAATGCCGGCGTCGTCGAACGCCTGCTTGACCGACTGGCGCAGCGACCGCTGCAGGCGGAACTGGGCGCCGGGTGTCGTCTTGATGATCATCCGCAGGAGCACGCCGTCGCCGGAGGCCGACTCGACGCCCAGCAGCTGCGGCGCCTCCAGCACGTCACCGGCGAAGTCCTCCTGCTGGACGACGTCGGCGGCCGTGCGCTCGAAGATGCCGCTGGCCACGGCGATGTCGGCGTCGTAGGCGACGGCGACGTCGACCACCGCGACCGACCACAGCTGCGACTGGTTGCCGACGCGTACGACCTCGCCGTTCGGCACGTGCCAGACCGTGCCGTCGAGCCCGCGCAGGACGGTGGTGCGCAGCGTGATGCGTTCGACGGTCCCGGCCGCCTCGCCGAGGTCGACGACGTCGCCGATGCCGAACTGGTCCTCGATCAGCATGAACAGCCCTGCCAAGCAGTCCTTCACCACGTTCTGGGCGCCGAACCCGAGGGCGACACCGGCGATCCCGGCGCCGGCGATCAGCGGCGCCAGGTCGATGCCGAGCTCGCCGAGGACGAGGAAGAGGGCGATGACCCAGATGAGCACGGTGGCCGTCGACGCGATCACGGTGGAGATCGAGGTGGCCCGGGCCGAACGGCGCGAGGTCTCGACGTCGTCGAATGCCGCCGCCTCACCCGAGCCGTCCGCGCCGAGCGACGCTCCCATCTTCTTCAGCGCCCGCGTCGCGCTCTGGCGGTCCGTCAGGACGAGCCGGTACACGCCACGGCGGATCGCCCGCCGGGCCACCCGCGAGACGATCCAGGCGACGACGAGGATGATCAGGACCTCGAGCGGCTTGCCGATGAACCAGTCCGCCGTCGTGGCCAGCGCGCCGTTGTCCGTCCGCTCCCACACCCAACGGCACACCGCGCTGGGCTCGCCGCCGCAGGCGTCGACCAGCGCCGGGTCGGTCGGGTCGACGGGAGCGGCGGTCGGCATCGCCGGAACGGTAGTGACGTCCCCGGCGTGAGCGATCGCCCGCAAACGAGGGACGACGTTTTCACGCCGCTGTAGGTTCTGGCGCCATGTCGCGCATCGCCATCGTCGGGACGGGCTACGTCGGGCTGACGACCGGCGCCTGCTTCGCCCACCTCGGACACGAGGTGATCTGCGCCGACATCGACGCGGACAAGGTCGACCGCCTGACGCGCGGGGAGATCCCGATCGTCGAGCACGGGCTCGACCGCCTCGTCGAGGAAGGCCTGCGCTCGGGGCGGCTGCGCTTCGTGGTCGGTGCCGCCAACGCCGTGACGGACTGCGACATCGCGTTCCTGTGCGTGCCCACGCCGCAGGGACAGGACGGCAGCGCCGACCTCTCCTACATCGAATCGGCGGCGAGGGAGATCGCACCGGCGCTGCCGTACGAGAGCGTGGTCGTCAACAAGTCGACGGTGCCCGTCGGCTCGGCCCGAGTGGTCGAGCGGGTGCTCGACCGGCCCGACGTGAAGGTCGTGTCGAACCCCGAGTTCCTGCGCGAGGGGTCCGCCGTCCAGGACTTCCTCAAGCCGGATCGCATCGTCGTCGGCAGCACCGATCAGGCGGCGGCGATCAAGGTGTCGTCGCTGTACCTCGGCGTCGCCGCGCCGGTCATCGTGACCGACCCGGCGTCGGCGGAGACGATCAAGTACGCCGCCAACGCCTTCCTCGCCACGAAGCTCTCGTTCGTCAACGCCGTCGCCGCCATCTGCGAGGGGGTCGGCGCCGACGTCAACGACGTCGTGCTCGGTCTCGGCTACGACAAGCGCATCGGCCAGGACTTCCTCCGCCCCGGACCTGGGTGGGGCGGAAGTTGCTTTCCCAAGGACACGCGGGCGTTGCTCAAGATCGCCAACGATGCGGGCTACGAGTTCGACCTGCTCGACGGCGTGGTTGCCGTCAACGACGAGCAGTTCGAGCGGGTGACGGACAAGATCCGGGAGGCCGCCGGTGGTGACGTCACCGGCAAGACCGTGGCCGTGTGGGGGCTGACGTTCAAAGCCCGCACGGACGACCTTCGGGAGTCACCGTCCGTGGCGATCATCGACCGGCTCCTCGCCCAGGGCGCATCGATCCGGGCCCACGATCCGACCGTCGCCGGCGCCAAGTCCGGCGTACCCGCCGCCGTCGAGGTCTGCGACGACGCCTACGCGGCATGCGAGGGCGCCGACGTCCTCGCCGTGTTGACCGAGTGGGACGACTACCGCTGGCTCGACGCGGGCAAGGCCGCGGCGGCGATGCGCGGGACTGCGGTGGTCGACGCCCGCAACCTGCTCGACCGCAGCGAGTGGCGGCGGGCCGGCTTCGACTACCAGGGCATCGGCCGGTAGGTGACGGCCTGATGGCCCGCATCGTCGTCACCGGCGGCGCCGGGTTCCTCGGTTCGCACCTCTGCCGCGCCCTGCTGGCGCGTGGCGACCAGGTCATCGCCGTCGACAACCTGGTGACGGGCACCGTCGCCAACATCGAGGAGCTGTTCGGCCAGCGCGGGTTCACGTTCGTCGAACACGACGTCAGCCAGTACGTGTGGGTGCCAGGTCCGGTGGATGTCGTGATGCACTTCGCCAGCCCGGCGTCGCCGGCCGACTTCGAGCGGATCCCGATTCAGATCCTCAAGGTCGGCAGCCTCGGCACCCACAACACCCTCGGCCTGGCCAAGGCCAAGAGCGCCCGGTTCTTCCTGGCGTCGACCAGCGAGGTCTACGGCGATCCGCAGGTCCACCCGCAGCCCGAGAGCTACTGGGGGCACGTCAACCCAATCGGCCCGCGCGGCGTCTACGACGAGGCCAAGCGCTTCGCCGAGGCGATGACGATGGCCTACCACCGGCATCACGGTCTGGACGTCCGGATCGTGCGCATCTTCAATACCTACGGGACCTACATGCGGGCCGATGACGGGCGGGCGGTGTCCAACTTCCTGGTCCAAGCGCTGCAGGGTGAGCCGATCACGATCTTCGGTGATGGCTCGCAGACCCGCTCGTTCACCTACGTCGACGACGAGGTGCGTGGGTTCCTCGCCCTGCTGGACGGACCGATCACCGGGCCGTGCAACATCGGCAACCCCGGCGAGTTCACGATCCGCGAGCTGGCCGAGCTGGTGCTGGAGGTCACGGGATCATCGTCGGAGCTGGTGTTCCACCCGCTGCCCGTCGACGATCCCACGCAGCGTCAGCCCGACCTCGCGCTGGCCCGCTCGGCGCTGGGATGGGAGCCGGAGATCCCGTTGCGGACCGGCCTCGAGCACACCGCCGAGTACTTCCGCCGCATCCTCCCGCGCTGACTTCGGCCGTTCTCCGACGATCCCGGGCTCGGATCTGACACCAAAGTTGGTAAAGCACGAGGGGGTGGCGTGAAGATGCCGGGCGATGGTCGAGATCCGCAGCCCGCTGCAGGGGACCGTCGTCTCGTTCGAGGCTGACATCGGCGACGTCGTCCGGGCCGGTGCCGCGGTGGTCCTGATCGAGTCGATGAAGATGCACCACGACGTGCCCAGCCCGCTCGACGGGCGCATCGCCGAGCTCCGGACGACGCTCGGCGCCACGGTGATGCCCGGCGATGTGCTGGCCACGGTCGAAGCCGTCGAAGCCGTCGATGCCGAGCCGGCCACCGCCGACGGCCAGCCGACGGCGCGGACCGCCACCGCACCAGCGGAGCGTCCCGACCTCGCCGAGTCCGAGCAGCGTCATCGCGTCGGCCTGGATGCGGCGCGACCAGAGGCCGTGGCCCGGCGTCGCGCCCGTGGCCGGCGCACCGCCCGCGAGAACGTCGCCGATCTCGTCGACGACGGGTCGTTCGTCGAGTACGGCCCGCTCGTCATCGCCGCCCAGCGCCGCCGGCGCCAGCTCGACGACCTGATCGCCAACACGCCGGCCGACGGTCTGGTCGGTGGTATCGGGACGGTCAACGGCGCGCTGTTCCCGGGGCGGGAGTCGCGCTGCGTCGCCGTTTCCTACGACTACACCGTCCTTGCGGGTACCCAGGGCCTGCAGAACCATCGCAAGAAGGACCGGCTGTTCGACCTGGCCGAACGCCTCCGCCTGCCGGTCGTCTTCTTCACCGAAGGTGGGGGAGGTCGCCCCGGCGACACCGACGGGATGGGGCCGTCGGGCCTGGATTGCCTCGCCTTCCTGTGGTGGGCCGAGCTGTCCGGCCTCGTGCCACTGGTCGGCGTCAACGCCGGCTACTGCTTCGCCGGCAACGCCGCCATCCTCGGCTGTTGTGACGTCGTCATCGCCACCACCGACTCGAACATCGGGATGGGCGGGCCGGCGATGATCGAGGGCGGCGGGCTGGGGGTGTTCGCGCCGACCGCGGTCGGGCCGATCGACGTGCAGCGGACCAACGGGGTCGTCGACCTCGTCGCCGCCGACGAGGCCGAGGCGGTCGAGCTGGCCAAGCGCTACCTGTCGTACTTCCAGGGGCCCGTCGACGACTGGACGTGCGCCGACCAGGACCGGCTGCGCCACGTCGTGCCGGTCGACCGCTTGCGCAGCTACGACGTACGCCACGCCGTCGACCTGATCTTCGACACCGGGTCCGTCCTCGAGCTTCGACGGGACTTCGGCCTCGGCATGATCACCGCCCTGGCCCGCATCGAGGGCCACCCGGTCGGCGTCCTCGCCAACAACCCGACCCACCTGGCGGGCGCCATCGACTCGCCCGGCGCCGACAAGGCAGCCCGTTTCCTGCAACTCTGCGACGCCTTCGACCTGCCCGTGATCACGCTGTGCGACACGCCGGGGATGATGGTCGGCCCCGATGTCGAGGAGACCGCCCTGGTGCGCCACTGCAGCCGCCTGTTCGTCACCGGCGCCAACGTCACCGTGCCGACCGTGACCGTGGTGTTGCGCAAGGCGTACGGGCTCGGAGCGCAGGCGATGATGGGCGGCTCGACCAAGGCGCCGCTGGCTTGCCTGGCGTGGCCGACGGGCGAGTTCGGTGGCATGGGCCTCGAAGGTGCCGTGCGCCTCGGTTACCGCCGCGAGCTGGACGCCGTCGACGGGGAGGATCGCGAGCGGCTGTTCCGTGAGCTCGTCGACCGGATGTACGAAGTCGGCAAGGGGATCAGCACCGCCTCCTACTTCGAGATCGACGACGTGATCGATCCGGCCGACACCCGCCGGTGGATCACCACGCTGCTCGCCGCCGCACCACGCCCCACCCGAGGCGGCAAGAAGCGTCCGAACATCGACACCTGGTGAACGTCGCCGAGGCGCTCGGTGTGGTCGTGGTGGTGGCGCTGGCGGCGACGGTGCAGCTCGCTGCGGGATTCGGCTTCGGGTTGGCCGCCGTGCCGCTGCTGTCGGTGGTCCTCGATCCGCACGATGCCGTGATCGTGGCCCTGGGCCTCGCTACGTTCACCAACTCCTACCAGGCGTGGACCGGCCGCCGGCACGCTGACCGCGCCGTCGTCCGGCGCCTGCTGGCCGGCGCCGTGGTCGGCCTGCCGCTCGGCCTCGTCGTCTTCCTGGCGGTCGGGGACGTGGTGCTCGGGTTGCTCATCGGGGCGGCCGTGCTCGCCGCCGTCGTCGTGATCGCCGCCGGCCTCGACCTGCGTCACGCCGGCCCCGCCCTCGACGTCGGCGGCGGGCTGCTGGCTGGCGCGTTCACGATGTCGACCGGCGTCAACGGGCCGCCGATGGTGTTCGTGCTGCAGGCCCGACACTTCCCACCTGACCGCTTCCGGGCCACGATCACCGCCGTCTTCGCCACGCTCGACATCGTCAGCATGGTCGTGTTCGCGGTGACCGGCGAGCTGCGCCCGACGGCCTTGGCGGCGATCCTCGTGGCGCTGCCCGGCCTGGTCGTCGGCGCGCTCGCCGGGCTGTGGCTGCGCCGCCACCTCGACCCGGCCCGCTTCCGCCGTCTCGTGCTCGGCCTCCTCACCGTGGCCGGGATCTCGGCGGTGGTCTCGGCGCTGACCTGACCGGCCCGACGGACGTTGTTCAGCTCCCGCCGAACATCGTGAGCCACTGCTGCTTCGTCGTCGGGCGATACACGTAGTTCTGCTCGCGGATCGCCTCCATCGAGCCACTGGACGGAACGGAGTAGCGGTGGCCGGGGAACACGATCGTGTCGCCGGGCAGCGTGGCCAGCCGTTGCAGGCTGTCGTACATCAGCTCGACATCGCTGCCGGGGAGGTCGGTCCGCCCGCAGCCCTCCAGGAACAGCGTGTCGCCGGAGACCAGCTTCCCGTCGACGAGGAAGCACTGGCTGCCTGGCGTGTGACCGGGTGTGTGCACGAGCTCGATGTCCACCTCGCCGACCCGGACGTGGTCGCCGGGCTCATGCGTCGCCAGCTCGCTCTCGGCGATGCCGGTGGTGCGGGCCACCCACGGTGCCTCTGCTCCCTGCACGTGCACCGGGCACTCCACCCGCTCGAGCAGTCGCGTCACGCCCTCGATCGTCATACCCATCATGGAGCCACCGACGTGGTCGGGGTGGTAGTGCGTCACCAGCACGCCGCCGACCGCCATCCCGTCGGCCTCGACGGCGTCGACGAGGTCGTCGACGGCGTAGGCCGGGTCGACGAGCAGGCACTCGTTCGTGGCCCGATCGCCGATGGCGTAGACGAAGTTGACCATCTGCGCAGCCACCGGATCGTCGACGGCGAAGTCTCGACCGGACAGCAGCTGGCGGAAGTAGAGACGATCGTTCACGTCAACACCTCACGGTGTCGGTTGCTGGCCATCGCTGCACGGTAGCGAGGGTCACGGCCTCCTACGCTGGCCGACCGTGACGGACCAGGCGATCGACAGCGGAGGCGGTGGGAGCGCCGACGCCGACGAGCGCGTCGTCCGCTACGGCGTCATCGGGACCGGCATGATGGGGGTCGAGCACATCAGCAACCTGCTGGCGATCGAGGGTGCCGCGGTGGTCGCCGCCGCCGACCCCGACGAACGCTCGCTCGACTGGGCGCAGCACGCCGTGGGCATCGACTCGCCGCTGTCCCGATTCGCCAACCATCGCGACCTGCTGGCGTCGGGGGAGTGCGACGCCGTGGTCGTGGCCACCCCGAACAACACCCACCGCGACATCCTGTTCGACGTCCTCGACAGCGGCGTCCACGTCCTCGTCGAGAAGCCGCTGTGCACGACCGTCGCTGACTGCCAGGCCGTGATCGACCGGGCCACCGCCGGACCGCCCGAGCAGATCGTCTGGATGGGGCTCGAGTACCGCTACATGCCGCCGACGCAACGGCTCCTCGACGAGGTGCGCGGCGGCACGGTCGGGGCCGTGCGGATGGTGTCGATCCGCGAGCACCGCTTCCCGTTCCTGCACAAGGTCGGCAACTGGAACCGCTTCAACGCCAGCACCGGCGGGACCCTCGTCGAGAAGTGCTGCCACTACTTCGACCTGATGAACCTCGTCGTCGGACAGCGTCCGACGCGCGTGATCGCCTCGGGCGCCCAGGACGTCAACCACCTCGACGAGTGCTACGACGGCGCCGTCCCGGACATCATCGACAACGCCTTCGTGATCGTCGAGTACGACGGCGGCGTGCGGGGGATGCTCGATCTCTGCATGTTCGCCGAAGCGAGCAAGAACGAGCAGGAGCTGGCCGTCACGGGCGACGAGGGCAAGGTCGAAGCGCTGGTCTCCGAGAGCCTGCTGCGCATCGGACGTCGTGCCGACGGGATCGGCGCCGTCACCGAGGTGCCGGTGGTCGACGAGCGGGTGAAGTTCCAGGGCTTCCACCACGGCTCCAGCTTCCTGGAGCACGTCGACTTCCTGGAGGCCATCCGCACAGGGTTGCCGCCGGCAGTGACGCTGGAGGACGGCCTGTGGGCGGTGGCCATCGGCGAGGCGGCGCAACGGGCGATCGAGCAACAGCGCTGGGTCGACATCGCCGAGCTGTTCGAACCAGCCCGGGGTTGAACACCGTGGCGTCGCCGCTCGAACGGCTCGAGGCCGGTCAGCCGGTGATCTTCGGCGGCGATCGGGTCACGACGGTGCCCGCCGAGCTGGCGGCGGCGTTCCGCTCCGGCGACCGTCTGCTCGTGGTGCAAGAGTCCGGCCGGCTGCTGCACATCCCGGCGGCCGACCACGAGCTCGTCCATGCAGCGGTCACCGCCGCCGTGCGGGGCTTCGCCGACCTGGCGCGATGCGATGACGCGGCGATCAGCGCCTTCTTCGACGAGCTAGCTCGCCGGCTGGCCGACGACCGGTTGTCGGCCCCGATCCGCTCGGCCAACGACGCCGACGTGGAGCGCGCCCGGGCCGTGGGGCGCTCCACGACCCGCCTCGTGCTCACCTCGCGCATGCGCGCCGACATGGTCGCCGGCCTGCACGCGTGGCGTGACGCCCCCCTGCGGCGCGACGAGCGCATCGACCGCGTGGATCACGACCAGTGGTCGGTGGAGGCGTGGCGAGCACCGCTGGGCGTGGTCGGCTTCGTCTTCGAGGGGCGGCCCAACGTGTTCGCCGACGCCACCGGTGTGCTGCGCACCGGCAACACCGTCGTCATGCGCATCGGGTCGGACGCCCTGGGCACGGCCGAAGCGATCATGGAGACCGCCCTCTCCCCGGCGCTCGAGGTGGCGGGCCTGCCGGTCGGCGCGGTCAGCCTCGTGCGTTCCCCCGCCCGCGCGGCGGGCTGGGCGCTGTTCGCTGATCGCCGCCTCGACCTCGCCGTCGCTCGCGGGTCGGGCGCCGCAGTCGCCGAGCTGAGCGCCGTTGCCCGCCAGGCCGGCACGCCCGTCAGCGCCCACGGCACCGGCGGGGCGTGGCTCATCGCCGGTGGCGCCGCCGACGTCGACCGCTTCCGTGCCAGCGTGGTGCACTCACTCGACCGGAAGGTCTGCAACACGCTGAACGTGTGCTGCGTGCCGCCTGGTCGCCCTGACCTCGTCGATGCGTTCGTCGGCGCGCTCGAGGAGGCCGCGGCGGGGCGCGGCTCGTCGGCCCGGCTGCACGTCGAGGCCGGCTCGCTGGACGCGGTGCCGGCGGAGTTGTTCCAGCGGCAGGTCGCGGTCGGCCGGGCCGACGGTGAGCACGCCGAACCGTTCGCCACGCCGTTGCCGACCGGCGAGCTCGGTCGGGAATGGGAGTGGGAGGAGTCGCCGGAGGTGACGTTCCTCGTCGCCGACGTTGACCGGGCGGTCGAGCTGTGCAACCAGGCCAGCCCGCGCTTCATCGCCTCACTCGTCAGCGACGACCCGGACGAGCAGCGCCGGTTCTACGCCGCCGTCGACGCGCCCTTCGTGGGAGACGGGTTCACTCGCTGGGTCGACGGGCAGTACGCCTTCGACACGCCCGAGCTCGGGCTCTCCAACTGGCAGGGTGGACGCCTGCTCGGTCGGGGCGCCGTGCTGTCTGGGGCGGCGGTGCACACCGTCCGCCATCGCGCCCACATTGTCGACGCCGAGGTCCACCGGTGAGACGGCTCTTCGCTGTCGTCGCCGCCGTCGTCATCGCCGCGTGCGCCGCGCCCGGCGTCCGCACCGAGTCGGCGGTCGAGCAGGCGGCACCACCGACCACGCCGGTCGTCACGACCCCGGAGCCGACCGCTCCACCCGCACCCGAACCGGATCCGCCCGACGACACAACAGCTCCGTCGGAACCATCCGAGGAGCCCGAGGGATCCGAGCCGACGACCGAGGTCGACGAAGGGGTCGAGGGGATCGGCGACGACCTGTTCCCCGAATTGGGCACCGACGGTCTCGACGTGCAGTCCTACGACGTGCGGCTGAGCTACGACCCCGACACCCAGGTCCTCGACGGCGGGGTGACGTTGCAGGCCGTCGTCACCGGGTCGCCCGACCAGATCGTGCTCGACGCCGTCGAGATCGACGTCCGGTCCGTCACCGTGGACGGGCAAGCGGCCGACTTCGACCTGTCCGGCGGCGAGGTCGTGATCACCCCGGCGACGGTCGTCCCGACCGGGACGACGGTGGCCATCGACGTGGCGTACTCCGACCAGGCGCAGCGGGCCGGATCGTCCGCCGGGGTCGACGAGCTCGGGTTCTTCGCCACCGCCGACGGCTCGTACGTCCTCAACCAGCCGGACGGTGCGAGGACCTGGCTGCCGAGCAACGACCACCCGTCGGACAAGGCCACGTGGCACTTCGAGATCACGGTCCCCGCTGGAACGACGGCCGTCGCCAACGGCGAGCTGATCGAGCAGCGCAGCGGGGCGGACGGCGACACGTTCGTCTGGGAGCAGCGCCAGCCGATGGCCACGTACCTCGTCCAGCTGCTGACCGGGGACTACGAGATCCTGGAGCGCAGCCCGGCCGGTGCGGTGCCCATCGTCGACGTGGCGCTGGCCGCCGACGTCGAGCAGCTGGCGCCGTACTTCGACCTGACCGACGACCAGCTGGCGTTCTTCGAGCCACTGTTCGGCCCGTATCCCCTCGACCGCTACGGCCTGGCCTTCTCCGATAGCCCACCCGGACTGGCGATGGAGCAGCAGGGTCGGTCGCTGTACTCCCGCGAGGACTTCCCCGGCGGTCAGCCGGGCGCGCTGGAGCACCTCCTGCTCTCCCACGAGCTGGCGCACATGTGGTTCGGCGACGCCGTGTCGCCCGCCGACTGGAGCGACCTCTGGCTGAACGAGTCGTTCGCCACGTACGCCCAGTGGCTGTGGCTCGACCACGTCGGGCTGTTCCCGCTGCAGACGCAGGCCAATGCGAACCTGGCGCTGCGCCAGGACTTCCCGGAGTCGACGGCCGACCCGAGCGTCGGCAACCTCTTCGGGTTCGAGCGCTACGACGGTGGCGCGGTCGTCGTCCACGCTCTACGCCAGGAGCTCGGTGACGAGGCCTTCTTCCGGTTGCTCCAGGAGTGGGTGGCCCGCAACAGCGGCACGTCACGCACGACGGAGGACTTCATCGCCGTCGCCAACGAGGTCGCCGGTCGTGACCTCACGTCGTTCTTCGACACCTGGCTCTTCGCCGAAGACGTCCCCGACGCCTACCCCGCGTGACGGACACGGCGAGAGGCCGCACGACGGCGGACGCAGCACCGGCAGGCTGGCGACGGTCAGCGGCTGGTCAACCGTGACAGCAGCGTGGACCAGCGGTGGGCGCGCACCGCGGCTTGCGGGCCGTCGCCCCGCTCCGCGGCGTCGGCGCGCGCCGCAGCGTGGCGGGTCAGGTTGATGCCGAGCCAGCGCAGTGGCTCCGGTTCCCACTTTCGGCTGTGGTGGTCGACCCACGGCAGTGACGTCAGCGGCGTCGACGCACCCGTGATCAAGTCGGCGAGCGTCCGCCCGGCGACGTTCGTCGTCGAGACGCCGTCGCCGACGTAGCCACCGGCGTGGCCGGTGCTGGTCGACCGGTCGAAGCCCACCGACCACTGCCAGTCCCTGGGCACGGCGAGCGGGCCGCCCCAGTGGAACGGGACGTCGACGTCGGCGAGCACCGGGAACAGCTCGCGCAGCGCGTCGGCGAGCAGGTCGCGCACTGCGTCGGACCGGTCGTACCGCTCGTCGATGCGCGACGCGAAGTGGTACGGCGCCCCGCGCCCGCCGAACGCCAGCCGCCCGTCGGCGGTGCGCTGGCCGTAGATGATCAGGTGGCGGGCGTCGTGGAACGTCTCGCGTTCGGCCAAGCCGATGGCCGCCCACTGCTCCTCCGTCAGCGGCGCCGTGCCGATCATCAACGAGTACAGCGGCGCGACGTCGCGGCGGGAACCGGGCCGCGTCGCCGTCCACGCCTCAGTGGCCCACACGACGACGTCCGCACGCACGCGCCCGTGTGGTGTGACCAGCCCCGCCGCGGTCTGCTCGAGCACCGGCGTCGCCCCGAAGATCGATACGCCCCGTCGCTGGGTCGCCCGCGCCAGGCCGTGGACCAGCCGCAGCGGGTGCACTGCGGCGCAGTGGGGCGTGAACAGGGCCGCTCGGGTGGCGGACATCGCACACCGCTGCTGCACCTCGTCGGGCTCGAGCCAGCGCACGTCGTCGGTGGTCAGGCCGAACGTCCGGGCCTCGAGCAGCTCCTGGAACAGCCGGCCGTGCTGCTCGGGCGTCCGCGCCGCGGTGATCGTGCCGCCCTTCGTGAAGTCCGCATCGACGCCCTCGGCGGCGAGTACCCGCCCGACCTCGTCGACGCTGTCGTGCATCACGGCTTGCATCGCGATGGTCGCCGAGCGACCGTGCCGCTCGGCGAGCGTCGTCAGCGAGCTGGCCAGCAGCCCCGAGCACCAACCGCCGTTGCGCCCGCTGGCCCCGAAGCCGACGTGGTGCCGGTCGAGCACGGCGATGCGCAGCCGGGGCTCGGCCCGGGCGAGGTAGTAGGCGGTCCACAGCCCGGTCAGTCCGGCGCCGACGATCGCCACGTCGACGCTGAGGTCGCCGTCGGGAGGCGGTGCATCCAGCCGCTCGCGGGCGTCCATCGTCGCTTCCCAGAGCGAGGTGGGTGCCGCCGGCATGGGCGCATCGTCGCGGATCCGCCCGGCGAGCACCCACCGGTACGATCCGCGCGGTGGACCCGCGACCCGGTGGCGCGTGACCGCGCTCGGCCCGCCGGCCCGCCTGCCGCCGC
This sequence comes from uncultured Acidimicrobiia bacterium, assembly GCA_963844175.1. Taxonomy (GTDB): domain Bacteria; phylum Actinomycetota; class Acidimicrobiia; order Acidimicrobiales; family Ilumatobacteraceae; genus JALZMG01. Next base: position 43,720 of record CAWJNE010000017.1, read on the forward strand.
CGTCCGGTGTGCCCGCCGGCTGGTACCGGGACCCGTACGGCTACCCGCTGCTGCGCTACTACGACGGGCGGAGCTGGACGGGGCACACCACGGGGGTGCTGTCGGCGAAGGCCGACGTCGGCGAGCACCCTTCGCTGCCGATCGGGGCCGCAGTCGGTGCTGTCGCCGTGCTGATCGCCTCGCTGATCGGGAGTCGGTACCTGGTCGAGGCGCTGATCGACCAGGAGTGGTCGATCGCCGTGTACGCAACGATCTCCGTGGTCGTCGGCTACGGGCCGTCCGTCTGGTGGTGCTGGTACGCCAGCCGGCGGTGGGGGACGGGCCACCCGTTGAGCGATCTCGGGGTGCGCTTCCGCTGGTCGGATGCCGGGTGGGGCCCGTTGATCTGGATCAGCGCGCTGGCGGCCGAGCTGCTGATGATCCTGCTCGTCGACCTCAGCGGCATCCCGCTCGTGCCCAACACCGAGGGCATCGACAGCTTCGACGCCGATCCGACCTACGTCATCTCGCTGCTCGTGTCGGCGGTCGTCGCCGCGCCGCTCGTCGAGGAGGCGGTGTTCCGGGGGTTGATGCTGCGTGGGCTGCTCAGCCGGATGGCCGTCCCGCTGGCCGTCGTCGTGCAGGGTGTGCTGTTCGGGCTGGCCCACGTCGACCCGGTGCGCGGGTCGGGCAACGTCGGGCTGGTGCTGATCCTCGGCGCCGTCGGCGTCGTGTTCGGCGGGGCGGCCTACCTGCTTCGTCGCATCGGGCCGGTGATCATCGCCCACGCCATCTTCAACGGCGTCGTCATGCTCATCGTGCTGCTGGTCGAGCCGACCTGACCGGCGGGTCCCACGGCCGAACGACCCGCCAGTCGTGCCGACCCTCGGTACCGAGCGTGTGCTCGACGAGCCCCGGTCGGGGGTCGAAGCCGGGCCGGTCATCACCGCGGCGCGTCAGCGACGGTGCCCACACGGCGCGTCCGTGCTGCCCGCTGGAATGGCGGTGCCCGGAGGCGACCACCCGCACGTCGGCGCCGGCCGTGCTGGCGGCGAAGGCGGCGCGGGCGCCCGCGGGCATCTCCCACCCGTCGACGGGATCACCGGACAACGGCTGGTGGGCGAACACCAGGATCGGTGCCGGCACCCGGGTCACCGCCCGCAACCACTCGTCGTGGTCGGCCTCGCCGAGCAGGTAGACGTCGACGCCGACGAGACGCCAGCCGGCGAGGTCCAGGCTGAAGCGGTCCTGACCCCACTGCTCCCGGAACGCGGCGAGGCGCGCCGGCCGGCGCTCGTCGTCGCCGTAGGCACCGATGTCGTGGTTGCCCGGGATGCACAGGAGCGGGGCCGGGAGGTCGGCGAGGAGACGGCCGGCGAAGGCTCGGTCGGCGGCGTCGTCGGGATCCTCCAGCACGATGTCGCCGGAGTGCACGATCAGGTCCGGCGGCTCGGCCCGCAGCCAGGCCGCAGTGGGCGGCCATTGCGCCGGGATGCCGGAGGCAGCCGACAGATGGGTGTCGGTGAGCTGCACGACCCGTGCCTGCTCGACGACCACGGCACCATCGTGGCGCGGCGAGCTCGCTCGGTACCCTCCGAGCGTGCTGCAGCGCGACCCGGAGGGCCCGCCGACCGTGCGCCGGCGGCTCGTGCGGGCCGCTCGACGTGTGGCCAACGAGGTCGTCCACCGGGGGTGGGAAGGGGCCGTCGAGCTGGGGGCCATCGGGCCCGACACCAGGCGGGGACGGCGGTTCGGGCAGTTCGGACCGCGCAGCGTGATCTGCTTCCCGCCGACGGCGATCGTCAACGAGCGCTACATCCACATCGGCTCGGGCACCGTGATCGGGCCAAACGTGACGTTGTCGGCGGGGATGGTGCCGGGCCAGCAGTGCATGACGGACCCGGTGGTGCGGATCGGTGACCGCTGCCTCTTCGGACGCGGCAGCGGCATCGTCGGGCACCTGTCGATCGAGATCGGCGACGATGTGTGGACCGGTCACCACGTGTACGTGACCGATCAGAACCACGGCTACGCCGACCTGGACCGACCGATCTCGCAGCAGATGATGCCCGAGCGGCCGGTGCGCATCGGCGCCGGCTCCTGGCTCGGTCACGGCACGGTCGTGCTGCCCGGCGCGACGATCGGGCGGCACGTCGTGATCGGCGCCAACAGCGTCGTGCGGGGCGAGATCCCGGATTTCGTCGTCGCCGCCGGCAACCCGGCCCGGGTGGTCAAGGAGCTGCGCTGACCATCCACCGATTCCAAGCACGGATCGACGTCAGATGTGACGTCGATCCGTTCTTACTCGCGGTGTCTAGAGGTCGATCGGCGGCGCGCATGACGGCATCTCGTTGTCGGCGGCGAACGTCGCCACCTTGTCGCTGAGCGGGATGCGGTCGACGGCCGTCTCGGAGAACGCCACGTTCTCGCCGGCCCGCAGCTCGTCGGCGTATCGACGCCGATCGGCGAGGTAGGTGCGGTAGTCCTGCTCCCACAGCGGCACGAGGGCTTGACCCTTGTCATCGGACGGAGCGACGGCGACGACCTCGTCCAGCATCGCCTCGACGATGTCGGTCGCCCGGTCGGTGAGGTCGCCGCGCTCGGCGACCATCGCCGGGTCCTCCTCGTCGACCCGACGGAAGTCGGCCAGCGCTTCTCGCTCGAGCTCGGCCTCGGCGCAGACGCCTTCCGCCCGCTCGGCCCAGGCCCGGTCGCCGATCTTGTTGACCGCCTCCTTCGAGGCAAAGAACAGCGCCCAGACCCAGAAGGCGACGAAGCCGATCATGGCGAGGCCGAACAGGAGCCGCCGTACGCCACGCCGCCGATCCGCCGGCTCGTCGCCGGCGCTCGTCATCCGGTCGTCCGTGATCATCGTGGAGCGGGCCGATAGCAGATGGCGAGCTGGGCGATGCCTCCGGCCAGGCCCAGCCCGCCGGCGACGACGGCGCCGACCCAGCCGTCCCACGCCGTCCAGTCGAGCCCGATGGCGTGGTCGAGGGAAACGTCGCCGGGGCCGATCGTGGCGACGGCAAAGGCGACGACGCCGATCGACGCCACGTACTCCCACCCCTCACCCTTGTTGAAGATGAAGAACCCGTTGTGGCGATGGGCGGCCCACCCGGCCACGAGCATCAGGCCGATCATGCCGGCGGCGGCAAGCGGGGTCAGCAGGCCGGCGGCGAACAGCAGCCCGGCACCCATCTCGGTGGACGATGCCAGCCGGGCCTGCAGCGCCGGCCAGCGCATCCCGAGGGACCCGAACCAGCGGGCCGTTCCCGCCAGCCCACCTCCGCCGAAGACCTTGTTGTAGCCGTGGTAGGCGAGGCCGACGCCGAACACGAGGCGGACGACGAGCAGCGCCAGGTCGGCCGGGTCCATCGCCACGCAGGGTAACGGTCGGCACGATCTCGGCGACCTGGCCGTCTCTGGTCGGATCGCCATCGCCTTCGATGGCGATGCTGCCTCAGAACTGTCGTCGGCGCGACGAGCGGGAGCGGTAGAAACGGGGGATGGCTGGCGACGGACGATTCCCGCTCGCACGCGAGAGCATCGCCATGCTGCGCGCCCAGCTGCGCCTGCACCCCCGGCCGTTCGCCATTGCCGTGTTCGGGGCCGCCGTGTTCGCCCTCGGCACGATCGGGTCGAGCATCGCGGTGGAGTGGATCACCGACAACGTGATCATCCCCCGCTTCGAGCGCGGCGAGGTCGCCGCCGGCGCCCTGCTCACGGGGGTCGGCCTCGTCATCGGCATCGGCCTCGTGCGGGCCAGCGGCGTCGTCGTCCGCCGCACCTGGGCCGGCAAGACGCAGTGGCGCGTCGCCGGCTCGCTCAGCGACGGCGTCGTCGATCGGCTGATCCGCCAGCCGATGTCGTGGCACCAGCGCCGTCCGGACGGCGACCTCGTCGCTCGGGCAGGAGTCGACGCCGACGCCGCGGTCTCGGTGCTGGCCCCGATCCCGTTCGCCACGGGCACCGTGCTCCTGATCGTCGTGTCAGCGATCTGGCTGCTGCTGACCGATGTCGTGCTCGGCGCCGCCGCGGTCGCCGTGTTTCCCGTGCTGATCGGGCTGAACGTCTACTACCAGCGGCGCGTCGAGCAGTACTACGACGCCGCCCAGAACCACCTCGGAGACCTGTCGGCCGGCGTGCACGAGAGCTTCGACGGCGTCCAGCTCGTCAAGGCCTACGGCGCCGAGCAGCGCGAGACCGAGCGGCTGGCGACGCTGGCCGGCTACCTGCGCACGGCGCGGGTGCACGCCGTGCGGCTGCGCGGCACGTTCGAGGCGCTCCTCGATGCCGTCCCGTCGCTGGCCAACGTAGGGCTCGTCGTGCTGGGGGCGGTGCGCGTCGAGTCCGGCGCGGTGTCCGTCGGCGAGCTGTCGAGCTTCATCTACCTGTTCACGTTGCTCGTGTTCCCGCTGCGGCTGATCGGCTACGCCCTCTCCGAGCTGCCCCACTCGCTGGCCGGCTGGCGGCGGGTAAAGGCCGTGCTCGACGAGCCGATCGAGCCCGACCCGGTGGCGGCGATCGGCGTGGCGCCGGATGGCACGGCGATCCTCCTGACGGACCTGCGGTTCACGTTTCCGGGCGAGCGGACGCCGGCGATCGACGACGTCTCGCTCGTCGTACCGACCGGGCGCACGACCGCCGTCGTCGGGCCGACCGGCGCCGGGAAGAGCACGCTGGTCGAGCTGGTGGCGGGGCTGGTCGCGCCGACGGCGGGCCACATCGCGCTTGCCGCAGGTCCCCGGGCGATGGTCTTCCAGGAGGCGTTCCTGTTCTCGGGCACGATCCGCCACAACCTCCTGCTCGGGAACCCGTACGCCGACGCCGAGGTGTGGGAGGCGCTGCGCCTGGCCCGCGCCGACGACTTCGTCGCCGACGCGCCGAACGGGCTCGACACCGTCGTCGGCGAGCGCGGCGTCACGTTGAGCGGCGGGCAACGCCAGCGCATCGCCTTGGCTCGTGCCCTGCTGCGGCGCCCCTCCGTGCTGCTGCTCGACGACACGACGTCGGCGCTCGACCCGGCGACGGAGGCGGCCGTACTGACCAATCTGCGCCAGCGCCTCAGCGGTTCGACGGTGCTGATGGTCGCCTCCCGTCCCTCGACGATCCGCCTGGCGGACGACGTCGTGTACCTCGCCGGCGGCCGGGTGATCGACCACGGCTCGCACGACGAGCTGCTGGCCCGGCGGGACGGCTACCGGGCGTTGGTCGAAGCGTTCGAGACCGAACGGGCGTCGTCGACCGAACGGCCGTCGATGGTCGCCGGTGGGGGCGCGACGTGAACGAGCCGGTCGGCCGGTTCGCCGCCGTCCACACGATCAACCGCGGTCTGCGCGAGGCACCGGTGCTGCGCCAGGGGTTGGCGGTCACGTGGCTGCTGGCGGCGATCGGTGCGATGGGTCGCGTGGTCGTGCCGATCCTGTTGCAGCAGGCGATCGACCGCGGCATCGTGACCACCGACGGCGTGCAGGTGGGGCTCGTCGGCGTGCTGGCAGCGATCGGCGCAGTTGCGTTGGTGATCGCCGCCGTCGCCCAGCGCCAGGCCGTGGTGCGCCTGGGTCAGCGCTCCGAGCAGGCGCTCTACGACCTGCGCACGCGCCTCATCTCCCACGTCCATCGGATCAGCCTGGCGGACCACAACGAGGAGCGGCGCGGGGCGCTGGTGGCGCGCGTGACGAGCGACATCGAGACGCTGGCCCAGTTCTTCCAGTGGGGCGGGCTGGCCTGGCTGCTCGACGGCCCCCTGATCCTGATGGTGTCGGCCGTGATGCTGGCCTACGACTGGATCCTCGCCCTCGTCGCCTTCGCCGTGGCCGCCCCGCTGGCGATCGTGCTGCGGACCGTCCAGCGCCACCTCGTCGCAGCCTACGAACGGGCACGGGAGCGCAACGGCGAGATGCTGGCGACCGTCACCGAGATCGTGACCGGCGCGGAGACGATGCGCGCCTACGACGCCGGTGAGACGCTGGAGGCCGAGGCCACGACCTCGATCGACGATCGGGTGCAGGCCCAGGTGCGGGCCAACGTGATCGGCGCGTTCCTGTTCCCGTCCGGCGAGGTCTTCTCGGTCCTGACGGTCGCCGCCGTCCTCGTGGTCGGTGTCCTGCGCGGACCCGAGAGCGGTCTGACGGCGGGGGCGATGATCGGGTTCATCTTCCTCACCTACCGCTTCCTCGAGCCGATCGCCGAGTTCACGGAGGTGCTCGACCAGACCCAGACGGCCGTGGCGGGATTGCGGCGCGTGCTCGGTGTGCTCGACCTCCCGGTCGGACCGCCGCCGTCCGACGACCCGAAGCTGCTTCCGCCGGGGCAACTCGACATCCACGTGCGCGATGTGACGTTCGCCTACCCGACGCGCGGGGAGTCGACGACGACCGACGACGCCGTGCTGCGCCACGTCTCGGCGCACATCCCGGCCGGTCAGCAGGTGGCGCTCGTCGGTGAGACCGGTTCGGGCAAGACGACGCTCGGCCGCCTCATCGCCCGGTTCGCCGACCCCACCGTCGGCGAGATCCGCATCGGCGACGTCCCGCTGCGGCGGGTCCCCAACGACCAATTGCGCCAGCGGTTGGTCGTCGTCTCGCAGGAGCCGTTCCTGTTCAACGGGACCGTGGCCGCCAACGTCGGGTTCGCTCGGCCCGGGACGTCGATCCCGGACGTGGAGGCCGTCGTCGAGCGCCTGGACCTGCAGGACTGGGTGGACAGCCTGCAGGAGGGCTTGTTCACGGACGTCGGCGAGCGCGGCGAGCAGCTCTCGGCGGGGGAGCGCCAGCTCGTGGCCCTGCTGCGTGCCGGAGTCGCCGATCCCGACGTGCTGGTGCTCGACGAGGCGACGTCGTCGGTCGATGCGCTCACCGAGGTACGCATCTCGCGCGCCCTCACCAGGCTGGCCTCCGGCCGCACGACGATCGCCATCGCCCACCGCATGTCGACCGCCGCGCGCGCCGACCGGGTGCTCGTGCTGAGCGACGGTGAGCTCGTCGAGGACGGGCACCACGACGAGCTCGTGGCGGCCGGTGGGACCTACGCCGGCCTGTACGCCGCCTGGATGGTGGCAACGACGGCAGTCTGACGCTCGGGGACTTCTGATCCTCAGCCGGACTCGGCGCGCAGGCACGCTTCGATCAGCGCCTGCAGCTCGTCGCGCAGCGCTCCCTCGGGGGAGATCACGAGGTGCTGCGTGTCCCGGTCGCCGACGGCGATCCACACGGCGAGCTGGAACGTCTTCTTGCTCTCGGTCACGGCGTGCGGGTCGCAGCGGATGACGCGCAAGCGCACCGGGACCTCGAGATCGGCCTGACCCGGCGCCATGGCGGCCAGCGGGGTCGCCGCATCCGCCGGCACCAGCTCCAGCAGCACACTGCCCCGGACGTTGGTCACCTCGATCGGCTCATCGCCAGCCCGCCGGGCCAGCGACAGCGCCGTCGTGAGGACGCCGTCGTCGACGGCGAACTCGTCGGAGAAGCCGACGTCGACGTTCTCCAGCACGAGCTCACGTCCACACTCCGCGTCGCTGATCCGCTGCAGCGGTTCGATCGGGACGTCGATCAGGCCGTGCTGGCGGACGCCGCCGATCTCGGCGACGACCTCGACCTGAGCGGGCCCGCCCGGGGCGGGACAGACGGCGGGGCCGAGCGCGATCTGCAGGTCGCGCCGGCGCCCGGCCTCGACCCGGGTGTGCGGCTCGTCGAGAGCGACGGGGGTGAACAGCGGGGTGCGCAGCCCGACGGACTCGACCACGAGCTCCTCGTCGCCGGTGTTGTTGTCGAAGCCGACCTCCAGGCGCCGCTGGAGGTGCAAGTAGCGGGGGAACTCGACGAACACCTCCACGCCGTCGGGAAGGTCGAGGGCCGGCAGCGCCGGGGCAGCGGCGACCGTGGAGGTGGGCTCGGGCGTGACGGTCGGCGGCGCAGCGCTCCCGCCGGCGTCCCGGCCCTCGTCGCAGGCGCCGAGCGCCGGGACGAGCACGGCGGCGCCGGTCACCAACCGCCGCCATCCGCGACCGTTACGAGCAAACACGTTATGATGGTAACGCATGGATGGTCATCCGCTGGACCCGGAGGGGCGGATGATCCCCGATGCCAGCTGGCCACCCGGGCGGACGGCGCCAGGCCGTCTGGAGCGGGCGCGGCGCTTCGTCAACACCGTCAACCGGGAGAACGGCGCCGACCACCTCGGTGAGCCGCTGCGGGCGGCGCAGTGGCTGGCCGGCGACGGATGGGCGCTCGAGCCGTCGGCCGATGAGCTCACCGAGCTGCGCCGGTTCCGGGCCGACCTGCACGGCGCCATCGCGGGGCGACCGCTGGGCGGGTCGGCGTGGCCGCCGGGGATGACCGACGTCCGGCTGGGACTTGCTGCGGATGCCGACGGCGTGGCCCTCGTCGGGACCGGCGAACGGGTTGGGCTGATCGTCTCCGAGCTGGTCGGGATCCTCGTCGAAGCGGAATTGGCAGGGACGCTGGTCCGGCTGCGCACGTGCACCAACGAGCACTGCCAGTGGTCGTACTACGACCGATCGAAGAACGCCGGCGGGCAGTGGTGCGCGATGTCGGTCTGTGGGCAGCGCCAGAAGATGCGCCGCTACCGGGCGCGCCAGCGGGCCGACGCCGACCGCTGATCAATCCTCGGCGTCGATGTCGATGCCGAACGGGAGCGGTCCGTCGACGGACACGATCCGGCACGCCGGCTCGTCGCTGTCGGGGATCCGGCCGGACGTCGAGAAGTCCCGCGTCGAGCCGGCCGGGACGTCGTCGACGTCGACCCGCACGCGGCGGGCCCCGCGTTCGCCGGAGATCTCGATGCGCACCGAGTAGGAGCGCTCGTCGTCGCTGCCGTTGGTCAGGGTGCCGACGACGTTCACCCGACCGTTGCCGTCGTCCGTGCACTCGGTCACCTCGGCGTCGACCGGTCCCGGGTGCTGGTACTCGTCGATCACCTGGAGCACGCGCACCGTGAGCCAGATGCCGAGGGCAGTGGCGACGATGCCGAGGGCGCCGGTGATCGTCCCGGCCAGTGCGAAGCCGCGCCGTTCGGCACCGGCGCGGGCTCGGCGCAGCCCGATGATCCCGAGGACGACGGCGACGATGGAGGCGGCCGCGCCGAACACCCCGACGAAGGGCAACCAGGCGAGGGTCAGGCCCGTGATCCCGCACACCATCGAGGCCACGGCGAGGCCGTTGCCGGCCGTCGGCGGGCGGTCGATGGGCTGGTGGTCCACGAACCTGCGGCCCCCCGAGGCCACGTCGGCCGTCCACACCTCGCCGTTGTGGAAACGCAGTTCGAACCGCCCCGCCGGGTCCGGATACCAACCGCTCATGAACCCACCGTAAACGTACGCTTCGATCCGTGGAGCTGGTCCTGGTCCGTCACGCCCAGCCCGAGTGGGTGCGCGACGGGTTGAACGTGCTCGATCCCCCGCTCACCGAGCTCGGGCAGCGGCAGGCGGCGGCACTGGCCGACGCGGTCCGCGGGCAGCACTTCGACGAGGTGCTGGTGTCACCGTTGCTGCGCGCCCGCCAGACGGCTGCGCCGGTGCTGCGGGCGCTGGGCCGCGACGAGGACATCGACCTGTGGCTGGAGGAGATCCGCGACCCGAAGTGGCACGGCACGCCGGCCGAGCGGGCCGCCGAGGCCTACCGGGAGCTCAGCCAGCGAACGTCGCTCGACCGCTGGGAGGGCTTGGCCGGCGGCGAGAACATCCGCGAGTTCGTCGACCGGATCCGCCTCGGCGCCGAGAAGTTCCTCCAGGAGCGCGGCGTCGAGCAGGTGGAGTCCGAGCTGCCCGTGTGGCAGATCGCCGAGCCCGGCGCGCGGATCCTGCTGATCGCCCACGCCGGCACGAACTCGATCTTCATCTGCCACCTGCTCGGCCTGCCCCCGACACCGTGGGAGTGGGAGCGGATGGTGCTGCGCCACGCCTCGATCAGCCGGCTGGAGGCCATCCCGCTCGGCGACGGCTACACGTTCAGCCTCACCGCCCTCTCCGACGTCGAGCACCTCCCCGCCGCCGACCGCACCCGCTGACCGGTTCTCAAGCGTTTTCAGGGGTCAGAAATGACCCCGGATCCTCAGGAGAACCGGTCGAGGCCTACCGTCGGCGCGATGACCACTCGATCGCTCGACCCGGACCGGCTGAAGGCCTTCCAGTTCCTGGTGTTCTCCAAGCTCGAGGGAGCGGTGACGGCGGGCATGGTGCACCTCGGTGAGCGACTCGGGTTGTACCGCGCCCTCGCCGACGCGCCGGGGCCGCTCGGCGCCGCCGAGCTGGCGGCGACCACCGGGCTCCACGAGCGGTGGGTCCGGGAGTGGGCGTTCAACCAGGCGGCGGCGAAGATCGTCACCGTCGAGGACGACGGCGGGTCCGAGCGGTTCTCGCTGAGCGCCGAGGCGGTCGCCGTGCTGGCCTCGCCCGACCACGAGGCGTACGGGATGGGCATGTTCCTCCAGCTGCCCCAGACGATGGATGCCCTCGATCGGCTGCCGGAGAGCTTCCGGACGGGGCTGGGCTTCGACTACGACACCCACGGGCCAGAAGCTGCGGTCGGGATCGAGCGTGGCTTCGAGCCGTGGAACCGTGCCCACTTCCTGCCGGACGTCCTGCCGCTGCTCGACGGGGTGGCGGACAAGCTTGCCGCCGGCGGTTCGATGATCGACGTCGGGTGCGGCACGGGCGGGGCGGTGCTGATGGTCGCCGGTGCCTTCCCGGCCTGCCGGGCCACCGGGTACGACATCTCCCGCCACGCCCTGGACCGGGCCGCAGTGCGCAAGGCCGAGGCCGGCGCGGAGAACGCCGAGTTCCACGACCCGCGTCACCACCCGTTGCCGACCGATCACTCGGCCGACCTCGTCACCACGTTCGACTGCATCCACGACATGACCGACCCGCAGTCGATGATGGCGGCCATCCGCGGCGCCGTCGCCGACGACGGCACCTGGCTGCTCGTCGACATCAAGGCCCTCGACACGTTCACCGAGAACGCGGCCAAGAACCCGATGGCGTCGCTGATGTACGGGATCAGCGTGATGTCGTGCATGTCGTCGGCACTGTCGGAGCCGGGCGGCGCCGGCCTCGGAACGTTGGGCCTGCCCCCGTCGCGGGCCGAGGCGATGGCCCGCGACGCGGGGTTCACCCGGTTCCGCAAGCTCCCGGTCGACCACGCCATCAACGCGTTCTACGAAGTCAGACCATGACTGAGTTGGCGCATCACCGCAGGTAGTGGTCCACTCTGCGGCGTGCACAGCGTATAGTGAACGCATGACGGTGATCAATCAGGAGGTGACCCCACTCCGCGAGTCGTGGGTCCGCTCCTTACGAGCGGCCGGCAAATCGCCCCGCACGATCTCTTCGTACACCGAGGCACTCGACAGCTTCACCCGCTGGGCGGAGGAACACGATCGACCGGTCCGCCCGGACCTGCAGAAGCGCGCCGACGTCGAGGACTACATCGTCTGGCTGATCGACACCCGTTCAACCGGCACCGCCGGCACCCGCTACCGGAGCCTTCGCCAGTGGTGGCGCTGGCTCGCCCGCGAGGGCGAAGCCGACGACGCCATGCTCGGAATGTCGCACCCAAGGATCGAAGAGACGCCACCGCCAATCATCAAAGACGGCGACCTCCGCGCGCTACTGGACGTGACGAAGGGGCGGGGAGAAGCGCCAATGAGCTGTACCGGCGGCGCGACCACGCCATCCTGCGCATCCTCATCGACACCGGGATGAGGCGCGGCGAGCTGGCCGCCCTCACTGTCGACGACGTCGACCTCGACGCCGGCGTCCTCGTGATCCGCAAGGCAAAGACCGGGCGCGGCCGGCTGGTACCGCTCGGCACGAAGTCGGTAGAAGCACTTGACCGGTATCTGCGGATGCGGGGACGGCACCGGTCAGCAGCCAGTCGACAGCTCTGGCTCGGACTCCACGGACCGCTAACGGGGGAGGGAGTCCGCCAGATGCTCCTCGCCAGATGCGCCGAAGCGGGCATCGCCAACGTTCACCCGCATCAATTCCGCCACACCGCCGCACATCGCTGGCTGCTCGCCGGCGGCCAGGAACAGGATCTTGCCCGGATCGCTGGATGGACGCCAGGTTCGGCCATGCTCGGCCGCTACGGCGCCTCGGCGGCCGAAGAACGAGCTCGAGCATCACACCGACGTCTAGCCCCCGGGGATTCGCTGTGACCCGTGGCCGGTACAAGAAGAGCAGAAACGGTTCGAAGAAAGCAGGCCAAGAAGGGGCAGAGAATCCAGTGCAAGAAGTGCGGTGCATGGGTGGTGGAAGTGGACGAGCGCCGCAACATCATTCGCGCTCGACCCGGCGTTGGTGGGCGGGACCGAACAGCCAAGACCGGATGCGCTCTGACCTCTTCACCGGTCTCGTCGACACGTCAAGGCTGCCGCCGATTGCACCCGATGCGCCTGATTACTGGTTGGCGACGTGTCGAAAATGTGGCACACGTTGGCGGTGGGACTCTGTCCCATAACGCTGTGACGGGAGCGCTGGTGGTGGTAGCGTTGTGGTCGCGCTGGTACGGCCCCTCGATCCGTGGGATGATTTCCAAGTACCGGTGAACGCAGTAGCGCAGCATCAGACCCTGGAGGAACCCAGTGTCTCGCGCATGCGCCCCAGACCCGCACCGGGCAGCTCACGGCCGCTACGGCGCTTACGTGTCGTGGTCTCACACCGTCGACCGCACCGCCCGCACCCGCAATGCCAGACACGCCGGACCCGGCGACGACACCTACTGGCTGAACAGGCTTCCTGAACAGTTCGCTGACACGACAGAACGCAGAAGCTGGCCGCTGCTGAAGCGGCCAGAGCGCGCCCACTTTCAGGAACTCGCCCGCCGCTCCGCGTCCACGCGCCGACGGGGCGGTGGTCGTCTTGCAGCGCAATAGCCCCAGAGACGCCGCCGCTCCCGGCACCATGGCTGAGAACGGGCAGCAGATCACCGGGCAGGGGATCGACGATGTTCATCTTTCTGACGACGTTTCACCGACCGGTTGCACATCGGCGTTGAGCCACAAGACGCTCTACATGCTGTCCTCGCCGGCAACAGATTCATGGGAGAACCTCACCGCCGACGCTGAGCGGCGTGCTCGTGAGCGCGGCTGCCAATGCGTCACACCGACCTTCCGGTTCGTACTTGGCAGCGATCTGTGTACGACCTTCGTCGCTCACGCCTCATTGTGCCCGCTGTCAGGCGTCGCGTCATGACCGCCGACCAGCATTACATCGACGACCTCGAGCTGTTTGGCGGACCGACACAGACGACGCCCGAGCCATCGACGCGCGGCATGACCACCGGTGAGGCACTTGCTCTCGCCGAGGGGTGGGCGGCACGAGGCGTTCCCGTGTTCCCAGTCGCGATCTCGTGGGACGCAGCAAAGCAAGGGACCGCGAAACGTCCACTCTGCGAGCACGGCTTTCACGACGCCACTACCGAAGGCAGACAGGTCCGCCTGTTGTTCAACACGGCGACGCCACGCACCGGCGAGACGCTCGGCGTCGGACTGCACCCAGGCGGCGCCAACCTGTTGTTCGTCGACGTTGACGGCCTCGACGCCGTCCGGATCTTTGAGGATCGTGGCCTGCCGCCGACATACAGGGTGACGACCTGCTCCGGCGCCGCACACTTCGCCTACCGCAAGCCCGAACTCGTCCACGTCGGGACCAGCTGCACCTGGGCCGAAGTCGACGTCGTGCGGTCTGACGACGGGTTCGTTGTAGCGCCAGGAACCTTCACGCCGTGGGGGGAGTGGGTCAGTCACGACGACCCAGCCACCGACATCATCGACGCCCCCGTCGCCCTGTGGACGGTTCTCGACCGTCGCAGCACGAAGGCCACGACCAGTACCGCAGGTCGTGTCCATGAGCGCGGCATGGATGCTGTGCTCGCGCAGCTCGTCGCCGCCGAACGCCACCAGGACGCCGAAGCAATTCAAGTGCTCGTCGCCCGATATGGGGCGCACGGCCCGTTCCTCAAGAACGACGGCGGGCTCTACGTCACCAGGCCGGGCAAGACCAGCGGCATCAGTGCGTCCATCGGCACCGTCGCCCCCGGCCTCGTCAAAGTGTTCTCTGGTGCATGGCCACCGTTCGAGGCCAACGGCAGATACGTCGTCGAGGACGGCGAACTCGTCAGCGACCTCGACGCACTGCGCGTCGGACCTCCCGCAACGAAGGACCAGCGAGAGCCGGACGAGATCACGTGGCGAGCCCAGATCGTTGACGGAGCCACCTGGCTAGGGACCGGCAGCGACCAAGTCCTCCCCCGGTGGGGCGCCGACGACGCCATCCCGATGGCCGTCAAGCAGCCCACGATCGTCGTCGGCGACCCAGGCTCCGGCAAGACGACCATCGCCCACCACGTCATGCTCGGCGTCGCCGGCAGCGACGACTACTCCACCGTGCTCGGCTGGCCCGTCCGACCGCTCGACAACGACCAGCGCGTCCTCTACCTGGCGTCGGACCGACCGGACCAGGCCCGGCTCGCCATGCTGCGCCTCGTCCGCAGCGCCGAGACGTGGAAAATCCTCGAGCAACGCCTACGGGTCTGGCAAGGACCGCCGCCGACCACGCTCGCCAAACGGCCCGGGCTGCTACTTGAAATGGCGCAAGAAGCCGATGCCGGCTTCGTCGTCGTCGACTCACTCAAGGACATGGCACTCCGCCTCAGCGAGGACGAGGTCGGCTCCGCCATCAACTCAGCCCACCAACTGCTCGTCGCCAACGGCATCGACGTCCTGTCGCTCCACCACCCACGCAAGCGCGGCCGCGACCACGCCGACTCTCGCCCCACCATCGACGACCTATACGGCTCCGCCTGGCTCGCCGCCGGCGCCGGCTCCGTGCTGTTCCTCGCCAAGAACCCGACCTCAGTAGAGGCAACACAAGTCAAGTCACCGAACGGAATCGAATGCACCTTCCGGTTCCGCATCGACACCACCACCGGCGGCCTCGCATCAGGCGCCGAAGACGAGGTGCTCGTCGCCATTCGCGACGCCGGCCCAGACGGAATCTCAACGAAGGAAGTAGCCCGCTGGGCGTTGCAGATCAGCGAGCCGACCGAAGCCCAGGTCGAGCAGGTTCGCCGCCGGATCAAGGGACTCGAAGCCGTCGGCATGGTTGTCCCAACGGGCGCAGGAAGGTCATCGAGGTGGGTCGAATCATGACCGAGCGGCCGCAGACGCCGTGGGATGAGCGTGGGATTCGGCGTGGGTTTGCACTCACCCCACGCAACCCCACGGCTGCACACGAACCCGGTGGTCAGGGACCCCACGCCGACCCCACGCAACCCCACACGCCGACCCCACCCGTTTCCCCGACCCCCTTCTTAAGGGGAGGGGAACGTGGGGTCGGAGTCGACACCCGACTTGAACCCATCCACCAGACCTGGCGCGGCGACCCCGCCGACATCGCCGCCACCGAACTGATCGACCCAGCCGAGACGTGGCGAACCATCCTCCGCCGCCGCGCATGGATGACCGCCGCCGCCTGCCGACACACCGACGTCAGCTTCTTCCCCGCCAACGGTGAACGCGCCGCCCCGACGCTCGAGGTGTGCGGTCGCTGCCCGGTGTTGCTGCCCTGCCGACAGTGGGCGATCGACCAGCTCGGTGAGCATGGCGTCGCAGGCGGGATGACTTCGAGGGCGAGACGCGCTGCACAACTCGCGCGAGTCAGCTCGGTGGTCACGTCATGACCGCGCTCGTCAACACGATGGGCTGGGGTATTCGCGACCTCTGGAGCCTTGGCCTCGCACAGCACTCGCCAGTCCCGTTTCTCTCCCTAGCACTCCCCGGGGGGTACCTCGAGTGCGGTCAGGTCTCTCAGTGAGCCAGGAGAGCCGTCCTCATCGCCGTGTGCGGCCCCGGAAGGTGCGCCCGCTGCCGCCTCCGCAGTGGCCGTACGTCCTGGTGGACACGGCCCGGGTGTTGCTGGTCGATCCGTGTCGATTGCCGCCGAGCTTGGTGCGCCGGCTGCTCGCCGAGCGGTTGGCGGTGCTAGTGGAGGACGCAGCGGATGGTCCGGCGCTTGTCCGGATCCGTCCTGGTGGCGCTGCGTTGTCGGTGTCGGCGACGTGTGAGTGGCAGCGGGTGGTTCCGCCGCAGGAGGCCGATGACATCATTCTCGGCGACGAGAATGACGGCGGCGGGGTCGGCGTCTGATGCCGCGCGCGGATTCGTTGTATGCGTGGCCGTGGCCTCGGGTGCGGCTCCAGATTCTGTCTCGCGACGGCTACGTCTGCCGCGTGGAGGGTCCGACGTGTTCGAAGCGGGCGACGACGGTGGATCACATCGTGCCGTTGTCGCGGGGCGGTTCTCGACTGGATTCGGCGAATCTGCGGGCGGCGTGCCGGGGTTGTCAGCAGTGGTTGACGCATGACACGCGTCGAATGCTGCGGTCTGGCGGGGTTGAGCCTCGCGCTGAGACCTGGTAACGCCGTCATCAATGATCTAGACGCCATTTGTCAGGCGCATCTGCGGAAGGGTTTGTCGACGCATCAGCAGTCGTATCCCGACCTAAGCGTTCGTTTGCGTTGCTAGCGATGGCGTCAACACCACGCCGGGTCCGGTCACTCGCGGCGAGTGCGTGGCGCTCCCAGCCAGGGATTGCTCGTGCGGGCTGAGGCCCAGAGACGGCATGTATGTGATGCCCCTAAGCCCCATGACGAGTGGTATACAGGGCTTGCGGGTGGTCGGATGACAA
>CAWJNE010000018.1:0-42322 GCA_963844175.1 uncultured Acidimicrobiia bacterium
TGGGCGGCAAACAGGCACCGACGACCGGTCCCGCCAGGATCCTCGCCAGGTGACGGCGAGGTCCCCGCCCAGGTCAGGGTCTTCCCCGACGTACGGTGGCGCGATGGCGGGGGGCCGGCCGACGACGATGACGGTCGTCTTCACGGACCTCGTCTCGTCGACGGCATGGCGGACCAGCGTCGGAGCGGACGTGGCCGACGCCCGGACGGCCGAGCTCGAACGGGCCAGCCGGCGCATCGTCGAGGCGTCCGGAGGAACGGTCGTGAAGAGCGTGGGCGACGGCGTGATGGCCGCGTTCGTCAGTGCCACCGCCGCCGTCGAGGCCGCCAGTGGACTGCGCGAGCTGGCCCGCCGACTGCCCATCGGCGACGGGCCGGACTGCTTGCGCGTCGGCGTCAGCTCCGGTGATCTGCTGCGCGAGGGAGACGACTGGCTCGGCACGGCGGCGATCGAGGCGGCGCGCCTGTGCGCCGAGGCGGCGGGCGGGACGATCCTCGTCGCCGACACGACCGCCGGGCTGATCCGTGGGCAGACCCGCGCCCGCTTGCAGCCGATCGGCCGGCGACTGCTCCGCGGGTTCGTCACACCGATCGAGGTCGCCGAGCTGCTCGACGTGGAGCTGGACGGACCGCGCCTCCCGTCGGCGCTGGCGCGGGCCGCCGAGACGACCCTCGTCGGTCGCGCCGCGGAGCTGGAGCACCTCCTCGCGGAGCTCGCCGCAGTGGGCGCCGGTGCGGCGCGCAACCTGCTCCTCCTCGGCGAACCCGGCATCGGCAAGACCCGTCTCGCCGCGGCGTTGGCCTCGGCCGGCGCCCGGCAGGGCTTCGAGGTCCTCCACGGGCGCTGCGACGAGGGGCTCGGGGCTCCGTACCAACCGCTGGTCGAAGCGTTCGAGCCATGGCTCGCGGCGCACCGCGGGGGCGCCCGCGACGCCCTCACCGAACGGCCGGCCCTGGCGACCCTGCTCACCGATCTCGTCCAGCCGGCACTCGCGTCGCCCGATGGGCCGGCGAGCGACCCTGAGGTCCAGCGCTGGCAGTTGTTCGAGGACGTCGCGGCGCTGGTGGGCGACGTGGCCGGTGAGCGGCCGGTGCTGCTCGTGGTCGACGACCTGCAGTGGGCGGAGCCGTCGGCGCGTGCCCTGCTCGGACACCTCGCCCGCCGCGAGGTCGGCGGGCTCTTCCTCGTGGCCACCGTGCGACCGGATCCGGCGGCGCCGGACCCGACCCACCTCCTTGGTGACCTCGGAACGGCCCGCTCCGTGCACGTCGTCCGGCTCGACGGGCTCGCCGATGCCGAGGTCGCCGCGCTGGTCAGCGCCCACGCCAGCGGCGACCCCCCGAACGAGCTCGTCCGCCGCCTGCGCGACGAGACGGACGGCAACCCGTTCTTCCTGCACGCCCTGCTCGACCACCTGGACGAGGTGGCGTTCGTCCGTGAACGATCCGGGGCATGGATCACGCCGACCGAGTTGGACGCCGTGGGCATCCCCGACGGGGTGCGCGCCGTCGTCCACCGCCGGCTGGCCATCCTCGACGGACCGACCCGGCGGGTGCTCGAGGTCGCCGCCGTGAGCGGCCTCGCGTTCGCCGAGCAGACGATCACTGACGTGCTCGAGGCCGAGGTCGACGGAACGGTCTCGGCCCTGGACGCTGCCGTGGCAGCTGGTCTGGTCCGCGAGGAGGGACCCGGGCGGTTCGCCTTCGTCCACGCGCTGGTGCAGCACACCCTCACCGATGGGCTCTCGCAGACCGCACGCGCCCGGCTGCACTGGCGGATCGCCGAGGCGCTCGAACGGTCGACGCGCACGCACGCGATCGGCACGATCGCCACGCACTACGCCGCCGGACGGGCGATCGGGTCGGCCGAGACGGTGCTCCGCACGTCGGAGGCGGCCGGTGAGGAGTCGATGCGGCGCCTGGCCTTCGACGAGGCCGCCGGCCACTTCCGCATCGCGCTCGCCGCCCTCGACGAGCTGCCGGCCGACCCCGATGTCCGCTATCGCCTGCTCACCGCGCTCGGCGGCGCCTGGAACGCCCGTGCCACCGGCGACGTCGGCGACGAGGTCTGGCTCGAGGCGGCCGAGCTCGCCCGCCGGGCCGGCGATCCCGTTCGGCTGCACGCGGCGATCCTCGGCTACCTGTACATGATCCGCGTCAGCCCGCCCGAACCACTCAGCAGGATGATCGACGCGCTCCTCGACCTCGTCGAGCCAACGGACTCGGCGCTGCGGGCGACGGCGCTCGGCATGCGGGCGATGGCCTGGATCGGCGGCGACCTCTCGCGGTCCACCACGGGAGACGCCCAGCTGGCCGACGAGGCAGTTGCCATGGCCCGCCGGGTGGGCGACGTGTCGGCACTGGCGCTCACGCTGCGCGCCCGCACCAACCTCATGGAGTCGAGCGGCACCAACGCGGCGGCGATGCTGGACAGTGGCCGCGAGCTGGTCGCCCTTCGCCAAGCGCACGGTCGCATCCCCAACCTCGACACCGGCGCCGAGTGGCGGGACGTGGCTCGCGCCCTGATCCGGTGTGGGAGGGCGGCGGACGCTGACGAATACGTGCGACGTGCCCGCGACGACGCCACTGCGACGGGTGAGCGCTTGATGATCAACGCCGCGGTCGTCATCGAGTCCGCGCTCGCCGCGGCGCGCGGGCAGTTCGCCGAGAGCCGGCGCCTCGCCACCGAGGCGGCGCAGATCAGCGGCAGGGCCGGCCGCCTCGACACGCTGCGCTTCGGTGCGCAGATCGTCGCCGTGATGATGGAGGAGGGGCAGCTCGACGACGTCATCCCCTTGCTCCGCCGGGTCGACTCGTACGACATCGTCGCGCCCGAATGGCTGGCGATGCTGGCGAGTGCGCTGGCCGACGCCGGCCAGCGGGCCGAGGCGGCCGCCGTGCTCGACGGGATCGATCTCGAGGTCGTGTTCAACACCCCTCGCTTCGGCAAGCCGGTCGCCGTCCGCTACCTCGCCGAATCGTGCCGCCTGCTCGACGACCGACGGCTGGCCGAGGCGCTGCTGCCCCTCCTCGAGCCGTGGAGCGGGCAGATCCTGCTCGTCAGTCCGGGCTCGTCGATCGATGGTGCCGCCGACCGCAGCCTGGCCCACGTGCGGGCCGTCCTCGGGCGGTGGGGCGAAGCGGACACCTACTACGCAGCCGCCGCGCGGTTGGAGCGGACGGCCGGGTTTCCACCTCACCTCGCCCGGACGGAGTACTGGCACGCGCGGTCGCTCCTGGAACGCGACGCACCAGGAGACCGCCACCGCGCATCCGCACTGCTCGACGAGGTGATCGAGATCGGCGGTCGCCTCGGGATGCGCCTGCTGCACCAGCAGGCCGTCGCGCTCAGGGCATCGCTCTCGACATGATCTCGGCGACCACCGTGGACTTTGCATCGGCGTAGTCCTGCACGTATTTCCAGGTTTGCGTGGCCAGCTGGCGCTTGGTCTGCTCGTACAGCCGTCGGTCGGACTCGTCGGACCGCAGGTGGTCGCGAAAGGCCAGCATGCGATCGATCTCGGGGCTGCCGGCGGTGAAGACGTGGAGGTTGATGTTGACGTCCGGCCCCTTGAACAGCCGGTGCTCGAACCAGTCCGGCTCCCGGATCCGCAGCACGTACCCCGCCGCCTCCATCGCCGGCACGTAGGCATCCTCGTCAGCACTGTCCGGTACACCGAGCGTGATGTCGATGATCGGCTTGGCGGCGAGGCCGGGGACCGACGTCGAGCCGGAGTGCTCGAGGACCACGGCCCGGTCGCCGAGCACCTCGCGGATCCGGGCCGCTTCCCGCTCGAAGGTGGCCGGCCAGGCGGGGTCGTGGTCCGCCAGATCGATGGTCGCGTCGTGACGCACCGGCCCGCCGACGACGATGGCGTCCAGGTCCTTCGGTGGGCGGGCGATCGCGCGACGCTACCGCGATGAGTCTCACCGATCGGATGGTCGTGGACCTCCTCGACCCCGAGCTGTACCGGACGAACCCCCACGACATCTGGACGTGGATGCGGCACAACGAGCCGGTCTACCGCGACGCCCGCAACGGCTTGTGGGTGATGACCCGCCACGCCGACGTGATGGACGTCGAGCGGCGCTCGACGGTGTTCGTCAGCGGGCAGGGCTACCGGCAGCACTGGTCGCCCGAGGAGATCAACATGATCGCCCAGGACGATCCGCGCCACCGCCAGCAACGCCTGCTCGTCCAGCACCGGTTCACCAAGGCCGGCGTGGCCACGCAGGCTGACGACGTGGCGGCGCTGACCGATGAGCTGCTCGACGAGCTCGTCGAGCGGGCGGCGGCGGACGGCCAGGTCGAGGTGGTCGGCGCCCTGGCGGCACAGCTCCCGGCGCGGCTGACGTGCCGGCTGCTCGGCTACCCGGAGGAGACGTGGCCCCAGCTCAAGTCGTGGAGCGAGCGACTGATGCGCACGGACGATCGCGAGCGATCCGGACGCTCGTTCCGAGAGTTCTTCGATGCCAACATCGAGTTCGCCACCGCACTCGGTCCGATCGCCGCCCCCAAGGTCGGCTGCCCGGCCGACGACCTGCTGTCGATCTGGGTCAACGCCCGCATCGACGGTGCGCCGCTGCCACCCGAGGCGATCGTCCACGAGGTCGGCCTGTTCATCGCCGGCGGCGCCGAGACGACGCGCACGGCGATCAGCCACGGGCTGCGGGCGTTCGTCGACCATCCCGACCAGTGGGACGCCCTGGCTGCTGACCCGGCGCTCGTCCCGGGGGCCGTCGACGAGGTGCTGCGGTGGGTGACGCCGCTGAACAACTTCTTCCGGCGCGCCGTCGTGGACGACGAGGTCGGCGGCCAGCCCATCGAGCGCGGCGACCGGATCATGCTGCTGTACCCGTCGGCCAACCGCGACGAGGCGGTGTTCGACGACCCGTTCCGTTTCGACATCCGCCGGTCGCCGAACCCGCACCTGTCGTTCGGGTTCGGCACCCACCTGTGCATCGGCGCCAACTTGGCCCGCACCACGTTGGCCGCCGTGTTCGGCGGCCTGGCCCGCCGCGCCACCGACCTCCGGACGATCACCGAGCCAGACGTCGAGGCGAACATCTTCGCTCGCGCCGTCCGCCGCTTCGACCTCGCCCTCACCCCCCGCTGATTCCCGTTTACGTCCGGATCCTGGTCGCACGTGCGACCGGGATCCGGACGTAAACGGGTTACGTGCGGCTGTCGACCGCCGTGGTGAGGCGGCGGAAGACGTCGTCCGGCTGGCCGACGCCGTCGATCACCTCGAGGCGCTGCTGGCTGCCGTAGTACTCGATCAACGGCGCGGTCTGCGTCTCGTACAGGTCCAGGCGACGGTTCACCGCGTCCGGGTGGTCGTCGGCGCGCTGCAGCACGTCGCCGCCGCACACCTCGCAGATCCACGGCTGGCGCTCCTGGCCGGTCGCCGTGTAGTTCGTCCCGCAGTCCCGGCAGACCCGGCGGGCCGAGATGCGGGCCAGCACCACGTCGCGCGGCACGTCGAGGTCGATCACGAGGTGCAGGGGCCGGTCGACGGTGATCTTGTCGAGCGCCTCGGCCTGGGCGACCGTGCGCGGGAACCCGTCGAGGATGTACCCCCGCGTCTCGGCGTCCGGGCGGTGCAACCGCTCGTCGACGATGGCGATCATGATCTCGTCGCTGACCAGGCTGCCGGCGTCCATGACCTCCTTGGCCGCCACCCCCACGTCGGTGCGCTCGCGCACGGCGGCGCGCAGCGTGTCCCCCGTCGAGATGTGCGGGACGACGTAGTGGCGCGAGAGTCGCACGCACTGCGTTCCCTTCCCGGCTCCCTGCCGGCCGAGGATGATCAGTCGAGCGCCGGGGATCACGACGAAGGTGCTCCTATTTCAGGAACCCCTCGTAGTTGCGCAGCGTCAACTGGCTGTCGATCTGGCGCATCAGCTCCAGGGCGACACCGACGGCGATCAGGATGCTCGTCCCGGCGAACCCGAACGTGTTGATCCCCGCCGCCCACAGCAAGAGGTACGGGAGGATGGCGATCACAGCGATGAACACCGCGCCGGGCAGGGTGATCCGGTTGACCACCTTGGCCAGGTACCGCTCGGTCTGCGGGCCGGGCCGCACGCCCGGGATGAACCCGCCCTGGCGGCGGATCTGGTCGGCCTGGCGCACCGGGTCGAAGGCGATCGAGTTGTAGAAGTAGGCGAAGGCGATGATCAGCAGCGCGAACAGCGACATGTAGACGAGGTTCTGGCTGTTGATGATGTAGTCATCGACCCAGCCGGCGACCGTGCCCCGCCAGCCCTCACCGCTGCCCAGCACGTTGGAGAAGATCACCGGCAGCAGCAGGATCGAGCTGGCGAAGATGATCGGGATGACGCCCGACTGGTTGACCTTCAGCGGGATGTACGTGTTCTGACCGCCGTACATGCGCCGGCCGACGACACGTTTGGCGAACTGCACCGGGATGCGCCGTTGGCCGAGCTCGACGAACACCACGGCGACGATGATCGCCAAGGTCAGCAGCACGATCAGGATGAACCAGATCCACTTGTTGACGAGGATGATCGACCAGTAGCCGTACGGCAGGCCGGCCACGACGGAGGCGAAGATGACCATCGACATGCCGTTGCCGATGCCGCGCTGGCTGATCAGCTCGCCGATCCACATCAGCACGGCCGTGCCGGCGACCAGCGTGGCGATGACCAGGTAGCCGCGAGGCCAGATCCCGTCTGGCAGCAGCGGGACGTCAGGCGCCGCGCTGGCTGCGGAGAAGAAGGCGGTGCCCCGGCCGGTGCCGAAGATGAACACCAGCCCGGTCGCCTGCAGCGTCGCCAGGGCGATCGTGACGTAGCGCGTGTACTGCGTGATCTTGCGCTGCCCCACCGCCCCCTGCTGTTGCAGCTCCTCCAACTTGGGGATCACCACCCCGAGGATCTGCATGATGATGCTCGCCGTGATGTACGGCATGATCCCGAGGGCGAAGATCGAGAAGCTCTCGAAGCCGCCGCCCGAGAACAGGTTGAGGAACCCCAGCGCGCCCTGGGAGTTGGCCGCCGCCTTGATCTGATCGACGGCCAACGGGTCGATGCCGGGGACCCGGATCGCCACACCGAGGCGGTAGATGACGATCATCCCGACCGTGAACAGGATCTTGTTCCGGAGGTCCGGGATCTTGAAGACGTTCTTCAGGTTCGAGAGCACTCGGCGGGATCCTGTCTGGCGGGTGATCGATGGTGGGGTCCGGAGACCGACTCACCGGTTGGCGAACTGGTTGCCCTTCGCGGCGGGCCGGCCGGCCTTGCCCTCGACCTTGAACGGCAGCGGGACGAGCGTCACCGTACCTCCGGCCGCTGTGATCGCCGCCTCGGCCGCCTTCGACACGGCGTGCGCGGTGACGTCGAGCTTGGCGGTGAGTTCGCCGCGGGCGAGCACCTTCACGAACGCCCCCTTGCGCAGCAGCCCGTGGGCGATCAGCACGTCGGGATCGACCACGCCACCGTCGAGCTCCGAGGACAGCTCCTGCAGGGTGTCCAAGTTGATCGCCCGGTACTCGACGCGGAACGGGTTGTTGAACCCGCGCAGCTTCGGCACCCGCTGCTTCAGCGGCATCTGGCCGCCTTCGAAGCCGCGGGGCACCGTGTTGCGGGCCTTCTGGCCCTTGGTGCCGCGGCCGGCGGTCTTACCGCCCTTGCCGCCGATGCCCCTGGCCACCCGCCGCTTCGAGCGGCGCGCTCCGGGAGCCGGGGTGAGGTCGTGCACGTGCATGTCGTCAGTTCTCCTCGTCGACCCGCACGAGGTGCGGGACGCGCCGGATCATGCCCCTGATCTCGGGGCGATCGGGAAGGGTGTTGGAGCGGCCGATGCGGCCGAGACCGAGCGCCCGCAGCGTGCCGCGCGTCTTCGGCTTGGTGCCGTGACCGGAGCGGACCTGGGTGACGGTGATCGTCGGTTCGTCAGCCATCGCTGGCCTCGTCGTCGCTGCTGTCGCTGCGCCGGGCGCGGCTGCGGTTGCGCTCCTCGTAGGCCTTGAGCAGGCCCTTGGGCACGAACTGGTCGGCCGGCAGGCCGCGGCGGGCGGCGACCTCGTCCGGCCGCTGCAGGCCCTTCAGGCCGGCGATGGTGGCCCGGGCGACGTTGATGTGGTTGGCCGAGCCGAGCGACTTGCACAGGATGTCGTGCACGCCGGCCTCCTCGAGGATGATGCGCGCCGCGCCGCCGGCGATGACGCCGGTACCGGGCGCGGCCGGCTTCATCAGGACCCGGCCGGCGCCGGTGACGCCGATGATCGGGTGGATGATCGTGTCGCCGGCGAGGGGCACTTCGAACAGGTTGCGCTTGGCCTCCTCGGTGCCCTTCTGGATGGCCAGCGGCACCTCCTTGGCCTTGCCGTAGCCGAGTCCGACGCGACCGTTGCCGTCGCCGATCACGACCAGGGCCGTGAAGGAGAACCGTCGCCCACCTCGGACGACCTTGGCCACGCGGTTGATCGTGATGACGCGCGACTCCCGCAGGCCGCCCACGTCGGGCGAGTCATCGCGGTGCTGCATGTTGTACGCCATCTAGAACTCCAAGCCTGCGTCTCGGGCGGCCGCGGCGAGCGCCGCGATCCGTCCGTGGTAGAGGAAACCGCCGCGATCGAAGACCACGGTCTGCACACCGGCCGACTTGGCCCGCTCGGCCACGAGGGCGCCGAGGCGGGTCGCCGCGGCGACGGTGCCGCCCGTGCCGGCGCTGCGCTGGTCGGCTTCGGCCGTCGAAGCGGCGGCCAGCGTGCGGCCGGCGTCGTCGTCGATCACCTGGGCGACGAGGTGGCGGTTCGAGCGGTGGACGGCCAGGCGCGGCCGTGCCGCCGTGCCGTGCAGCTTCTTGCGCACCCGACGGTGGCGGCGGATGCGGCCGCTGCGCCGGGTCTTGGCGATGTCACCCATGACCTACTTCTTTCCTGCCTTGCCCGCCTTGCGCAGGACCCGCTCGCCCTGGTAGCGGACGCCCTTGCCCTTGTACGGCTCGGGCTTGCGAATGGAGCGGATGTCGGCGGCGACCTGGCCGACGACCTCCTTGTCGATGCCGCTGACGACGATCTGCGTCGGCACGGGCACCTCGAACGTGATGCCGTCCGGGGCCTTGACGTTGACCGGATGGCTGAAGCCGAGGGCGAGGCGGATCGCCGTCGGGCCCTGCGACTCGGCTCGGTAGCCGACGCCGACGATCTCCAGCTGCTTGCGGAACCCGTCGGTCACGCCGACGACCATGTTGTTGACGAGGCTGCGGGTCAGCCCGTGCAGCGCTCGGTTGTCGCGCTCGTCGTTCGGCCGCTGGACGACCAGCTCCGAGTCGACCTTCTGGACGCTGATCGTGGCCGGCACGGTGCGCGTCAGCTCGCCCTTCGGGCCCTTCACGGTGACGACGCGACCTTCGACGGTCACGTCGACGCCGGAGGGGATGGCGATCGGTGCCTGTCCGATGCGGCTCATTGGTGCACCTCCGCCTCGCGCGACAAATCCAGTGACTCACTGGGCCGAGAGCACCAGTGAGCCGGTCGCCGCAAAGCCGGCGACGAAGCACCGTGTCGATGATTCGTTCGCTCGAAGACTCGCTCACTCATGGCGTCACCAGACCTCGCAGAGGACTTCGCCGCCGACCTTGCGGCGACGAGCCTCGCGGTCGGTCAGCAGGCCGTGGGACGTGGACAGCACGGCGACGCCGAGGCCGCCCTGGACGCGCGGCACGCTGTCGGCCTTGCGGTACACCCGCAGGCCCGGCTTGGACACGCGACGCAGCCCGGAGATGGTGCGGTCGCGATCGGGCGAGTACTTCATGCGGATCGTCAGCACGTCGCCGACGCCCTTGGGCGACGGAGCGGTCTCGAACCCGACGATGTAGCCCTCCTGCTGGAGGACGTCGGCCAATGCGATCTTCTGCTTCGACGATGGCATGCGCACCTCGTCGTGCATCGCCGTGTTGGCGTTGCGGATGCGCGTCAGCATGTCGGCGATGGGGTCGGTCATCATGTGCTTGCTCCCTCCCTCACCAACTCGACTTCGTCAGACCGGGGATCTCGCCGGCGTGGGCCAGCTCGCGCAGGCACACCCGGCACAGGCCGAACTTGCGGAACACCGAACGGGCCCGCCCGCAGCGGCGGCAGCGCGTGTACGCCCGCACCTTGTACTTGGGCGTGCGGGCCGCCTTGTTGATCAGTGCCTTCTTCGCCATCTGTCACTTCCTCTTGCCGCGGGCCGCGCCGCGTGAGCGGCGCGGCGTCGGCGCCGGTGCGTTGGGGTCGTCGGCCGTCCGGAACGGGAACCGGAAGGCGTCGAGCAGGGCCCTGCCGGAGGCATCGTCGGTCGCCGTCGTGACGATCGTGATGTCCATCCCGCGTGGCGAGTCGATCTTGTCGTAGTCGATCTCCGGAAAGACCGTCTGGTCATTGAGTCCGAACGTGTAGTTGCCACGCCCGTCCCAGGCCTGCGGGGGCAGCCCCCGGAAGTCGCGGATGCGCGGGATGGCGACGGCGATCAGCCGGTCGAGGAACTCCCACATCCGGTCGCCGCGCAGCGTGACCTTGGTCCCGATCGACTGGCCCTCGCGCAGCTTGAACCCGGCGATCGAGTGCTTGGCCTTGGTGACGACGGGCTTCTGGCCCGAGATCGCCGTCAGGTCGGCGACCGCACCCTCGAGCAGCGACGGCTGCTGCGTGGCGCGGCCGACGCCCATGTTGATCACGATCTTCTCCAGCGCCGGCACCTGCATGACGTTGGCCAGCTGCAGTTGGTCCTTGAGCTGCGGCTTGATCTCGTCCCGGTAGCGCTGCTTCAGACGGGGGACGGTCCGTTCGACCGTCGTGGTGTTCGTGGTGTCAGACATCAGATGACCTCGGTCTTGCCCTTGCCGACCTTGGCGACGCGAACCTTCTTGTCGCCGCGCACCTCGTAGCCCACGCGCACCGGCTTGCCCTTGTGCACGAGCATCACGTTGCTGGCGTGGATCGGCATGTCCCGATCGATGATCCCGGCCTTGTCGTTGGCCCGGCGCGCCTTGGCGTGCTTGGTGGCGGTGTTGACACCGGCGACGATGACCTTGCTGACCGTCGGGAGCACGCGCTGGATCTCTCCCCGCTTGCCCCGGTCCTTGCCGGTCATCACCTCGACGGTGTCGCCCTTCTTCAACTTCATCTCAGATCACCTCGGGGGCCAGCGACACGATGCGCATGAAGCGGCGATCGCGCAGCTCCCGGCCGACCGGGCCGAAGATGCGCGTGCCGCGCGGTGTGTTGTCGTCCTTGATCAGCACGGCGGCGTTCTCGTCGAAGCGGATGTAGCTGCCGTCGGGACGGCGCTTCTCCTTCTTCGTGCGCACGACGACGCACTTGACGACCTCGCCCTTCTTCACGCCCGCACCGGGGATGGCGTCCTTCACGGTGGCCACGAAGATGTCGCCGATCGAGGCGTACCGGCGGCGCGTGCCACCGAGCACCTTGATCACGAGGACCTCCTTGGCGCCGCTGTTGTCGGCCACCCTGAGTCGGGATTCCTGCTGGATCATTTGGCCCGCTCCAGCACGTCGGTGACGCGCCAGCGCTTGGTCTTGGACAGCGGCCGGGTCTCCATGACCCGCACTCGGTCGCCGACGTTCACGTCGTTCGTCTCGTCATGGGCGTAGAGCCGCTTCGTCTGCAGGACGAACTTGTTGTACTTCGGGTGGCGGACGCGCTCGATGACGGCCACGACGGCCGTCTTGTCCATCCCGTTGGACACCACGACCCCGTCGCGCACCTTCCGCTTGGCCCTGGGCTCGGTTGTCGTCTCGTCGGTCATGACTGCATCGCCTCTTCGATCTCGCGCTGGCGGATGAACGTGTTGATGCGGGCGATCTGTCGCCGCACCCGCTTGATCTCCGCGGTGTTGTCGAGCTGGCCCGTGGCGTTGCGGAAGCGCAGGTTGAGCGCCTCCTGCTTCGTCTCGCGCAGCTCGTCGAGCAGTTCGGCCAGCCCCAGCTCGGCCAGCCGGTCGTCACGCCGAGCCATCAGATCACCTCTGCCCGGGTCACCACGCGGGCCTTGATCGGGAGCTTCTGGATCGCCTTGCCGAGGGCGATGCGGGCCTGGTGCTCGTCCGGGAACGACAGCTCGAACAGCACGCGGCCGGGCTTGACGACGGCCACCCACAGCTCGGGGTTGCCCTTGCCCGAGCCCATGCGCGTCTCGGCCGGCTTCTTCGTGACCGGCTTGTCCGGGAACACGTTGATCCACACCTTGCCGCCGCGCTTGATGGCGCGGGTCATGGCGATGCGGGCGGCCTCGATCTGGCGGGCCGTCAGCCAGCCGGGCTCGAGGGCCTGGATCCCGTACTCCCCGAAGGCCAGCTCGGACATTCCCTTGGTCATGCCCTTGGTGCGGCCCCGGTGGTGCTTGCGGTGGGCGACCTTGCGTGGCATCAACATCTCAGTCGTCCCCTCGGAAGTGCGGCGTCTCGTGACCCTCGTGGGTGCGGCGGGCGATGTCCTCTTCCTCGTCCAGCAGCTTCTCGAGCTCCGGGTCGGCCTCCTTGAGCAGCGGCTGCGTCTCGGGCTCGGGCTCCTGTCGGCGGGCGGCCGAGGACACGACCCGGCGCGGCTCGGATGCCCCTTGGCCGGACGTCTCGCCGACGGCCATCGCCGCCTCGCGGGCGATCTTGTCGTCGGTCGCCGACTTGTACGGCAGCACGTCGCCTCGGTAGAGCCACACCTTCACGCCGACGCGGCCGCTGGTCGTGCGGGCCTCGCGGAAGCCGTAGTCGATGTCGGCACGCAGCGTGTGCAACGGCACGCGGCCCTCGCGGTACCACTCGGTGCGGCTCATCTCGGCGCCGCCCAGGCGGCCCGAGCACTGCACGCGGATGCCGAGGGCGCCGGCTCGCTGGGCGTTCTGCACGGCCCGCTTCATGGCCCGGCGGAAGGCGATGCGGTTGGCCAGCTGGTCGGCGACACCTTGGGCGATCAGCGCGGCGTCGAGCTCGGGGCTCTTGATCTCGACGATGTTCAGCTGCACCTTGGGGTTGCCGGTGATCTTCGTGATGATCGCCCGCAGCTCGTCGGCCTGGGCGCCACGCCGTCCGATCACGATGCCGGGGCGTGCCGTGTGGACGTCGACGCGCACCTTGTCGCGCGTCCGCTCGATCTCGATCCGGCTGATCGCTGCCGACTCCATGCGGCGCATGATCGCCTCGCGGATCTTCCAGTCCTCGGTGAGGTACTCCTTGTACTGGCGCTCGCTGAACCAGCGCGACTTCCAGTCCGTTGTCACTCCGAGGCGGAACCCATACGGGTTGATCTTCTGGCCCATTGCTAAATGTCTCTCTCGCTCGAAGCTCGCTCGCTCGACCCCGGCGAAGCGCCGGAAGCCGTCAAGCACTCACTGCGGTCGGGGCCCAAAGCGCGCACGCCCTGGTTCACGCCGTTGCCTGGCTCGCTCGACCCCGGCGAAGCGCCGGAAGCCGTCAAGCACTCACTGCGGTCGGGGCCCAACGCGCACGCCCTGGTTCACGCCGTTGCCTGGCTCGCTCGACCCCGGCGAAGCGCCGGATGCCGTCAGGTACTCACTGCGGTCGGGGGCCAAAGCGGTCACGCCCGTGACGTCGTGGGTGCTGTGGGTGGTGTGGCGCATCAGCTGTTGTCCTCGGTGGCCGGAGCGGAGTAGCCCGCAGCCTCGGCGTGCTCGGGGGTGTCGAAGAACACTTCGGCGATCGTGACGTCGTAGTACCGGCCGCCGGGCTGGTGGTACAGCATCGAGTTGGCGTTGCCCTTGATCGGGTAGCCGTCCGGGACCGAGCCATCCTCCGGCGCCTCGACGGCACCTGCTGGGAGCTCGACCGCCTCGACCGTGCTGCCGGCGTCGTCGACGGCGTCGGACGTGGCGTCGCCGAGCTCCTCGGCGTCGCCGGCGTCCTCGGCCAGCTCGCTGTCGGCGATGTCCGCCGCCGCCTGGTCGGCTGCTGCGTCCTCCAGCTCCTCGTCGACGTCGCTGACGACCACCTCGTTGGTGTCGACGACGTCCTCATCGGCCGCCGGGGTGTCCGTCTCGTCGGCGGCTCCGCCGCGCTGGGTGTCATCCTCACTGCGGTCGGGGGCCGAAGCGGTATCGAGATCGGACGCGTCGTCCGCCGTGTCGGTGGCACCGGCACGCAGGCTCTGGGCCCTCGTGCGGCTGCGCTCGACGCGGTCGCGGCGCGACTGCGCCGTGCCGCCACGGCGGGTGCGCCGGCTCGCCGACTGCGTCTGCTGGCGGTTCTGCAGCACCTCGAGACGGTCGTCGCTGAGGCGGGCCACGACCACCGTGATGTGGCACGAGCGCTTGCGGATGCGCGTCGCCCGGCCACGGGCGCGCGGACGGAACCGCCGCATCGTCGGGCCCTCGTCGGCGTAGCAGGCGAGCACGAACAGCTCGTCGGCGTCCTGCTCGTCGTTGTGCACGGCGTTGGCGACGGCGCTGGCCAGCACCTTGCGCACGTCGATGGCGGCGTCACGCGTGGTGAACCGCAGCACCTCGTCGGCGTGGCCGACGTCGAGCCCACGGATCAGGTCGAGCACGGCGCGCACCTTGGATGCCGAGCCGCGCACGTACTTGGCCGTGGCCTTGGTGGTGGGGCGGCCGTCGGCAATCAGCAGCGCGCCGTCGTTGAGCTTCGGACCGACCATCAGCGACGACCCTTCGCGCCCTTCTCCTGCCCGGCGTGGAACCGGAAGGTCCGGGTCGGGCTGAACTCACCGAGCTTGTGCCCGACCATCGACTCGGTCACGTACACGGGCACGTGCTTGCGGCCGTCGTGCACGGCGATCGTGTGGCCGACCATGTCGGGGATGATCGTGGAGCGGCGCGACCAGGTCTTGATGACCCGGCGCTCGCCGACCGAGTTCTGGGCGTCCACCTTCTTCAACAGGTGGTCGTCGACGAAGGGGCCCTTCTTCAGGCTGCGGGACATGTACTACCTCCGACCCTTGCCGGTGCGGCGCCGGCGGACGATGAGCTTCTGCGACGGCTTGGTCTTGTCGCGGGTGCGGCCCTCGGGCTGACCCCACGGGGACACCGCGGGGCGACCGCCCGACGTACGGCCCTCGCCGCCACCGAGCGGGTGATCCACGGGGTTCATGGCCACGCCACGGGTCTGCGGGCGCACGCCCTTCCAGCGGTTGCGGCCGGCCTTGCCGATCTTGATCAACTCGTGCTCGGCGTTGCCGACCTCGCCGACGGTGGCCCGGCAGTCGATCAGCACGCGGCGCATCTCGGTGGACGGCATGCGCAAGGTGGCGAAGTCGCCGTCCTTGGCCACCAGTTGCACGGCGGTGCCGGCCGAGCGACCCATCTTGCCGCCCTGGCCGGGGCGCAACTCGACGTTGTGCACGACGGTGCCGACGGGGATGTAGCGCAGCGGCAGGGCGTTGCCGGGCCGGATGTCCGAACCCTGGCCACTCTGCACGTGGTCACCGACGCGCAGCCCGCGCGGGGCGAGGATGTAGGCCTTCTCGCCGTCGGCGTAGTGCAGCAGGGCGATGCGGCACGTCCGGTTGGGGTCGTACTCGATGGCGGCGACCTTGGCCGTCACGCCGTCCTTGACCCGCTTGAAGTCGATGATCCGGTACTGCTGCTTGTGCCCGCCGCCACGGTGGCGCGACGTCTTGCGTCCGTAGGAGTTGCGCCCCCCGGACTTCGGCTTGGGGCCGATCAGCGACTTCTCGGGCTTCGACTTCGTGATCTCGGAGAAGTCCGAGACGGTCTGGAAGCGCCGGGCCGGGCTGGTCGGCTTGCGGGATCGGATGCCCACGACGACCTCAGTTCTCGAACAGCGGGATCTCGCCCGCTGTCAGGGTGACGATGGCCCGCTTGGTGTCGGGCTTCGAGCCGATGCGGTTGGTGCCGCGCGTGCGGCGGCGCTTGCCCTTGCGGTTGAGCGTGTTGACCTTGCTCACCTCGACGCCCCAGATGGCCTCGACGGCATCGCGGATCTCGGGCTTGCTGGCCGACGGGTGCACCTTGAACGTGTAGACCCCGGCCTCCATGAGGGCGTAGGACTTCTCGGAGACGACCGGCGCCAGGATGATGTCTCGCGGGTCTTTCACGACGCTGTGCCTTCCTCGTCGGCTTCGCCGCCGGTGGTGCTGTCACGCTCACTGCGGGCGGGGGCCGAAGCGTCCGTCCCCTGGCTTTCATCATCCGTCCGTTGGGATGGCGGCTTCTCGAAGCCGGCGGCCTCGGCGGACTCCTCGGTGTCGAACCACACCTCGGCGATCGTGCGGTCGTAGTGCGACGAGCCGGGCACGTGGTACAGCATCGAATCGGCGTTGCCCTTGATCGGGTAGCCCTCCGGCTGCGCATCATCGGCCAGCGCGGCGTGCGAGCCCGGGTACTCGACGGAGCCGGCAGGAGCGGGCGCCGCCGGCGCATCGTCGGCGACACCATCGTCGTCGGCCTCGTCGGCCTCGTCGGCGACGCCGGCCGACCCCGCGCTGGGCAGGTTGGACTCGTTGAAGACGATCCAGTCGTTGCACAGGACGTCGTAGGCGTTCAGCTCGCCGGCCTTGATCAGCTGGACCATCGGGAGGTTCTGGAACGAGCGGGCGGGGGCGGTGTCGAAGCTCTCGACGACCACCAGCACGCGACCGTCCAGCCCGAGCGCGGTGAGCGCGGCCACGGCGTCCTTCGTGCGCGGCGCCGAGATGCCCCAGTCGTCGACCACCACGACCTTGCCCTCGGCGGCGCGGTCGGACAGGGCCGAACGCAACGCCAGCTTGATCATCTTCTTCGGCGTCCGCTGGGCGTACGAGCGCGGCCGCGGCCCGTGCGCGATGCCGCCGCCGCTGAACTGCGGTGAGTTCGTCGAGCCCTGGCGAGCGTTGCCGGTGCCCTTCTGGCGGTACGGCTTGGCGCCACCGCCGCGGACCTCCGAGCGGGTCTTCGTGCTGTGGGTGCCGGCCCGCCGGTTGGCCAGCTGCGCCGTGACGACCTGGTGCATCACGGCCACGTTCGGACGCAGCCCGAAGATCGCCGCGTCGAGCTCGACGCGCCCGGCATCCTTGCCGGCCGGCGTCTTCACGGTCACCTCGGCCATCAGCTTGCTCCCACGTGCGACTTGACGGCGTTGCGGACGATCACGACCCCGCCGTTCGGACCCGGGACCGAGCCCTTGACCAGGAGCAGGCTGCGCTCGGTGTCGGCGTCGACGACCTCCAGGTTGAGCGTCGTGACCTGCTCGTTGCCCATGTGGCCGGACATCCGCAGCCCCTTGAACACGCGGCCCGGGAAGGCGCACGAACCGATGGCCCCCGGTGCCCGGTGATGCTTGTGGTTGCCGTGGCTGGCGCCCTGCCCCTTGAAGTTGTGCCGCTTCATCGTGCCGGCGAAGCCCTTGCCCCGGCTCACGGCGGTGACGTCGACCTTGGAGCCGACGGCGAGCAGGTCGACGGCGAGCTGCTGACCGACCTCGTAGCCGTCGACCGAGTCGAGGCGCAGCTCGACCAGACGCTTGCCCGGGTCGACCGATGCCTTCGAGAAGTGGCCGGCTTCCGGCTTGGTCAGCCGCTTGGCATCGCGGTGCCCGTAGGTCACCTGCAGTGCGCTGTAGCCGTCCCGCTCGGGCGTCTTGACCTGGACGACACGCATCGGCTCGACGCGCAGGACCGTGACGGGCACGATCCGATCATCGACCCACTTCTGGCTCATGCCGACCTTTTCGCCGACGATCGCGGTGGTTGCCATGGCGGCTGGTTCCTTGCGGTGATGGAGGCTGTGGTGCGAGAGCGGCCTGGTGGCCGCTCATGCAAGTGCTCCGCCGGTCCCAGACCTGCGGAGCACCGAGATGAGTTGTCGCCGTGCGGTCCCCGTCCACCGGGCGCACACGGACATCGGTTGCGAAGCGTTCCGAACAGCGTGCCGGGACTCCCCGGACGCAAGGAGGTGATGCTACCCAGGCGTCGTCGCCGCTCCAACCAGGGCGGCGACGCGTCTCGGCGTCAGTCCGGGACCGTCGAATCCGGTGGGCGCTCGGCGAGGACGATGCTGAACTGCTCCTCGGCGCCGTCGCGCACGACGACCACCTCGATTTCATCGCCCGGCTCCCGATCGCGGATCGCGGCGATGACGCCGGCGACGCCATCGGTCGTCGAGTCGTCCACCGAGACCACGACGTCCCCGGTCTCCAGGCCGGCGTCGGCCGCCGGTGAAGCGTCGTCGACGCTGGTGACGAGGGCCCCCTGGCCTCCGTCGGAGCGCTCGTCGAGGCCGACACCGAGGAAGCCCTCGAGGCGGGCGTCGCCGCCGGCCTGGTCACGGAGTGCGGCGAGGACGATCTGGACCTCGTCGACGCCGATGGCGAAACCGACGTTGCTGGCTGCCACCGTCACGTCGCTGCGGGCCACGGCGGTGTTGATGCCCACCACCTGGCCGGCGGCGTCGACCAGCGGACCACCGCTGTTGCCCGACGAGATCGCCGCGTCGGTCTGGATCAGCCCGTCGAGGGCGCCCTGGCCCTCGGTGATCAGCGTGCGGTCGAGCGCCGAGACGATGCCCAGGGTGACGGTCGGCTCGCCGGCGAGGTCGAGGGCGAAGCCGATGGCGACCACCTCGTCGCCCAGGGCGACGCTGCCGGCGGGTGCGAAGCGGGCCGCCGTCAACCCGTCACGGTCGATGCGCAGCAGGGCCAGGTCGTTGCCGGCGTCGGAGGCGACCAGCTCGGCGTCGACCGGCTCGGTGTCACCGGCCAGCCGCACGCGGATCGCGCTGGCGTCGGCGACGACGTGGGCGTTGGTGAGGATCTCGCCGTCGGCCGAGACGATGACGCCCGTGCCCACGGCCTCGCCGGTCAGCTCGCCCCCCAGGTCGGCGCTGATCGTGACGACCGACGGCCCGACGGCGTTGGCGACGTCGGCCACCGCCAGCGCGCCCCCGGACCTCGCCCGCTCGATGGTCGGCGACGCCACGACCGTCGGGGCGGTGGCGGCGGGACCGCTGTCGTCGTCATCGGTCAGCACGGACCCGAGCAGCGCGCCGCCGAGGCCGGCGAGCAGGGCGACGACGCCGAGGATCACGATGACCGGCCACGCCCGTGCCCGCCGGGCGCCCGGCGGCGCCGGTGGCCGCGCCCGAACGCCTGGCGCGGGCGGTGGCATCACCGGCATCCGGACTGTCTACCTGGTCACGGCGACGCGACCGCCGCGGCGGACTCACTTGAGCCGAGCAGCTCCCGAGCGTTCGTTACGCAGCGAGCGTGACAGCCCAGGCCGGCCTTGCCCGGCCCAGCCGAGCGAGCGGAGTCTTCGGAGCGAGCGAGGCCATCAACTAATCTCGTCGATCGGCGAGGTAGACGAGCCGGTAGTCGTCACGATCGATGAACAACACCCCGGCGGCGAAGCTCACCGTCGTCGTGCCGTCGAGCGTGTCGACGATCGATTCCTCGACCATGGCGGCGAGCGGATCACACGCCAGCTCGGTGAGCACCAGCGACGCGAACGTGACCTGGTTGCCGCTGATCGTGTAGTCCGCCGATCCCGTGTTGCAGCTGGTGTCGACGGTGGCCACGCCTCCCTCGAACTGCAGCGTCGAGTCGCGGATCCCGCGCGGCACCGCCTCGGCGTCATCGGGGTTGACCCATGCGTCGAGCTCCCACTCGCTGCCCTCGAGGATCAACCCGACGTCGAACGGCGCGGCCGTCGTCGTCGTCGACGCGGCGGTGGTCGACGGCGTCGTCGTCGTGGCGACGGCGGAGGTGGTCGACACCACATCGAGTGCCGTGGTGGCGACGACCGCCCCCGACCCGACCGCCGCGTCGACCGGCGAGCGGGCCACCCGCTCGGCGGCGAACAGTCCCAGTCCGATCACGGTGGCGAGCAGGACGAGCGGCCACACGATCGACGGCACCCGCCTCGCCCGCCGATCGTTCACGGGGCTGCAGCGAGCGTGATCGAGGACTGGCCCTCGGTCAGCGTCAACGTGTCGCCGTCCAGCGTCACGGTCGGATCGGACGTGAGCAACGACGACAACCACGTGTCCTGATCCA
Organism: uncultured Acidimicrobiia bacterium; assembly: GCA_963844175.1. Lineage (GTDB taxonomy): Bacteria > Actinomycetota > Acidimicrobiia > Acidimicrobiales > Ilumatobacteraceae > JALZMG01. The sequence continues at coordinate 19,989 of CAWJNE010000018.1, forward strand.
TCAGTGTGGCCGGCTCACAGGCCATCCTGGTGGAGGCGATCTCGGCCACGACCAGCACGTCGCCGTCGACGGACCACGTCGAGCTGAGCTGGTTGCAACCACCGGTGGCGGAGAGCCGGTCGCCCTCGAACGCCATGGTGATCTGCACCCCGGGCGCCAGTTCGAAGCCGGTCACGGCGGTGGAGACGAACGTCCGGCCGGCCAGCTCGATCGCCGGCGCAGTGGTCGCCGGGGCGGTCGTGGTGGCGGCGGCGGTGGTCGACGGCGCGGCGGTGGTCGACGGCGCGCCGGTGGTGGTCGGCGACTCGTCGGCGGTGTCCGCCGCCGGCGTCGACGCAGCCGCGCCGCCGGTGGTCGGCGAGGCGATGTCGGGGTCGTCGTCGGCGCAGCCAGCGGCGAGCAGTGCCACGCACACGAAGACGAGCGGCGTTCTCATCGGAGCCTGAAAGCTACTCAGCCCAGGCACGATGCACCGAGCAGGCACTGCGGCCGGAGCCGCGCCGTCAGCTGGCCTGGATCTTGATCTCGATGTCGACGCCGGCGGGCAGTTCGATGCGCTGCAGGCTGTCGATCGTCTTGGCGTTCGGGTTCACGATGTCGATGAGGCGCTTGTGGATGCGCATCTCGAAGTGCTCGCGTGAGTCCTTGTCGATGTGCGGCCCCCTGATCACGGTGTAGCGGTGCTTGGCCGTCGGCAGCGGGATCGGGCCGCGCACGGTGGCGTCGGTGCGGGTGACGGTCTCGACGATCTTCTTCGTCGACTGGTCGATGATCTCGTGGTCGAACGCCTTCAGGCGGATGCGGATTGACTGGGCCATCAGATGCTCGCTTCGCTCAGACAATCGGTTCGTGGGGAGGCCGGAACGCTCACGATCTCGCTGCGCTCAGACAATCGGTTCTCGATGCGACGGGTTTGAGCGCTCATCACTTGAGGATCTTGGTGACGCGGCCGGCGCCGACGGTGCGGCCACCTTCTCGGATGGCGAACCGCAAACCCTCATCCATGGCGATCGGCTTGCCCAACTCCACCGTCATCGTCACGTTGTCACCCGGCATCACCATCTCCGTACCCTCCGGCAACTGGATCGTCCCCGTCACATCCGTCGTCCGGAAGAAGAACTGCGGCCGATAATTGTTGAAGAACGGCTTGTGCCGCCCCCCCTCACCCTGGGTCAACACATACACCTGACCCTCGAAATTGGTGTGCGGCGTGATCGACCCCGGCTTACACAACACCTGACCACGCTCCACCTCCTCCTTCTTCGTCCCCCGCAACAACGCACCGATGTTGTCGCCCGCCCGACCCTCGTCAAGCAACTTGCGGAACATCTCCACACCCGTACACGTCGTCTTCTGCGTATCCCGCAACCCGACGATCTCGATCTCATCACCGGTGTGCACCACACCCTGCTCCACCTTGCCCGTCACCACCGTGCCACGACCAGTGATCGTGAACACGTCCTCGATCGGCATCAAGAACGGCTTATCCAAATCACGCTCCGGCTCCGGGATCGCCTCATCCACCGCCGCCATCAACTCCATCACCTGACCCTGCGCGTCAACATCACCCTCCAACGCCTTCAACGCGCTCACCCGCACGACCGGCGCGTCATCACCCGGGAACTCGTACTCGGTGAGCAACTCGCGCACCTCCAACTCGACCAGATCCAACAACTCCTCATCATCGACCATGTCCGCCTTGTTCAACGCCACCACGATGTACGGCACCCCCACCTGACGGGCCAACAACACATGCTCCCGAGTCTGCGGCATCGGACCATCCGTCGCCGCCACCACCAAGATCGCCCCATCGACCTGCGCCGCACCCGTGATCATGTTCTTGATGTAATCGGCATGACCCGGCATGTCGACATGCGCATAGTGCCGGGCCTCCGTCTCGTACTCGATGTGAGCAATCGAGATCGTGATCCCCCGCGCCTTCTCCTCCGGCGCCTTGTCGATCGAATCGAACGGCGTGTACTCAGCCAACCCCTTCTCCGCCAGCGTCTTCGAGATCGCCGCCGTCAACGTCGTCTTCCCATGATCGATGTGACCCATCGTCCCCACGTTCACGTGCGGCTTGTTGCGCTCGAACTTGGCCTTGCTCATGCTGCTGAGACTCGCTTCCTGGCTGAAGTTTGGGTTGTCAAAGGACGGAGGTGGGTCGTGGCCTACTCGCCACGCACCCGCTTGATGATCTCGCTGGCGATGCTCTCAGGTACCTGCTGGTAGCTGTCGAACTGCATCGTGTACGTCGCCCGGCCCTGGGTCCGGGAACGGAGGTCGGTACTGTACCCGAACATCTCCGACAGTGGCACGTGGGCCGTGACCACCTGCGTGTGGCCCCTCGCCTCCATGCCACCGATGCGACCGCGCCGGCTGGACAGGTCGCCCATCACGTCGCCCATGTACTCCTCGGGCGTGACGACCTCGACCGACATGATCGGCTCGAGCAGCACCGGCTTGGCCTGCTCGGCGGCCTTGCGGTACGCCGCCTGGCCGGCGATCTTGAACGCCATCTCCGACGAGTCGACGTCGTGGTACTGGCCGTCGACCAGCGTCACCTTCACGTCCACCGTCGGGTAGCCGGCCAGCACGCCTGAATCGAGCGCCGCCTGGATGCCCTGGTTGGTCGGCTGGATGTACTCCCGTGGGATGCGCCCGCCCGAGATCTTGTCGTCGAACTCATAGCCCTGGCCCGGGTTCGGCGCCACGTTGATCTTCACGACGGCGAACTGGCCCGTGCCACCGGTCTGCTTGATGTGCCGGTACTCGATCGGGCCGACCTCCTTCGTCACCGTCTCGCGATACGCCACCTGCGGCTTGCCCACGGTGGCTTCCACGGCGAACTCGCGCTGCATGCGGTCGACCAGCACCTCGAGGTGCAGCTCGCCCATGCCCGAGATGACGGTCTGACCGGTCTCCTCGTCACTGCGGACGCGGAACGTCGGGTCCTCGTCGGACAACGACTTGAGCGCCTTGCCCAGCTTGTCCTGGTCGCTCTTCGTCTTGGGCTCGATGGCCACGTGGATGACGGGCTCGGGGAACTCCATCCGCTCGAGCACGATCGGGTCCTGCCGGTCGCACAGGGTGTCGCCGGTCGTCGTGTCCTTGAAGCCGAGCCCGGCGACGATGTCACCGGCGTAGGCGACGTCGAGGTCCTCGCGCTGGTTGGCGTGCATCAGCAGGATGCGACCCAGCCGCTCGCGCCGCTCCTTGATCGAGTTGTAGACCTCGTCGCCCTTGTTGACGGTGCCGGAGTAGACGCGGAAGTAGGTCAGCTTGCCGAACGGGTCGGAAACGATCTTGAACGCCAGCGCCGAGAACGGCGCCTTGTCGTCGGCCTCGCGTGTCAGGTCTTCGTCGCCGCGCAGGTTCGTGCCGTGCGTCGGCGGGATGTCGAGCGGGCTCGGCAGGTAGTCGACGACGGCGTCGAGCATCGGCTGCACGCCCTTGTTCTTGAACGCCGACCCGGTGAGCACGGGCACGAAGTGGCCGGCCAAGGTGCCGATGCGGATGACCTTCTTGAGATCGGCCTCCGAGAGCACCTCGTCGCCGAGGTACTTCTCGAGCACGTCGTCGTCCTCGCCGGCGACGGTGTCGAGCAGGCGATGGCGCCACTCCTCGGCCTCGGCCTGCTGGCCGGCGGCGATCTCCTCCTCGTGGTAGGTGGCGCCCTTGTCGTCGCCGTCCCACACGATCGCCTTCATCTTGACGAGGTCGACCACGCCCTTGAACGCGCCCTCCGAGCCGATCGGGAGCTGGATGACGGCCGGCGTGGCCTCCAGCCGGCTCTCGATCATCTCGACGGTGCGGAAGAAGTTCGCTCCCGTGCGGTCCATCTTGTTGACGAAGCACATCCGCGGGACGTTGTACTTGTTGGCCTGCCGCCACACCGTCTCGGTCTGCGGCTCCACACCGGCCACGGAGTCGAACACGGCCACCGCGCCGTCGAGGACGCGCAGCGACCGCTCGACCTCGATGGTGAAGTCCACGTGGCCAGGCGTGTCGATGATGTTGATGCGGTGGTCGTTCCAGAACGCCGTCGTGGCCGCGGACGTGATGGTGATGCCACGCTCCTGCTCCTGGGCCATGTGGTCCATGACGGCGGCGCCTTCGTGGACCTCGCCGATCTTGTACGTCTTGCCGGTGTAGTAGAGGACGCGCTCCGTCGTCGTGGTCTTGCCCGCATCGATGTGGGCCATGATGCCGATGTTGCGGTAGCGCTCGAGGGGGAACTCACGCTTGACCATGTTTGATCTCTCTCTGCGGCCACCCCGGTCGGGGCGGAAGTACGAAGCCAGACACACGAAGAACCCGGGTGCCGAGCACCCGGGTCAGCGCCCGGAATGGGCGGAGCACCAGGTTACCGGGGGGTGGGATCGACCGCACGGACGTTCCCGTCGCCGGGGGCACGGGCGGCGTCGAGCTTGGCCGTCGTGAGGCGTGAGGCCGCCCACAGGGCCAGGCCGATCTGGGCCACGCCGGCCACCACGAACGGCGCGCGCAGCGCGGCGTCCCGCGACAGCGGACCGTCGAGGACGGCGACGATGACGCCGCCGATCAGTCCGCCGATCGGGATGGCGCCCCACCCGAAGAAGCGGTAGACGCTGTTCACCCGGCCGAGCAGTCGATCCGGGACAACGGCCTGGCGGAAGCTGACCGTGATGACGTTCCACAGGGTGCCCGCGAACAGGAAGACGAAGAGCGCGACGGCGGCTACGGGCCAGTTGGAGATGAAGGCGAGGGCGATCGAGCACAGCGCGCCGCCCCACAGCGTGAGGGCCAGCGATGGCCCCGATCCGATCCGTCGGATCACCGCCGAGGCCGTCCAGCCGCCGACCACGCCGCCGACGGCTCCCCCCATGGTGAACAACGCGAACTCGGTGACCGAAGTGCCGAGCACCTCCTGGCCGTAGAGCACGATGAGGGCGAAGCTGACCTGGCTCAACAGGTTCAGGCCGCCGAGCGTGATGGCCAGGGTCCGGATCACGTCGTGGCCCCACAGCCATCGAAAGCCCTCGGCCAGCTCCGAGCGCCACGGGCGCCGCTCGACGACCTCGCCCGCCGGTACCGGTCGGGGAGTGGCGACGATGGCGAACACCAGCGCCGCCGACACGGCGAACGTGCCGGCGTCGAAGATCACCGGCACGGCGAACCCGACCAGCAGCAGCAGGCTGGCCAGCGGTGGGCCGACGAACTGGTTGGCAACCAGTTCGGCGGAGTACATCCGCCCGTTGGCCCGCTCCAGGTCGGCGGTGTCGACGATCGCCGGCAGGAACGTCTGGGCGCTGTTGTCGTAGATCACCTCGCACATCCCGAGCAGCAGGGTGGCGACGAGGATCATCAGGTAGAGCAGCCACTCGGTCCCCATCACCTGGTCGAGCTGGTCGGGCGCCGGGATGGACCCCTGGCGGGCCAGCACGGCGACGGCGACGACACCGGTGAGGACGGCTCGGCCGGTGTTGGCGGCGACCATCAGACGGCGACGGTCGCCTCGGTCGGTGATGACGCCCGCCGGCAGGCTGAACAGCAGCCACGGCAGGCGTTGGGCAACGGCGACCAGGGCGATCAGCAGCGGGCTGCGGGTGATCGCCGACGCCAGCCACGGGTAGGCGATGATCCCGACGCCGTCGCCGAGGTTCGAGATCGTCGACGCCGAGAACAGCTTCCGGTAGTTCCCCCCGAGCGACCGCCCCACGCCCGCCGAACCTACCGAGCGCCCGCCCGCCGTCGACGGGCTCAGCGGCCGTGGTGCAGGTACTCGACCAGGGCCTGGTTCTCGTTCACGAGGTCGCCGAGACGGGCCTTCACGACATCACCGATGGAGACGATGCCGGCCAACAGTCCCTCGGTGTCGACCACGGGGAGGTGGCGGATCCGTCGCTCGGTCATCGACGCCATCAGCTCGTCGACCGAGTCGCCGGCGGCGCACGTCACGACCTGTGTCGACATGGCGGAGCCGACCGTCCGGCCGAGCGCGCTGGCGCCATGGGCGGCGAGGGCGCGCACCACGTCGCGCTCGGAGACGATCCCGTCGATGTGCTGGCCGTCGTCCGACACGACGAGCGCCCCGACGCCGCGATCGCGCAGCTCCGCAGCGGCGTCCGAGAGCGACGCGGTGTGTCCGATCGTGGCGACGTCGGAACCCTTGCGGGCGAGGATCGATTGCACGTTCATCCGGACACGGAACGGTAGTCCACTGTGTGAACGCCGTGTCACGAGCTGAGATCAGCCGTGGTTTCCGCCCGCCCACACTGCTAGGAATCGGGGATCGGATCGGGCGCTGGGAGGACGCAGATGCCGGAACGGGCGTCGACGCATGTCGGCGCGGAGCTCGCCTCACCGGCCGGAGCGGGCGTCGCCTTCGAGCACATCGGGATGGTCTTCCCCGACGGCACCGAGGCGATCGCCGACGTCAGCTTCTCCGTCCGGCCCGGCGAGTTCGTCACCGTCGTCGGACCGTCCGGATGCGGCAAGTCCACGCTGCTGCGCATCGCCTCCGGCCTGCTCCGCCAGACGAGTGGCGCCGTCGACATCGACCGCGAGCACGTCGGCTACGTCTTCCAGGACGCCACGCTGCTGCCGTGGCGGACGGTGCGCCAGAACGTCGAGCTGCTGGCCGAGCTGCGCGGCATCGATCGCCGGGAACGGGAACGCCTCGCCACCGACGCCATCTCGATGGTCGGGCTGACCGGCTTCGAGCGCCACTACCCGAAGTCCCTGTCGGGCGGCATGAAGATGCGCTGCTCGCTTGCCCGCACGCTGACGTTGAAGCCCCCGGTCTTCTTGTTCGACGAGCCCTTCGGGGCCGTCGACGAGATCACGCGGGAGCACCTCAACGACCAGACGCTGGAGCTGTTCCGTGCCGAGCGCTTCGCCGGGCTGTTCATCACCCACTCGATCAGCGAGGCCGTGTTCATGAGCACCCGCGTCCTCGTGATGTCCGCTCGCCCTGGCCGGATCGTCGGCGAGTTCGACGTGCCGTTCGATTACCCGAGGTCACCGGAGCTGCGCTTCCAAGCCGACTTCGCCGCCCTCAGCGGCGACGTGTCGAAGGCGCTGCGAGGGGCCAGCGAATGACCGACGTCCGGGAACCGGCACCGCCGGCCGACCCGCCCCGCGTCGAGGATCCGATCGCTGCAGCGACGGAGACCGGCTTGCGGCCGCCGTCCGCACGCCGCGAGCACTGGGCGAAGGTCGTTCTGCCTCCGCTCGCCCTCGGCGCGGTGTTCATCGGTCTCTGGTACTGCGTCTCGTACGTCGTCCTCGACGAGCGACGACGGTTTCTCCTGCGTCCGCCGCACCAGGTCATCGACAAGGGGTTCCTCGACTGGGACGTGTTCTCGGACATCCTGCTGGCGCTGTGGTCGAGCGCGCGCGTCGCCTTCATCGGACTCTCCATCTCGATCGTCCTCGGCATCTTCATCGCCGTGCTGATGAGCCAGACGAAGCTCTTCGAGCGGGCCATCTTCCCGTACATGGTGATGCTGCAGGCGATCCCGATCCTCGCCATCACGCCGTTGATCTCGTTCTGGTTCGGCACGGCGCAGACGTCTCGTGTGATGGTCTGCGTGCTCATCTCGCTGTTCCCGATCATCGTGAACACGCTGTTCGGCCTGCAATCCGCGGATCGCGGGATGCACGACCTCTTCACGCTGCAGCACGCCAGCCGCTTGACGCGGCTGCGCAAACTGATGTTCCCGGCCGCGCTCCCCGCCATCTTCGCCGGCCTGCGCATCTCCGCAGGACTTTCCGTGATCGGCGCCATCGTCGGCGACTTCTTCTTCGGCCGGGGGCAACCCGGCATCGGCCAGCGACTCCGCAACTACGCCAGCCAGCTCGACGGTGAGGAGTTGTTCACCGCCGTGATCATGTCCTCGCTGCTCGGCGTCCTGGTGTTCCTCTTCTTCGGCTGGCTCCAGCGGAAAGCGATCGGCAAGTGGTACGACCCAGCCGCCTGATCAACGATCTCCTACCCCATCGACCAACCTCGGAGGATTGATGAAGCGCACCTTTGTCCGCACGTTCGGCATGCTCGCGGCCACTGCGTTGGCGGTGAACGCGTGCGGTAGTGATGACGACGATGGTGGTGCGGCCGACACGACGGCGGCGCCGGCGACGACCGGGGCGTCGAGCGACGACTGGGGCGTCGGACACGACCACCGGCGGCTCGACCGAAGGTTCAGCGAGCGGGGGCGGCGCCGTCGACCTCACCGCCGACTGCCCGGACCCGCTCGTGATCCAGACCGACTGGTTCCCGGAGGCCGAGCACGGCTCGCTCTACGAGATGATCGGCGAGGGGTACGAGGTCGACGTCGAGAACCAGGTCGTGCGCGGCCCGCTGGTGGCCTCCGGGCAGGAGACCGGGATCGAGCTGGAGGTGCGCACCGGCGGGCCGGCGATCGGGGACCAGCCGGTGTCCGTCGAGCAGTACGCCGACGACGGCATCCACCTCGGCTACGCCAACACCGAAGGGCAGATCGTGCGCTACGCCGAAACGCCGGTGCTGTCGGTGGTCGCCCCGATGGAGATCAACCCCCAGATCATCTACTGGGACCCCGAGACGTACCCCGAGGTCGAGACGCTCGCCGACCTCGGCGAGGAGGACGTGACGATCAACGTCTTCCCGGGTGGCGAGTTCTCGACGGTGTTCGTGGCGGACGGCACGTGGAACGAGGGGCAGATCGACCCGTCCTACACCGGCAGCCCGGACCGGTTCATCTCGGAGGACGGAGCCATCGCCCAACAGGGCTTCGCCTCGGCCGAGCCGTACACCTACGAGAACGTGTTCGAGGAGTGGGGCAAGCCGGTGAAGTACCAGACGCTCCACGACGCCGGCTTCGAGGTGTACTCGCAGATGCTCTCGATCGTGCCTGACCAGCTGGAGACGCTGCGGCCGTGCCTCGAGAAGTTCGTGCCGATCGTCCAGCAAGCGGCCATCGACTACATCGATGCGCCCGACCGCGCCAATGCGATCATCATCGACGCCGTCGAGCAGTACGACTCGTTCTGGGTCTACGACCAGGCGTTGGCTGACTACTCCGTGCAGACCCAGAAGGAGCTCGGGTTCGTCGGGAACGGGCCGGACGACACGCTGGGCAACATGGACGAGGCGCGGGTCCAGGGCGTGCTCGACAAGATCCGTGATTCCGGCATCGAGGTCCCCGAGGACCTGACCGTCGAAGATCTCGTTACGAACGAGTTCGTCGATCCCGACATCGGGCTATGACATGAGGGTGGACACCAGGCTGCGGTTGACGATGACGGCGGCGATCCACGCCCGCTTCGCCCATCGAGTCGACGGGCTCGTGCACAGCCACCCCTGGAGCGTCGAGGCCACCGTCGAGGGCCCAGCCGATGCCGACAAGGTCATGCCGGCCGACGACCTGGAGGCCCTGCTGCACCGCTTGGTCGAACCGTTGCGCGGCCGGTACCTGACCGACACCGACCTCGGTGACTGGAAGGGGTACCGGGCGCTCGTCTGGGATCGCGAGCCGACGGTCGAGGAGATCACCCGTCGGCTGTGGGACCAGCTGGCAGCGCAGGTGCCGTCCCTGGTGTCGCTGGCCGTGGTCGAGTCGACGGAGTTCGATCGCTGCCGGACGGTGCGCCTGACGATCGACCGGTGACGGCCGCCGCCCCGCTGGTCGGGCTGACCGACCGTGATGCGGTGGCCGGCGTCGCCGCAGCGTGCGAGGACACCGGGTTCTTCGTCGTCGTCGACCATGGCCTCGACGATCTGCTTGACGGAGCGTTCGCCGCGGCGCGTCGCTTCTTCGCTCTCCCACCCGCCGACAAGCAGCGGTCGGCGATGGTCGGCAACGACGGCTATGCCGGCATCGGGTCGAGGCGCTCCGGCGGCAAGGAGATGTTGGACATCGGGCTGGCCAGCTTCGAGCACTGGCCCGACCTCGACGGGTTCCGGGCGGCGATCGAGCGCTACCAGGCGGCTGCCCTGGATGTCGCACACGCCCTGCTGCGCACCGTGGCCATCGGCCTCGACCTCGACGATGGCTTCTTCGCCCAACGGATGCGCCGGCCACAGTGCTTCCTCCGGCTGCTGCGGTACCCCCCGACACCGGATGGCGTCGTGACGACCGGCGGGCACACGGACTACGGCGCCATCACGCTGCTCGCCACCGACGGCCGCCCCGGGTTGGAGGTGCGCCGGCGGCACGGCTCGTGGCTCCCGGTCGAGGCACCGGCGGGGAGCTTGGTCGTCAACCTCGGCGACCTCCTGGCCCGCTGGACGAACGACCGATACGTGTCCACCCCCCACCGTGTCGTGTCCGCCGGCGACGCCGAGCGGCTGTCGATCCCGTTCTTCGTCAACCCCGACCCGGCGACCCCGGTGACCTGCATCCCGTCGTGCGTGACACGCCACCGCCCCTGCCGCTACGCACCGATCACCGCCGGCGAGTTCGTCCAGGCGCGCATCGATGGCCGGATCACGCTCGACGACGACCCGCGTCCCCACCCCGCCTCGTGATGTGAGCGGTGAGCGGATCGCTGACCGCTCATGGCTCATCGCTCATCGCAACGTCACCGGTTGCGCTTGGCGATGTGCAGGTTGACGATGCGCCAGTCGCACCGAGCGGACCGCCGGGTCGGCGGGCGTGGCGGGACCGGCGGTCATCGGTCGCGTCGGAGGCCGTGCCGCAGTGCGATCACCGGTGCCGGTCCTGGAGGGCGACGACTACCAGCGGTAGTGGGCGAAGGCCTTGTTCGACTCGGCCATCTTCTGCATGTCGTCGCGCCGCTTCATCGCCGCGCCGAGGCCGTTGGCGGCGTCCATCAACTCGGCGGCCAGGCATTCCGACATCGTCTTCTCGCGGCGGGCCCGGGCGAAGTCGACGATCCAGCGGATCGCCAGGGTGTTGGCCCGCGGCTGGCGGACCTCCATCGGCACCTGGTAGGTGGCGCCGCCGACGCGCCGGCTCTTCACCTCGAGCGGCGGGCGGACGTTGTCCACGGCGCGCTTGACGGTGGACAGCGACTCCTCGCCGGTGCGAGCCGAGATCAGCTCCATGGCGTCGTAGACGATCCGCTCGGCCAGGCTGCGCTTGCCGCTGAGCATGACCTTGTTGACGATCTGGGTGACCAGCGCCGAGTGGTGGATCGGGTCGGCGACCAGCGGGCGCCGGGGGGCGGGTCCTTTGCGGGGCATCTGGGCTCAGCTCACTTCGTCGATGTTCACTTGTCGGCCTTGGCGCCGTACCGGCTGCGGGCCTGCTTGCGGTTCTTCACCCCAGCGGCGTCGAGCGCGCCACGGATGATCTTGTAGCGGACCCCCGGCAGGTCGCGCACTCGACCACCACGCACCAGCACGATCGAGTGCTCCTGCAGGTTGTGGCCCTCGCCCGGGATGTAGGCGGTGATCTCGATGCCGCTCGACAGGCGCACACGGGCCACCTTGCGCAGCGCCGAGTTCGGCTTCTTGGGGGTGTTCGTGTAGACGCGCGTGCAGACGCCGCGGCGCTGGGGCGAACCCTTCAGCGCCGGTGTCTTGCTCTTGGTGATCTTCGAGCTGCGGCCCTGACGGACCAGCTGCTGGATGGTGGGCACGCGTACCTCGGGTGGGAGTCGAACGATCGGCGTCCAACGCCGACCGGACGGATCCGAGCGCAGGACCCTGCAAGGTTAGGCCCGACCAGGACCTCCGCCAACTCGCCGCCAACTCGCCGAACGGGCGGGTCGAAGTCCCGACGGTTCGGCCCCCGTCGCAGCGAGCGCTCGGTTCAGGTCGGCCTTGTCCGACCCCGCCGAGTGAGCGGAGTCTTCGGAGCGAGCGAGGCGATCAGAGGATCGTCCACTCCGTCGAGGCGACGTGACCGCCGTCGGCCCCGAGGACCGTGATCCGCACCGGGCCCGGGGGCACCGGCTCGAACGTGAAGCGGCCCAGCCGATCGGTCTGGCTGTCCCGCACCGCATCCTCGGTCGTCAGCTGGACCGTGCACTCGCCGGGCGGGACGAGCTGGCCGACGATCCGGCGGGCGCCGTCGTCGACGACCATGACCTCGATCTCCACCCCCGGGGCACGGAACGTCAGCTGCCGGGCGGTGTCCTCGCTGCGCACCCCCGTGAGCTCCGCGGCGGAGTCGAAGACCAGCTCGGCCAGCTCCTCGTCGATCGTGCGCCACGTCCACGCCGCGCGGGCGCCGCTGACGACCTTGTCGGGGACGGGTTCGGCAGCGCGCAGGGCACGGCCCAGCAGCTCCTGCAGTTCGTCGTCGGTCACACTCATGGCAGTCCTGCTTTCGGGTCCAGGCCAGGGGGAAGGAGCTTGCGCAGCCGTTCGATGCAGCGGGCCCGGGTGGGGCCGATGCTGCCGATCGGCCGGCCGATCAGCTCGGAGATGGTCTCGTAGTCGAGCGGCGGCACGGCGCAGAGCAGCCGCATCAGCTGCTGGTCCTCCGGTGGGAGCTGGGCGAACGCATCGAGCACGGCCTGCAGCGTCACGGCGTCGGAGACCCGCTCCTCGATCGACGGCGTCGTCGGTTCGATGTACTCGTCGGTGCTCGCCTGCGGGGTGACGCGCTGGTTCCCGCGGATCACCCGCAGCGACTCGTTGCGCGTCGTGGTCGCCAGCCACGAGGCGAGCCGTTCCGGCTGGCGGATGCGACTGGCATGCTCGGCGAGGCGGAGCCACACCGTCTGCACGACGTCGTCGGTCGCCGCGGACGACAGTCGGTACGACCGGGCGATCGACCAGACGAGGCCGGCGAACCGGTCGACGACCTCGCTCCACGCCTGCTCGTCTCCATCGATGACGCGACGCAGCAGCTCCTGCGCCTCCACAGCGTCGGAGCCTACGCCCGGCGCCGGCGCGGAGGAGAGGACAGCGTGCACGTCGTGGGGAGCCTCGAACTTCCCGTCAGATACCGCCCGGCGTCAAAAGAAGTGAGAACGGTCGTTCTAGGCGCCGATGGCAACGAACGCCGCCCCGGTGGCGTCCAGCTCGCCGTCGAGGCGGGTCGCTGCGGCCAACGCCGGCGCCGCCGCCAGCCCGGCGGCGAGCCCTGCGTGCAGGCGTTGCATCACGGGGACCACGAACTCGTCGCTGACCGGAGTCAGCGGAGCCACCACGCTGCTGGCGCCGAAGGCACCAAGGGCGCTGGACAGACCGAGCAGCGTCCCGCCGTTGATGGACGTCGAGGCGGCGACGCTGCACGCCGACAGCACGACGACCTCGGGGAGCTCGTCCACCCGCTCCAGGTCGTAGACCGTCAACGGGCCGTCGGCCAGCGTGAGCGTGGAGAACAGCGGGTTGTCGCGGCGGAACGAGCCGTGGCAGGCGAGGTGCACGAGCTCGCATCGCTCGAGCAGGGCGAGGCACCGCTCGGCGGTCGCCTGGTCCCCCGTCAGCACCGTCGACCGGCGGTACGAGCGGGCGAACGTGCTGACCTCTTGCTCGGCGAACCGCAACCCGGGGCCGGCGATGAACCCGGCTGGCTCGCCGGGCCGGCGACGCGTGCGCCGACCTGCTCGCCGCGCCGACGCCGTGATGCTCGCCGACCACCCGCTGAGCGAGGGGCTGACCGACACCGTCCGTCCGGCCAGCACGTCGAGCGCCGCCCAGGGCACCCCGTGCAGCACCCCGGTCGGGACGACCACCAGCGGGCGTTCGCACCGCGCCACGCTCGGCGGGAACAGCTGGGTGCCCAGCGCGTCCGCCGTGTCGCGCAGCGACCGCCCCGCCGCCGCTCGTGAGGCCTCCGATCCCTGGCTCCGGTTGAGCCGGTGGAGCATGAAGCCACAGGCGTCGACGTCGGCGGCTACCGCGCCGACCGGACCGAGGTCGTGCAAGCGGCACCGACCGCGGTCGACGACGACAGCCAGCAGCCGGCCGTCCAGGTCGGCGTACGCCACCGCCTGGCGGTCGCCGAACCGCCGCAGGTCGGCCACGGCCTCGGCGACGACCTGCTCCGTCGTCCGACGGTCGGCGAGCTCGTCGCCCCTCGTGCGACGGTCGAGCCCGCGGATCGACCGTTCGACGGTCAGCCGCTCCCGTTCCGCATGCCGCCGCTCGTCGATCGCCGTCTCCGGATCATCGACCAACGCACTGAGCCGACGCAGCTCGGTCAGCCGCGCCGCCAACGTGTCGTCGTCCGGCGGCCGCACGAGGGGGGCGTGGGAGACCATCGTGCGCATGGCTTCGATGCGGTGCAGCAGCTCGCGCGCCCGCCCGTCGGTCACGGCGAGGCGGGCGCCGAGCTCGATCAGCTCGGCCCCGTGCTGGGCGGCGTGCGAACGCGTCTCCAACGACCCGAGCGCGGCCTGCGTGTCGGCGGCGACGCGCAACCCGGCGGTCACGGCCCGCCGCGCCCCGGCCCGGTCTCCCCGGTGCTCGGCGAGGAGCGCGGTGACGTGGCCGTACAGGATCCGATCGGCCGCCCGTCCGTGCCCCGCCCCGCCCGCCGTCCCCCGTAGCAGCTCGGTAGCCCGGTCGACGCGGCCGGCGCGGGCGTGCATGAGCGCAGCCAGCAGCACAGCGGCGAGGGCCTCGGACTGCCAGCCGCCGGCGGCCAGCGCGGCACCGTTGTCCGCCAGCTCGTCGGCCACCGCGGCGTCCTCGGGGGCCAGCGCAGCGGCCGCCCGCAGCCGCAAGCGCTCCGCCACGTTGCGCCAGAGGTGCCGTCCCTGGCGAGCGAAGCGGGCGCTGGCGTCGACGGCGGAGGCCAGGGCTTCATCCGGCTTGCCCAGGGCGAGGTCGATCTCGGCCGACGTCAGCAGCAGCTCGGCGAGCTCGATGTCGTTGCCGCTCGCCTGCGACAGCTCGACGGCACGGTCGATCAGCTGCTCGGCATCTGCGGCCAGGTTGGCATCCGTCAGCGCCAGCGCGTGGTCGGCATAGAGGATGGGGAGGTCGGCGCGCATCCCCGCCCGCTGGTAGCCGTCCTCGGCCGATGCGAAGCAGTCGAGCGCTTCGGGCAGGTTGCCCTCGATCGATGCGACGTAGGCCAGGTTCGAGAGGGCGAGGGCCCCCATGGCGAACTGCTCGAGGTCCAGTGCCAGCGTGATCCCGTCGAGGAGCGCGCCGCGCGCCTCAGCCAACCGACCGCGATGAGCGAGGACCGAGCCCAGGTTGACGAGCGCCCGCAGCTCCGTCCCGTGCTCACCGAAGCGAGCGCCGAGCGCACGAGCCTGGTACAGGTCGGCGGCGGCCTCGTCCAGCAACCCCAGTCGATACCGCAGGACGCCGCGCTGATTGGCCAGCCGAGCGGCGTCGACCCCCTGGACGAACGGCTCGACCTCGTCGAGCAGGTCGAGCGCCGCGCCGATGTCGCCGCCGTGGGCGACCTCGAAGGCCAAGCTGATCGTGATCCGCGCCGCCAGCCCCGTGTCCTTGGCCTCGACGAGCATCTTCCTCGCGACCTCGAGGGTGGACCGCGCCGTCGACAGGTCGCCGAGGGCGCGGTGGGACAAACCGCTGATCCACAGCAGCTCGGCAGACGTCGACACCGACGTCTCGCTCGCCAGGCGTCTCGTCGCGGTGTCGAGCGCCGCCTGCGGGTTGGTGTCGACGAGGACGACCAGCTCGTCGATCGTCGTCGACGAGCACGCCATTGACCTGCAGGGTAGACGGGGCTAACACCTGGCATCGGCAGGCGAGACCTGCTTCGATGACCCGGCGCCCGTCCGCCGATCCAAGGAGCCAGCGTGGCCACTGACAGCCTGCTCGTCGACCATCCGGGAACCCTCGGTCTGCTCGCCGAGGTGTTCCTCCGCCGCCGCATCGTGATGGCCGCCGATCCGGATGGACAGCTCGTGCTCATCCGACCCGACAGCGTCGTGATCGATGTCGGCGACGGCGGCTTCCAACAGGTCGCCGACGCCATCACGCGGCGGTACGGGGACGACGGTCGGCGGCGCCTGACGGAGCCCGGCAAGGGCGGACTGGCGCGCTACGACCTCGGAGCCGTCGAGCCGATCGACCTCGGCGGGGAGCGGCGGTGGAGCGCCGGACCGGTGCAGGAGGTCATCGCAACGCTGCGCGGAGGCGACGACTCGATCGTGGTGGAGTCGAACCACCTCGTGCTCGGCAGCCAGGGGGTGAAGGGCAGCCCGGTCGGCGCTCCGGCGCACTTCGCCGGGGGGATGATGTTCACCGCTGACATCGTGCGGACCGACGTCGGACCGGTGCTGCGCTCCACGTCCGAGCCGGCACTGGAGCCGGCGTTCCTGCGCCAGCCGCTCGGTTTGGGGCACCCCGTCCCGCAGGTGCTGGTCCTGGACACCGGACTGCGCACGACGGCGGCCGAGGGAGCCGCCGTCGAGCACCCCGCACTCACGTGCGCCCGCCTGCACTCGCCGTGGTTGCAGGACCCGGCCGCCGGCGCCATCGACGACGAGGACGAGTACGACGACGACGCCAGCGGCACCCTCGACTTCGAGGCGGGGCACGGCACGTTCATCACCGGGATCGTGCAACAGCTCTGCCCGGATGCCGAGGTGCACGTCGCCGGCGTGCTGTCGAGCTTCGGCGACGGCGACGTGGCGACGGTCATCGCCGCCTTCGAGAACGCCCTGACCCACGCCGGACCGTTCGACCTCGTGATCCTCAGCCTCGGCGGGTACATGACGGACGACGACGGCTCGGTGTTCGGCGCCGCCCTCGACCGGCTGCTCGGCGACGGGGTCGGGATCGCCGCCGCCGGCAACCAGTCGACGTCCCGGCCCTACTTCCCGGCGGCGCTGCCGTCGATCGTCGGTGTCGGCGCACTGGGTGAGGCGGACAAGGCCTGGTTCACGAACTTCGGCGGTTGGGTGGACGCCTGCGCCCCGGGCATCGACGTCGTCAGCACGTTCTTCGTGGAACGTGACGAGGGCGCGCCCGCCGAACCGCCGCTGACCGGCTGGGCCCGCTGGAGCGGCACCAGCTTCTCCGCCCCCAAGGTTGCGGGCGCCCTGGCCCAGGAGATGTACCTCACGCAGTCCACCGCCCGGGAGGCGTGGCGCCGGTTGTCCCACCACTCGCGGTACCGGTTCCCGGACCTCGGCACCGTCTTCAACGTCTGACCGCACGGTGGCCGACATCGAGGATCTGCGGCCGTTCGACGGCCCGCTCGGGGGCCACGAGGCGCGTCTCGCCGAGCGGCGCATCGCCGTCGCGATGGACCCGGACGGTCGGATCTCGCTGATCCGCCCGAACTCCGTCATCGTCGAGTTCGACGGCGACGACGAGTACGCCCGCGTCACGCACGTGATCGACCAGCCCGAGCTCGACGTGCTCGGCGGTGCACCCGGCGCACAGCCGCCGCCGAGCGGAGTCGTCGGCACTCGGGACCGTCGAATCGATCGGCACCAGTCGGCCCGCTGGATCGACAACGCCCGCCGTTTGGCCGATGCGTTGCGCCGTCAACAGCTGCGGGTGCGCGCCAACCACGTGTTCCTCGCCGACGGTGTCGGGCCCCGCTTCGGCGTCGTCGACGACGGCTGCTCCGGCGGCACGCCCGGTGTGGTGCCGCCGACCGACGTCGACTCGACCGCCCGGCCGGCACTGGCGCCGCGCCACCTGCCCGATCCGCTGCGGTTGCGCGGCCACCGTCCCCCGCAGGTGCTGGTGCTCGACACCGGGCTGCGCACCCGTGACGGCGTCCCGGAACACCCAGACCTGACGAACTGCCTGGTGCACGAGGGCTGGCTCAACCGCGGCGAGACCGGCCGCTTCGACGACGAGGACGAGCCGGACGACGACGGGCGCGGGCAGCTCGACACGCAGGGCGGCCACGGCACGTTCATCAGCGGGATCATCCGCCAGCACTGCCCCGATGCGGTGGTGCACCACTCGGGCGTGCTGACGAGCTACGGCGACGGCGACCACGCTTCGGTGGCGCGCGCCGTCGAGCGGGCGCTGCGGCGCGCCGGCGACGGCTACGACATCGTGGTCATGGCACTCGGCACCTACGCCATCGGCGACGACGCGGCGGCGCTGGGCGATGTCGTGGCCGGGTTGCTGGCCGGTGCAGTCGTCGTCGCATCGGCCGGCAACGACGGCACGTCGCAGCCGTACTACCCCGCCGCGCTGCCGGGGGTCGTCGCCGTCGGTGCGCTCGACACCCAGGGGAGGGCGGCCTTCTCCAACTTCGGGTCGTGGGTCGATGCCTGCGCCCCGGGCGTCGACGTCGTCAGCACGTTCTTCTGCGACTTCGACGACCGGCGCACCGATCGAGCCGGGGTCGACAGCTACCGCGGGTGGGCGCGTTGGAGCGGCACGAGCTTCGCCGCACCGCAGGTCGCCGCGGCGATCGCCCAGGAGCAGTACCTGGTCGGCGGCACCGCCGGCGAGGCCTGGCAGCGGATGCGCCGCAGCCCGCCGTTCCGCCTGCCCGACCTCGGCGTCGTCGTCAACGCCTGACGTCGTCGTCCGCGGAATGGTTGCCCGGCAACCATTCCGCTGACGAGGAGGCCTTCCGCTCCGCGAGCACGCTGTCATGATTGCCCGGTGATCGTCGACGCCGCCTGGTACGTCGAGGGCCACCGGACCCTGGAGACGGACTCGATCGAGAAGCTGGCCGCCGAGCGCGGCGGGGCCGGGTTCGGGTGGCTCGGGTTGCGCGTGCCGACCGACGTCGAGCTCGACCAGGCGCGGGACGCCTTCGAGCTGCCCGAACTGGCCATCGCCGACGCCCGCAACAAGCACGATCGGCCGAAGGTCGAGCGCCACGACAGCTGCCTCCTCACGGTCGTGCCGACCGCCCGCTACGTCGACGAGCGGGAGGAGGTCGAGTTCGGCGAGCTGTTCTTCTACGCCGGCCCCGACTACCTCGTGACCGTCCGCTACGGGCACGCCGCGCCGCTGGCCGGTGTCCGTCACGAGCTGGAGGACCACGCCGACCGGCTGGCCCACGGCCCAGGCGCCGTGCTGCAGGCAGCACTGCTGCACGTCGTCCAGTCCTACGTGCCGGTCATCGACGGCCTGGAGCACGACGTGCGGGAGATCGAGCGGGCGGTGTTCAGCGAACGCCGGGAACAGCCGACCAAGCGCATCTACTTCCTCATCCGCGAGGTGCTCGACTTCCTCGTCGCCCTCGAGCCGATGTCGGCATCGGTGAAGCGGCTGACGTCGATGGAGTGCAACCCGTGGGTCCACCCCGAGATCGTCCCGCTGTTCCGGGACGTCGACGACGCGCTCTCCGAGATCGTCGAGCGCGGCCGCACCGTGCACCAGCTGCTCAACAACGCGCTGACGGCCAGCCGCACCGAGGCCTCGCTCCGCCAGAACGAGGACACCCGGCGGATCTCGGCGTGGGTGGCGATCGGCGTGATCCCGACCGTCATCGCCGGGCTGTTCGGGATGAATCTCGGCGGCATCCCCGGTGGCGCCCACGGCCTGGGCTTCCTCATCGTCGTCGTGCTCAACATCGTGCTCTGCGTGCTCCTCTACCGCCGCTTCAAGGCCACGGGGTGGCTCTGAACGCGCCACATCCGAGGGTTTGCTGAGGGGCGTCCCCTCGACAAACCCTCGGATGCAGCAAACCCTCGGATGGGTCAGGACGTGACGTCACGGCGGCGGAGAGCGATCGCCGTCACGCCGACGGCGACGGCCGAGTAGGCAGCCAGCGTCGCCAGCGCCCGGCCGGTGGAGATCGCCGCCGAGTCCGGCGCGATCAGGGCCCGTAACACGAGGCCCGGGAACCAGCGCTCGCCCGGCGCCCAGCCCTCGCCGATCACGTTCTCGATCGGACCAGCCCACACCAGCCCGACACCGACGCCGATGGGCACGGAGCGGACGAGCACGCCGACCAGCGTGGCGAGCACTGCCCACCCGGCGATGAAAACGACGAGCCGGCCAGAGTCCTCGGCTGCCGCGCCGAGCGCGTCGAACGACGACCACCGTGACGTGTCGATGCCCTGACCCGGCGCCAGCAGGCGGGCCGTCGACCACGCCACCACTTCGGCCAGCAGGGCGAGCAGCGAAGCGAACCCGACCACGGCGACGAGCTTGCCCGCCAGGACCCGACCGCGGGCCGGCTGCTGCAGGAGCATCGTGCGGAACGTCCCCCTGGTCAGCTCGCCGGCGACGGTGGCGATGAACACGGCCAGCAGGAACACGGCCCCGAAGGCGGCGGTCTGGGCGAACACCGCCGTGCCGCCGCCGGCATCTCCGAGCGACTCGATGGACAGCAGGGAACCCGGTCCCGAGCGACCGCCGGCCGGGCCGGACTCGGCGGTGAGCACGCCGACGGCCGTGAGGGCCGCGGCGACGACGATCGTGACGACGATCGTGATGGCGACGAAGCGGGGCCGCGTCAACTTGACGAGCTCGGCTTGGATGGAGCGGATCATCGGATGCCTCCTTCGACGAGGGAGAGGTAGCGGTCTTGCAGGTTGGCCGTGCGGGTCGACAGCTCGGCCAGCACCAGCCCGTGCTCGGCGGCCAAGCGGTTGACGGACACGCCGACGGTGCGCGGATCGCGGTCGTCAAGGTGGACGAGCACGGAGCCGTCGTCCACGTCGATGTCGTGACCCTCGGCGGCCAGCAGCCGCCCCAGCTGCGCCACGTCGGCAGCGTGCTCGGGGCTCACCGTCAGCGTGGCACTGGCCCCGCCGGCGAACTCGATGGCGGGACCGGCGAACACACCAGCGCCCCGCTCGATGACGATCAACCAGTCGCAGACCTGCTCGATCTCGCTGAGCAGGTGCGACGACACGAGCACGGTGCGGTCTGCCGATGCGATGTCGGCGATCAGCTGGCGGATCTCGCGCATCCCGACCGGGTCCAGCCCGTTGGTCGGCTCGTCGAGGATCAGCAGCTCGGGATCGCCGAGGAGGGCGCCGGCGATCCCGAGCCGCTGCTTCATGCCCATGGAGAACTCACGGAACCGGTCGTCGGCGCGATCGGCCAGGCCGACCTGCTCGAGGACGGCCGGGATCCGCGACGCGTCCCGGCGCCCCATGGCGGCGAGCACGCGCAGGTTCTCCGCCGCCGTGAGCCCGGGGTACATGGCGGGGCCCTCGATCAGCGCTCCGACCTGCGCCAGGAAGTCTCCTGGGCGGTCGAGCGGGTGACCGAGCACGGAGCCGGTCCCGGTGGTCGGGGCGACGAGCCCGAGGAGCATCGCCATGGTCGTGGTCTTGCCGGCGCCGTTCGGGCCGATGAACCCGGCGACGACGCCACGCGGCAGCTCGAAGGTCAGCTCGTCGACGGCGGATCGGTCGCCGTAGCGCTTCGTCAGCCGGTCGACCCGGACGGCCGGTTGTTGGTTCCTCATGCCTCCACGGTGACGATCCGACCGCTCGCCGTCGTCGGCCCTGCGTTGAGTTGTCGCCGACACGTGAAGAGCAGTTCCCGAGCGTTCGTGCCGCAGCGAGCATGTGCGGTCAGGTCGGCCGTACCCGACTCGCGAGCGGAGCGAGCGGTCGGCAGCGACGTTGTCAAGCGAAAGGAAGCGAAGCGAGCCATCAGCTCGTGCGTACGAGGCCGTGCTGGTAGGCCATCACGACGAGCTGGGCCCGGTCGCGAGCGTGCAACTTCATCATCGCCCGGCTGACGTGGGTGCGCACGGTGGCGGGGCTGACCACCCACTCGGCGGCGATCTCGTCGTTCGACAGGCCCTGCCCGACGAGGATCATCACTTCACGCTCCCGGTCGGTCAGGCCGGCCAAGGCGCCGGTCGGTGCGTCGCCGCGACTGGGACGAGCAGCGAACTCGGCGATCAGCCGGCGGGTGACGCTCGGCGACAGCAGGGCGTCGCCGGCGGCGACGACGCGCACAGCACGCACCAGCTCCGCCGGCTCGGTGTGCTTGACGAGGAAGCCAGCGGCGCCCGCCCGCAGGGCCTCGAAGACGTACTCGTCCAGCTCGAACGTGGTCAGGATCAGCACCCGCACGGCGCCCAGGGACGGATCGTCCGTGACCGCCCGCGTCGCCGCCAGTCCGTCGACACCCGGCATGCGGATGTCCATCAGCACGACGTCGGGTCGCTCGGCCCGCACCAGCTCCACCGCCGCCGCGCCGTCGCCGGCCTCGCCGACCACCTCGATGCCCTCCTCGGCGTCGAGCAGCACCCGGAAGCCGGCCCGCACGAGCTGCTGATCGTCGGCCAGTACGACGCGGATCACGCCGGCGCGTCCCAGGTCACGGCGACGCGGAACCCGCCACCGTGTCGTGGCCCGATCTCGCAGCGGCCACCCGTCATGCTCGCCCGCTCGCGGATCCCCACCAGTCCCATGCCCGTCCCGCCGGCGCCGGGGGTGGGGCCGATCCCGTCGTCCACCACCTCGACGCTCGCTGGCGGTCCCGCCGCCACCCGGACCGTGGCGTGCGACGTCGAGGCGTGCCGTACGACGTTGGTCAGCGCCTCCTGCACGATCCGATAGCCCGCTGC